>VGVZ01000004.1 GCA_016873805.1 Ignavibacteria bacterium
GTTCGCTCATGGGAGCAACAGCGTAACCGTCATCGAACCACCATCTCGTGGCGCTTTACCACGAACCGGGCACGAGAAACCATGGCCCGGCATTATGCCAATGTCACACAATCATCGTAACAGTCCACTAGTGCCGCTCCCAAGAATAAATATTGTGTTTTGATGCGGGATCGGTTAATGGGAGCGAGCACTAGTGCTCGTTCCAACTTGATGCTCGATGATAGGACACAAGATTGCTTTGTTGGAACGGCACTAGCAATCACATCGGAGCGCGTGCTGTCATGTCTGCCCGCGAAATTCTACTGCTCGGAAATCCAACGCTGCGCAACATCTGCGCACCGGTGCGAAATCTCCGTTCAACCGAGATCCGGAATGTTATCGGAGATCTTCACGACACGCTCGATCGATTTCGCAAAACTCACGGATTCGGCCGAGGGATCGCCGCGCCGCAAATCGGCTCTCCGATTCGAATCATATACATCGATTGTGAATACCGCGGCGCACTGATCAATCCAACCATTACAAAAAAGAGCAGAAGGAAATTCATGCTCTGGGACGATTGCTTTTCCTTTCCCGACATTCTCGTGAAACTGGAGAGGAATTACTCGGTTGAAGTGAGGTTCACCGATGAATCGGGAAAACGTCGGTCGATCAAGGCGAGCGCGGCATTCTCCGAGCTCCTCCAACACGAGATCGACCATCTCGATGGGATTCTGGCGATCGACCGTGCGATCGATTCGAAACACATCATTCTGAGAAGCGAATACGACAAGATCCGTCATCCGACTAGACTCGTGCTGTAGGATGATCGGGGGATGGTGTGCGGCGGAGAGGAGTAATGATGGAACGACAGTTGCTAAGCGATGAGAAAAAAACATCCCACTTTTGGCAGAACGAATAGATCTCCATCCCGATATCGATATCCGTTGGAACACCGTGACGTTGGTGGTTTCCACGCCGCCAGCGAAATGCAGGATGCGCTGGATCAACTCGATGATGAATAGTCCATCCGCATCGAATACGCATCATAAACGAAACGCGACGATTTGCCAATTCCGATGATTGAAAACCTTCTCGATCCGGTGATTCTCTTTTTCGCGATGGGACTTCTCGCGGGTCTGCTCAAATCGGATCTGCGCCTGCCCGAAGCGATCTACGAAGTGATCAGTATCTTTCTGCTCATGGCCATCGGGCTGAAAGGGGGAGTGCAGCTTGCGAAAACGAATATCGCCCTTATCCTTCTTCCCGTTGGCGTGACTGTTCTCCTGGGACTGTCGATCCCGCTGATCGCGTATCCCATTCTGCGAAAGCTTGGGAAATTCAACGAGGCCGATTCGGCGGCCATTGCCGCGCACTACGGCTCGGTGAGTGCAGTGACCTTCGCGGTGGTGCAGACCTATCTGGAACGACTCTTGGTCGCGTATGAGGAGTATGTCACGGTGCTCCTGGTTGTGCTGGAGATTCCAGCGATCGCGATGGGGATCCTCATCGCACGGATGAAAACACGCAAACACACCATCGACTACGGTCTGCTCTTTCACGAAGTATTCCTGGGCAAGAGCATCTATTTGCTGATTGCGGGTTTGCTTGTCGGATGGGCGGCCGGTCCGGAGCGCATCGAACCCGTTGCTCCCCTCTTCTTTGATCTCTTCAAGGCAGCCCTCGCGTTCTTCCTGCTCGAAATGGGACTCGTTGCCGCCCGACGGATCTCGGATCTCAGGCGCGTCGGACTCTTCCTGATCGGTTTTGGTATTCTGATGCCGATCGTATCAGCCGTCATCGGAACGCTCTTCGGCTATCTTGCAGGGCTTTCGCTTGGAGGATCGGTCGTCCTTGCGACGCTCTCGGCGAGCGCCTCCTATATCGCCGCCCCAGCGGCGATGCGCATCGCTGTGCCTCAGGCAAATCCTACGTTGTATCTCACGGCATCGTTGGGAATCACATTTCCATTCAACCTCCTGTTTGGTATTCCGCTTTACCACTGGATGGGAGCAATCCTGTATTCGATGGGAGGATAGATCGATCGCTCATGGAGAAGAAAAAGCTTGTCACCATCGTCACCGAGTCTATTCTCGAGAAGAAGATCGCGAAAGATGTTCTTCGATTGGGAGCTCACGGATACACCATCACCGAGGCAAGCGGTCAGGGGGAACGCGGAATGCGGAGCTCCGATTGGGAACAGAGCAGAAACATCCGCGTCGAAGTTGTGTGCGACAACACGATCGCAGAGACGATCATCGAATACATGGCGCAGACGTACTATGAGGACTACGCAATGATTGTCTTTGTCCATGAGGTCGAGGTTGTGCGGCCGGAAAAATTCTGACGGCCTCCGTTCCCCCCCTGCGCGCCTTCCTTGTCCAAGATTCCTCCGTTGCACATGGTGAGACTTCTTGGTATGTTTCCCCCTGCGTATGACGAAAACACAGAGTGACCTTCTCGAGCTGTTTCGATCGACTAATGCACTGCTGGAGGGGCATTTTCAACTGACCTCGGGGCTGCACAGTCCTCACTACTTCCAGTGTGCGAAAGTGCTCCAATATCCTGAGCACCTGACGCTCTTGGCTGGAATGATCGCAGAGCGCTTCGTTCATGAATCCATTGACGTCGTCGTTTCTCCCGCATTGGGAGGGATCGTCGTGGGAACGGAGGTCGGACGTCAGCTCGGCAAGCGGACGATCTTCGGCGAGCGCAAAGACGGCGTGATGTCGCTCCGACGCGGTTTTGATCTCACGAAGAATGAACGGGCACTTGTGGTGGAAGATGTTGTGACGACAGGGGGTTCGGTGTTTGAGGTCCTCGCGCTCGTGAAGCAGGCCGGGGCAGTTCCCGCAGGAGTTGGATTCATCGTTGACCGAAGCAACGGGAAGGTGAAATTCGAGACCACCCAGTATGCCGTTCTCGCGCTCGATGTTGTGACATATCAGCCCGACATGTGCCCGCTCTGCAAATCACGCACGCCGATCACCAAACCGGGGAGCCGCGGGGATTTCTAACGCACCAAAGGGAGTGTGAATGGACTTCAACAGGCTTCGAGAATTCATCGGGGACGAATTGCTCTACCACGTCGTGGTCGCCGTCATCCTGTTCCTTGTTGTGACGGCGTTCGGCTGGATCTTCAAACGCTTTCTCAACACGATCGGTCGAAGGCTGATCGCCAAGACAAAGAGCGATCTGGATGATATGATCGTCGACATTCTTGTGCAGAATGTGAAGTGGTTTGCATTGGTTCTCGCGTTCTACCTTTCCGCGGAGGAAATCACCAAAGCGATTCCTCCGGAGAACACGATGGCGCTCAAATTCCTGAGCTACTTCAACGGAATTGTCTTCGTTGTGTTCGTGATTGTAGTCACGGGAATCGTGATTCGAATTGCGGACTCGTCGGTAAAATACGCGATCGAGAATCACGCAAAACGGATCAACACGAGGATCAATGAAGCGCTGCTTCCTCTCATCAATCGTGTGCTGAATATTGCCATCATCCTGATCGCTGTGATTATTGTCCTCAATCATTTCGGTCAGGATGTCAGCAGTCTCGTCGTCTCACTCGGTGTCGGTTCGCTGGCGATCGCGTTGGCTGCGCAGGATACCCTCGCAAACATGATTGCCGGATTTGTGATCATGATGGATCGGCCGTTCCGGGTGGGAGATCGCATCAAGTTGCCCTCCGGAGAGATAGGCGATGTCTCCGAAATCGGTATCCGGAGCACGAAGATCCTCGACTTCGACAACAACGTGATTGTTCACCCGAACGCGGAACTGATCAAGAGCAAAATTGTCAACTATTCGTACCCGGAAGAGATCATTCGGGTCATTGTTGAGGTCGGCGTGGCATATGGAACCGAAATCGACAAGGCTCGGTATATCATGCTCGACGCAGCGCGGAATCACCCGAATGTGCTCAAAGATCCCATTCCGGAAGTGTTCGTCATCGATCTCGCCGAATCGTCTGTCAATCTGCGCCTCGTCGCGAGGACGGATGATTTCCGAAAGAAGTTCCTGACCGAAACGATGCTCCGCGAACAAATCTATAACGCATTCAGAGCCGATGGGGTCGAGATCCCCTTCCCGCAGCGCGTTCTCTACGTTCGCGAACAACGCAATGGAATCACTCAAACTCGTCAAAAGCGAAAAACGGTACGCCGGTAAAGTATTTGATCTGGTCGTCGACGAGATCGAATACCCGTCGGGAAATCGGGCGATTCGTGAGGTGGCTGAACACCCCGGGGGAGCTGTCGTCGTCGCTCTGAGCGAGCACGACGAAATCCTTCTCGTGCGCCAGTACCGATACCCGATGAAGGAATTTCTCTACGAACTCCCTGCCGGAAGACTCTCGCCGGGAGAAGACCCCGGGGAATGCGCCGCTCGGGAACTTGAAGAGGAAACGGGGTATCGCGCGCAATCGCTCCATCACCTCCTCTCGTTTTATACATCTCCCGGATTCTGCAGCGAACGCCTCCATATCTTCCTCGCCGAGACGCTGGAAAGCACGGGCAAGGGACAACAACTTGAGGAAGGGGAACTCTCTCTCACATACGGTTGGATTCCTCTGGCCGATGCAATCGAAATGATCAGGCGCGGTGAAATTGTCGACAGCAAGACCATTTGCGGCATCTTCATGCTGAAGCTGCATCTCGATTCGGCCCCCCAGTCCACTGGAGCGAGGTAATCCCCGATTGTCGAACTCCCGGAACACCATCGCGGCCTCCGGACCGTGTAACCCCCGGTTCGCCGGCAAGGGATTCTCCGGCAAACAACGAGGAGTGAGTGTTCGATGAAGATACGAGCGATTCTTTTTGGCGCCACGGGAATGGTTGGCGAGGGAGTTCTTCACGAATGGCTCAAGCATCCAGAAACCGAATCCGTGCTCGTCATCGGCAGACGTTCATGTGGCGTTATCCACGAGAAGCTCAAGGAAATCGTGCACGGGGATTTCTCCGATCTCAAGTCTCTCGCAGACCGGCTCAAGGAATATCATGCGTGTTTTTTCTGCCTTGGGATATCGGCGCTTGGCCGGAGGGAAGCTGAGTACCGAAGGGTCACGGTTGATCTCACGATGGCGGCGGCCCGCACGTTGTTGCCTCTGAATCCTCACATGACGTTCTGCTACGTCTCAGGTGCAGGCACGGACAGCACTGAAAAGGGGAGATTGATGTGGGCGAGAGTCAAAGGGGAGACTGAGAATCGACTGTTGAATCTTGGATTCAAAGCGGCCTACATGTTCAGGCCTGGGTACATTCAGCCGACAAAGGGATTGAAAAACACGTACACGATCTACTAGATCGTCGGGCCCCTGTTTCCTCTCTGGAAGGCTTTGTTCCCGCACTACGTGTGCACACTTGAACAGCTTGGCGTGGCCATGATTCGTGCGGCACGCGTGGGTTGCCGGAAACAAATTCTCGAGAGCAACGACATCGTTCACCTAGCGTCTGCCACACAAGAGATCTAGCCGGCGTCGCCTGTCCTTCAGGCTGTCTTTCACTATGATCATCACTCTATCGACTGGAAGATATGAATGCTGCTGAGCTGATACGGAAAAAAAGAAACGGGAAGGAGCTCGACGCGAAGGAATTGGAGTACCTTATCGGTGCGTACGTGTCAGGAGAGGTCCCCGACTATCAAATGTCGGCGTTTCTCATGGCGTGTTACTTCCGTGGGATGACGCCTCAAGAAACGATCACCCTGACACGCTTGATGCTCTATTCGGGTCGGACGATCGATCTCTCCGATATTCCGGGGCTGAAAGTCGACAAACATTCGACGGGCGGGGTGGGAGACAAAGTCTCGCTGATTCTCGCGCCCATCGTGGCATCGTGTGGTATCCCGGTGCCGATGATCTCGGGGCGAGGACTCGGCCATACCGGAGGCACGTTGGACAAGCTTGAATCGATACCAGGATTTCGAACCTCGTTGTCTATTGAAGAGTACCGCGACGTGATCAAGAAAGTCGGCGTGGTGATGATCGGTCAAACCAACGAGATTGTGCCGGCAGACAAAAAAATGTATGCCCTGCGAGACGTCACGGCAACCGTCGAATGCATTCCGCTCATCGCCGGCAGTATCATGAGCAAGAAACTTGCGGAAGGGATCGATGCGCTTGTCCTTGACATCAAAACCGGTCGCGGTGCGTTCATGCAGAAGTACACTGACGCGCGGGAGCTCGGGAAAACTCTTGTGGCTATCGGCAACGATTTTGGGAAGGAGACGATCGGATTTCTGACCGACATGAATCAGCCGCTTGGAACTGCGATTGGAAACTGGCTGGAAGTGGTCGAATCGGTCGAATGTCTCGCCGCCCTCAAGGGGGTGAACGACGGATCAACCGATCTGATGGAGGTCACGCACGTTCTCTCCGGGGCGATGATCATGCTGGGCAAGAAGGCCGCTTCTCTCGAGGAGGGGATCGAGCAAAGTCGGGAGGCCGTTTCGTCGGGACGCGCGCTGGAGAAATTCAAACAGATGGTGACGATTCAGGGAGGGGATCGACGTGTCATTGAACAACTCGACTCCTATCCGAAGGCCCGATGTCCATTTGAGGTGAGAGCGACGACGAGCGGATATGTGACCGCGATCGATTCGCTCGAGCTGGGCATGACAGGGATTGCCCTGGGAGCCGGACGCCAACGCGTCGATGACCGGATCGATCCCAAAGCGGGAATGATCCTGGAAAAAAAGATCGGTGATTCCGTGGGGGCTGGAGAAATCATCGTCCGGGCGTTTACAGACCGCGACGATGCGGTCGAGTCTGCGCAGACGCGCATTCACAGTGCATTCGCGATTAGGGAGACGCGAGTGATCAAACCCGCATTGATTCACGAGATGATTTCTCGTGACGGCATCCAATCATGGAACAAGGCGTAGGTGGGCGCGCTACAGTCGCCTCCACTCGATTTTGTCTCCCACGCGAATGCCGTGCTTGCTCGTGAAACCAGCATTTACTTCGATCACATATTTCCCCGGTTCGGTCGATTCGTATCCCTGTTCTGATCCGGGGATTGTGTTTTTGTGGATTGTCACAATCTGATTGCGCGAGTTCGCGAAGATCATGTCGAGGGGAATCTTCGTGTTCTTCATCCAGAATGAGAGCATTTCGTCCGATCGGAAGATGAAGAACATCCCCTGATTGGGTTCAAGCCGTTCGCGGTACATGAGTCCCAGTGTGCGCCGATCGACGTTGTCAGCGATCTCGACGTCGATTGTGGTGATAAAGGTATTGCTCGCCGAGATGAATGTGACTTCCCCCTCCCTCCTGAACTCAAATTCCGTCCGGACGGGATTCGGAGAAGGACGTTGTTGAATCGGCTGGTTCGACGAGGGGATGACGAATACGGCGACGACAATCGCGGCAAGAAGAATCACCGCGCCCCCAATCCACGGGGAGGTCTTGTTTGTATTCCGTGGTTTGCCGGACTCCGGTCGTTGGTGTCGCTTCTGTTTCATCGTGTCGTTCTCAATAGGTGCAGTAGAAGATAGGAATTCCTGAAACCAGAATCACGCGTTTCGAGATCAGCGAGAGTGAAAATCCGTGTCCGAGTATGATGTGATCATCATTGGGGCCGGAGCGGCCGGCCTCATGTGTGCCCTCGAGGCGGGAAGACGCGGACGATCGGTTCTCCTGCTCGAACGGAACGATCGGGTCGGCGCGAAAATTCGTATCTCCGGAGGAGGCCGATGCAATTTCACGAATCGTACGGTCGAGGCAGATCATTTTATCTCGACGAATCCCCACTTTGCGAAATCCGCGCTTTCTCGGTATCCCCCGAACGAAATCATCGCCCTTCTGGACAAACATCGTCTCGGATATCATGAGAAAAAACCGGGTCAATTGTTCTGCAACGAACGCGCACCTGCCGTCATCAAAATGCTGGTCGATGAGTGTCAGGCCGGAGGCGTGAGGATCTTGCTGAACGCGGGCGTGAGGGAAATCCAGCCGGGCAAGCGATTTGCCGTTCTGACTCGGAACCAGGAATACACATCATCGGCAGTCGTCGTGGCGACGGGGGGATTGTCGGTGCCGAAGCTCGGTGCGACGGACTTCGGGTATCGGCTGGCACGGCGCTTTGGACTCAATATTGTGACACCACGTCCGGGACTTGTGCCGCTCACCGTTCGGGGGTCTCTCCTTCGATTCTGCCGGCAACTCTCCGGGGTCTCTTTCGAAGCCCGCGTCCGAACTGGCCGAATCGAGTTTCAGGATGATCTGCTCTTCACCCATCGCGGGTTGAGTGGACCCGCCATTCTCCAGATATCTTCATACTGGGTTGCGGGAGAGCCGATGCACATCGACCTCCTCCCAACCAGGAACATCCTTGACGTGCTGAAAGATGCCCGGACGCGGCGAAGCGGGATGCATACTCTGCTTGGCGCGTTTTTGCCCGAACGATTTGCAAGGGCGTGGGTCGAACTGCAGGGAGGCTCAAAGCCGATAACACAGTACACCATGACGGAGCTTGGGAATATCGCGCGACGTCTTCATCAATGGGAAATCATTCCCGCGGGGACAGAGGGTTTCGCAAAAGCTGAGGTGACGGTTGGGGGAGTGGATACAGACGAGCTCTCTTCGAGGACGATGGAGTCAAAGAAGGTCAGCGGGCTCTATTTTGTCGGCGAAGTGGTGGATGTGACAGGATGGTTGGGGGGATTCAACTTCCAGTGGGCGTGGGCATCAGGTTCCGCAGCGGGAAGAGCCGTCTAGGAGTCGACACACGATCGTCTGATCGGCTCATGACTTCCGTTCGGATCCCACAAGGGGCTCAAGAATTTGGATTACCTCCGCGTGATTCTTCTCTGTCGCGAGGTCAAGCGGCGTTTTGCCGTCAACCGACTTGAGATGGACTTCCGCTCCGAACTCAATGAGCTTCTTTGCCGCCGATTGCATTCCGCTGACGGCGGCGTAGTGGAGAGGAGTGTATCCGAGGGTTGTTTGCCGCGCATTGACGTCGACGCCCTGTTCAAGAAGAAACTGCGCGACCTCGAGTCTTTTTCCCGTGACGGCAGAGTGGAGTGGCATTGCGCCAAATCCATTCTTCGATATCGCATGCAGGTCCGCACCGATGGTCGCAAGGTATTGAACGACTTCTGTCTGGCCGAAGAACGCCGAAAGATGCACCGCCGTCCATCCATCATGAGAAACCGCGTTGAGCAACCGCGGGTCGATCGAGAGATGTTCCTTGACACGATCGAGATTTCCGATTGCCGCAGCCTCAAAGACCGAAAGTCTGGCACCGGTGGCAAGGAGCTCGTTTGCGATCGCATGACAGCCGTGGTACAGTGATAGCAGAATCGCCGAGTCGCCGGATTCGCTTCGGACGTTGGCCAACGCCGGATCGGCGGCAAGCATCTGCCTGACCTTTTCAACATCATTCGCGCGCACCGCCTCGATGAAGATCTCTGTGCTTGCCTGAGAGTCGACAACTACTGGCGTCGTTGTTGTGCTCATATGATGGGAAGTCTTGGTGTTGTCGAAGTTTCGACGATCAATCCTTGTGATCGGCAGGGCTGAGCTTCTCAGCGCCCGGGAGTTTTCCAATCAGCTGATGAGGATCGTGAATGAGAATGGGGAGGTGTTGGGGACAGATGTGAAACGTTCCGCCCTGATACGTGAGCGTAAGGAGCGGTGTTTCGTGAGATGTTCTCTGGCACACCAGACATCCTGACAACTGCTGACCACTATTCATTCAAATATCTCCTCTTAATTCATCCGTAGTACCAGCAAACCGCCGGGCGGGGGAATTGTTTTCCACAGCCATTCATGTCTCATCGGCGCATAATTTGCGAGATCTTTTGGAGATATCCAAGCACATCAACCATCGGCCCAACCGGTTCGTTTCCATCAAGCGATATTCGTGAAAAGGCGTGTGATTCTTCTACGACTCAAAGATTTCACGGCGCTGATTGTATTGTCACCAGCCGTGATTGAGTCGCGTTGAAATCGCTGTCAGCAACGTACTTTTCGATGAGATCAAGTGCCAATGGGGCGGAGATGGAGAATCATTCCTCCGGCGACGCGTGATCCAGCACCTTGCCGGAACTCGTTTTTTTCTTATCTTGAGCGTACCGATTATGGAGCAAGAGGCCGGTTCGATCGGCTGACTTCCGGTTATGGCGAGACTATCCCTTCGAGCGCAAGTTATTATTACTGTTGCGATTCTGGCGTTGGGCGTCATCAGTGCCGTGGTGTATATCACCTCGGCCGGTGACGTGACTCGGGAGAATATTGTCCGGCTCAACAGAGACCGGCTGGCAACCCTAACCGAGAATCTTGCCCGTCGCTACGGATCGGTCCTCACATTTATTGCCCCGTCGCAATTTGAGGATACGTCGCTTGCCGAGCGCGATGAGATGCAGACCTTGCTCGTGACAATTACGCGCGAAGAACTTGCGAACGCAACGGACGTGCAGGCAGGATTCTATCACTCGATCTGGAAGAAATATCTTGCAGCCGGCCTCCCGAGCGATACGACGGCATCGATGGAATTGTACAATCGGTACCTCCCCGTACTTGTCCGAGCGACAGTGGAGGAACAGCGAGAGCAGTGGAGTCAGCATGAATCGGGCAATTCCCATGTGGTGATCGTCACGAAGCCGGTGTACACTCGCGGCCGCTTGGTGGGCGTTGCATGGGCATTTGACAGTCTGGAAGATCAGTTGTCGGGTCCGACTCCCTTCAACGTGATCCCGTTTCTCCAGATCATGGCGGTTCTTGGGATTCTCCTGGCGTCATACTTTGTGATCAATCTTCGGAACGAGATCGATTCCATCCGGAAAGGACTGGAGTTGATGAAACAGGATTTGACGCAGAGACCGCGTCCGGCCCCCGGAGAGCTGCGCGACATCACCGACTCAATCAGTGAACTTGCCGAGACCATTCTTGTCCAACAGAAAGACCGTGAGACTCTTCAACGCACCGTCCAGCAAAAAGAAAAGCTTGCGTCTTTGGGCAAGGTCGTTGCCGGCGTCGCGCATGAAATCCGCACGCCCCTCTCGGCAATCAAGACGCGCGTGCAGCTTTGGCAGCGCTCGAGAAACAAAAAACAGGCTCTCTCGCAAGAATCGATGGAACTCGTCGTGAGTGAGCTCGATCGGATGGAGAAAAGCGTTCAAAAACTTCTCTACTTCTCGAAACAACGTAAGCTCAATCTCCAACGGACGGATTTGCATGAGCTGATCGAATCGACGCTGCGGACGCTGAAGGAGCGATTGCAGCGGCGCCGAATTCGCGTGACGCGACAATTTGCCGGCGGGGGCCTCTGGGCAGATGTCGACCGCTTGGAACTCCGGGAGGTAATCATCAATCTCCTTACCAATGCGATCGATGCTCTTCCCCGCGGGGGAGAGATATGCATCCACACTTCCGCCGACGCGGAGAAAGGAACTGTCACAATCGGTGTCGAAGATTCCGGGAAAGGAATCGCATCGGATGTGGCTGAGCGAATGTTTGATCCCTTTTTTACGACCAAAGAGACCGGAACAGTCTTGGGACTTTCCACTGCCTACGAAATTGCCCGCGCACATGACGGATTCATCGAACATATCGTCAGCCAAGAGAAAGGGGCTCGATTTGACGTGGTGTTGCCCCAAAACGGTCACGCCAAATCCGGGAGAGGATGAAGAGACCAAACCAGCAATACAAAGCGCTCGTCGTCGATGACGAGAAGGCAACACGGACGAATATTCGTGATCTTCTCATCGCCGAATCCTTCGCCGTGGAAGAGGCGGCCGACGGAGTTGCGGCCCTCGAGATGGCCAAGAAACGACTCTATGACGTCGTCCTCCTCGACATCCGCATGCCGAAGATGGATGGCCTGACGGTGCTCCGCCATCTCAAGAAGCTTCAACCGCATCTTCCGGTGATCATGTTTACGGCCTTTGGAACCAGTGAACGCGCGATCGAAGCGATGAAGATAGGTGCGTTCGATTATGTGACAAAACCGTTCGATGTCGATGAGCTTTTGGCGACTATTCACCGGGCACTCGAATATCAGAAACTCTCTGCAGAGGTGCGAGTTCTGCGAAAACGACTTGCCGAGGTCGAAGCGGGCGATTTCCAGCCGGATCAGTTTGTGAGTCATGCGACGTCTATGCAGAAAATCTTCAAGATGATTGGAAAGGTCGCTCCATCGAAGGCGACCGTTCTGATCGAGGGAGAGACGGGGACGGGCAAAGAGCTGGTTGCCAACGCAATTTGGTATCACTCTACCCGTCGGGAAGCCCCCTATGTCAAAGTGAATTGCGCCGCGATTCCGGAAGGACTGCTCGAAAGCGAGCTCTTCGGTCACGAACGGGGCGCGTTCACCGATGCCCATGCTCAGCGTAAGGGTCACTTTGAAGTTGCCGACGGGGGAACACTCTTTCTTGACGAAGTGGGGGAGATGAGTCCAAAACTGCAGTCGAAGTTGTTGAGAATCCTTGAACAAGGCGAATTTCAACGCGTCGGTGGAAAAGAGCTGCTCAAAGTCGATGTCCGAATCGTTGCCGCCACAAACCGAAACTTGCGCGAGGAGACCCGGCTCGGTCGATTCCGCAAGGATCTATACTACCGGCTGCAGGTTGTGCATTTGGTGATCCCGCCGCTGAGGGAACGGCTCGAAGATATTCCTCACCTCGTCACTCATTTCCTCAAGAAGTTTGGGCGGAAAAGAGATTTCACACTGACACACGCTGCGATGGAGATACTCCGTCAGTACGAATGGCCTGGAAACGTGCGGGAGCTGGAAAACGTCATCGAACGTGCGGTCGTACTCGCCGGCGACAAGTTTATCTCCTCAGAGCACCTGTCGCTCCCCGCGCTTCATGCAGGAGAGTCACAATGGAAGAAGATCGATACCTCAACGCACTCGCCCCTTTCACTGCGGTCTATTCTTGCGAACGTCGAGAAAGATGTGATCCTCCAGGCGCTCACCAAGGCCCGTTGGAACAAAACCCGGGCGGCCAAGTTGCTTGAGATCGATCGCAGGGTTCTCTTTGACAAGATCAAACAATATGATCTCAAACCGGAGGAACACTAGGACACGCTCCTCATGGGAGGATCCCTCACGGTGGGTCTTTTCCTCTCATTCGTTTTGAACAATCATTGACAGATTTCCCACTGAAATCCCATAGTCTCGATCGTGGTATGGATGTTGTAGAAAAATCAAACACTGGTAACCCGAGAAGACAATGAATACCGGACAAACCCTGCTCACCATCGCTGCCCTTCTCCTGCTGGGAACGACGGTGATCTCCGTGAATCGGAACTACAGCAACCATGGGATGATCCTTCGACAGTCTGAAATCGGGCTGTACGCCGTCTCGTTGGCGACATCGATCATCGAAGAGGCCTCGGGCAATTACTTCGATGAAGCGACGATCAATGACAACCTCTTGACCACGACGGCGCTGACGAGCGCGTCAGGCCTTGGACCCGATGCCGACGAGGTGACATCTCCCGTCTCCACAACAGCATTTGATGATTTTGACGACTACAACAATCTAAACCTCACGGTGACTGTCCCTGGCGTGGATGTGTTCAGGCTCCGCGCGCAGGTGTTCTACGTCAATCCCTCCGCCCCCAATACTCCCGTAACGACCAAGACCTTTCATAAGCACCTCAAGATCTCCGTGACAAGTGGCGCCATGGCCGATACGGTGAGCATGTCTTACGTCTTCAGCTATTTCAACTTCAGGTGAGCCATGGGATCGAGTACGATACTGGATATCCTCGGATCATTGATCGTCGGCGGAATGCTCCTCCTCATGGGGCTGAGACTGAACGCGAGTGCAAACGAGACAACGGCAATCTACCATGGGAGCTACATTCTCCAGGAAAACATGACGGCCCTCGTGCAGATTCTTGAGACAGATTTTCGGAGAATCGGCTATTGCAGCGACTGGAGAAAGACGGCCGATCCGACCCGCTCAATCCGGTTGGCAGATTCCACCAGTATCCGTTTCTACACGGATTTGAATCACGACGGCGAACTCGATAGTGTAACGTACTACACTGGCCCGGTGTCCGAACTTCTCGAGACCGTCAACCCGCGTGATCGCTTTATCTACCGGCGAGTCAATATGGAGCCACCGCTGAAGATGAACCTGGGAGTTACGCAGATGGCCTTTCGCTATTTTGATGCGCTGAATGTCGAGCTTCCGACTCCCGTGTCTGATCCGAGGAGAGTCTACTACCTGCATATTTCAATCGCAGTGGAAAGTCCTGAGCCATACAAACAGGAATACTCGAACGATCCGTCGCAGTACGAAGTCTACTGGAAGCAGGTCAGACTGGCGACAAAGAATTTGCGGAATCGCTAACTCGAGGTGACCAATGGGACGCATGTCCATTCTCATGGTGATTGGTTTCAATGTCCTCTTTGCGGTCATGGGATTCAACGTGTCCAAAGTTGCCACTAAGTCATACGAGAACTACACGTCGTATTACAATCGGAGTATGGCCCGTCATATTGCATCGAGCGCAGCAAACATGGCGGCGAGCGCCCTCACATTCAATCCCGAGTGGCGTGACGGTTTCAGCAATGTCGGGTTTAGCGGTGGAAGATTCAGCGCCTCAGTGACGGTACCGGGACCCGGTATGCTGCGCGTGTTCGTTACTTCCACCTACAATGAAGTGAAGGATACGACGATTCTCATCTTAGGGCTCTCCAACTTTTCGAGGTTCGCATACTTCAGTGATATCGAAGGCAACATCTGGTGGATTACCGGTGATACGGTTTGGGGGCCGTTCCATACACAACAGCGTATCAACGTATCCGGCAATCCGGTGTTCATCGGCAAAGCGTCGTCGAAAAATGGGATCCACCTCGGCACGAGGGATTCGAACCCGATCTTCATCGGCGGCTACCAGAGCGGCGTGAATCTGAATCTCCCGCGCGATTTCAACGCGCTGAAAGAGTTGGCACGAACGGGCGGTCGCCACTTCAACAACGAGGATATTTGCCTCCAATTGAACGCGGACGGCACGGCGACCTATCGCATCGGATCCTGGACGTCCGTCCCCGCATACACAATGCCGATTAGAGATCTTGCCCCCAACGGGGTCCTGATGGCGGAGAATGCCAACCTTCGGCTAAAGGGAAGGCTCAACGGCAGGCTGACCGTCGTAGCAACCGGAAGTTCAGGAGTGGCGAAAGGAAATGTGTGGATTGATTCCAGCGTGACCTATAACCGGAATCCGATGACCGATCCCGGCTCGGAAGACATGCTGGGAATCGTGTGCGATAACGATGTCATTATCACGGACAACGCGAATAACAACAATCCGGCCAACGGCGTGACCGTTCATGCGTCGATGCTCTGTCGATCGGGCGGATTCAAGGCCGATGAGTACAACAGGCGTCCGGTGGCAGGCACGCTGACAGTGCTTGGCGGCATCCAACAATATCAACGCGGGCCGGTGGGTACATTTAGTGGCGGAAGAATTGTCTCAGGATTCCAGAAAAACTACCGTTACGATGAACGATTGATGTTCTCATCGCCTCCCCTCTATCCGTCGACTGGGACCTACGAAGTTCTTTCGTGGTATGAATAGAATATTATACATGGTGATCCTCATGAATGCTCTACCTCTTCAATACAAGTACGAATGTTGCCGATGGGTAGGCCGACTCGCTTTGATTTGGCTCTTCCTTATCGCGGCAAGCGTGGGCAACATTCTGTACGCCGGAGACACGCCGATGCGGACGGTCGAAGAATTCAAGCGGCTCGTGGACCGGAATGATTTGGTGGGACTCTGCCGCCTCATGGCGGAGACGGATGGTTCGGGCCCGCTGAAGACGTCAAGTTATGAGCAGGTCCAGCTTTCGTTTGGAAATCTCGTGCAGATGTGGGGTGGGAACTCGTTTTCGTATGTGAGTGAGCGATTTGGATCAGGCAATCCGCAACGTGCGACTGTCATCACGAGAGTGTCCCGACACGGTCAGGAGGTGAAGTTCACCCTCACAAAGATCGAGTCGGATTGGTTCATTGTTGATATCGAGATCTTTTTCAAATAGGCAAGAGAGGAGAACCTCCTCCCCCGAGCTTGAATTCCATATACCGATCGAACATGTAGACTCCTCCCACGCCCGCACCTGACTCCCTCTCCCTTCCCTTGCGGGCGTAACCTCATTCAGGAACTCCAGCCTCATGATGGAATTCGGCCGACGGCAGACCAGCAAGCGGTTTCTCCATCCGGTCCGGTCCAAACCATCGTCAAACGCCCAGCGCGTTCACTGCCCTGTCGTACTCATCCGGCTTGATATACAGCAGGTACCCAAATCCGCCTCTGCCGTCGGCAACTCCGCTTGACGCGTACGCATTCACCTTCGATTCGTAGAGCTTCTCATGGATGACGGCCAGAGCGCCGAGCTCATCGTCTCCCTGGACAAGGATGGCCGGATGCGGGCCGATCACGCTGATGCCCGCTTTCTTTGCACCGTCATTGAGCGCGTGGGTGTCTTCGGGGAAGATCGTCAGCTGCGTGTGAGCCGGTCCCATTGGTACCGCTGTGAACGCGAGGAGATTGATGCCAAGATCAGCAAGACGAGAGAGAAACTTGTACGCTTCCCCCGGTTCATGCTTGACCGTGACATAGAAGTAGTCGACACGACGGATACTGAATGCCATTGGAAATACCCTCCCTTCAGATTGTCGGTATCGATGAAAGAATTGCAGGGATCGAACGATGGTCCGCAGCTAAGGAGATCGGTGATTCAAGCGATTGCCGTGAGTTCGGGCACATTCGAGCAGATGAATCGTTGTCACGCACCCTTGCACGATAACGATCATAATCACGATGACCAGCCACGCTTCAATGTCGTCAGAGACAAGTGAACGATGGAGCGTCCACGCAAGTCCGGCACCCCCGACAACCATCAATGTCATCACGGAGAATAAGAGAGCCCGTTCGGTGAATGGATGGGGAGTGTCCGTGCGGCAGTATTTCCAGGTGAGGAGGCCGACACAGACGACAAACACGGACGCTGCGGCCTTTGAGAGATTCCAAATCCAGGGACCGTCGTCGAGCACAAGTGAGTGAAAGGCGATAAGGATGCCGATGAAACTTGTGAAGGTCGAGAAAAACAACGCGAGATTTCGAACCATGGCACCCTCCGAATTGAGCGGAAGCGGTGGCGTGATCAACTCTTCTGCCTCCCGATGTGAACGCGGAATCAACCTCGACGTCCAAACGCGGAGATTCGCAGGATAGTTCATCGATAAGGTCTCAACTTCGGGACTCAAATGCAAGCCTGGTTCGGACGATCATAATGGGAACACCGACCCTTGTGCCGCGAGACGAAATCCCGCACCAATAACTTGCCGATGAGCTTGACTCTGTGGATCGAAAACCGGATTGGTGTGGTTGAGATGAAGAAAATGAATCTTTGATCTTGCTTCTTCCGGCAAACGATTGAATTTCTGGATGCTCTCAACAATGAACGGATGTGGAATCCCCGACATGCTCCTTCCCGGGATCTCTCCTTCCTCAAAAAAAGTCCCATCGAGAAATGCATAATCTGACGATACGACTGCCTGGATGATCGATGTGTTCCACTTGTCCCACTTGTCGATGTCCGGGATGAACAAAATGGATCGGGAAGGTCCCTCGATTCGATATCCGACCGTTTCCGAATATTCGTCACGATGAGGAACAAGAAACGGTGTAAGCGTAATCCGATCATTGAGTCTCACTGCCACACCATTCCTGATTTGTCTGATTTCGATGTTCTCAAGTTGAACAAGCTGGTCCCACGGACCATTGGTCTGCAAAAATCGAGTCATGCGTGGCATGGCGTAGACAGGAAATTTCCGCGCACCGATTGCCTCGCGACCGAGGAACATGAGTCCTGTGTAGTGACCAACATGCGCGTGGGTGAGGAAGATTCCCGAGAGTCCAAGATGATTTGCGAGGGGTGATGGAGCGGGAACAGGTGTCGTCCCGACCGGATGAACAGAATCAAGCAAGCGAAGCTGATCGGGGAGATCAGGTGTGGCATCAACAATCCATCGCTCGTTGGTGAGGGGATCAACGATGGCAAGCGATGTAATCATGACGCGCTCACCGGATCTCGAGGATGCGGTTAGGCAGCACGATTTCTTGCATCCTGCATGAGGATACCCGCCATCCTGAGCAATACCGAGGATGACAACGAATGGTTCGGTTGTGCGGGCCTGCTGGCCGGAGAGGAGGAAAGGGAAGAACAGAAAGAGGAGGAGCGAGCGCTTCATGTCAGGAGGAATCCTGGGTGAGCCCGGATGACAACAGAGAAAGTGCGGATTGAGGGATTCAATTGCAAGGGGAAGTCAACGACCGTCTGGGGACGCTATTCGTAGCGCAGCGATTCCACAGGATCGACGCTTGCAGCTTTTCGAGCGGGGAAGAGTCCGGCAAAGAGACCGATGAGGGTGAGGATGAGTGTCGTGAGGAGCATCGTTGTGGTCGACAGAATCGGCTTCCCAAGGAACTGCATTGCCCCCTCTTCCGAGGGAATCATGCGCACGATGGAGACTACACCGTACGAAAAGAGTAGTCCGATGGTGCCGCCGATGAGCGCGAGAAGAAGGGCTTCGGCAATGAACTGTGCGAGGATGTACGAGCGGCGCGCGCCAACGGCCATCTTGATGCCAATCTCGCGCGTCCGTTCCTTGACAACCACGTACATCACGTTTGCCACACCGACGCCGGCGATGAGAAGCGTCAGGAAACCGACGCCGAACAGAAAGATCTCAACTCCGAGCCCGATCCTCCGACTGACTTTTTCACCCTCGATGAAGTCCCAGATGCGCAAGGCGCGCTCATCTGATGGATCGAAACGATACTTCCGTCCGAGAACGCGATAGAGCTCCGACTTTACCCGTTCCTGCTGACTCGGATCGGTTGGCCGAACCACGATACTGTTGACATAGCGATTGCCATATGTCGTTCGGAAGGTTGTAAACGGAATAATCGCACGACGGACGTCGGGACCGTTGTTCATCGACGTCTGGACCTTCTTCTGCATTGTGCCGATCATCGTATACGGAATGCCATCAACGAGCACGACTTTCCCGATTGGATCTTCATCCTTGAAGATCTCTTTGGCGATCTCGATCCCGAGGAAGAGAACGCGCCGTTGTTGCGCGACATCGGCTTCGTTGAGGAAGCGTCCGCCGGCAGCGGGATACATCCGCCGCATCTCTTCGAAGCCCGGATTCACTCCTTCACACTCCGTAGTGACGGAGAACTTCCCGTACGTGAGTGTAATATTCTTGCGGTACTGGGGACTAATCATATCGATGGAAGAAATCACCTGCGAGAGAATATCGACATCCTCTTCCACCATGAGGATGCGACGCCCCTTAGGAAGTCCCTCATAAATTTTTCCCGTCTCCCCGCTGGCAACAATCATGATGCGATTGCCGGCGTTCAGGAGGCCGTTCATCATCTGAGTCCCCAACCCCTCTCCGAATGAAAGAAGAAGCACCACTGCCACCGTCCCCCAGGTGATTGCCGTCAGGGTGAGTAAGGCACGTGTACGGTGTGTCCTCAAGTCGTAAAAGAAATCACGGAGAAGTTCAAGCCACATGTGACAATGAAAAATGTAAAATGTAAAATGAAAAATGTAAAATGCAAAAATGAAGAAAATTGTATCAATACCGGAGGCAGTCGACGACGTCAAGGTTTGCCGCCTTCCGGGCCGGCATCAGCCCCGCGGTCAGTCCAATGATACCGAGGACGAGAACAGTTGCCGCGACAACCTCGAGTGACATGCTGGGAGTTCCCACATACTCTTTGATGGGCACATACTGAAGCGCCTCAATGATTCCGTACGCGAGGAGAAATCCGATGCCGGAGGCAATCGCAATAATGAAAAATGTCTCCATGAAAAACTGGACCAGGATGTTTGATCTCTTGGCTCCGACGGCTCGCTTGATACCGATTTCGCGGGTCCGCTCCTGGACAACAATGTACATGATGTTCGCCACCCCCACTCCGGCTACTCCAAGCGTGAAGCTCCCGATCAAGCCCATGAAAATGTTGAGTCCAAGGAAGAAATAGAAAATGAACTTATCGAACATCGCGGTATCCCAGATCCACACCGCGTCCTTGTCGGTCGGATCGAATTTGTACCGCCTTCCCAGCACCTGGCGCACTTCATCCGAGATCTCTTCGGAACGGATCGGGTCGTTCACCTGATAGATGATGTTGCTCAGTCGGACAACACCGTACGCTGAAGAAAATGTCGTTGAAGGGATATAGATGCGGTCTTGATCGCGCGCGCTGTACGAGGACGGCTGGGTTTTCTTCTGCATCACGCCGATGACGGTGAACGGCATTTCACCGATGTAGATCAACTTGCCGATGGCATCTTCGGAGCCAAAGAGGAATTCCTTGACTTTGTCGCCGATGAACGCGACGCGCCGTCTCTGCTCAATATCGAGTGCGTTGATGAATCTGCCTCCCCCCTCCGGAATGACATTTCGCATATCCGAATAGATGGGAAAGACCCCTGCCACGAGAGCATTGAGAATGTTCTCGCCCACCCGCACCGCTTGGCGATTTGAATACTCCGGACTGATGGCCGAAATCCCGGTGACCTGCGATGCCAGAAGTCGGGTGTCATCTTCAATGAAACTCATCGGTCGCCCGATGCCGAATCCCTCAAACGGCTTGGTGGTACGGCCGGGGTACATGATCGCAATGCTCTCACCGATCCCGTGCATATTGATCGACATCTGCCTCTTGAATCCGACACCGAACGCGATGAGTACGATGATCGCCACGGTGCCCCAAATGATCCCAAACATTGTCAGGAACGTGCGGAGCTTCTGAGCCTTGAGATCAAGAAGAAACTCGGACAGAATGGTTCGAAAGTGGTTCATAGATTCGCAACAGACTACCGCGCAACCCGCGGCGGAGGCATTCTTACGCAACTGTGAATTTGTGAACGTCCGCGCCCATCGTCAGCTCGTAGCATCTATTCGATTTTCTTCACCGGCTTTTCAATCACAACATCTCCTTCCTTTAGTCCCGACACGACCTCGATGCTGATCGCGTTGCTCAATCCGGTTTTGATGTATCGCTCTTCCTCGCGATCGGGTGGCAGCGGGACTTTCACAAAGGCCGAATCATTGCGGAACGTGATCACGCGTTCGGGAATGGTTAGAACATCCGGTTTCTTCTGGATGATGATGTTTGCGTTCGCCGAATAGCCCGCGCGCAGTACGGTGTTCCTCGCCGCCGGGATGATGATCTCGATCGGAAAGACGGTCGCGTTTTCCTTCTTCTGCGCCTTCAGCCAGATCTTCCGCAGGACGCCGCGTACGGTATCGTTCGGGAGAGCACCCACCTTGATCTCGACATCCATTCCTTCCTTCAACCTTCCCACATCAATCTCATCAACGGTACCCTTGAAGAGAAGCCGTTCCATGTTTGCCATCCTCATGAGCACGGTTCCTTCCTGAAACGATGTGAGGGGTGTGACCGGATCGCCAACCTCCACACTTCGACTGAGGACAAATCCATCGATCGGCGCCTTGATGATCGATTCGATCTGCGTGTCTCCGATCGTGACCCGACCGCTCTCGATCAGAGCAAGACGTTCGCGCGCGATCTTCAGCTGAAGCTCCGCTTCAGTGTACTTCCGAGAAAAATCCTCAAATTCCTTTGGCGAGATGAGATTGCTCCCGAAGAGCGCCTCCTGTCGGGTCTTCTCTCGTACCAGGTTATCAAAGTCCACTTGCCGCAATTCGACCTGGCGTTTTGCCTCGGCAAGTTCGAGTGGTGTCGGATCAGGTCTTACCTCCAAGAGCGGCTGCCCGGCACGGACGAAGGCACCGACATCGGCAAATATCCGGTTGACGACGCCCGAGATTTTCGATTTCACAGAAATTTCGTTTTCGGGTTCAATCGTTCCGACGGCGAGCGCTTTGTCGACGATCGTTCCGCGTTCGACGCGCACCTTCTGGAGGGTACTGCTTGTTCCGTCGTTGCTCCCGACCAGCAGATAGACTCCGATGCTGACGATCGCAACCACAACGACGGAAATGATGATGATCCTTAGCTTCATAGATAATCCCTTCATGATAAGATCGGGCGCAGGGGCGATGGGCGGGTCGCAATATTCCTCCTTACGGCTGAGGGGAAAAAAGGTTACGACGACACAGTGCAGAGATCTACATACCCTTAGACCTCAGCGCTGATGAAAACGTTGCGCGGAAAGCGACCTACCCTTATCGTCGATCCAGGGAGCGTCGAGCAAAATCGGCAATCGTGTTGAAATACGGCGTGCGCCCTACGATGTATGTGTCGTTGTGATCTGCGCCGGCGATTTCGTAGAATTCCTTCGGCTCATGAGCGGCATCAAAAAGGCGACGCGCGAGCCGGAGCGGGACGATCGAATCGTCGGTTCCGTGGATGAGAAGGAGGGGAATGGTAATTGAGCGGATCTTCTCGATGGAATTGAATTCCGATTTCATGAAGATCTTGACGGGGAGAAACGGATAGAGTTCTTGTGCAAGCTCCTTGCCGGAAGAAAAGGTCGATTCGAGAATCAACGCCGCAGGAGATCGGTCTTCTGCGACATCAACAGAAACGGCACCGCCCAGACTCGTACCAAAAAGAATGATCTTTGAGGGCTCTACCGCTGGAAGTGTCGTCGAATGGTCAAAGGCAGCGCGGCCGTCCAGATAGATTCCTTTCTCAGACGGGGAGCCCTCGCTGCGGCCGTAGCCGCGATAATCGTACATGAATACATTGAATCCCGTGCGATGAAGTCGGCGCATGAGGTCGAGGCGGTGAGAAATATTCCCCGCGTTTCCGTGGGAGAGAACAAGCGTCGCGATGGGATCGGGAGACTCCATGTACCACCCGTGCAGCTTCACGCTGTCTGCAGTGGTGAACCAGCAATCCGTTATTCCCATCGAGGGCTGAACGGCGCCGTAAAGTCCGTCCGGGTAGACGGAGGGGAAGTAGATAAACTGATCTTCAAGTGCCATAAGTACGATCGTCCAGAGGGCAATTGCAGCGACGGCCGCAATTACCAATGACCGGATGAATTTCAAGACGTGTCTGATCATCGGAAAAGATAGGTTGAACATAGCGAAAGAGACGGCAAATCTCAAGAAAGGAATGCCGGGAGAGGCAGAGAGGGGATGTTGTTTTTGGATTCGTCCGCGTCTATATTCGTACAGTGTCATTCTTCCATGTTCAGAACAACAGCACATATTCTCATGGCGATGACTCTTCTCTCTCCATTTGCCTCTGCTCAGAGTTACTACAACTTCCGTGAGGCATTTCTTGACCGGAAAGGTTCGATCCGTTCGATGACCCTCTTGCCGGTGGAGGAGAGCGCAACGACACGCGTGTTTGATTTTCGGCTCAAGACATCGACCGATTCGATGACCGGGCGAATCCGGATGCCGAAAGGGAAAGGACCATTTCGCACAGGCCTTCTCGCTGTCGGCATCGAGACGGGAAAAGATGTCATCGCGATGATCGAAGGTCACGATGATGTGATGCTGATGGCGGTCGATTATCCGTTCGAGGGGGAGTGGGAATTCCGCGGTTGGAAGGGATTGAGTACAACGGTGAGTTTGAGGACAATGGGATTCCGGACTGTTCCGCTCCTGCTGAGTTGTCTCGACTGGCTTTTTCAGCAGGAGGATGTCGATCCAAGCGAGGTGATCATGGTGGCGGTGAGTTTCGGTTCGTTTACCGCCATCCCGGCCGCAGTGATCGATACCCGCGTGAAACAGCTTGTTGTGGTGCAGGGGGGAGGAAACCTGTCAGGGGTGATTTCCCAGAACGCCAAGCGGTGGGGAACTTCTCTTCCCGGATGGCTGGCCGGTTGGATCGGCAACGCGATTCTTAGTCCCTTTGAACCGAACAAGTATATTCCACACCTCTCACCGCGGCCGCTTCTGATGGTGAGCGGCCGAGGCGATACTTTCTTTCCTCCTCACTCGGCGGAAGCGCTTTTCGAAAACGCGCGGGAGCCAAAGGAGCTGGTGTGGCACAAGACCGAGCACATCATGCCGGGGGAAAAGGAACTGATCAAAGAGCTGACAAATGTGGTGGTGAATAAGCTGTATGGGGAAGAATGATGGGAGCGAAGGTGCTGCCAGGAACTGCTACCGGCAGCACATGTGGAATCTCGAGTTGTGATTCCGCTAGTCCTCCCCCTGTGCCTTTGTAAATCCCGATTGGTTCTCAAACGACTGAAGTTTCTCGATATGCATCCAGCGATGTTTCGTGGAGACGCGCGTGAGGAGATCGAGAATCTGATCGTCCTTCAGTTCTCCCTGTTCTTCGCGGAGGAAGAAGCGACAGCGATGATGGTCGACGCAGTCGGTGATCGCTCCGGTCGAAGGGTACACCTTCGTTCCTCGATTTGAGATCATCTTCAGTCTCAACGGCGTCGACGCGCACAGCTCTTCGAGGCTTTTTCCGAGTGCCTCGGGGAGAAGCGGAGACTCGACAAAAACATCCACGCCCAGAACGCGGCGCACCGACGGTTTGACGAAATCAAGCTCCTTTGTGACCTGCGGCAGTTTGATCGGTTTGTATTCGCGAACGTGCCACTTCTTCGACTTCTTCCCAAGATTGGCGATGATGGCCTTCGTATAGTCGGTCGTTGATGTGCCCTTGTCGTACCCCGCCACATCTCCCGTTCTCACCTTCCCTTCTTCCAGCGTCACGAGAAGCGCATGCTCGATGGCGGCTGCCGCTTCGAATTCCCCGAGATGGCGAAGCATCATGATCGCGGAGCCGAGGAGCGCCGTCGGGTTGATCACATTCTTCCCTGCATACTTCGGTGCAGAGCCATGAACAGCTTCGAAGATTGCAACCTCGGTCCCGATGTTTGCCGATGGAGCAAAGCCCAGCCCACCGATCAACGCAGATGTGAGGTCGCTGATGATGTCGCCGTTCATGTTTGTAGTGACGATCACGTCAAACTGCTCGGGCCGTTTCACCAGCTGATGGGCGCAGTTGTCGATGATGATGTGCTGCGCTTCGATGTCGGGATACTCCTTGGCGACCGATTCGAAGGCGCGCTTCAACGCCCCTTCGGTCATCTTCATGATGTTCGACTTGGTTGCGCAGTGGACGCGTTTGCGTCCTTCCGAGCGGGCAAATTCGAATGCGAAGCGCGCAATTTTTTCTGATCCCTTGTGCGATATCAGCTTCAGGCACTGCGCGACACCGGGTGTCTGCATGTGTTCAATGCCGGCATACAGATCTTCCACGTTTTCGCGAACAACCACGAGGTCGATACCGCGACCGGTGTACGGCGTTGTGATACCGGGAAGTTCGCGCGCTGGACGCACATTAGCGTACGTCTCGAACAGTTTTCGGAGGGTGACGTTGGCACTTTTCTCTCCGAATCCGACCGGTGTCTCCAATGGTCCCTTGAGTGCAACGCGCGTCTTGTTGATGGACTGAATCGTCTCGGCTGGAACACCGGATTCCAACCCCTGTCTGAACACGCTCGCTCCTGCATGACGTTCTTCCCACTCGATCGCAACACCGGTCGCTTCGATAATTGTCCGAGCGGCATTGACGACTTCAGGTCCAATTCCGTCTCCAGGGATCACGGTGACGAGTTTCTTTCCCGATTCTGTTACGTATGGCATAGGAGTGTCGTTCCTGAGTTGTTGATGATTGTCAAGATATCACTTGTTTGCTGTTTAGGATCAGAGGAAAGGAGATCGCAGTGCGCTACGGTCCAGAGTGCGTGACGGGAGAGTTGGACTGAATCTTGGATGCGATGGCTGGGCCGCGATTCGCGCTCACAAGAGTATCGAGTTTTTGTTTGAAATCCAAAGGAAAGCGGAATACAGGAAAATCTGGGAGCGCAATGAGTTGCATTGCCCGACTCTCTGAGGGAAGAACTGTCGATTGAAAGCTCCAGGGGGAACGGAATTCTGTGATACTGAGTCTGAACGTCGCTTTCTTTTCCCCCTCGTTTTAACCAAATTCGACCTCGAACGTATCATTCTTAGAGTCCCGGACCCGGATACCACCCCTGCATGACGGATTCCACGCGCGAAACGATCGTTAGATGCCAGCAAGGAGATCTGACAGCGTTTGATGAGCTGGTTAGAAGCCATCAGGCGTACGCGTTCGGGCTCGCGTTGCGGCTTCTTCATAATGAGATCGAAGCCGAGGATGTCACGCAAGAAGCGTTCGTCAAGGCGTGGAGGCATATCGATCGGTTCGATCCCAATCGCAAATTCACGACATGGCTCTACAAGATCGTCGTGAATCTCTGTCTCGATATGATTCGGGCAAGAAAGAACGCGCGACGCCTCTTCTCGCCGATTGAGACAATCCCGACCAATCTGGAGCCGACAGATCGCAATGATCCGATGGAGTCTCAATCAAACTGGGAGCTGTGCCAACTCATCAGGGACATCACGGCTGATCTCGCGGTCACTCAGCGGCTTGTCTTCACATTGCGTGATCTTGAGAATCTTTCGATTCAGGAAGTGTGCGAGATTACCGGCCTCTCTGTGGCGAGTGTAAAGACGAATCTTCATTACGCGCGAAAGAATATCCGTGCAGTTCTGGCAACACGATATGACGTGAGGGAACGATTGCCATGAAGTGTCACCGGTACAAACAGCTGATTCACCTGAACCGTGAAGGTGAGCGATCCATCGCGGAAGCGGAAGACCTCCGTCAGCACCTTGAAACATGCGCTTCATGCAGAGAAGAATTGCAGCGCATGGAGAAGGTCGAGTCGTCTTATCAGACGTTTCGGCAGCTTGCCCCGGAACTGTCTAATCCGAACCGTATTGCGCGCAACATCAGAGACCGGATTGCAGGAGAAGGTCGTAGTCGCGATCAGGAGCGGATCGCCAAAGCATTCGAGCTGCTGGCTCGCGTGTCGCTGGCCCCGTCGTTCCGCTACGTGACGGCTCTCTTCCTCTGTGTTGCACTGGGGTTCTTTCTTGTTGAGAGTGCATCGTTTGTTATCGATGTACAGAGGCTCGAAGAAAGAATGGGGCACTTCGGCGCAGCGCGTGTCGCGATCGACGCAAGGTATTCTCTCGCTCTGGACCAGGCAAGCCGATACGCGGACGAGAACCAACTTTCGATTCTTCGGTCCCAATTCGGAGTTCGGATCGAGAACGGGAGGCTCGCAATGGGCAAGCTCGGGTTCACCGCGCTCTCTCAGTCACTTGAGCGATCAATTCCGCGAGCGTTCATAATGGCTGGTCCGAATCGCGCCGACCTCGAGCGGCTCTACTCTGCAGCCACACTGATCAAACCGCACGCGGTCGTTTCAATCACTCCAAGGCCAGAAAGGTGAATGTCATGCCGATCTTCATACGTCATTGTCTCAGTGTCTCAATTGTCCTCTTCCTGCTGGCAGTCCCAGGGTGTCTCGAAATCGTCAGCACGACCCGCGTCAACAACGACGGATCGCTGGAACGAACAATAGAGATCACGGGTGATTCCTTGGCGATCTTCAATTCCATTGTTCCGCTCCCTCTCGACTCGGTGTGGAATGTCAACAAAACGTACAATGGCAGGAGATCGCTCCTCACCGCGACGAGGAGATTCGAAAACGCCCAGGAGATGACGCTCGCACTCAGAGGAGAACCTGGGAAATCGATCACGTTTAGTCCGCACTATGAAAAGACATCGCTCTGGTTTTTCACGAAGCATCGGTGCACTGAAACGCTCAGGAGGTTTAACCAGATCGATGCCGTGCCCATACACGATTATCTCTCGAACGAAGAAATTGAGTTACTGGTACGACGAGGCTTGAAGAAAGATACGATCAGCTCACGCGCGGACTCATTGATGCTGGAGGACATCTCCAATCGGACAGAGGAATGGGATGCGCGTAACTCGTTCGAGGCATACTATGCCGAGGTTCAGAAAGGGGCAAACATGCTCGGCGATCCGACTCTCACGGATGCCGATCTCGCAAGTCGGAAAGAGGAGTTGTATCGGAACACAAAGAAGCTCATATCGGATGGCAATATCGATACGCTGAAGTATCTCTTTCGGAGTATTCTGAAGAATTCCAACATCGTGCAAGCGGTCGAGCTGAATGAGGAAGGCATACAAGACTTCAAAAAGAAGCGGCAATTCACCAATGACATAGGAGTTCATACGTTCAAAACGCGCGTCGCCATGCCGGGACTGATTTCGAAAACAAATGCTCCGAGCATCGAAGGAAATGTCGCGATCTGGGAAGACTACATCGTGATTGGGTACTTCATGGATTATGAAATGCTGGTGGAGTCGAGAGAGATAAACTGGTGGGCGATTGTTCTCACGGGTATTGTGGCAGGGGGGCTAGGGATCGTGTATGTCGTCGGGCTCTTGTTCCGGTGGAGATCCGCAACGCGCCGTGCTGAAGTCTAATCGGTCAGGCGGTGAGATTGAGAGGGAATGAAAGGAATCTTGTTCCCGGGGCGTAGGGCGGCCCGGACAAACTTCGTACTACTGGCCGACGAGAGGCTCCCGTAGTCGATGTTGGCGACAATGAAAAATCCGAAAGACCTCTGCGCGGGGGAGTGGAAGCTTCATTGAGGTCTTGAAGAGATGATTCACGCGCCCTGCCCCTCCTTCACTCAAAACGAAAAGAGGCTGTCCCCTTTGTTATTCTGAGTCCCGACGTGACTCTTCGACTTCGCTCAGGGTCACGTGCCGGCTGAATAATCAGTCATGTACGTGATCTGATCCGACGTGAGCTTGTCGATACTCAATCCCATCGTCTGCAGCTTCAGGCGGGCAATTTCCTGATCCTGCTCGACCGGGATGTCGTACACCTTGTTCTCCAACAGCTGTCCCTTCTTGTGAAGCTCGACCAATCGAAGTTGAGACATGAACTGATTGGCGAACGACATGTCCATCACTTCCGACGGATGTCCTTCCGCCGCCGCGAGGTTCACAAGTCGCCCCTGGGCCAGAAGATAGATCCGTCTGCCGCCCGAAAGCGTGTACTCCTCGTTGTTCGCGCGAACCGTTCGTACACTCTTCGCGCGCTTCTTCAAATCCCCGATATTCACCTCGCAATCATAATGACCGGTATTGCAGACGATCGCGCCGTCCTTCATCGACTTGAAGTGGCGATCGACGATGACATCTTTCACACCGGTTGCCGTGACGAACACATCACCGATCTTTGCCGCGTCGTTCATCGACATCACCTGAAAACCCTCAAGGGAGGCCTTGAGTGCAGCCGTCGGCTTCACCTCGGTGACAATCACGTTCGCTCCCAATCCCTTGGCCCGAAGGGCCACACCACGACCGCAGTGCCCGAATCCGGCAACAACCACATTCTTGCCCGCAAGGAGAACGCTCGTGGCGCGGAGAATACCGTCGAGCGTTGATTGTCCCGTTCCGAAAACGTTGTCGAAATCCCACTTCGTCTCCGCATCGTTGACGGCAATGACAGGATACTTCAACGCACCGTCCTGAGCCATGGCCCGGAGACGCTGGACGCCGGTCGTTGTTTCTTCGGTTCCTCCGATGATTGTCGTTCCGGCCATCTCCGGATACTTGTTGTGCACCGTGAAGATCAAGTCTGCACCGTCGTCAAGGGTCAGATTGGGTTTGATCTTCAGCGTTTCCTCGATGCACCAGTAGAATTCCTTGACGTTCATCCCATGCCAGGCGAAGATAGAAACGCCGTCGTCGGCAATCGCTGCGGCGATGTCATCCTGGGTGGAAAGGGGATTACATCCGCTCCAGCTCACCTGCGCGCCCGCGTCAACGAACGTTCGGACGAGAACAGCCGTCTCCTTTGTGACATGAAGGCATCCGGCGATCCGGTATCCTTTGAGAGGTTTCGTTTTCCGGTACTTCTCCCGCAGAGCCATCAACACCGGCATGCGCGATTCTGCCCACTCAACCTTGAGTCGACCTCCCTTCGCGAGAGAGAGATCTTTGACTTTGTAGACACCCTTTTTCTCGTTCATGTACTCCTTCTTCTCATTGTCTCTAATGGATTCTGATGGCGCTTTCTTTGCACTATTTGGCAACCCTTCGTAGCAACTTGACCAAGTCTGTTTGCTCCCACGTGAAGCCGTTTTCGGATCGTCCAAAATGGCCGTACGCCGCGGTCTCACGATAGATCGGTCGCAGAAGATTGAGTCGCTTGATGATGCCACGCGGGGTCATATCGATTTCTTTTTTCAAGATATTTCCGAGTTCGTGATCGGGTAGGACGCCGGTTCCAAACGTGTGAACATGAATGGAGACCGGCTCAGCCACTCCAATCGCGTACGCGACCTGAAGCAAGCATTCGGTGGCCAATCCTGCCGCCACGACATTCTTTGCGATATGACGAGCCGCATAGGTCGCACTGCGATCGACCTTTGTCGGATCTTTTCCCGAGAATGCTCCACCGCCGTGCGGAGCGCGGCCGCCGTACGTATCAACGATGATCTTCCGTCCCGTAAGACCGCTGTCGCCGTGAGGCCCGCCGATCTCAAACCGACCGGTCGGGTTGATAAAGTATTTCGTCTTTCCGTCGATGAGTTCTGTCGGGATTACCGACTTCACGACGTGTTCAATCACATCTTCCCGGATCCGCTTCTGCGGAATGTCGCCATCGTGTTGTGTGGAGATGACGACGGTATCAACGCGAATCGGTTTGCGTCCATCGTACTCGACGGTGACCTGTGATTTCGCATCGGGGCGAAGATACGGTATCAGCTTGGGTTCCTTCTTTCGAACGTGTGCCAACCGGCGAACAAGCCGGTGCGCGTACATAATCGGCATTGGCATGAGCTCAGCGGTTTCCGACGTCGCGTATCCAAACATCAATCCCTGATCACCGGCCCCGCCCGTATTGACGCCGCGGGCGATATCAGGTGACTGCGAATGAATCGTGGAGATGACGGAACACGAATCGGCATCGAATCGGTACTCGGAGCGCGTATAACCGATCTCCCGAATCACCGATCGAACGATGTCCTGGACTTCGATGTACCCTTTTGTGGTGATTTCTCCGCCGACGAGAACGAGTCCGGTCGAGACAAACGTCTCACACGCGACGCGCGAATGCCGGTCCTGCGCCAGCAAAGCATCGAGGACGGCATCCGAAATTTGGTCGCAAATCTTGTCCGGATGGCCTTCAGAAACCGATTCGGATGTAAAGAGATAGCGCATAGTGCGACTCCGCGAATGGTGCAATGATTGGATGTGCACGGCCGGAGGATACAGGCGAGGTAATCAGTAGAATTCGAGTTCTGAAGAATCCCCGATGTTGATTCGTTTGAAACTTCCTGTGACGTGAGCGTTGCTTCCAACGATCGAGTCTTCCAACAACGCGTTGGTGATCCGTGCTCCTTCATTGATAATCGAATTTCGGATAATCGAGTTCTCGATAACGGCGTCATCGGCAACGGTGGCGTATGGTCCAAGCACCGAGTTCACCACCGACGCTTTCGGCGAGATATAGACGGGAGGTTGTGCAACGACTCCAGCCGGGGTCGTCGGCGTCGGCATGCTGTCGAGGAGAATGTGATTGGTGGAGAGCAGCGTCTCGGGTTTCCCGCAATCATACCATCCTTCAACCGGAAAGGTGGTCATCTTTTCGCCCCGATCGATCATCATCTGGAGAGCGTCGGTGAGCTGGAACTCACCCTTCGTCCGGTAATTGCTCTTCACCATTTCCCGCAGCGCGTCAACAAGGTTGTGCGGCCGTTGAATGTAGTACAGTCCCACGACGGCGAGATTGCTCTTCGGATGTTCCGGCTTTTCCACCAGTCTCGTGATGTATCCGTTGCTTACCTCGGCTACGCCAAATCTTCGCGGATCTTCGACTTCTTTCACACCGAGTACGGTATCCCGGCTATCCATCATCTTCTTCAAGTCAACGTCAAAAACCGTATCGCCCAAAATGATCAGAATCGGTGATCGGGAAAAGGTATGTCGCGACAGGTAGATCGCGTGGCCTAGTCCCAGCCGCTCTTCCTGTTCGACAAAATCAACTTTGATCGGATAGTTCTTGAGAATGTACTCTTTGATGCGATCTCCAAAATATCCGATCACGATCGTCGCTTCGTCGAAGCCGTTCTCAATAATCTTGTCCATGATGTGGCCGATGATCGGCTTTCCAGCCACATTGAGGAGAACCTTGGGGGCGGTGTAGGTATGCGGCCTCAGCCGGCTGCCGACCCCTGCGACTGGAATGATAGCTCTCATAGTTCCGAGGATCTTCGATCGTGGTGAGCGAAACGCCACCAAGATACTGAAGATTTCAGTCACATCCAAAAATGATCTGTGAGAGCAAATGGAGCCAGCGTCGATGGGTGCGCGAGTTCTGTACGCGTGAACCAAAATGCGTTATCTTGATTCTCCCTGCCCATTTCAGTATAATGACTTGAAACGTGATCAACAGCAGACAATGAAATCGACGCAGACGAGCTCGCGGAAAAAGGAGCATGTCGATATAACCGTATCTCGGGACGTTTCATTTCACTCCAAGACCGCCGGGTTCGAGAAGTGGGACTTTGTCCACAATGCTCTGCCCGAACTCAATCTTTCCGAGGTCGATTGTTCCACGCATTTTCTCGGGAAACAAGTTTCTCTTCCCCTCCTCGTCTCCAGCATGACAGGCGGCTACGGGGAAGCGCTGCGCATCAATCGACAGCTCGCGGAAGTGTGTGAGGAGATGCGATTGGGACTTGGAGTCGGGAGCCAGCGCCAGGCACTCGAGGAGACGCGATTTCACCGGTCATTCAGCGTCGTTCGTGAAGCGGCGCCGTCAATCCCCATCTTTGGAAATATCGGCAGTGCGGAGGTCGCTCGCATGCGCGAGATATCTCCGATCAAACGACTTGTCGAAATGATCAACGCCGATGGGTTTGCCGTCCATCTGAATCCTCTGCAGGAATTCCTCCAGCCCGAGGGGAATACTGACTTCAGAGGGGTGTTGGAGGGAATCGGGAGATTGGTGCGGGAGCTTGGCGTTCCCATCATTGTGAAAGAGATCGGCGCCGGAATCAGCGCGGGCGTCGCCCGGAAGCTTGTGGATGAAGGGGTGAAAATCATTGATGTCGCCGGGGCGGGTGGCACGAGTTGGGCCGGAGTCGAAATTGTCCGCCGAACCGGTGCACAAGGCCGGAAGGCGCGGACAGCACGCGGGAAGACAAGCGCCGCATCCGTTTTTTGGGAGTGGGGAATTCCGACGGTCGAGGCCCTCATGGATATTGCTCCGATCAAGAAAGATATTCCCGAGCTTCGCGTTGTCGCCTCCGGAGGAATCACAAGCGGAATCGACATCGCGAAATCGATTGCACTGGGAGCGGATCTCGCGGGATCTGCCCGGCCTTTGATCCAGGCACTCCGGCAAGGGGGAACGAATCGATTGAAGAGGCTCATTGAAGAATGGAAGTGGCAACTCAGGGGAGTCATGTTTTTGACCGGATCACGAACGGTTGGTGATCTTCAATCTCAGCCCTTACGAAGGCAAACATGACCAGGGCGTCGTCTCTTCAGACAGAGTTTGACAAGAAATTGGCGCGTATGCGGACATCGGTTGAACGACTGCTTGTCGAGACCACGCGCGATCTCACCCCGCGATCGCTGTACGATCCTTTGCGATATGTTCTCAAAGGAGGCGGGAAGCGGATTCGACCGGCGCTGCTGATGCTCTCGTGCGAGGCGGTTGGCGGTACGCTCCAGGGAGCAATTCATGCCGCGGCAGCAATCGAGATTCTCCACAATTTCACACTCGTTCACGACGACATCATGGATAATGCCGGGTCACGCCGTGGACGGAAAACCGTTCATACAAAATGGGATCCGAATGTGGCGATCCTCGTCGGCGACGAACTTCTCGCGCTGGCGTATCGAGAACTTCTGAAAACGACGTCCCCGCGCATCAAGGAGATCGTCCAGCTTTTCACTCAGGGAGTCGTTGAAGTATGTGAGGGACAGGCGCTCGACAAGGAATTCGAGAATCGGAGGAGGGTGACTGTTGAGGAATATCTTGGGATGATTCAGAGGAAGACGGGGAAGATGATCGCGATTTCGACGGAAATCGGAGGGCTCGTCGGGAAGGGAACGGAGGACGAACTGGACGCGCTGAGAACGTTTGGAGAATTCCTCGGAAGAGCGTTCCAGATTCACGATGACCTGTTGGATATCGTCGGCGACGAGCGGGAACTCGGAAAAGATGTCGGGAGCGATCTGCAGGAAGGGAAGAAGACCTTTCTCTTCCTCGAGGCGCTGCGACTGGCCAAAGGTGAAGACAGAAAGCGTTTGCGCGAGGTGATCGCGAACGGAGGAGTGTCGAAAAAAAGGATCGGAGCATTCCGGCGTATCTATGAATCGTGCGGTGCCATCGATTCGGCGCGAGAATCTGTCCGTCGCGATACCGAACGTGCACGCGCAGCGCTGGCAAAACTGTGCCCAGGAGAAAGCCGGGACATGTTGGACTGGCTCACGGATGTGCTATTGCACCGAACATACTAGAATCGATCGCACGACGACAGGTCGTCGCGCGCCGGCGAGAGGCAAAGTGTTCCTCCAGAAGCACGATCGGCGGAACGCTGCCATTGCAAGCTGAGTCGGAATGACCCAAGGGATTGTGAAAGGGATCGATGATCGAACGCGAAGTGACAATCAAGAACCGGGCAGGGCTGCATACACGTCCCGCTGCGACGCTGGTAAAACTCGCGGCACAATTCAAGTCCGACTTCTTCATCAACAAGGATGGATTTGAGATTAACGGCAAGAGCATCATCGGCGTCATGACGCTCGCGGCAGAGCAGGGAGCAGAGATGATCCTCCGGTTCTCTGGGGAGGATGAGAACGACGCGATGGCTGCCGTTGTGGAACTCTTTGAACGCGGATTCGACGAGCAGTAGCGCACGGGATGAGAAAGGTCATGAGCGACCAACCAAGACAAGCGAACGAAATCCTTCTCAAGGGAATCCCGGCTGCCCCTGGGATTGCCATCGGACCCTCCTTGATATTTCACAAGACGCTCCCCATCGTCGAAGAACGTTTGCTGCAGCCGTCGGAGGTGGAAGCCGAACTCGACCGGCTGCGTCAGGCCGTCGCGCGCTCAAAGAAGGAACTCCAGAAGATTTTCCGGTTTGCGGAGGAAAAACTTGGCGATGAGGAGGGAAAAATATTTGAGGCACAGCTCCTCATCCTCGAAGACTCTGTGCTGTTCGATACGATCTTTCTCAGGATTCGTACAGAGCTGCGGAATGCCGGCTACATCGTCTACGATGAAATCGAAAAATACCACCGTCTCATGGCATCGTCACGGGACGAATATACACGTGAACGGGCGCTGGATGTGGAAGATCTTCGCAACAGGATCCTCAGGAATCTCCAGGAGGAGAAGCTCGTTTCCAAGCTCCAGACATCCGCCATCGTGGTATCTCACGTCCTTGCGGCCGCGGATACACTGATTCTGAGCCGCAACGACATCTTGGGATATCTCACGGAAGTGGGAGGCGTCACTTCTCATACGGCTCTGCTGGCGCGCGCGCTGAAGATTCCGGCGGTCGTGGGAGTCCGGCATGTGGTTTCGATGGTGAAAGAGGGAACGCCGGTAATCATCGACGGGTACGGAGGCAATGTCATTATCCATCCCTCCGAGGAAACCCTCCGATTCTACCAGGAGAAGAAGCGCAAGCACAAGGAATTCGAAGATCGACTGGCGGATCTCCGGGATCTCCCGGCCGAAACCCCTGACGGCCGTCAGATCGAACTCGTTGCCAACGTCGAGCTGGTGGAGGAATTGGAGTTCGTTCACGTTCAGGGAGCCGACGGGATCGGGCTGTATCGCTCCGAAACGCTGTTACTGGGGAAAGAGGTCTTTCCCACCGAAGATGAGCAAGCGGATCATTACGCGCTCCTTGCGGATTCGATGTTTCCGAAAATGATCGTCATCCGAACGTTCGACATCGGCGGGGACAAGATGATGGCGCATCCCGTCCGGGAGAGCAATCCGTTTCTTGGGTGGCGCGGAATTCGCGTGATGCTCGACAAGACGAACGTCTTCATGGATCAGCTCCGGGCCATCCTTCGCGCGAGTTCCCGTAAGAACGTGAAGATCATGTTCCCGATGGTATCAAACATCAAGGAACTGCGCGAAGCCCGACGATACCTCGAAGAGGCGAAGAGGGATCTCGTGGAGGCGAACATCCCCTTTGATGAGAAGATCAAGGTCGGTGTCATGATCGAAGTCCCCGCCGCTGCGGTGATTACCGAAGATCTCGCCAAAGAGGTTGATTTCCTGAGTATCGGTACCAACGACCTGATTCAATACCTGCTGGCAGTCGACCGATCCAACGACATCGTCTCTTCCCTCTATCAAGAATTCCATCCGGCAGTCGTCCGCTTTCTACGCCGTATCATCGAACGAGGAAAGAAAGAAGGTGTGACCGTTGGCATGTGCGGGGAAATGGCCGGTGACCCGCTGGCCACGGTCCTTCTCCTGGGACTAGGCCTCGATGAATTCAGCGTCGTGCCGATGATGCTGCCGGAAATCAAGAAGATCATTCGATCGACAAAGTACCGGGACGCGAGAAGAGTTGCGAAACATGTTCTCTCCCTCCAGACAGAAGATGAAGTGAAATCGTACCTCCTCGCATGGATGAAAAAACGATTTCCGGATATCCCTCAGGGGGAGGGAAGCTGACGAGCGATGAGGTGGTCTCGTCGCCGGCCTCCACGAAATCGAGACACGAATATGGGAGTATGACCATGACTACCGATGAACTTCGACAATTGGATCCGTCAGGCATGTACGCGTGGATCCGAGAATTCCCTCAACAAATCGAGGATGCGGTCAAGATCGGCACCGCAAGCCAGCTGAAACTGTCGGTTCGCGGAATTCGCAATATCGTCATGTCCGGTCTTGGAGGGTCTGCAATCGGAGGGGATCTCCTCCGTTCGTATCTATCGGCAGAACTGACGATCCCGTTCGTCGTGAATCGGCATTATGTTCTGCCTGAATTCGTTGACAAAAACAGCCTCGTGATTATCTCGAGCTACTCGGGAAACACGGAAGAAACGATTGCGGCGCACAAAGACGCAGTGAAACGCAAGGCGCGCATCCTCTGTGTGAGCACCAACGGCGAAACGGAGAAGCTCGCGCGGAAACACAAGAACGCGTTCATCAAGATTCCCGGCGGACTCTCACCGCGTGCGGCGCTCGGGTACTCGTTCTTTCCTCTCCTCGTGGCCCTCTCGCGATTGGGTATTGTGAAATCGAAAACCCGAGCCATTGCGGAAACAATCCGGCTTCTGAAAAGAACATCGTCGCTCTTTGCCGATCTCCAGTCGCCTGAGAACGCCCCTCTCCGCCTGGCGAGGCAATTGGCGGGCAAGCTTCCTGTTGTGTACAGCGCCACGGAGTACTTCGACGCGGTAAATGTTCGATGGCGGGGACAGATCGCCGAAAATGGAAAACAACTGGCGTTTGGCCATGTCATCCCCGAAATGAATCACAATGAATTGGTCGGCTGGAAAGTCTTGAACGAGCTGATGAAATCGATGGAAGTCGTGTTTCTGCGGGACGGCGGCGTTCATCCCCGCGTCCGTGTCCGTGAGGATATCACAAAGAACATCATCGCGCAATACGCATCGAGCGTCACCGAGGTGTGGAGCGAGGGCGATTCTCTTCTTGCCCGGATGTTCTCCCTTATTCACTTTGGCGATTGGGTGAGTCTCTATCTTGCCATACTCAATCGGGAGGATCCGACTCCCGTTCGGGTGATTGACTTCCTTAAAGGAGAACTGGCAAAGGTATAAGGTCTCATCTCCCTGCGATGGAAGAGGAGGAGGAATGGAATGGTGAGAATCGCGTATGCGCTGTTGTGCATACTGCTTGCGGTGTCTCATTCGAGCGCGCAGTTTTACTATTTCGGCCGGAACAAAGTCCAATACACCGATTTTCAGTGGCACGTTCTCAAGACGGAACACTTCGACATCTACTTCTATCCGGAGATGAAGGATCTCGCGGAGCGAGGAGCGCTCGTTGCCGAAGAGTCGTACCGGAAGCTCGAGCAGAGATTCAATCATAACATCTCCAGCCGCATTCCGCTCATCTTCTACAGTTCCCACCTGCATTTTCAACAGACCAACGTGACCCCCGGCTTCATCCCCGAAGGAGTCGGTGGCTTCTTCGAATTCCTCAAGGGTCGGGTTGTCATCCCGTCAAACGGATCGAGCGCGCAGTTCGCTCACGTGATCCGACATGAACTCGTTCATGTGTTCATGCATTCCAAGATCAACCGAGTGCTGCTGGATCATCGGAAAGCGCAGGACCGTCTTCCCCCACTGTGGTTCACCGAAGGACTCGCCGAATTCTGGTCAACAACGTGGGACACCCAGGCCGAAATGGTGATGCGCGATGCCGTTCTGAGCAACATCGTTGTCCCTTTGAGCGAAATGGAGCGAATCTATGGCTCGTTTCTTATGTACAAAGAGGGACAAAGCATTCTCGAGTATATCGCGCAAAGGTACGGTGATGAAAAGATTCTCCTTCTGATGGAAAATTTCTGGAAATCGAGTTCGTTCAGCCAGGTCATGAAGATCACGATCGGCAAGGATTACAAGGAATTCGATGAAGAGTGGCTCTACTTTCTGAAGAAGCGCTACTACCCGCAACTCGCGTATGACGATTTGCCGAGCCTTGTGACGAAGAAAATTCTCGATGAAGGATTCAATTCCAAGCCGGTATTTCATCAGACCGACGGAGTCCGGTATGTCTACTTCATGGGGAATCATGTCGGATATACAAACCTGTACAGACTTTCCCTCGATCAAGAAAAGCCGGATCTCGAGGTCGTCGTGCCGGGAGAACGTACCGACGCGTTCGAGGCCTTTCATCCGTTCCACAGTAAGATCGACGTTTCCGCCGACGGAATACTCGCGTTCGTAACCAAAAGCGGGGAGAATGACGCTCTCCATCTCTACGACATTGCTCAACGGCGGATCGTTGAATCGCTCCGCTTTCGGAATCTTGTCATGATTACCTCTCCATCGTGGGCTCCGGATGGAACGCGACTGGTGTTTGCATCAATTGACAAATCGGGCAATAACGATCTGTACATTTTCGATCTCAAGCGCAAGGAACTGCTCAGACTCACCAACGATTTCTATGACGATCGCGATCCGGCATGGTCGCCGGACGGAAGATCGATTGTGTTCAGTTCCGATCGATCGCGGTACGGGCGTGAGGGAAAATATAATCTGTTCGAATTCGATCTCACGAGCGGGTCGATTCTCTACCGGACCTTCGGCGACGAGAATTATTCCTCTCCCGTTTGGTCTCCTGATGGGAGGTACCTGACATTCGTATCCGATCGCGGGGGTGGGCAGAATATCTGGCTGATGAACGTCACGCAATCAGCCGATGGGGCGCGAGACGATGCGCATCCGACAATGAGACGCCTCACGAATTTCTTCACCGCAGGATTCGATCCCACCTGGGACGACCGGGGAGGGCTCCTCTTCACAGTTTTTGAGAACTTCAGTTTTCAGATCCGATCGGTCTCGCAGGCGGAGGCGTTGTTCGATTCGTCCGACGTGATCCATACATTTTCGTTTCTGGATACGGACGACCCGTGGGAACTGCCCTCGCTGAAGGCAGAGTCCGGGATCGAAGAATTCCGATATACGGGCAAATACAATCTTGATATTGCACAAAGCCAGATCTCCACGGATCCGATCTTTGGCACATCGGGCGGAGCGGCCCTGGCCATGAGTGACATGCTGGGCAACGACATTTTCTATTTTCTTATCTACAATACCGCCCAGTCGCAGGATGAACTGCTTGACAGCTTCAATATTGCAATGTCGCGTATCTCGCTCGGAAAGCGGGCCAATCATTCGTATGGAATCTTTCACTTCTCCGGATATCGGTACGATCTCACCGATCCCAACATCTTCTACTACGAACGCGCGTTTGGTGGATACTTCGCGCTCAGTTATCCCCTTTCGAGATTTCGCCGCGTCGAAGCCAATGTCGTGCTCTCGAATTCCGATAAGGACATCTTCACCGGCGAGCTCCCGAGAAGAGCCCTCCTGGTCTCGAATGCATTTTCCTTCGTCTGGGACAACTCCCTCTGGGGTCCCACGGGACCGATCGACGGCAATCGATTCAAGGCGACATTCGCATTTACCACGGATGTTACCTACTCCAACGTGGGGTACTACACGGTCATCGCCGACTATCGGAAGTACTTCAGACTCGGGGTGCGGGCGACGCTGGCCTCACGGGCGCACGTCTGGTTCAACGAGGGGAAGGAATCACGACGGTTCTTTATGGGAGGCAGCTGGGATCTCCGAGGGTGGCCACGCTGGTCGATCCGGGGCCAAAAACTGTGGCTGACAAGTCACGAGCTTCGGTTTCCATTCGTTGACGAGCTCGGTGTTCGCTTTCCGTTCGGAGGAATCCGACTGGGCTCAATCCGGGGTGCGCTGTACATCGATGCCGGAAGCGCGTGGGACAAATCATACGTCGAGACGAAGGGAAGTGTTGGCATGGGTTTGCGAATGAATGTGGGAGGATTTCTCGTTCTGAGATATGATGTCGGCAAGCGCATCGAGGAAAACTTCGCCACCCTCCAAAAGGGTCTATACTATCAGTTCTTCTTTGGATGGGATTTCTAGAGATGAAGAGGCGGCTCGACGTACGGTGGAGCGTAATTTTCGTTCTCGCGATGATCGCGGGGGGCATCCTCGGTTGTGGCGGTTTGAAGATCAATCGGGCTTGGAAGACCCATCCGAGTGATTGGCTTCAGTATGGCGGATCGGCCGCGCGTTCCAATGTTCAAGCAGCCAACATCAAGTTTCCTCTGAAATTTGTGTGGGAGTTCAATGCCGGCGGGGGAATTGCCGCGACACCCATCGTGCGCGAGAGTGTTCTTATCATTTGTACATTACACGGAGAGATCCACGCGGTCCTGATGACCAACGGAAAGCATCTGGGTCGTCTGTCACTGGAATCAGCCATCGCAGGCACTCCCGTCCTCGACGGAGCGATGCTATTTGCCGGGATATCGAGAGGTGAGGAAACGCTTGTTGCTGTTGATCTCGTTGCCGGACGGAAGCGGTGGGCGATCAATGCGGGAGGGATCGAATCCTCCCCGCTGCTGGAGGAAGGCAAGCTCTATGTGACCACGCTGGATGGAGTCCTGCTCTGTGTGAACAAACACGATGGGGCGGAGTTGTGGAGGTTTGAAACGGGAGCAGCGGAATCGCGAAAGCCGATTCGATCGTCTCCGGCCACAAACGGTCGCATCATCGCATTTGGATCGGACGATGGATCAGTCTATGCCGTGGACATGAGGATGGGATCGTTGAAGTGGAAATTCGGGACTGCGGGTAGTATCTTTGCCACTCCGGTCATTGGGGACGATGATGTCATTGCTGGATCACTCGATGGGATATTGTATTGCCTCAGGGCAGATGACGGAACGATACGTTGGAAGGCTGCTCTGGAGGCGCCGCTCTATGGAGCTGCAGCCGCAACTGATTCGGTTGTCTACATTGGTACATCACGGGGCGAGTGTCTGGCTATCGATCGTCGGACAGGTCGCAAGATCTGGAGCTTTCTCGCAAAGAGTATTGTTGCCTCTGCGCCGCTGGTGGTTTCGAACGCAGTGCTCTTTGGATCTCTTGATCGCAGACTGTATGTCCTCGATCCTCACAATGGCACCACAGTCGGGATGTATGATGCAAATGGTCGTATCAGAGTATCACCCGTTGCCTGGAACGACTTTCTCTTTGTGACATCGGAAGACAGATTCGTGACAGCACTGAAATCGGAAGATACGCCATGAAGGCGCTTACTGTCTCACTCCTTGTCCTCATCGGATTCAGTCACTCGATATCCCAGTCGCCGGGATCGGGAACCAATCCGACGTCCCCGGGGCGCATGAGCGAAGCGTCAGATACGATGACGGTCATTCTTTTCCAATCGGATCCCGCCGGGGTGGATGTCTATGTCGACGGAGAGGCGATCGGCAAGACACCGTATCGGTGGACGATCGATCGGTCCATGAAGGTTGTCGTACGGTTGTTTTCTCCCTCGGTGATGCATTGGATGCGGCGAGTTGCAGTCGATACGATCCGGATCAGCGCCGGATCCCGCATTGAAAAACAGTACAAATTTGATCGGATCGCGGGTTTGTATTCGGTTCCATCGGGTGCCGGTGTGGTCGAGGGGGCTCGCGAGATCGGCACGACGCCGTTTATATATCGCTCGAGATCGCTTGCCGAGAAGCGGCTTGTGGTGCGGATGGATGGCTTCGAGGAGTATATGGTTCCGGATCTTTCGGTGGTCACGCCGATTGAACCGATCCGACTCACGAGGCTCGGCATCGATCCCACGGGGATGAATGCCGATCTCATTCTCGATGGGTCCGAGAAGGGGATCCTGGATGGTGAGCTGGTGTTTGTGGTGGCCGGTACGATGATAACGTCCGGAATCCTGGCTGCGTATATGAAGGAGACAGGAAACAGAAGATTTGACGCGTACCTTCGAACAAAGGATCCCTCGCTGTTACGCAGCACGAGGCGGTATGACAAGGGAGCCGGCGTTGCCCTCGCCATCACCCAACTGAGTTTCGCGATATTGTCCTATCTTGTCCTGTCCGAATAGGCGCCGCAGGTGTGGATAAGCGTTGTCGCAGAATTGAGAACGAGTACGTGGAAGGGGTTGATGGAAGCATTGGGACTGGGGTTTATTCTTGATTTTCAATAAAGGGAAAAATATATTAGTTGATCATAATGTGTTCGTACATACGAACAGGGATCCGCGATGAGAGAGGAATTCAAGTTCTTGATTTCCGTCCCGATCTTTGCCGATTTGGACGGGATGGATATTGAAAAAATTGCCAACCTCGGTTCCATCAAGAAGTATCGCAAGGGCAACATCATCGTGATGGAGCAAGAAACGGGCGCCTCGATGTTCATCATCATTTCGGGGAAGGTCAAAGTGGTGCGAATTGACCAGGATGGACGCGAAGTCATTCTGACCATTTTGGGGCCTGGGGATTTCTTTGGAGAAATGTCCCTGCTTGATGGACTGGAGCGCTCGGCGACAGTTGTGGCAAACTCAAAGGCAGAACTGTTTATCATCCATCGGACAGAATTTCTTGACCTCCTCCATGAGTTTCCCCAAATCGCTACATCGCTTTTGGCAGAACTGACGCGGAGAATGCGGCGAGCCGATGCCCAGATCAAGAGTCTTTCGCTCAAGGATGCATCGGGTCGGGTGGCCAACGCCTTGCTGATGGTTGCCGACGATGTCGGGATGTTTCGCAAGGGAGCGGCTGAAATCGAGGAATTGCCTCTCCAACAAGACCTTGCCAACATGGCCGGGACCTCAAGAGAAACCGTCTCGCGCATGTTGCACCAATTCGTTCGTTCCGGACACATCACGCTGGATGGCACCAAGCTGACCATTCACAACTACGAGGCATTCCGCAAGGAATTCCGATAAGACTACGCTGTATGCCACGGAACCGTCGAGTGGGCTTCGCGTCGAGGCGGACCGGAAGGAATTGAAGAGGATTGGTGAGGGATGCAGGAGAGCGTACGACAGGAAGGCGGGGTAGGTCCTTCCGACGGTGAACCTTTCGCAGACGACGGTCGTGCCGACCTGCACATCCATTCCACGTATTCGGATGGCGTTCACTCCCCCGAGGAACTTGTCAAGAAAGCCCGACAAGCAGGCCTCGTGGCAATTGCGATAACTGACCATGACAACCTCGCAGGCCTCGCGGAGGCGCTCGAGTGGGGACGTTCGCTCTCCGTCGATGTCATCCCCGGAATCGAATTCAGCGTCTCGATGAATGGCAAGGATGTGCACGTTCTTGCCTACCACTGCGATCATACTAATCGTGATCTACTGGATTACCTCACGTTTTTTCAGCAGGAACGACTCAAGCGCGCGGAACGGATCGTCGCGAAACTCAACCGGCTGAATCTCCCCCTCACGATGGAGTCTGTCCTCGATCAAGCCGGCGAGGGATCAGTTGGACGACCGCATATTGCCAATGCCCTCGTGGAAAACGGACTCACCGATACGTACCACGAAGCGTTCGAGAAGTATATCGGCTGGGGGGGACCGGCGTTCGAAAAGAAATTCCAGCTCACCCTTGCTGATACCTTTCGGCTGATCGCATCGGCCGGAGGACTCTCCTTTTTGGCACATCCGGGTTGGATGATCAGCGAACCTGAAATCGTCGAAATGATCAAACTCGGACTCGATGGTATCGAGGTCATCCATCCCTCTCACAACGAAAGCCAACGAAAGAATTTCCGGAGCATTGTCAACCAGTACTTCCTGCTGGAGAGCGGCGGCTCGGATTATCATGGGGGCCGGAGGGGTGACGAGGCGGCATTTGGCCTTCATACCGTTCCTCTCCATGTCGTGGAGACGATGCGCCGAAGACTCTTTTCGTAAACACCAGTGAACAGACGCACCACGCGGAAGACAACTGATCTCAGCGGACGAGGATTCCGCATCGCGCTCATCGTGAGTGAGTTCAACAGCCACATCACGGAAAAACTTCGCGCTGGTGCCCTGCAGTGCCTTCGTGACCACAAGGTCCGGGACCATGACGTCCGGACGTTTGTTTGTCCGGGGGCATTCGAGATTCCACAAGTCGCGGCCAAGATCACGGCATCACAGGCGTGGGATGCCGTGATCTGTCTCGGTGCAGTTGTTCGGGGTGAGACGCCGCATTTCGAATATGTGAGCAGTGAAACCGCCCGGGGAATCCAGGATGTGGCCCTTCGCTCTGGAATCCCGCTTGTCTTTGGGGTCTTGACGACAAACAACAATCGTCAGGCCCTCGCACGGGCGGGAGGAAAACACGGGAACAAAGGTTGGGATGCCGCACTGACGGCGCTGAAGATGATCCACCTGTTCAAGAAGATACCGCGGGAAACGCCAAGGCGACGGCGATGAAGTTTTTGCATCAGCGGTTCAAAAGGATGGTGGGACAATGGTCGAGCGAGACTCGGATGCCGAACCTCGACTCTGTCGCTCGCGCGGTGATCGCGTTCCTCTTCGCATTCGTCACTATACTCAATGCTCAGGTGGCGCCGATCGGTACGTGGAAGAGCTTCGGAGATTTGAAAGAGGTCAAAGCAGTGGCTCGTACGCAATCGGGAATATGGGGAGCGACATCCAGCGGTGTCTTCATGCTGGAGACTTCGACGCAATCGTTTGTTACGTTCAGTAACGCTGAAGGGTTGTCTTCGAATGACGTGAGCGCTATTGCTGTCGATTCCCAGAATCGGGTCTGGATGGGAACACAGGATGGCTTCATCAATGTCATGGATCCGACGACGGAATCCATTGCCGTGATCAGAGACATCCAGCAATCGAACAGAGTCCAGAAGGGGATTCGGTCATTTGCGTTTTTCGGTGACACAGTATTCGTCAGCACCGACTATGGCGTAAGTGTGTTCCAGCGCAACCGATGGGAGTTCGGGGACACCTATGCGACCTTCGGATTCAGTGTACCTGCGAAGGCCACGAGAGTCATCCTCCAGGGCAATCGAATATGGGTCTCGACGGACCAAGGGATCGCGTCTGCCCTCCGAACCGCCCCGAATCTTTCGTCCCCATCCTCCTGGCAACTCTACGGCACACTCCAGGGATTGGCGAATCGTGACGTTCGGTCCCTCACGCTGTTCCGCGATACGGTTGTTGCCGGAACAGCTTCAGGATTGAGTTATTTCGACGGCACTCGATTTCGGACCGTTGGCGGAGTGGTGGGCCGGGTGATCACATCGGTGGCTGTTGCGAACCAAATGCTTTACTATCTCGCAACGGATGCGACGGGATTCAGCGTTAATAGACTTACAAGCTTGACCGCTCAACCGACAAATCTCGCGCTCAATACCTCACAGGCCGCAACCGACATGCTCTTCGACCCAACGGCTTCGACGTTGTGGATCGGCACCGCGTCAGACGGCCTGGCCCGATTCGCCAATGGGAATTGGTCCTATTTCTCGCCGGATGGACCTCACTCCTCTTTGTTCAGCAGTATCGTTGTGGATGACGAGGGAGTTGTGTGGGGGGCGTCCGGGATCGGAGGTCGGGGACGAGGATTCTATCGGTACGATCCGTCGCGGCCCGACGGAAAACGGTGGAAGAATTTCACGGTCACACGAAATCCGATCATGCAATTCGATGACTACTACAAAGTTTCCATAGGGGTGAATGGACGCATTTGGATCAGCTCCTGGGGAAGGGGTGTGGTCGAAGTGGTGAGTGATACCATCCGACGCATCATCAATTCCGAGACGAAGCCGTTTCTCAACGGCGCAGTTCCTCAGGATCCCAAATATGTCGTGGTTGGCGGGGTTTCCCCGGACCCAAAGGGATTGACTTGGTTTGTCACGCGGACATCCATCGACGGGAACTACCTTGCTCAACTTATCAATGATACCACGTTCACGTACTACAAGAATTTGATCAGTCCCACCGAAGGACTGTTCACCGCGATGGTCGTGGATCGCAACGGCACCAAGTGGCTCGCAAACGGAGAACCGTACGGAAAGCCGGCAACCGGCCTGTACTACTTCAACGAAGCAAGAACGGTGGTCGGTACCGAAACGACGGGTGGGTGGGGTTGGATGACAACCTCGGACGGACTGCCGCACAACAGCGTCCTCTCCCTGGCAGTTGACCGAGACGGAGCAGTGTGCGTCGGCACCGATCTTGGCTTGATGATCATTGTCGATCCGCTTCGACCGAAGCAGCGGAAGATCACCTCGTTCCCGCTGCGTGAACAGGTGATTCAAGCGATCGCCGTGGACGGAATCAACAACAAGTGGGTTGGAACGAAGGAGGGGGTCTTTCTTGTGAATGCCGATGGCACGCAATTGCTGGCTCAGTACTCTGTTGCCTCGACCGGTGGCAAGCTCCTGGACAACGACGTGCGTTCGTTGGCGATCGACCAGCAACGTGGTTATCTCTACATCGGAACCGAGAAAGGAATGTCACGTCTGACCATCTCCCCGATTGCCACCGTCCGGAGTGTTGCCGCGCTGGAGATTGGGCCGAATCCCTACATCGTGCCTCATGAGCAGCGGTTGACGATTAAGCCGCTCGTTGCGAATAGTCACATCAAGATCCTCAGAGTCGGCGGGAAAATGGTGAGAGAGTTCAGAGCACAGGGGGGTGGACGTGCTTTCTGGGACGGGAGGGACTCTGAAGGAGAATATGTGCCGTCGGGGATATACTTCGTCGTTGCCTATGCTGAAGATGGAAACCAGATGGCAACAGGGAAGGTCGCCGTCGTCAGACGGTGATGCCTTTCGAGGACGTGACCGGACGCGTGCAAGTCTCGGTATCAAGCTGGGATACCGAATCAGATCTTTTTCATGGATGGATGCGAGAAAGGATCTGTTGAGCTCAACATACAATGTGTCACCATCGCACAGTTAACTTGGGAGGTTGTCGAAGTGGAAAACAACTACAAGGATGAGATATACTCAAAGAGGGTGCGTGCAGGGAAGCGGACGTACTTTTTCGACGTCAAGTCGACGAAGTCGGAAAAAGACTTCTACATCACAATTACGGAGAGCAAGCGGGTAGGAACGGAGGAGTATGAAAAGCACAAGATCTTCCTCTACAAGGAGGATTTTGACAAGTTCAAGGATGCACTCCATGAGACCGTGGAGCACATTCAGAACCTGCTTGCGCAGACCGGGGTCAATCAAGTATCTGAGCAGCATCCAGCTTGAGCGATAGCTCCTCCCACGAAGTTGGAATGCACGAGCGCCCATGGAATCCGAGTGCTGGATTCGATGGGCATTTTATTGTCCGCCGGAGCAGAGGTTGCGCTTCCAGTCGGACCAACTGCTCAAAGAGTCCTAGACACAGACCATGGGTTCCCCCTTCCACCCGTCGCATAGTCGGCTCGGGAATTTCTCCTTGACTCTGAGAGGTGTTTTGGTTATCTTTTGCAGGTTTTTCTCCGAAAAACCGTATTTTTTTGACAAATACCGGGGGTTTGGGACGCGTTCCGTGTAGTTCTGCCCTCATCCCATTCCATTGAGCGAATTGAAGATCAATATCTCCAGGCTCTCCGAGGGCGTTCACTCATATGACCTGGAGACGATCGCTCCGGATCTCGAGCTGGACGACCGGTTCGACCGCCCGATCAAAGTCGCTGCAATGCTCGACAAGTCGGGCAAGCAGTTGCGGCTCGAAGCAAAGGTCGAGACCGAGGGACAGTTCATCTGCGACCGTTGTCTGGAGAAGTTCCGAAGATCAGTCGGCGCGGCGTACTCACTTGTGTACCTGCAGGAATCCCCCGCTTTCTCGGAACCTGAAAGGCTGGAAACACAATACATCTCCCCCGATACAAACATGATTGATCTGGGGGAGGATGTGAGGCAGTTCCTGCTCCTCGCGCTGCCGATCAAGATGTTGTGCCGTGAAGAGTGCAAAGGGTTGTGTGCGTTGTGCGGTCAAAACCTCAACTCAGCCCGTTGTTCATGTTCGGATAAAGAAATCGATCCTCGATGGGAGGCTCTCAGAAAGATCTCCGAGAACTGACCACCGATCTTAGAACCAGGAAATTGTGACATTTATTGAGTTAAGGAATCCTTGCTATGCCGAATCCCAAACGACGTCATTCGAAATCACGCAGTCGAAAGCGCCGGACGCACTACAAGGCAACCGCTCCGACAACCTCCGAATGCCCACAGTGCCATGAACAGAAGCTAACTCATCGGGCCTGCCCAAACTGTGGCTATTATAACGGCCGAGCCGTAGTCACTCCGAAAGAAGCGTAAGCTCTTACCCTGGGAAACCTCAACCGATTCCCTATGGGATTATCTCCCAAGCCTCGCATCGTCCTTGACGCCATGGGCGGAGACTATGCCCCGGCAAATGAAATCGCCGGAGCCGTTGAAGCCCTCCGTCAATTCCCGCAGGACTTTGAAGTCATTCTCGTCGGCAAGGAATCGCTGATGCGCGAGCACCTCGCCGGCCATGTTACCGGAAACCTCGCGCTCACGGTCGTCAACGCGGATGAGGTGATTACGATGGAGGATTCACCGACCGCCGCACTCAAGCAGAAGAAGAATTCCTCCATTGCCGTTGGCATGCGGCTTCACCAGGAGGGAAGAGCTGAGGCGTTTGTCAGCACAGGCAACACCGGTGCTGTCCTCTCTGCGTCAACCCTCATCCTGGGACGTGTGAAGGGAGTCAGCCGACCGACGATCGCGGCGTTTTTTCCCTCTGAACAAGCAGTCTGTCTCCTTCTGGATGCCGGGACAAACGTGGACTGCAAACCCCAGCACCTGTACGAGTTTGCGGTGATGGGAAGTGTTTACGTGAACAAGATGTTTCAGATCGATCGGCCTCGCGTCGGACTCTTGAACGTTGGTGAGGAAGAATCGAAAGGAACTGTCGTTGCGCAGGAGACGCATCAGTTGTTGAAGTCGGCGCCGATCAACTTTATCGGCAATGTCGAAGGACGTGATATTCTCAAAGGAACGGCGCATGTCGTCGTGTGTGACGGGTTCGTCGGGAACATTGTGCTGAAATTTGGGGAAAGCGTCCCTTCGTTTCTCAAGAGCCGATTGAAGCGATATGCCGATCAGTCGTTCCTCAAGAAGTTGAGGATTGGCCTCGTTCGCACGCCTTTGAAGACGTCGCTCAAAGATATGGACTATGAAGAGATTGGTGGTGTTCCGGTTCTTGGAGTGAATGGCGTCTCGATTATCGGTCATGGCCGATCGACCCCAAAAGCGATCAAGAATATGATCTTGCGCGCTGCTGAAGTTGCTCGCAGCCAGATCAACAAACACATTGAGTCGACCCTCGCCCAACGCGAGTCGGTTTAATTGGTACGCGCACTGCACGATCGAATTCTGCGACAAGCGAGAAAGTCACTGAAGACAACGTCCCCATTCAACCACAATACAGAACAATTTGGTGAGTACAATCAGAGCAGCTGTTACAGGTGTCGGACACTACGCCCCTGAAAAGATTCTTTCGAATGCCGACCTCGAAAAAATGGTCGATACTACGGACGAATGGATTCGCACGCGCACCGGTATTCGGGAGCGTCGAATTCTTGAAAACGGTGCCACATCGGACATGTGTGCGAAGGCGATTGAGTCCCTGCTGAAGCATCGCGGGATCTCGGCGGAAGAGATTGATATCATCATCGTTGCGACCGTCACGCCAGATATGTTCTTTCCCGCGACGGGATGTATCGTCCAGGAGAAAATCGGAGCGAAGAAAGCATGGGCATTTGATATTTCTGCGGCATGCTCGGGATTTCTGTATGCGCTGGTGATGGGTGCCCAGTTCGTCGAAACCGGAGCGTACAAGAAAGTGGTTGTCGTCGGCGGGGACAAGATGAGCAGTATCACCGACTACACCGATCGCAATACGTGCATTCTCTTCGGCGATGCGGCCGCTGCCGTACTTCTCGAACCTTCGGAAGACGATTCGTACGGATTGCTCGACTATCGGATGTACTCGGATGGTTCGGGCGGTCAATATCTGTACATGAAGGGCGGTGGAAGCGCCTGTCCCCCCTCGCACGAGTCGGTCGACAAGAAATACCACTATATCTTTCAGGACGGCAAAGCAGTATTCAAGGTGGCGGTGGTCGGTATGGCCGATGTCTCGGAGGAAATCATGGAGCGCAACAACCTGACCGGTGCCGATGTCGATTGGCTCGTTCCGCACCAGGCAAATCTCCGGATCATTGACGCGACGGCCAGCCGGATGGGCCTCGATGCCTCAAAGGTCATGATCAATGTCGATCGATACGGGAACACAACCGCCGCAACGATCCCCCTGTGTCTCTCTGAATGGTGGCTCGATGGCAGACTCAAACGGGGGCATCGAGTCGTCCTTGCAAGTTTTGGAGCCGGTTACACCTGGGGCGGTGCGCTCCTCCGATGGTCTCTTGAGAGTCCCGGCAAGAAATCATGAGCACAGCATTCATATTTCCCGGTCAGGGCTCACAGTACGTCGGGATGGGAAGGGACCTCTACGAGCAGAGTGCCCGTGCACGTGAGATGTTCGATCGCGCGGACGAGGTGCTGGGATTCTCGTTGAGCAAGATCTGTTTCGAAGGCCCGGAAGACGAACTGCGCCAGACCAAGAACACCCAGCCGGCCATATTCCTGCACAGCGTGATTGCCGCATCGCTCTACAAGGGGATCCCGGCATCGATGGCGGCGGGACATTCGCTTGGAGAGTATTCTGCTCTTGTCTACGCCGGGGCCCTTACATTTGAGGACGGATTGCGCCTCGTCCGGCTGAGAGGGGAACTGATGCACAAGGCCGGCATCGAGTGGAAAGGGACGATGGCCGCGGTGGTCGGCCTTTTGCCTGAACAGGTGAATGCGATTTGCGAAGAGGCATCGGCGGCCGGCGTTGTGCAGGCGGCAAACTTCAATTCTCCAGGACAAATCGTAATCTCCGGTTCTGTGGAGGGGGTCCATCGAGCGATGGATCTGGCGAAGTCCGCGGGGGCCAAGCTTGTGAAGGAACTTCCGGTGAGCGGCGCATTTCATTCGCCCCTCATGGGATCAGCACAACTGGGATTAAAGTCAGGATTGGAGAACGTCGCGCTGAGCAACGCCGCGATCCCGGTGTATGCCAACGTGACGGCTCAGCCCGTGCAGAAGGCAGATCATATCCGTGATCTGCTCTTGCGACAATTGACTTCTCCCGTGCGCTGGGAAGAATCAGTGACAGCCATGGTGTCCGATGGGGCAGCCACGTTTGTCGAGTTCGGGCCGGGGAAGGTTCTCCAGGGATTGGTCAAACGCATTGCATCGAACGTAGAAGTACACGGGATCGAAAAAGCTTCAGACGTGAATCACACTTCATCATAAATGAGGAGAGCGGTGTGAACTCACTTGAAAACAAAGTCGCTCTGGTCACCGGCGGATCACGTGGCATCGGCCGCGCAATCGTTCTCGCGCTGGCTGATCAGGGAGCGGATATCGCCTTCACCTACAGGAGCGCGACGGGAGCCGCAGAGGAAGTGAAACAGGCCGTTGAGGCCAAAGGACGACGCGTTCTCGCGATCCAGTCAGATGCGAAACTGCAGGAAGAGGCCGCAGGCGTCGTTGATGCCGTATTGAACGCGTTCAAGAGCATTCATATTCTTGTGAACAACGCCGGAATTACGAAGGATAGTTTGTTGATGAGGATGAGCCCGGAAGACTGGGATGAGGTGATTACGACAAATCTCAAGAGTGCTTTCAACTTTTCGAAAGCCGTTTGTCGGCCGATGATGGGACAGCGGGAAGGAAAGATCATCAACATTACCTCGATTGCAGGCGTCGTCGGCAATCCGGGTCAGGCGAACTATTCCGCGGCGAAAGCCGGCATGATCGGTCTGACGAAGAGTCTCGCGAAAGAACTCGCCTCGCGGAATATTCAAGTCAACGCCGTTGCTCCCGGATTTGTCGACACCGACATGACGGAGAAACTCACGCCGCAGCAGAAGGAAGCAATCCTTGGCATCGTTCCGATGAAGCGAACAGCGAAACCCGAAGAAATTGCGAGCGTAGTGTTGTTTCTCGCTTCGCCTGCCGCGAGCTATATGACCGGCCAGGTCCTCTGCGTCGACGGCGGACTTGTAATGTAGAGTTGTTTTTTCTAATTTATAGCACTTCAGATCACCCATACAGGAGAACCACACATGGCTGACGTTGAGGCAAAAGTCAAAGAAATCATCGTGTCCAAGCTTGGCGTCGATGAAGCTCAGATTACCCTTCAAGCGTCGTTCACGAACGATCTTGGAGCGGACTCGCTTGACACGGTTGAGCTCGTCATGGAATTTGAGAAGGCATTCAACATCCAGATTCCGGACGAAGATGCCGAGAAGATCTCAACAGTCGGAGACGCGGTCAATTACCTGAAGTCGAAGATATCGTAACGTCTCGCTGGTTGCGTCAACGTTTCAGCATCCACCCCAACGTTCCCAACGGAGGTGATGTCTGATCGTCATCTCCTCGAGTGGCGTGCAATGAGCCTGCCGCTCGAGGAATCGTTGTTGTTTGAAAGTCTGCAGCGGTTTTCGTTGATGAGGGAGGAGAGACAATCTCATGGCATTTGACGGGAAGAAGCGGCGCGTTGTCGTTACGGGAATGGGAGCCCTGACCCCACTCGGACTCACCGTCCATGAATACTGGGAAAACCTTCTGGCGGGGAAGAGCGGTGCAGGCCCCAATCCATACTTCGACACCAGGGAGTTCGATACCAAGTTCGTCTGTGCGCTGAAGGGATTCGATGCCATGAAGTTCATGGATCGAAAACTCGCCCAACGAAGCGACCCCTTCACGCAGTACGCCCTGGCGGCGACCGAAGTCGCTCTCAAAGACTCAGGGCTCAATCTGGAGGCGGAAGACCGGGAGCGCATCGGGGTCGTGGTGGGATCGGGTATCGGGGGGATGTGGACGTATCATCGACAGCAGGAGACCCTGTTCGAAACCAAAGGACCTCATCGAATCAGTCCGTTCTTCATTCCGATGTTGATTCCGGATATCACCCCGGGACGGATATCGATGATCTACGGTCTCAAAGGGCCGAACTACGGGACGGTCTCTGCCTGCGCGACGGCGTCCCACGCGATCGGCGATTCCTTTGTTCTCATCCAGCGAGGCGATGCAGATGTGATGGTTACCGGGGGCTCCGAGGCGCCCATCACTCCCATGGGAGTTGGCGGCTTCAATGCAATGAAGGCATTGTCCACACGGAACGATGCGCCGGAAAAGGCCAGCCGACCCTTTGACAAGACGCGGGATGGATTTGTGATGGGGGAGGGAAGCGGGATTCTCGTGATTGAAGAACTCCACCACGCGGTCAATCGCGGGGCACGGATTTATGCGGAAATCGCCGGCATCGGATTCACGGCAGATGCGCACCACATCACCGAGCCAGCGCCGGGAGGCGAAGGAGCCGTCCGTTCCATGCGACTGGCTATCAAAGACGCCGGATTGAGCCCTGAAGATGTCGACTACATCAACACCCATGGTACTTCAACGCCGGTTGGGGACAAGAACGAGACCGCGGCCATCAAGACGGTGTTCGGTAATCGGGCGTACAACATGGCCGTGAACTCAACGAAATCGATGATCGGTCATCTACTCGGCGCAGCCGGTGCCGTGGAAGCGATTGCAACAATCATGTCCATCGTCTCGAACAAAGTCCACCCGACGATCAATCTGGAAACGCCCGATCCGGAATGTGATCTGAACTATCTTTCTGATGGTGCGAACGATTGGAGTGTGAACGCAGCGATCTCCAACACGTTCGGATTTGGTGGACACAATGCCTCCATTCTGTTCAGGAAATACGCAAACGAGCGGGATTGAAGCCTCGATGCAGAAGGATCAGCAGTGCGTCGAAACGTGTTTCACCACATCAAAGATTTGCTCCAGAACCTCCGGGGAAAACGCGGCACTCGATCAACGATAGATACGATCTCCCCGATGAGGGAAACCGCAGGCGAGATCGATTTTCGTGAGCTTGAAACGCGAATTGGCTATCACCCCGTCAATCGTGCGGTATTCCTCGAAGCGCTCCTCCATCGTTCATACCTCCCCTTTGTCACACCGGGCCACCGATCAAACGAACGACTCGAATTTCTCGGAGACTCCATCCTGAATTTCCTCGTCGCGGATCATCTCTATCGAACATACCGGGGCATGGGAGAAGGAGAACTCACGAAATTACGCGCTCGTCTCGTCAATCGTCGTGTGCTGGCACAACGGGCGCGAAGCATCAACCTTTCAGAATTCCTTCTCCTGAGCCCGAGCGCGCTTCAGTCGCTTGACGGCGGATCTGAATCAATCCTCTCCGATGGTTTTGAAGCGCTGATCGGAGCCATCTATCTTGATGGGGGACTGGACAAAGCCCGGGAATTTGTCAACCGGACACTCCTTTCCCATGAGTCAGTGCTCCAGAGCGCCCTGATGGATGACAACTTCAAAAGCGCCCTCCTCGAACACACCCAGAGTCACGGCCTTGGGGTCCCGCGCTATGTCACGATCCGCGAAGAAGGTCCCGACCATGACCGACGCTTCACGGTTGAAGTCTACGTCGGTGAACAGAAAATGGGGACCGGAACCGGTCGGAGCAAGAAGGATGCCGAGCAAGCCGCTGCTGCCGTCGCTCTTTCCGGCAAGACCCCGCTTGCGATTAACGACCACAACGAAAACGATCAGTCTCCATGAAGAACGACTTCGAACGACGTCATCTCGGACCACACAAAAACGATCTCCCCGAAATGCTCAACGTGATCGGTGTTGAGTCGCTTGATGCCCTGATCGAGCAGACGATCCCCGCATCGATCAGACTTGACCGCCCGCTAAGTCTTCCCTCCCCCATGACGGAACACGATTTCCTGGCGCACCTTCGACGAATTGCCGCGCAGAATGTTCTCTGCAAATCGTACCTGGGGCAAGGGTACTACCACTGTATAACGCCGACGGTCATTCAACGCTCGATCTTCGAAAACCCGGGGTGGTACACCCAGTACACACCGTATCAGGCAGAAATCTCGCAGGGACGATTGGAGGCCCTCCTGAATTTCCAGACGATGGTCACAGATTTGACCGGGCTGGAGGTTGCGAACGCGTCGTTGTTGGACGAGGGGACTGCCGCCGCCGAAGCGATGGCAATGGCCCATGGCATCACGAATCGGTCGACAAATGGATCGCCGCGCAATCGATTGTTTGTCTCCGAGAGATGCTACGTTCAGACCGTTGAGGTGCTCAAATCCCGGGCGCTGCCCCTCGGAATTGATGTAGTCTCAGGCGATCATCGAACCGTGAAACTCGATTCCTCCTATTTTGGCATCATCCTCCAATATCCTGACGAGTACGGGGCAGTGTCGGATTTCAGCGCAGTCATCCGACAGGCGCACGATGTCGGAGCGCTCGCGATTATTGCGGCGGATCTGCTCAGTCTGGCTCTCCTTGTGCCGCCGGGAGAATTCGGCGCAGATATCGCTGTGGGAAGTACACAACGCTTGGGCGTGCCGATGGGATATGGTGGACCTCATGCCGCGTATTTTGCCACACGAATGGAGTTCATCCGATCAATGCCGGGTCGCATCATCGGCGTTTCAATTGATGCACAGAACAATCCCGCGTACCGGATGACCCTTCAGACCCGGGAACAACACATCCGGCGCGAAAAAGCCACGTCGAATATCTGCACGGCTCAGGCACTTCTCGCAATCATGGCGGGTATGTACGCCGTCTACCATGGTCCTGATGGAATCAGATCCATTGCGTCCCGCATCAATCATCTTGCCCGCGTTTTGGAGGCGGAGCTTTCCTCATTGGGCTTCGGCCAGATGAACAATGTGTACTTCGACACGCTGAACATCGAGACGGGAGCGCGGGAGCTCCGTGATTCGATTGTTCAGATTGCGCGGCAGGAAAAGATGAACTTCAGATCCATTGGCGAGACGCGGATCGGAATCTCCATCGATGAGACGGTTTCGGAGGAGGAGATTCTGATGATCGTGCGCGCATTCGCGCGGGCGAAGGAGATCACATTTGCCGAGACGGATCTCGCCAGAAGGTATGAATCGCAAGAGATCAGGTTTCCGACGGAATTTCACAGGACGAGCAGGTATCTCCAGCACGCCGTTTTCAATACTCATCACTCCGAGACGCAGCTCCTTCGGTACATCAAGATGCTGGAGAATCGTGATCTCTCCCTCACCGGTTCAATGATTCCTCTCGGCTCGTGCACCATGAAGCTGAACGCGGCAACAGAATTGATGCCCGTCAGCTGGCCCGAGTTCAGTCAGCCACATCCCTTCGTGCCGGTTGACCAGGTGCGGGGGTACAAGCAGATCATCGATGAGCTCGAACACGAGCTTTGTGAGATTACCGGATTCGCAGCGGCGTCGCTGCAGCCAAACTCAGGTGCGCAAGGAGAATTTGCCGGACTTTCCGTCATCCGGGCATATCATGCCGATCGCGGAGAATCGCATCGGAATGTCGCGTTGATTCCATCCTCTGCGCATGGTACGAATCCGGCGAGCGCGGTGATGGCTGGACTCAGCGTCGTGGTTGTGAATTGCGATGCCAACGGAAATATCGACGTCTCGGATCTCAAGAAAAAGGCGGAACAGCACCAAGATGTCCTTGCCGCTCTGATGGTTACCTATCCATCAACGCACGGTGTGTTCGAAGAAGAGATTCGTGAGGTTTGTACCATCGTTCATTCGTGTGGTGGACAGGTCTATATGGACGGGGCAAACATGAACGCGCAGGTGGGCTTGACGAGCCCGGCACTGATCGGAGCGGATGTCATTCACCTGAATCTTCACAAGACATTTGCGATTCCGCACGGGGGCGGCGGTCCCGGGATGGGTCCGATCTGTGTGGCGAAACACCTTGCTCCGTTTCTTCCCGGACATCCCGTCGTGAAAACAGGGGGGGAAAAAGGGATTCCTGCGGTTGCCTCGACACCCTACGGAAGCACCAGTATCATCCTTATCTCGTACGCCTACATCCGATTGTTGGGTTCCGAAGGGCTGACGAACGCGTCGCGATACGCAATCCTCACCGCCAACTACTTGAAATCCAGGTTGGAACGGTATTGTCCGATTCTCTACAAAGGGAAAAACGATCGCGTCGCACACGAGTTCATTCTGAATACGAAGCAGTTTAAGCAGACTGCGGATGTCGACGTCGAAGATATCGCCAAGCGTCTGATGGATTACAGCTTTCACGCTCCGACAGTCTCCTTCCCGGTTCCGGGAACGCTGATGGTGGAGCCGACGGAGAGCGAGCCTCGGGAGGAACTCGACCGCTTTGTTGATGCGATGGTTTCGATTCGCGAAGAGATCCGCGCGATCGAGGAGGGAAGAGCAGACAAGTTCAACAACGTGCTCAAGAACGCTCCCCACACAGGTGCTCATGCAACAAAGGATCAATGGGATCATCCGTACACACGGGAGCAGGCGGTATTCCCGCTTCCGTCGCTGAAGATCCGAAAATTCTGGCCTCCCGTTGGGCGAATCAACAGTACGTACGGAGACCGGAACATCTTCTGCACCTGTCCGCCTCTGGAATCGTTCATCGAGGGTTCAACGTAAGAATACTGAGGAGGGAGGCCGTGCCAATCGCACAGGATGAGAAACTCAGAAACATTCTCAACAATGCCCGGACGATCGCCGTCGTTGGTGCATCGGAAGATCCGGCGCGCGATAGTTACGCAATCACCCGGTTTCTCCTCGACCGGGGGTACGAGGTGTTCCCCGTGAATCCGAAGCACGAGACCTTGCTGGGGGTGAGGTGCTGCCCCGACCTGAAATCTATTCCGAAGAAGATCGACATCGTTGACGTGTTCCGTAGGGCGGATGCCGTGGTTGGTGTCGCAGAAGAAGCAATTGAAGTTGGTGCAAAGACTCTCTGGCTCCAGCTCGGCGTCGTGAACGATGAGGCCGCGCGGTTGGCAGAAGAGCGGGGACTCAACGTGGTGATGGATCATTGCATTGCAGTCGAGCACCGACGGCTGATTCCCTGAGGGGTATTCACAATTGTCTGGCGGACCCCTTCTGACAGCGGAAGGGGTTTTTGCATGATGAAGCGAATAATCGGTTTTGGAAGAATGTTCAAGCGAAGGATTGCGTTCGCGACGATCGCATGCCTTGTGGGTGTGCTTGCCCCGGGCGCCTGGAGCCAACAACAAAGCCAGAGTCCATTGGTTGTCGCGGAGATCAGGATACTCGGCAACAACCAAACGAAGGATGGGACGATTCTCCGGGAAATGTCGATCCAAGTCGGTGATACGCTCTCTGAGCGCGCGATCGGCCATGATCGTCAACGAATCTATGATCTTCAGTTGTTCAACCGGGTGGATCTCCAATTTACGATCGAGCGGGACAGCGCCATCGTCTATGTGATTGTTCACGAACGATGGTATGTCTTTCCGTTCCCCGTTATTGGATTCAAATACCGGGATCCCGATAACCTCTACTATGGTGCAGGCATCATGCACCAAAACTTTCGGGGTCGGAATGAAAAGATCTTTGCCGCCTTTGCCGTCGGATTCGATCGATGGATTGAGGCAAGCTATTTCAATCCCAGGTTGAACAGCGATGATCTGTTTCTGCGGACCTCTCTTCAATCCGCGAAGCTCCAGAACCTCCGTCCGGAGATGGGATTCTACGACCAGCAGAGGTATGGCGTCAGCCTTCTCCTCGGAAAACGATTCGGCCTGTATCAGACGTTTTCCGGATGGATCAATTATGATGTCTGGATTGTCCCGTTCGACAGATACAGAGGGACGCTTTCTTCCAGCGGCCGCGATGCATTCCTCTCGTTCGGGCTCAGCTACAGCTATGACACACGTGATCTCCGAGAGTATGCCACCGGAGGATCTGCATACTCGGTGACAGCAATCAAAGCGGGATTGGGGACGTCGGAAGTCGATCATATGCGTCTCGGCTTTTCCGCTCGAACGTTCCGGAAGATCACCGGAGATGTGTCGATCGGTGGACGCGTGTTCGGAACGTTCACGGCCGGAGGACCTCTTCCGCCGTACAGCTATCTCTACTTCGGGTATGATGAGAGAATCCGCGGATATTTTACCCGCATCGTCGAGGGGGAGCACGCGATCGGAACGAATGTGGAGTTTCGAATTCCGATTCTCACCCCCCGGTATCTCACAATCCCTGGACTCGTCGTTCCCCAATTCAGTGTTCTCCGGTATGGGATCTACGCAGGTATTTTCGCGGATGCGGGGAAAACGTGGTACCGATCCGAATCGTTTTCGTCGCGACGATGGTACGCCGGAGCGGGAGGCGGACTTCATTTCCTCCTTCCGTACAGTCTCATCCTGAGAACGGAGTATGCATGGAACGATCGGGGGAGCGGTGAATTCGTTCTGGATATCGGGGCGGCATTCTAGTGCCGTTCCAAGAAAGTAATCTTGTGTCCTATCATCGAGCATCAAGTTGGAACGAGCACTAGTGCTCGCTCCCACTAACCGATCCCGCATCACAACACAATATTTATTTTTGGGAGCGGCACTAGCTGACACTCGGATCACATGCGTCTTGAGAAGTATGGGTAAGGAACACTTCTACGTCAAGCCCTCAAACATCGGTCGGTCGGTCCTCGTGATCGACGGAGAAGAGCACAAACACCTTTCGCGTGTTCTGCGCAAGCAAGTGGGTGATCATATCGTTGTCATCGATGGACGCGGACATTCGTACGAGGTGATGATCCGATCCGTTGATGGTGAGCATACCGAATGTGAAATTATCGAAACCCGGGAGATGCTCAATGAGTCGCCTGTGGAAGTTGCGATTGGTGTTTCACTGCTGCGCAATCCATCCCGGTTTGATTTCATGGTTGAGAAAGTAACTGAGCTTGGGGTCCGGAGGATTATTCCGTTGCTCTGCGAGCGGACGATTCCCCAACACGCGAAGCTATCCAGGTATCAAAAAATCGCCCTTTCTGCGACAAAACAGTCGTGTCGCTCGGTATTGCCTGAAATCTTTGTTTTGACGAAATTCGATGTGCTGTTGCAGGGTCTTTCCGGATATGATCTCAAGCTCATTCCGCACGAAACCACAGAGCAGTCACAATTCCTCGGAACTGTTTTGCAGCACCACATCACGGCGCAATCCATCTTCATCCTGATCGGTCCGGAAGGGGGCTTTTCCGATTCGGAAATCGGTCACGCGGCCGCACGGGGATTTGTTCCGGTTTCTCTCGGTCCGAGGCGACTTCGTGCAGAAACCGCGGCCATTCTGTCAGCAGGACTCGTTCTCCGTGGACGATAACTTTGTTCAACTCTTTTAGGAACGAACCGTGAAGATTGTTGTGATCGGTGCCGGTGAGATTGGATTTCACACGGCGAAAATCCTCTCACAGGAAAAACACGATGTCATCGTTGTCGACAGCAGTGCCGCGCAGCTCGAACGCGTGAATGACGCCCTTGATGTCATGACCGTAGAGGGGAGCGGAAGCCGCCTCACCACGTTGCGTCGTGCACAGGTGGAACAAGCCGATGTGGTGATCGCAGTGACGTCGAACGACGACGTGAATTTTGCCTCGTGCGTGCTCTCGCATCGATTGGGCGCGAAGCGGAAGTTCATGCGGACCAACGATGCCGATTTCTTTCAAGATGCCGAAGTGACGCCGCAAGAACTCGGAATCGATATGGCAGTCTCTCCCGAGCGGTTGGCAGCCAAGGAAATCGTGCGCCTCATCCGCCGAACAGCGGCGACCGATATCGTCGATTTCGCCGAGGGACGTATCCAGCTGATCGGCATCAAACTCGATCAGGCAAGTCCCTTGATCAATCGGAAGCTCAGAGATGTCGTCAAGGAGTATACTGAAGTCCCCTTCCGCGCGGTCGCAATCTCGAGAGGTCTTAGAACCGTCATCCCGTCTGCCGACGATGTCTTCAAGAAGGGTGACCAGGTTTTTGTGATTTCCAAAACCGAAATGGTACCCGAAATGCTGAAGATCTCGGGAAAAGAATCGGTGAAGTTCGAAAATGTTATGATCCTTGGAGGGACGGGGATTGGACAGCAAGTCGCTGAGGATCTGGAGGAGGAAGTCTCTGTCAAACTTATTGAATCGAGCAAAGAAGCCTCCTCACGGTTGGCCGACGTGTTGAAGAAGACCATGGTGATTCGTGGGGAAGGGAAGGATCTTGATCTGCTCGCCACCGAGGGTATCATGGATATGGATGCCTATGTGGCCGTGACGCGTGATGAGGAAGACAACATCATTTCCTGCCTGATGGCCAAACATCTCGGGGTCAAGAAGGCGATTGCCCACGTCGAGAAGACCGACTACATCCCGCTGGCCAACACGATCGGCATCGATGCGCTCGTCAACAAAAAACTTTCCGCGGCAACGGAAATCTTGAAGCTCGTGCGTAAAGGAGAAATCCTTTCCATCGCGACGCTCCATGGTGTCGACGCGGAAATGATTGAAATGGTGGCAAGCCCCAAGTCCTCCGTTACGAAGAAACCGATCCGGGACCTGAAATTTCCCGATGGGGGGATTATCGGCTGCGTGATCAGAAAGGATGAGGTGATCATCCCTGTCGGTGATACGCGAATCCTGCCGGATGATCGGGTCGTCGTGCTGACTCTGCCGCGGGCAATCCATGAAGTCGAAAAATTCTTCCACTAGCACTCCATGCGAATTCGATCCGTCCTTTCCGTTCTCGGGTTTATCCTGGTTGTCGTCGGACTGCTGATGCTGTGCGTCCTGCCGATCTCGCTCTCCTACGACGGGGAGGATGCGTACGCTCTCGCCGTTTCGGGACTGCTTACGGTTGGTGTCGGTGCCGTTGGATGGTACGTTAACCGGAAGAAGAGCGGCGAGCTGGGCGCGCGGGAAGGATTCATGATTGTCGGGCTCGGATGGGTTGTTGCGTCACTCTTCGGATGCCTTCCTTTCCTCATCACCGGTGCGATTCCATCTTTCACCGACGCGTACTTTGAAGTTGTCTCCGGTTTCACGACCACCGGAGCGACCATCCTGACTAATGTTGAGGCCCTGCCCGAGGGGCTCCTGTTCTGGCGGTCATTGACACAGTGGATCGGGGGTCTCGGAATCATTCTCCTGTCTATTGCCATTCTTCCGATCCTCGGCGTCGGAGGTATGCAGCTCTTCCAAGCTGAAGTTCCGGGCATATCAGTAGAAAAGCTTGCCCCGCGAATCAGTCAGACGGCGCGAATCCTCTGGATGGTCTACGTCCTGTTGACGGTGGTGCAAATGGCTCTCTTGGTGGGGGGAGGCATGACGCTGTTCGACGCAGCCTGCCATTCGTTCACCACGGTTTCAACGGGGGGCTTCTCGACGAAGAACGCGAGCATCGCCCACTATCAATCATCCTATATCGAGCAAGTCATCATCGTCTTCATGTTTCTGGCCGGGACGAGCTTCGCGCTGCATTATCGCGCACTGCGAGGCGAGTGGCGAAGCTATGTGCGCGATAACGAATTCACCTTCTACGCTGTTCTGGTGGTGCTCGCATCGCTGCTCGTCTTTCTGGCAATTCCCTTCGGTGAACGGGACGAACTGGGGAAGGTCGTTCAAGCAGCGGTGTTTCAGACCGTTTCCATCCTCACAACGACCGGTTTTGTGACTGCAGACTACGAGCTCTGGTTTCCCGCAGCTCAGTGGATATTACTTATGCTGATGTTTGCGGGGGCGTGCACGGGCTCTACCGCCGGCGGAATCAAGCTTGTCCGTATCCTCGTCCTTCTGAAGAACGGCATCAATCAACTAAAAATGCTGATCCACCCGCGTGCAATCCTTCCCGTGCGTCATAACGGCAAGAGCCTGGATCAGGAGATCATCATCGACATTCTCACGTTCTTCATTCTCTTTGTTCTCATCTTCATTGTTGCCTCACTGGCAATGACCGCGCTCGGCATGGACATCGTGAGCTCGGCGGGTGCCGTCGCCGCGTCGCTGGGGAATATCGGTCCCGGATTGGGGAGCGTCGGTGCGGTTGATAACTACGCCCACGTGCCGATGATCGGGAAGTGGATTCTCGTTTTCTGTATGCTGACGGGCCGACTGGAGATATTCACCATCATCGTTCTTTTAACCCCGGCGTTCTGGAGGCGCTAGGCGGAGGTTCTGGATCCGCACACGGTCATGCGATGAACGCAAAGCGGGTGATCGGTGTCTTGGGCTTGTTGGTTGTGGCCGCCGGAATCGCAATGCTCACAGCCGTGCCGATCTCCCTTCTGTTCGGCGGAGCAGACGCGATCGCCCTTCTCAGCTCCTCAGTGATTACAATCCTCACGGGTGCCGCCCTTGGTGTCGTTGGACGATCCGACCGCTCCAACCTGCGAGTGCGGGAAGGTTTTGCGATTGTCACGTTTGGCTGGATTCTCATCCCGCTGTTCGGTGCCCTGCCATTCCTTCTTTCCAATTCGATTCCATCCTTCACCGATGCGTACTTTGAATCGGTTTCAGGATTCACGACGACCGGTGCCTCGATCGTGACAGACGTAGAGGCCTTGCCGCACGGAATTCTCTACTGGCGCAGTCTGACGCACTGGCTGGGAGGGATGGGTATCGTGGTGCTCTACCTGGCCATTCTCCCGATGATCGGCTTTGGTGCGGTCCATCTGTTCAAGGCTGAGGTGTCGGGCATGTCGAAGGACAAGCTCACGCCGCGTGTGGTAGATACTGCGCGCATTCTCTGGGGAGTGTACATGCTCCTGACGGCCAGCGAAATGGGACTACTCATGCTCGGGGGTATGTCGTGGTTCGACGCCCTCTGTCATTCATTCGGGACAATCGCCACGGGCGGGTTCTCAACGAAAAACGCGAGCATTGGGTTCTACCAATCCCCGTATATCGATATCGTTGTCACGATCTACATGTTGTTGGCCGCTACAAATTTCTCTCTCCACTATGCTGCCTTGCGCGGGAACATCGGCGGATATTTCCGCAACGAAGAATTGCGCTTCTTTCTCGTGACCTATGCGTTTGTTGTGGCTGTAGTTACGTTGGCGACGCTCCATACGAATTTTGATGGAAACTTTGCCGACGCGTTTCGCTATGGGGCGTTCAATATTGCATCCGTCATGAGCTGTACCGGATTTGCCACATCCGATTTTGCCCTCTGGGTTCCGCTTGCTCAGGCGATGATCTTTGTGGCGATGTTCCCAGGGGGATGCTCGGGTTCGACGGCGGGGGGGATAAAGATGGTTCGAGTCTATCTTCTCCTCAAATCGGTCTCCACGGCCGTCCGGCGACTTCTTCACCGGCGTGCGGTTGTGCACATCCGTCTCGACGGAGATGTTGTGGATGATGACATCCTCGTCAAGGTAGGAGCCTTCGTTCTGTTCTATGTGGGGTTCTTCGTCGCCGCGTCACTGATCCTGCTTGAGACCGGGCTTGATGCTGTTGCCGCGTTCACCGCGACGGCAACGTGTCTGGCTGGCATCGGGCCGGGGCTTGGTTCAGTGGGACCGATGTCCAATTACCATCACTTGTCAGATACGGGGAAGTACGTTCTGGAAGTTTGTATGGTGGTAGGAAGGCTCGAACTCTTCACGGCGATCGTTCTGATGAGTCCGGCGTTCTGGCGATCGTAGCCGCGACGGACCTCACCCCGGGATGAAAGGCGAAACGTGGAATGGACTCGCGTGAGCACAACGAGGCAGGATAGCTTCTACGAGAGCTTCTGCTCGACGGTCTGCAGAATCGCTGTTGCTGTTCCCTGCACCGATTTGAGGATAACCTCGATACGTTCCTGCGTTGTCTGCACAAAATGGTGATCCTGGAGTGTGCCGAGGTTGATTCGTACGTTGAGTGCCGCACCGACACATGCTGCGTTGATCATCAGCGCGGCGACACCGGCGTCAGTAATGGAATTCACATTCCCCTTGTCCGCAACGGTATGGACAAGACCAATCGCCTGCTCGCAATGACTCATCACCTCGAGTGGGACAATGGCGGCCCCTTTCGTTGCCTCCTGAATTGCGACACTTCGAAGATGCTTCTGTTCCTCTGTCTCTTTCGGGAGGGTAAACGCATTCATGACCGCCTGAAACGCCGTCGTGTCTTTCTCCACCAGGTCGGTCAGACGCAGTCGCAGTTCCTCGGCACGTGCAAGGGTCACTTCCATGTCATGCTGCACATCCAGGTACTTCTTCTTCCCGATGGTCAGGCGACACACCATCGACGCGAGGGCGGCACCAAGAGCGCCGACCAGGGCAGAGACACTTCCGCCACCGGGTGCGGGGAGGGCGGAGGCAACTTCTTCGACAAATTCGTGTACCGGTTTCTTCGTCAACATGAGTGCACATCTCCGGGTAAGGGAATGCTACGCGATCTGATTCTCGATAATCTTCTTCTTGGGATCGAACGGCTCCAACTGGCTGAGCCCGAGGTACTCGATGGCATCGGCGATCAATTCATCCACCTTGGTCGTCTCCGTTCGCCCCTGTTTCTTGCGATAGTGCTTGCCTGCCATCAACAATGCCTCGCGGGGAACAAGCCCGACGATCTCGCTTCCCGTGACGTCGATCCCGAGCGAATGTGCTTGGGTCTTCACCTCTTCAAATGCTGCGTGCACCGGCGTCACTTCATAGTCGACGAGGTTCATCGACACCTGCGCAATGTTGAACCGATCAAGGAATACCCCCATCGCTTTCACGGCCTTGAGTCTGCCGGGAATCTTTATCGCCTGACCATGTTCGCCTCTGACGGTTGTACCTGATTCATCCTTTTTGATCCGTCCGCTCTCGCGGATTCGCAACGAGATTTCCTGGGCAAGGGCCGAATCCGGAGAATTGAGATTGACATTGTAGGCGACGAGGATTTTTCGCGCTCCTGTGACGGTTGCACCGGTTTTCTGGACAAACGTCGCCGGCCCGAAATCGGGCTTCCAGAAAGGATCGTTCAACTTCGCCACCAAACCCTCGTACTCTCCCTTACGGATATCGGCGAGGTTTTTGCGTTGAGGCGTGGAGGCGGCGGCCTCGTATAGGTAGATGGGATAGTGTAGTTCGTTTGCGATATGCTTCCCGAACGCTCTTGCGAGGTCGACACATTCTGCCATCGTCGTGCCGCTGACGGGGATAAAGGGAACGACGTCGACGGCGCCGATGCGTGGATGTTCACCTTTGTGAGACGTCATATCGATGAGAGAAACGGCCGTCTTGGTCAGTGCGATTGCCGCGTCAAGGACCGGCTCAGGCGCTCCGACGAAGGTGATCACTGATCGATTGTAGTCTTTGTCGGGTTCCACGCCGAGAAGTTTCACCCCGGGAACTCGTTCGACCGCGTTGGCCACCGACTGGATAATCTCCTGGTTCATCCCTTCACTGATATTGGGGACACATTCAACGATTTTGTCCATTGTGCTTGTCTGGGATAAGAGTTAGTGGAATTCGAGAATCGTACCGTTCTTGATCACTTTGGAAACATGGTTGGCGCCGAAGTGATACGCAAGGTAGCGATAATTCGGGAGATCGCAAAGAATGAGGTCGGCCTTCTTTCCAACCTCGATGCTGCCGATTTGATCAGACATCCTCACCGCCGCGGCGGCGTTGAACGTTGCGGCGGAGATCGCCTCCTCGGGGGTCATTCCCATATGCGTGCACGCGATCGTGAGCATCAGCGGCATGTCGTACGACATGCACGAACCCGGATTGAAGTCCGTCGCGATGGCTACCGCGACGCCGGAATCGATCAGCGCGCGGGCGGGCGCGTAGCCATGATTGAGAAAGAACGAGACACCGGGAAGAAGAACGGCAACGGTTTCCGATGCAGCGAGATTCTTGATGCCGATGTCATCGATGTGCTCCAGATGGTCAGCCGAGACGGCGTGGAGCTCGGCTGCAATCAACGATCCGCCGGATGAGGAGAGCTCGTCCGCATGCAGTTTCAATTTCAGGCCGAGACTTTTCCCCTTCAGCAGGATTCTGCGCGCCTGTGCGGGGGAAAAATATCCGTTCTCACAAAATACATCGCAGAACTGTGCAAGCCCGCGTTTGGCCACATAGGGGAGCATTCGCTCGCACACGAGGTCGACATATCCATCCGGATTGTCGCGGAATTCCGGCGGCACCGCGTGGGCGCCGAGGAACGTAGAAATGATATCCATGTAGTGATCATTTGCCAGCTCGGTGACTGCCTCCATCATCTTGATTTCGGAGTCGGGGTCCAATCCATATCCTGATTTGATTTCGACCGTCGTTGTGCCGTGCCGCAACATCGCGTCCAGGCGGCGTGATGCCAGACGTTTCAGTTCCTTCTTCGTCGCCACTCGTGTCGCGCGAACGGTGCTCAGGATTCCACCCCCCGACTCAGCAATCTGCTGGTAGCTTCTTCCTTGAGCTCTCATCGCGAACTCATCTTCCCGACTTCCCGCAAAGAGGAGATGCGTGTGGGCATCGACGAAACCGGGAAACGCAACGTACGGTGATCCATCCAGAACATCCAAATCATCCGGAACATCGTGACGGAACTCCTCATCTCTGCCCACCCATTCGATCTGACCGTTTCGAACCAGGATTGTGCCGTTCTCCACCAATCCGATCTCAGCGAGAGAGTTTTTCCGTTTGGTGGGCTTGCCGTCCGACGGGACGGTCACGATCTGTCTCAAGTTTCGGATGAGGAGATTCATGTACGGTTCGCGTCGAGGTCGTGATTCGTGAGATTCACTGAGCCCGCGTCGTGTTATGAGGAGCGTGATTCGTTGTCCTGCTGCTTTTCCTCAAAGCCGATACACGTGACAACGGGCAGTTTTGGGTATTTATCGAAACGCGCGTCAGATTCAGCCAGCAGACATCGATAGAACATCGTGCCGCGGTTGGATCGCGCGCGGCGTGAGTAGCGGCATTGGCGACAGAGACCCGCTGATACATGTTCGCCCGGGTTCGTTATGTTGTCCCCCCTGAAAGCTCAGCGATGATCTTGCGGATTCCATCGGACGCCTTCGCAAATTCTGCTTCCAGAAGCGGGAACGATTTCTGAAGCGGGTCCCACTCCTGCTGTGCTCCCTGGAGCTCGATGGTCTGACAGATATCCGACAGCACCTGCGCGCCGAAATTTGCCGTTGCTCCTTTGAGCGAGTGAGCCGCATTCTCCACCGCAGCATGATTCTTTTCCTTTATCGCGTTCAGCAGATCCGCACGAATCGTCTGGATGTTTTCAAGGAAATGATTTGCCAGATCCAAGACAAACTGAAGCTCGGTCTGCTCGATGAGAATCTTGACGCGCTCCACGATTGACGGATCAACATCCAGCCGACGAAGACTCTGCTCCAACGAATCTTCGCTGCCGGACGATTCCGCCGGTCTGGACCATTTGAGAATGACGTCATGAAGATCGTCAAGTTTGAAAGGTTTTGAGAGGTAGTCATCCATGCCGGCGGCAAGACACCGTTCACGATCTCCTTCAGCGGCCGCCGCAGTCAAGGCAATGATTTTCGGCCTTTTCCGGGCAGACTGTGTAGATACGATGCGCCGCGAAGTCTCTAATCCATCAAGCTCCGGCATGTGCACGTCCATGAAGATGATGTCGTATGATCGTTGCGACAGCGCGTCCAGGACTTCGAGACCATTCGACGCCGTAGAGGAATCGTAGCCAAGTTGTTTCAGCATTCGCTGAAGCAACTTCTGGTTGATCAGATTGTCTTCGGCAATAAGGATGTTGATGGCCAACGGTTTCCCTTTCTCTCGTTCCGGCATTTTGGGTTTGCGACTCATGCGATCGCCCGCTCCGAGAACGACGTTACAAATGACCTCAAAGAGTTGTCCGTGTTTCAGCGGCTTGGATGCGCTTGCCTGGAGGACGTCCTCGTCCCCCGGGTCGTTGAGGGAAAGCGAGCCTGCCGACGAAAGGAGAATCATCGGGAGAGACTGAGGTGTGCGCATCTTGCGAAGCTCTCGCCCGAGGTCGAGGCCATTCATCTCCGGGATAATTCCATCGAGAATGGCGAGATCGAACGGATCTCCGTTCTTCACCCACTCGATTGCTTGTTGCGGCGACGTGGTGGTCCGGGCGATCATTCCCCAACGCTGACACTGGAATTCGAGGATCTGGAGGTTTGTTACGTTGTCGTCGACGATGAGCACACGCTTGTTGGTCAGCTCGGGGGTCTGTCCCTTGAGATAAACTCTCGGGAGAGTGTCGGTGATATCCGATGCGGATGTCGGAAGAGTGAATGAAAACGTCGAACCCTTTCCAGGCTCGCTCTCGACCCAGATTCGCCCTCCCATTAATGCAACGAGTTTCGAACATATCGCCAATCCCAATCCCGTTCCGCCGTACTTCCGCGTCGTGGAAGAATCAACCTGCGTAAATGACTGAAAGAGTCGGTCTTGTTTGTCTTTGGGAATGCCGATTCCCGTGTCGCGAACCTCGATGTGGAGATCGATGACCTCGTTTGTATTCTTTTCGACGCGAACGGAAACCAGAATCTCTCCACGGTCGGTGAATTTCACGGCGTTGCTGCAGAGATTCAGCAGGACCTGACGGACCCGCGTCTCATCGCCGATGATATGCGCCGTGAGCCGGGGATCGACAGTGTAGAGGAGATCGATGTTCTTCTCGAGTGCTCGCGGAGCGAGGAGGTCAAATACATTTTCAATGGTATTCCGCAGATCGAACGGCTTCTGTTCGATGTCCACCTTTCCGGATTCGATCTTGGAGAAGTCGAGGATATCGTTGATCACGGCGAGCAATGCTTCCCCGCTGATCTGAATGGTCTGAACGAATTCCGTCTGTTCGTCGGACAGTTCGGTTTTTTGGAGCAATTCGGTCGTCCCGATCACAGCGTTCATGGGCGTTCTGATTTCGTGGCTCATTGTGGCTAGAAAGAGCGACTTGGCCTGGGTGGCGGCTTCCGCGGCTTCCTTGGCAACAATGATAGCCTCCTCGGCCTGCTTGCGCTGCGTGATATCGGAAATGAATCCCATGAACAGTCGGGGTTCGCCTCGGAGATAGCTCAAACTGACGTCGATCGGGAACTTCGTGCCGTCCCTACGGCGGCCGTAGAGATCCATTCCGGAACCCATCGGACGGAGCGTCGGTGCCTCCGAGAATCCTTTTCGTTGCCGGAGATGTTTCACGCGTTGTTCCTCCGGCACGAGAATTTCGAGCTCCCGTCCCTCCAGTTCGTTCTTTTCGTATCCGAAGATTCTCTCCGATTCCCGGTTCGTCAATGTGATTCGTCCATCCTCATCGGTGATGATGATCGCGACCGGAGCCGATTCGAAGAGCGTGCGGAACTTCTCCTCGCTTTCGCGGAGGTTCTGTTCGGCCTTCTTGTCCGCCGTAATGTCCCGATAGATGGCATAGATGCCGATGTGCTGGTCGCGCGTCGTGATCGGGGTCGCAAGGAGAGAAACATCAATCAGCGATCCGTCTTTCCGCTTTCGAACGGTTTGTGCGCGCAAGATTCGCTTGCTCTTGGTGTAGAGAGAGAACGCCTTGGCCTCCTCCTCGAACGTATCCGGAACGATAAGATCATTGACCTTGTGACCGATCAATTCGTTGCGTTGGAACTGGAACATTTCCGTAAACTGCCGGTTTGCATCGACGACCGCATCCTCGCTGTCTACGAGCAATATTCCTTCCGGAGCGTGCTCGAAGAGCTGCTGGAAATAGGCTTTCTGCAGCAGCAGCTCCTCGCGATTCTTTCGCCGTTCGGTCACATCCCGTCCGACGGCATAGATCTGTTCCCGATCCGGATAGGAGACGGCCGTCCATTCGGTCCAAAGATACGATCCGTCGGCGCATCGAAATCTCGTCTCGAACGAAATCAGCGGAACGCCGCGGACCACCTGCAGGAATCGCTGGAAGGTGCCGTCGCGATCATCCGGATGAATGAGATCGAGAAACGGCGTCTCCTTCAATGCCGAGATGCTATATCCGAGGATGACCTGCCACGAATGGTTCAGCGACTTCAGTTTTCCATCGAAGCCGGTGATGCACAGAAGATCAATCGAAAGGTTGAAGAACCGATCGCGTTCTTCTTCGGCAAGCTTTCGGAGGGTAATATCGCGGACAATCGCCTGGGACCCGAGAACCGCTCCGTTCTTCTGCATGAGGTGGACGCTCTGGCCGACCCAGAGCGAGCGCCCCGATTTCGTGACGACCTGGAATTCGCGGTAGGAATTTGGGATACGTTCAGAGAATTGGCGGAAGTAGAACTTTCGGACAGCGTCCCGGAAATCGGGATGAACAAAGAACGTAAAATGCTTCCCGTGAATCTCCTTGAGGGAGTACTCCATCACACGAACGGCGACCGGATTCGCATAAACGAATCTTCCGCGTTCATCCGTCCGATAGATAATGTCGTTTGCCGCTTCGACGAGGTGCCTGAACTCGGCATCGGATTCGATCAAGGGGAGAGGGGAAAGACGCGATCGTTTCCCGTCTCGACGTCCCTTCTTTTCGCTCTTCTGGCGTTGGTTTTTACCGATGGGGGAGGGAGATTTCGCGGATTTAGATTTGCGCTGCTCCGGCTTCTTCTTCTTGAGAGGGTCCTTTTTGCGTCGGGTCATATCACTCCATCACAATCCTGATACACTGCCTATCTGATTCACAACCTTCACACGCCGAGCTTACTTGATCATGGGGACAGCAACACCCCATTTTTTTGCATTCTCAATGGCGCGCTCATACCCGGCATCAGCGTGCCGTACGATTCCCATGCCGGGATCATATGTGAGGACGCGCTGGAGCCGTGCCTCGGCTTCGTGGGAACCTGTGCAAACAACCACCATCCCCGCGTGAAGAGAGAGGCCCATTCCCACGCCGCCTCCATGATGCACGCTCACCCAGCTCGCTCCTCCCACCGCGTTCAGCATCGCGTTCAAAATTGGCCAGTCGGCAATGGCGTCGCTTCCATCCTTCATTCCTTCGGTCTCCCGGTTGGGTGAGGCGACGCTGCCGCAATCGAGGTGGTCGCGCCCGATCACAATGGGAGCCTTCACCTCGCCATGAGCGACAAGCTCGTTGAAAATTCTCCCCAACTTGGCTCGTTCGCCATACCCGAGCCAACAAATTCGTGCCGGCAGTCCCTGGAAGGCCACTGATTGTTGAGCTTTCTCGATCCAGTTGCGGAGCTGGATATTCTCAGGAAATGTTTCGATGACTGCCCGATCCGTCCGGTAGATGTCTTGAGGATCGCCGGAGAGTGCAACCCACCGGAAGGGACCTTTGCCGTCGCAGAAGAGCGGACGGATATATTCGGGCACGAACCCGGGAATACTGAAGGCGTTCTTCACTCCGTTGGCGAGTGCTTCTCCGCGGATATTGTTCCCGTAGTCGAACACAACCGCGCCGCGTTTCTGCAACCGAAGGAGCCCTCGCACGTGTTCAACGATTGACCGCTTCGCGAGCGAGACGTACTTCTTCGGATTCTTCTTGCGGAGCTCGAGTGCCTTGCGGTACTCCAAGCCGGCCGGGACGTATCCGTGAAGCGTATCGTGTGCCGACGTTTGATCGGTGACGATGTCGGGGAGGAACGTACCGGCCGCGATCGCGGGGATGATCTCTGCCGCATTGCCGAGCAGACCGACCGAGAGCGGCTTTCGGTTATCCTTGGCCTCCCGGATCATCTCGAGCGCGTCGTCGAGGCGCTGCGTCATACGGTCGAGATATTTCGTTTCAAGCCGCCGTCGGATTCGGTTTCTATCGACCTCAACGACCAGGCATGCCGCGCCGTTCATCGTTGCCGCCAGCGGTTGTGCGCCCCCCATTCCTCCGAGTCCTGCAGTCAGAATGAATTTCCCGGCAAGCGAACCTCCGAAATGCTGCTGGGCACAAGCGCCAAAAGTCTCGTAGGTACCCTGAAGAATCCCCTGCGTCCCGATGTAGATCCAGCTTCCCGCGGTCATTTGGCCATACATCGTCAGGCCGAGAGCCTCGAGGCGCCGGAACTCGTCCCACGTGGCCCATTGCGGAACGAGCATCGAATTGCTGATGAGAACTCTTGGAGCGTTCAGGTGGGTCTTGAACACTCCCACCGGTTTTCCCGATTGGACAAGCAGAGTCTCGTCCTCGTCGAGGCCCCGCAGCACGTCGACAATCGAATCAAAACACTTCCAGTTCCGGGCAGCCTTTCCCGTTCCTCCATACACGATCAATTCCTGAGGCCTTTCTGCGACCTCCGGATCGAGGTTGTTCATGAGCATCCGCAAGGCGGCCTCTTGAATCCAGCCCTTGCACGACATTTCCCGGCCCCGGGGGGCGCGAACAATCCGTGCAGGCGACTTACTCATCGGAGACCTCCTTATACGCAATCGCGGCGATCTCGACGATGGCGTTCCGAGGGAGATTCGAAACCCCGACCGTTGTACGGGCAGGAAATGTTCCCTCCGCGAAGTATCCGCCGTAGATCAAGTTCATCTTCTGAAAATCATTGATGTCTTTCATGAACACCGTACACTGGATCACATGACTCGAATCACATCCTGCCTTTGCGAGGATGTCCATGAGGTTCTTGAGGGCCTGGCGAGTCTGACTCTCGATGTCGTCACCGACCAAGCGCATCGTCTCACGATCGAGGCCGATCTGTCCGGAAACAAAGAGAAAGTTCCCGGCACGAACCGCGGGAGAGTACGGACCGATCACCTGAGCGTCGGTGATGTACGTAACTTCCGTGGCCCTGGAGAGTTCCTGCTGAACCATGATTCGGAGGTCCTCATCTGATGGTCCGCAACCCGCGTATCCCAGTGCTAGTGTGCATACGGTAGCGACAACCAGTACTCTTCGCATGATGCACCTTCCCAAAGCTCGAGCGCTTTGCCTACAGTTTATATCCGAATGTTCTCAGAAGTTCTTTGCGCTTCTGGATATCGGCGTCTGTCTCAATCCCCCTGCTTTTCAAACCATCGATCACTCCCATAATGCCTCGTCCTTGCTCCGTCTCCATCACGATTACCTCCGTCGGATTTGCGGTCGCACAATAGATGTGGCAAACTTCCGGTACGGCTTTGATCGTGTTGAGGATATTGACCGGGAATCCATGTTCCATGAACAGGATAAAGCAGTGACCGCAGGAGAGACTGAGTGCGTTTGCTTTCGCGAGTTCGATGAGAGAAGCATCGTTGCCGACCCATCGGACAAGCGCCGGTCCCGATGATTCACAGAATCCCAATCCGAACTTCATCGCGGGATTGGTTTGAACGATTGCCTCGTAGATATCTTCGACGGTCTTGATGAAGTGACTCTGACCGAGGATGAAGTTCGTATTCTCCGGCTTTTCGATCCTCACAAGCTTCAATTCCATATATCCTCCGTGGCTGAAAGGATAATCCCCTCTGGCGGAACTGATCGCGGCGCCTCAGGGAGTTGCGTCAATTTCCATGAGCGACACGGGGACGATCCAACGAAGAACGCCCGCGCCTCTCTGGAGGGGCTTCTGGACCGCCAGACAGGCGAGTGATCCCTTCTTCATCTCAATGTGTGAAGTCTCGGAGCCCGTTACGAGAATCGATATCAGGCCGCTCAGATGCGGCTCGTGACCCACGATCAGAATGGCCGGATCGGATCGCGCGCTAAGCTCTGAGAACAGACTTGCAGGATCGGTGCCGGGAACGAGGGATTCAGATGTGAGAACCGAACCGGTCTGCAACGTCTTCTCGACGATGGCACCCGTCTCTTGCGCACGGACCAAGGGGCTGGTGAGAACCGTGCTCACCGTTGTCTTTGAAGCGGCGAAGAAGCGTGCGACGCTTTCGATTTCTTTCTGCCCGCGAATGCTGAGCGGCCGTTCATGATCCGCGAGCACCGGGGCCGAATCTGCATCGCCGTGACGGAGGAGATAAAGAAGCATGGGGAGACCTCATGTAGTCAGGAGAAGCTCGCTTGACGCGAGGTGATGAGCGTTGAATCAGTCGGGAGTAAGATTGTGTTGCTGGATCTTGGTGTACAGTGTCTTCAGGCTGATGCCGAGAATCTTGGCTGCCATACTCTTGTTCCATTTGACGAGCTTCAAGACGCCGTCGATATGGTACTTCTCGATTTCGCGCATGGGGAGGGCAGAACCCAATCGCCCGGCCGATGTTTGGCGATCGCCTCCGGCGCCATGTCGCGTGTGCGTTCCGAGCGGCAAGGCAAGGTCGTCCATGCGAATCAAGTTGTCCTGGCAGAGAATCGCTGCCCGCTCGATGACATTTTCGAGTTCTCGGACGTTTCCCGGCCAATGGTACTTCGTAAGCACGTCGAGGGCCCGTGGATCGATTTGCACAGGCGTCTTCGACTTGACCTTCGTCTTGAGAAAATGATCGACGAGCGACGCCACATCTTCAGGACGTTCGCGCAGTGTGGGCAACGTGACGGTTATGACATTGATGCGGTAGAGAAGGTCTTCCCGGAATCTTCCCTCAGCGACTTCGGTCCGGATATCGCGATTGGTTGCCGAAATCACGCGAACATCGGCTTTCAGATTCTTGTTGCCCCCAACCCGCCGGTACTCCCCGGTCTGGAGAAAACGAAGGAGCTTCGGTTGCACGATCAGGCTGATCTCACCGATTTCATCGAGGAAGAGCGTCCCTTTGTTTGCGATCTCTACGATTCCCTGTTTGGCGGCGATGGCATCGGTGAAGGCCCCCTTCTCGTGGCCGAAGAGTTCGCTCTCGATCAGGGTCTCGGGGATCGATGCGCAGTTAAGCGCGACGAAGGGGAGATCCTTTCGCTCACTGTTCCGATGAACATAGTTTGCGATCAGTTCCTTGCCGGTTCCACTCTCTCCCTGGATGAGAACGGACGAATCGGTCGGCGCGACCTTCGACGCAACCTGAATGACCTTGAGGAAGGCATCACTGTTGCCGACCATCTCCGAAGAGAGGGCATGACGCTTGAGCTCGGACTTCAGCGTCTTGTTCTCGATGACGAGCTTCCGTTTCTCGAGAGCGCGATCGATGATGGTCAGAAGTTCGTTGGTCGCGTACGGTTTCGCAAGATAGTAGTACGCTCCCATATGCATGCACTCGACGGCGACCTTCAATTCATGGACGCCGGTGAGCATGACGACTTGCGTATCAAAGAAACTGTCTTTGATGAATCGAAGAACCTCAATTCCGTCGACGCGTGGCATCTTCACATCCAGAAGCACGAGATCGAAGGGCTCGGCCTGCAGCATGTTGATCGCCGCGATGCCGTCATCCGCCGTCTTCACACGATACCCCTCCTGCGTCAGAACCCCTTCAAGAAGATAGAGAAGGGGCTCCTCATCGTCGACGGCGAGAATCGAAATCATTTGATTCGGTGAGCCCATATGCACTCCGCAGTCAACGTACAGGAAGAGCGAAATAGAACGTCGTGATTTTGCCGGGCTCTGATTCGACCCAGATTTTGCCGTTGTGCGCTTCGATAATCCGTTGGCAGATCATCAGGCCTAGTCCGGTACTGCGTTGCTCGTCCTTCTTCTCATCAACTATTCGAAACCGGTCGAAAATGCGTGGGATCTCCTCGGGTGGAATGCCCTCCCCCGTGTTCATGACAGAAACCATGATGAAGTCCGATGGTTCCAGGCCTTCCTCCAATACCAATGCGACGGCTTGAGCTTTCAGTTCGATGGCACCCCCCTCGGGGGCATACTTGACGGCGTTACTGAGGAGGTTTTCGAGAACTTGTTCGATCTTTTCCTGATCGTATTCGATCGGGGTGATCTCCGGATCGGACTCAAAGGTTAGTGAGATCTTCTTCGATTCGATCGGAATGTGATATTCCTGAAGGATCTTGGCAATCGAATCGTTGGGATTGCTGATGCCTTTGTTCAACCGTACCCGTCCTCCCTCGAGTTTTGTCAAGTCCATCATGTCGTCGAGCAGGTGGATGACCTTGTCGATGGTCGTCGTCATATAGGTCAGGAGCTCGCGCTGATGATCTCCGACCGGGCCGGCCATCCCTTTCATCAGATAGCCGATACTCTGTTTCAGCCCGTTGATGGGATTGCGGAGGTCGTAGAGCAGGCGCGCCGTATGTTCGGCCTGAAGATTCTGGATTCGCTCTTCGGCATCTCGCTTCCGGATGATCGAGCGAATCTGCGTGCCGAGAACGTTCATGTCCAGCGGCTTGGTGAGATAGTCGCTTGCCCCAAGCTTCATCGCCTCGACGGCCATCGAAATATCACTCATGCCCGTCATGAGAATCACCTCGGTCTCGAGGATGTTCTTCTTGATGAATCTCAGAACTTCGAGCCCATTCTGACCGGGCATCTTGATGTCGAGAAGTGCAATCTGGTAGGCGGAAGACTGAAGCTTCTGAATCGCTTCGTCGCCGTCCGCCGCATCGTCAACTTCGAATCCCTCATCCTGGAGCCAAGCGCTGATGGAGAGCCGGAGCGAGTCCTCATCATCAGCGATCAGTACCCGTATCTTTTCGCTAGTCATTCGGTGTCGTGCTTTCTGCGGCTATTCGGAAATGACAGTACTGCTAGACGGGACCAACGCAACATCTCACAGGATTGGCATAGGCCGTCGGCGCAGATGCGGCGACGGGAGAAGACGGCCATCGCGTGTGAGAGTTCTTGAATCCAAAAGTATTGACTTTGCGGCGAAAAGTCAATTTGATGCAATCGTAGGATACTTGAACCATACACCTCAAATTTCTATATTGAGCAGGCTTTCAATGATCGATTCCTGCCGCACGTCGCCTGGACCAAGTTGAAAGAAGAGGTTTCGCGGGAGTAATTCCCCGCCATACATCGGCGGGAGTAGAATGTCAGCTTCTTCCAAAAGTCCCCACGAGTCCCGCAAAGCGGGATGAGTGGATGGAATTTTGAGAATCCCGCCGAAGGCGGGACCAGGCTGAGAGGGGTGATTTCGCGGGAGTAATTCAGTGGTAGAATGTCAGCTTCCCAAGCTGAACGTCGCGGGTTCGAGTCCCGTCTCCCGCTCTCAAGAGGGAATCAGATTCCCAAGTCCCGTTCCGACCAAACGTGCAGAGCACGTTTGGAGTCGGAACGAGGATCCACGTCCCGAGGAGTTGGATCGGGACGGGACTGAACGTCGCGGGTTCGAGTCCCGTCTCCCGCTCTCAAGAGGGAATCAGATTCCCAAGTCCCGTTCCGACCAAACGTGCAGAGCACGTTTGGAGTCGGAACGAGGATCCACGTCCCGAGGAGTTGGATCGGGACGGGACTGAACGTCGCGGGTTCGAGTCCCGTCTCCCGCTCTCAAGAGGGAATCAGATTCCCAAGTCCCGTTCCGACCAGACGTGCAGAGCACGTTTGGAGTCGGAACGAGGATCCACGTCCCGAGGAGTTGGATCGGGACGGGACTGAACGTCGCGGGATTCCCGCCTGATGCGGGATACAAAAAGATGACTACTCGCTGAGAGGTATCGAGCATCATTGCCGTTCGTCATTGAGCCGCTCTCAATTCGTTGTGTGAATTTGTCGAGTGGCTCTCTCTGTTTCTGCGCAAATGCAGGGGAACACCAATCGCCCGCGTTGCGTCAAAGATCGATGTTTGATGTTGAAGAAACCGAAAAAGGAGAACCGGTGTGGATATCAAAGCCATCAACGAAATGATACAGAAAGAAAGCGCATTTGTCGATACGCTTACCTCTGAGGTCGGAAAGACAATCGTTGGGCAGAAGTACATGGTCGAGCGATTGTTGATCGGACTTCTCTGCAACGGCCACATCCTTCTGGAAGGAGTTCCCGGTCTTGCCAAGACGCTGACGATCCGCTCGCTGGCTGCGGCCATTGATACCAGGTTCCAGAGGATCCAGTTTACACCGGACCTTCTTCCTGCGGATCTGATCGGCACGCTGATCTACAATCAAAAAGAGGGGAAATTCGAAACACGAAAAGGTCCGATCTTCTCCAATTTCATTCTCGCCGACGAAATCAATCGTGCCCCGGCGAAAGTGCAGAGCGCCTTGCTCGAAGCGATGCAGGAACGTCAGGTGACGATCGGCGAAGAGACCTTCAAGCTCAGTGAACCGTTTGTGGTCCTCGCGACACAGAATCCCATAGAGCAGGAGGGGACGTATCCGCTGCCCGAGGCACAAGTTGACCGCTTCATGCTCAAGATCAAGATCGACTATCCCACGCGCGATGAGGAAATCCTCATCATGCGCGAGAACCTCAACGGGATGCCGACTCCCGGCACACCGGTGATGACGCCGCAGCAAATCCTCTCGGCACGTGAGGCCGTCAAGAACGTCTATATGGATGAAAAGATCGAGAGATACATTCTTGATATTGTGTTCGCGACCCGTGAGCCATCTGCGCAAAAGCTCGACAAGCTCGCGCCGATGATCAGCTACGGTGCATCGCCCCGCGCGTCGATCAACCTCGCCTTGGGGGCGAAGGCACACGCGTTCGTCAAACGACGCGGCTATGTCATTCCGGAGGACGTGCGCAGTGTGGCCATGGACGTGCTACGACATCGCGTGGCGGTAACCTATGAAGCGGAGGCGGAAGAAGTAACCGCCGAGCACATTGTTCAGGAAATTCTGAATCACGTGGAGGTACCGTAGAATCGTGGACTCGTCTCGGGCAAATCCCCGCGCATGGAGTCATCCTCTGGGAGGAAGATGGAAACGCGCGAACTGCTGAAAAAAGTACGGCATCTGGAGATTCGGACACGGGGACTTGTCAATCAGGTCTTCTCCGGTGAATACCATTCTGTTTTCAAGGGACGGGGGATGTCTTTCTCCGAAGTGAGGGAATACCAGCCCGGTGACGAGATCCGGATGATCGATTGGAATGTGACCGCGCGCTTCAATCATCCATTCGTAAAGGTGTTTGAAGAGGAACGAGAGCTGACGGCAATGCTCCTCGTCGATATGAGTGGTTCGCAGTCCTTCGGATCCAAGGCGTCGATGAAGAAGGATATCGCAGCCGAGATCAGCGCAATCCTTGCATTCTCCGCGATGAAGAACAACGACAAAGTGGGTGCTATCCTCTTCACGAACCAAATCGAAGCTTTTATTCCACCGCGAAAAGGACGGACCCATGCCCTTCGCATCATCCGGGAACTCCTCTCCTTTGAGCCGCGCCAGACGGGTACGAGCATCAACATCGCGCTCGAGTACCTGAACAAGGTGCTCAAGAAACGCAGCATTGTCTTCCTGATTTCCGATTTTATCGACACGGGATATGAACATGCACTCCGCATTGCCGGCAAACGGCATGATCTGATCGGCATAAGTCTTCTCGATCCCCATGAACGAACGCTTCCCCGGGTCGGGCTCCTCTCAATCCGCGATCCGGAGAGCGGCAAGCTTAGAACCATCGATACATCGGATCCAAACATTCGGGCCGCTCATAGAATTTTTTGGGAATCGCACCATCACCAGCGTCGCTCGTTCTTCCGCAAAGCGAGATTGGATGCGATCGAAATCTCTCTCGATCAGGCCTATATGAAACCAATGACCGATTTCTTCCGGCGGAGGGAGCAAAGGTGGTAGGATCGTGCGGTCCGTAATCTTCATATGGCTACTGTTCGCCGTCTCCCAGGCAAGAGCTGAGGATATCAAGTTCTCATCTCACACGGAGCGCGATCGGTACAAAATCGGCGAGTGGGTGCAGCTTGTGGTGGCGGCGGATATCCCGCGATCCGTCACGGTGATCGCACCCGTGACCAGTGACAGCATCGGGGGGTTCGAGGTACTGAACGTGGACGCGACGGAGCTGCCGGATGGACAACGGCGACACGAGTGGAACTTCCGTCTGATTACGTTTGATACGGGTCGGGTTTTTGTTCCTCCGATCCAATTCTTCTATCAGACAGAAGATGACACGACCCGAAAGCTTGCGTACAGTACCCCCGTCGCGTTGACCGTCGTCGGCGTTGATGTCGACCTCCAGGGAGATATCAAGGACATCAAACCTCCGCTTGATGCTCCATGGCTCTTTGAAGATTATCTCCCCTATATTCTGCTTCTGCTGGTTCTGCTCATTGTGGTTGGGGCGCTCGTGTACTGGAGACGAAAGCGAAGGAGATCGATTGAACCGGATCGGTTCGTGAGACGAGTGCCGCCGCACGAAACGGCGCTTGCCGCCCTGCGGGATCTCGAGGACGCCAGATTATGGCAGCAGGGGAAGACCAAGGAGTACTATTCACGCGTCACCGAGATCATCCGCGTCTATCTTGAAGGGCAGTATGGTGTGCCCGCGCTGGAATCGACATCGGACGAAATCCTCTCCGTGATGAAAAACCTTGATCGGGGACAAGGGGTCTTCAAAGAGCTGACGTCGTTCCTCCTGACGGCAGATCTGGTGAAGTTTGCCAAGTACGTCCCCACGTTGGAAGAAAACACACAGGAACTGGCATCCGCCTATACAATCGTCAGATCCACGATGACTCCCGTGGAACCCGAGAGACGGGTTCAAGAGAAAGAAGATGTTCATGTTCGGTGATTCATTTGGAAATCCGGAATTTCTCTGGTTGCTGCTGGCGGTGCCCCCTCTCGCGGTGTACTACTGGAGACGGTCAAGGAACCGTGTCGTCAATCTGCAGTACTCATCGCTGAAGCCGTTCGAGAATTCCGGCCTCAGTTTGAGAGAGCGTCTGCAGCATGTTCCGGTCGCGTTGCGACTTCTTGCGCTGGCATGTCTGATTCTTGCGCTCGCGCGGCCGCAATCGGTATTGAGCAGCGAAAATATCGTCACCGAAGGTATTGATATTGTCCTTGTGCTGGATATTTCCGGAAGCATGCTTGCGGAGGATTTTTCACCGAATCGTCTTGCGGCGGCAAAGGACGTCGCATCTGATTTCATTCAGGGACGTTCGAACGATCGGATCGGACTTGTGATCTTCTCCGCGGAAAGCTTCACACAGTGCCCTCTCACCACTGACTACGTCGTCCTTCGGAATCTTCTGAGAGAGGTCAAGAACGGCATGATCGCGGACGGCACCGCGATCGGGCTCGCGATCGCGAACGGCGTGAATCGCCTCAAGGAGAGCAAAGCAAAGAGCAGAGTGATGATCCTCCTCACCGACGGGGTGAACAACAGAGGAGAGATAGACCCGATCACGGCGGCGAAAGTTGCGGCAACCTACGGAATTCGTGTGTACACCGTTGGGGTCGGAGCCGAGGGGGAGGCACCGTTCCCCGTTCAGACGCCGTTCGGCATTCGGCGGCAATTGATGAAGGTGGATCTCGACGAGAAAACTCTCACGGCAGTATCGAACATGACCGGCGGCCAGTACTTCAGGGCAACGGACAATCGCAAACTCAAGGCGATCTATGCCGAAATCGACAAGCTGGAGAGAACGAAAATCGAGGTGACTGCCTATAAGAAGTTTACCGAATTGTTCTTCGGCTGGTTGCTTGCAGGGACCCTCCTGCTGGCGGCCGAAGTCGGACTGCAGTCGACGATCTTGAGGAAAATTCCCTAGCGAATCCCATGCTGGAGTTTCAACATCCTGAATATCTGTGGTATCTCCTGGCTTTGCCGGCATTGGCGGGGGTGTTCCTGGTGGTGAATCTGCGCCGAGCTCGTCTGCTGCGTCGGTTCATCGATCGCGATGTGCAGGAGCAGCTTGTGCCGCACGCGAGCAACGCCAAGCGAACCATGAGACAGGTGATGATTCTCGCCGCACTCGGTCTGCTTATCATCACCTTCGCGAATCCACAGGTCGGAACCAGACTTGAGGAGGTGAAGCGCGAGGGAATCGATCTCTTCGTGGCGCTCGATGTTTCTCTCAGCATGAGAGCCGAAGATGTGCGCCCGAATCGATTGGAAAAGGCGAAACGAGATGTTTCCGTTCTCCTCAAGAAACTCTCCGGCGACCGGGTGGGCTTGATCGTGTTCGCCGGTGATGCCTTTGTCCAGTTTCCTCTCACCGCCGACTATTCCGCAGCCGATTTGTTTCTGTCCGCAGTCGATGTGGAATCGGTGCCGACGCCCGGAACGATGATTGCCAGCGCACTCGACAAGGCACTTGCATCGTTCTCGACCGATCTCCCGACGCAGAAAGCGATTATCGTCGTGAGTGATGGAGAAAATACCGAGGGAGATGTCTTCGGAGCTGTAGAGAGAGCACAGAAGGCGCGGGTGAAAGTTTTCACCATCGGGATGGGAACCCTCGAGGGGGGGCCGATTCCGGTATACGACGGACGCGGAAACCGCATTGATTATAAACGTGACCGGGGAGGAACCATCGTGCTCACTCGGCTGGACGAATCCGTGCTCCAGCAAATCGCCTCTGTCAGCGGCGGTACGTACCGCCGCGCCGCAAGCGGCGGCAACGAGATCAATGAGATCTACAACGAGCTTGCAGCCCTCGAAAAGACTGAATTCGGCGTGAAACAAATCACCGGCTATGAATCACAGTATCAGTATCCCCTTGGCTTGGCGATTCTCCTGCTCCTCTTTGAATTTCTTCTGACAGAACGCCGGGGAGGATTGCTTACACGTTTGCGTCAATTGATCGCATCGGCTATCGTTCTGATAGGCCTCGCTGTTCTTCTTCCTCACCCTGCATTCTCGCAAACCGTCCGCTCACAGATTGCCGCGGGGAACAGATTCTACGCGGAGGAGAAATACGGAGACGCCGAGGCATCATATAAGAAAGCCCAGGAAAAAGATCCTGCTTCGCGCGAAGCTCAGTTCAATCTGGGAGATACGTTCTATAAACAGGAACGGTACGAAGAAGCGCTCCGAGCGTTCTCTCAGGCGGGGCCAACAGCCAAAGACCCGACAGATCAATCAGCCGCTCTCCACAACATCGGAAACACGCTCCTCAAGGCCGGCAAGATCCCCGAAAGCATTGAAGCGTACAAGCAGGCGCTCAAGCTCAATCCGAGTGATGACGACACGCGATACAATTATCAATATGCACGTGAACTCTTGAAGCAACAGCAGAAGAACCACCAGAAACAGGATCAGAACAAGGATCAGAAGCAAGATCAACAGGAAAACGAAAAGCAGCAGGACCGCCAGGAGAATCAACAGCCGAAGGACGAACAACAGCAAGAGCGGCAGCAACAGTCGCGTCAAGAAGAGGAGCGAAAGGCGCGAGAGGAACAGGCGAAGGCCGCGCAGAAGAAAAATCAATTGCCGAAAGAACAGGCGGAGCAAATTCTCGAGGCCCTTCGAAACAATGAAAAGGAGATCCAGAAACAACTTCGCAAACGCGAGGCTGCCAGAGTGAAAGTCGAGAAAGACTGGTGATGGAGAGAATCTCGGTCATAGCGCTGAGCGTCGGATTCTTCTTCGCATGGGCCGTTGCACAGGATGCAACGTTCACGGTCTCCCTCGATCCCGCCAAGCCAGCCGCAGGAGAGCAATTCGTGGTCTCCTTCACCGTCTCAGGGTCTGAGATGCCCGATACGAGGAGCTTCAAAGGACCCGATGTTGCGCGATTCGTCGTGATGAGCGGACCGAATGTGTCGCAAAACATGCAGTTCATCAATGGACGTATGTCTGCCTCCATCACGTACACCTATTACCTGTATGCCCGCGAGCCGGGAAGATATTCGATCGGGTCCGCGTCGATCGATGTGAAGGGGAAGACGTACAAGACCGATCCGTTGCAGGTTGAGATCGGTTCGGGGAAGTCCCGATCACAGCAGCAGGAGGAACAACCATCATCCTCGGTTGAACTCGGCGACAATCTCTTCCTCCGCGCAATTCCAAGCAAGCTCCGCGTCAAACAAGGAGAGCAGCTCACCGTCACGTACAAGCTCTACACGCGCGTAAACATCTCGGACTACGGACTTTCAAAGGTACCGACGTACGAAGGATTCTGGGCAGAAGACTTTGAAATGCCGCGCAATCCGGACGTGACATCTGAGAGTTACGAAGGAAATCAATACCGCGTCGTCACGCTCAAGCGGACTGCATTGTTTGCGTCGCAAAGCGGATCGCTGAAGCTCGCTCCGTTACAGGTGAGATGCGCCGTTCAGATTCAGTCACGCCGTCGTTCGAATGATCCCTTCGACATCTTCAACGACCCCTTCTTTGGACGTTTTCAGACGGCGGAGCATGAAGTTGCTTCCAATCCCCTCACCATCGCGGTCGATCGATTGCCTGACGGAGCGCCGGAGGGTTTTGCAGGAGCGGTGGGAAAGTATTCGATGACGGTGTCTCTCGACAAGCGAGAAACACGCGCAGGCGAACCTCTGACGCTGAAAATCACCGTTGCCGGTGCGGGAAACGTGAAGCTCCTTGTCATGCCCAAACCGGTCTTCCCGACCGACTTTGAAGTCTACGAACCGAAAATCTCTGATGAAATTACCCGGGACGGGGGCGTGATCCGGGGACGCAAAACGGCAGAATACCTTCTCATCCCGCGCAACGCGGCTCAACGATCGATCGAACCGTTCGCGTTTGCGTACTACGATCTGGAGCGGAACAGCTACGTGGTCCACCGGTCGCCCCGCTTTGAGATTGCGGTGACCCCCGGAAAGGAGCTGGCGTCCGGAGGCGCGGCCTTCGCCGCGAAAGAAGATGTGCGACTGCTCGGTGAGGATATCCGATACCTCAAGCTTGAACCAGGGGTGCTCGTGAGACACGATCGATCGTTGTTCCAGGACTTCTGGTTTGTTGCCGGCCTTCTTCTGCCACCGTTTCTCCTCGTGGGGGCCTTGATCTATCGCCGGCGAAGCGAATCGATCAGCGGGAACGTGACATATTGGCGATCGCAGAAAGCCGGAAAAGAAGCATCGAAACGGCTAAAGAATGCCCGCAAACTTCTTTCGGGGAAGAACAGCGTCGAGTATCACGCGGAAATCTCCCGGGCATTGCTCGGCTACCTGCAGGACAAACTCGGCATGTCAACGTCCGCTCTCTCGATCGAGTTCGCGGTCGCTCAACTGAAAGAGCGCGGTGTTGAACCATCCTTGATTCAACCATTGGAGGAATGTATTCAACGGGCAGAGTTCGCGCGATTTGCGCCGGGAGGAGATACGCAGGAAGCGCGCCGGGATTTGCTCGATGCAGCGACAACGGCCATCGGTAATCTCGAGGAGGCTCTGAACAAGCGATGATGTCCCGAGTTCGATTCCTTATGAACCTGACGATCGTTGGCATGCTGGCGATGTCCTCCTCCTCTGCCCAGACTCTCCAGGACGTGTTCGATCGCGGGATCGCTCTGTACAGAGATGGGAAGTACGAAGGCGCAGCTCGCGAGTTTGAGTCGATGCTGAAGCAGGGATACAAGAGTGCCGGGATCTACTTCAACGTTGGCAATGCCTACTATCGGACAGGGAATATTGGAAAGGCGATTCTGGCGTATGAACGTGCCCGCCGGCTTGAACCTCACGACCCGGAGATCGAACACAACCTGAAGCTCGCCAATTTGCGTACGGTCGATCGGATCGATGCCGTTCCGGAGTTCTTTCTCGTCGGCTGGATCCGTTCGCTCGCATCTGTTCTTGCTCCGTCTGCGACGGCATACATATTCTTGCTTTCCTGGACCATTGCGTTCATCTCGCTCGCAATCCTGGTGCTCCGGTGGTTCAGCCGTGCAACGCGAATGTTCCGCGTGATCTTCTTGATCTCGATCGGCGGGATCGTCCTCGGCGGATCGCTTCTTGCACTTCAAACGATAGAATCCAGCTCACAGGACGATGCGATCGTTGTTGCGGCGGTGGTCACGGCGAAGAATTCCCCGGACGAACAGGCAGTGAATGCGTTTGTGATCCATGAGGGATTGAAGGTCCGGCTGAGTGACTCCGTGGGGGACTGGATCAAAATCACGCTCGCGGATGGAAAAGTGGGATGGGTGCCCTCCACCACTGTTGAACAAATCTAATCAAATGCTGAACGATTCCAGAGGAATGGATCATATGAAACGCGTATCGTTCTTCACGATGGTCGCTTCGCTCATGATGATGCTGGCTCTCATCATCTCCGTCTCGGCTCAAACAGAGGAAGAAACGACCATCAAGATCAAGACAGTGAAGGTGGAACAAGGAGATACCACGATAGCGGAACAGACCCTCACACCGAAAGAGTTTGACGAGATGAAGAAAAAAGGGGAGTTCAAGGATATTGAGATCCAGATGAAGAAGGGACGGGAAGAAGGGGGCAGGCAAAAGATCACGAAAGAAATCCGCGTGACGACGAGCGGAAGAAGCGACAAAGATCGCGAGCTGGAGATCGAGGTTCGGGAAGTGGAAGACGGGAAAGAAGTGGTAAAGATTCTGAAAGGGAAGGAGGCGGAGAAATATCATAAGCACATGAAACACTCCGAACATGAGCATAAAGCGGTTGAAAAGAAGACCTCAAAGAAAAAGGAATCGTCGAGAAGAAGTACGAAAGACTAGTCCGCGGTCTGGTGTACGGCAGCAACGAAGGATCGCGAAAGGAGATCAACATGAACAAGAGTTCAGCGGTGGTTCTGATTCTCTTCGTCGTCGTGACAGCCACATCACTGGCACGTGTACGTGTCGATGGTCCCCTCTGCATGGCTGGTGGAAAGGTTCTTCCTCAGGATCGCACAACCGCCGATTCGTTAGTCCGGCTCATCGAGAAACAGCGACGAGAGGAAGAGCTCTGGCTGAAGCAGGGAGCCACCTCGTACCTGGCGACGATTCTCCGAAAAGACTTCGGATCTCTCTCCGCGCTTACCGTCGGACGGGATGAATCGAATGATCTCCGGATTGACGATCCTGCGATCGCCTCTCAACATCTTCGCGTGACGGTGGTTGGGGATTCCTTTCATGTCCAGAGTCTCGATCCTTCTCATCCGTTTCTCTATCGGAACGAGACGATGCGTGAGGCAATTCTCCCTCCGTTATCGGTCAAGATTGGAAGATACTTGCTTCGCCTCTCCCATCAGCGCTTTCCCGGTCTGATCGTCTTCGATCCCGAGAGCCCGCGATTCAAGGAATACAAAGGGCTCTCGTACTTTCCGATCGATCTCTCCTATCGATTCGTCCTGCCGCTGATTCCCAATCCAACATCTGACACAGTGATCATTCTCTCGACGAGAGGGAATCAGCGTCGTGCCTTGCGCGCCGGTTGGTTCGAGTTCACCGTCGATAGAAAGAAAGCTCGATTGGAAGTATCGCGACTGCTGGAGCCCGGCGTCGGAGATCAGGGTTACAGCATCTTCTTCCGGGATGCGACGAGCGGCGAAGAAACGTACGAGCTTGGACGATATCTGGATGTCGAGGCGTTGCCGGATGGACGATTCGTCGTTGATTTCAACCGCGCCTACAATCCGGCGTGCGCATTCTCTGAGCACTACAATTGCCCGATTCCACCTGCGGCAAACAATCTGAGTATTCCGATTCGCGCAGGGGAAAAAGACTCAAAGTACCTCAAGCATTAGCGGGAAACCTTTCGAATGGTAATGAGAGTCCGCCCATAAGCATTCGGAAGGATCACCTCCGACCTGCCAACCTCCGGAACAAGAAAAAGACACTTTGGCGAGTTCGATTGCCCCGGTCTCAGGAAGTAGTTCTATCACTTGACTTCTCCTGAGTATTCACAGCGAACGCTCTGCGGCAACTCGTATCGTGCTGGAGTTCTTATGCGCTCGAGAAGGGACGCGTCGATTATTCCAACAACCCTCTCACCGCCGGTCCGCGGCTGTCATCTCCATACTTCCACCCGCAACGTGAAGGAACAAGAATATGAAATCTGCAAAACGCCGCCGGCTTGAGGCCAAGGGTTGGAAATTTGGAACTGTGCAGGAGTTTCTGAATCTCTCAGAGGAGGAAGCTGCGTATATTGAACTGAAATTGGCATTAAGCAAGAACCTCCGAGAGGTGCGACGAAAGAAGAATCTAACACAGCACGAACTTGCTCGACGCCTAAAGTCAAGTCAATCGCGCGTCGCAAAGATGGAAGCTGGTGATCCATCAGTATCGCTTGATCTACTTATTCGGTCGTTGCTGGCATTGGGCGCATCGAGAAAGCATCTCGCGCAGATACTTTCCTGAAGTATCCAACCCTTCCTTATACGAACCTCCGCAGGTGCAAATGACATCTAACTACCGGAAATACGAACGCTCAGAGATTCCGCTTCCAGAAATCGAGCATCAGGTGATTCATGTGTCGACGACCTGCCATGTCCCCCACACCATGTTTCCGCATCGGATAAACCATCAACTCAAAGAGCTTGTTTGCTTTGACGAGTTCATCGACGAACCGCCACGTGTTCTGGATATGAACGTTGTCGTCATGGGTTCCGTGGATGATGAGGAGTCGTCCGTGCAGGTCCTTCGCGTACTTCAGGAGTGAATATGTTTCAAACCCCTCCAGGTTTTCCTTCTCCGTCTTCATCATCGCCTCACCCCACTTGGTGTCGTAGAACCGGAAATCGGTGACACCGGCTCCGGCAATCCCCGCCTTGAATTCTTTCGATCGGGTCATAGCGAGGATCGTGTTCGATCCACCCCCGCTCCAACCCCAGATGCCGAACCGATCGGGATCGACATACGGTTGCCGTTTCATCCAGTGCATGGCATCGACGAGATCATCCAACTCAACTTCACCAAGGGATCGCTTGAGAAAGAGGTTCTCGAGTTTCTTGCTGATTGCCGTGGCGGCGCGATTATCCACAGTCATGCAGATATATCCTTCGTTGAGCAACACGTTTTCCCAAACAGCGCCGAAGGAAAATGAATTGGATACTTGCGGTGCGGATGGCCCTCCATACACGTTCACGATGACCGGATATTTCATGGAAGGATCGAAGTCCCGCGGCTTCGTGATGTGCGCCGGAAGAAGGAAGCCGTCTCTCGCGGGAATCTGTATCAATTCACCGGTTTGCAAACCGTACTTCTCGAAGCCGGCCGGATTGGGATCGGCAAGCGTCGTCTTCTTCGTTCCTCCGGTCTCATAGAGCGCGAGTGACGGGGGGGTGGAGATATTCGAGAAGCGGTCGAAGTAAAATTTCGTATTCGGACTCATGTTGATGGCGTGAGTTCCGGCCTCGGTCGTCAGCCTCTTCATCCCACTTCCGTCAACCTTGATTCGATAGAGGTGTTTCTCGAGAGGCGATCTTTCGAGTGCGGTAAAGTAGATCCAACCATTCTGTTCGTCGATGCCGGCCACCGCCTGCCTCACCCAGAAGGCTCCTCCACCCGAGGAGCGAATTGCCCAGTTTCCTTTCGTGATCTGATTGACAAGTTTGCCTTCGAGCGTAAAGCGATAAAGATGTTCGTACCCGTCTCGCTCCGAGGAAATGATCAAATGCTTGCCGTCCTTCAAAAAGAAGAGATCATCGGAGATGTTGATCCATCCCTCGTTGAGATCTTTCAGCACGTGTTTTGCCTTTCCCGTGAAGCGATCGATGAGATGGAGATCGAGTTCTGTCTGAAGCCGATTGTTGGTCCGGACTGCAACCTGCTTGTTGTTTGGAAGCCAATCGACGCGGATAATGTATTCGAAAGAACTTGGATCCAGTTGTGCCCAGGTGGTCGTAGAGCCTTCAATCTCGATGATACCGACCTTCACGTCGGGATTCTTTTCGCCCACCTTCGGATAGCGCTGTTTCGTGACCGTTGGGGTCCATGGTGCGATATCGACATAATGCTGCACACTCACCATCGATTCATCGGTCCGAAGGAACGCGACGGCCTTTGAATCTTTCGACCACCAATAGCCGATATCCTGACGTCCGAAAATTTCTTCCCAATAGACCCACGACAGTGTGCCGTTCAGGATCGTCTCGCTTCCATCATTCGTCAGGCGCCGCTCTTTCTTGGCCTCGAGATCATACGCGTACAAATCGTTGGCACGCACGAACGCCACCTTCAATCCGTCCGGGGAGAGATTGGCAGACCTTTCGGGATCGGGAGTGTCGGTCACGCGCTGGAAGGTCGCAGGAGCGAACTCGAGAACAAAGAGATCGCCGCCAATCAGGTAGAGTCCGCGCGTTCCGTCTTTCGTGATTTCGCTCGGCATCGGAGGGAGGAAGGGTGCCTTTCCTTCGGGAAAGAAAGTCTTGAAGTGTTCGAGCGCTTTCGCAGCATCAACGTGCGGAGCGCGCTTTCCGTCAGCCGGATTGAAACGCTCGAGTGTCCGCTCCATAGGCGGCTTACGCGTGTCGTAGATCAGTGCCGTATTGTCCTCCAACCACCACACGCGCGGGGTGGAGAATGCCTGCATGATGGTCGGATCGTTCATGTTGTCGAGCGTCAAACGTTGCGGTTCCTGCGCGAGGAGAAGCAGAGGAACTAGTACTCCGACCACCACCACAAGCCGGGAGCATATCTGAAAGGGGCTGCGCTTGTTCATAACAATTCCTTTCCAGCAATTCTCGGTGAAGTGAACTTCGTTCATAGGAGTCACACAGAGCGTAGTAAGAGGAAAAATGTTCGAAATCACAAGAGGATGAAAATAGTCACAAAATCGAGCGATTCCGAATGGTACCATCCAGCACACGCGTCCGGAGCGATTAAACGTTCCGACCGCCGTCACCATCCAAGGTGACACAGCTGGAATTGAAATGGAATTTCTGCATATTGAAAAAGATTTCAGAACAGGAGAATCTATGAATCATCGAACGCTTGTTCTCGCGATCATGGTGATCGCCCTGGCTCTCACATCCGGCTGCACTCGCACGACTGACCCGTACGAACCCACTTCCGATATCCTCTCGCTTTCCCAAACCGAATCGAACATCATCGCTCTAACGGCGATGGATCATTTTGATCTTACGCCGGAGCAACGCGAGAAGCTGAACGCCCTGATGAAGAAACATCAGGAGGCAGTTCAGGTTCTCATCGAGGAGCACAAGAAAGGGAACATCTCCCGTGAGGAGCTGCATGCCAGAATTCAGGCCCTCGAAAAGGAGCTTGAAGAGCAAATCAAATTGATCCTCACCCCCGAGCAGTTCGAAAAGTGGAAGCAGCACCAGGAGCACGTCAGGCAATTTGGAGGACTCCCGTACCCTTTGCTGATGCCGCTGGAACATCTGGCCAGGATTCTGGAGCTTGATGAACGGCAGGTTCAGCAGGCGCGGGCAATCGTTGAGAAGGCGCTGGAGGAGATGCGGACAGCCGTGCAGACGATCGCGGATAGAAAACGCCTCCATGAGGTGATTGCGGAGATCGTGAAGCGAGCGGAGGCTCAGTTCCGCAGCATCCTGACCGATGCTCAGAAAGCGAAGTACGATCAGCTGAAACGTCCTCAGCCCGTTTCGCTTCCCTATCCACTTCCATTCCCACTGGAACACTTGACCCGGGCACTTTCGTTAACCCCCGCCCAGGTTGATCAGGCGAAGGCCATCATCGATTCCGCGTCGGCAGAAATACGCAATGCGTTCCAGACGATCACGGACAAATCAGAACTGAGTCGCGTGATTGAGCAAATCCTCAAGAACACGGACGCGGCGTTTCAAAATATCCTGACGGAGCAGCAGCGGCTTGTCTACGCGCGGATGAAGAATCCACAGCCCGCAATTTCCATCCCGTATCCTCTGATCCTTCCCCTCGAACATCTCGTGAGAATTCTGGCGCTGACCTCTGAGCAGACTGAGCTCGCCAAAGCGATTGTTGAGGATGCGTTGAAGGAAATGCGTGCGGCGGCGGAGAGCGTGAAGAACAAGGATGAGCTTCGTGCGATGTTTGAAGCAATCATGAAGCGAGCGGATAGCCGATTCCGTGCACTGCTCACCGCTGAACAGGCGGCGAAGTACGATCAACTCAAGAAGCCTTCGCATCAGCCAAGATATCCATATCCGTTGATCCTTCCTCTCGAGACTCTCGCGAGGGAGCTTGCTCTCACCCGCGATCAGGTTCAGAAGGCGAGCGCGATTGTTGAAACGGCAATGCGCGAGATTCGTCAGGCAGTAGATACCATCAATGACAAAAATGAGCTGCAGAAGGTTCTCGAGCAGATCATGATGAGGACCGACGCGCAGTTCACCAGCATCCTCACTTCTGAGCAGATCATCAAGTACGAAGCGATCAAGAAGAAGGTGAGAGTCAGCGGCGGGTAGACGCGCAGAGGCGATTGAGATGGAGAGCGCCCTGCGATTATTTCGCGGGGCGCTTCTATTTTGGTGCAGTAGTAGGACTCCGCTCGCTTTGCGATTCGCTTCGCTTTTCGCTATATTTTCAAGCAAGGTTTTTGGACGCTTAGCTCAGTCCCAATTTGCCTGAACTTCGCAAACGGAGTGCAGCGAAGTTCATGGTCAAATTGAGGATCCCGTCGCTTTTGGACGGGACTGGTTCAGCGAACGGCAACGAAGTACGCTTTACATCCAATGGACGCTTAGCTCAGTCCCAATTTGCCTGAACTTCGCAAACGGAGTGCAGCGAAGTTCATGGTCAAATTGAGGATCCCGTCGCTTTTGGACGGGACTGGTTCAGCGAACGGCAACGAAGTACGCTTTACATCCAATGGACGCTTAGCTCAGTCCCAATTTGCCTGAACTTCGCAAACGGAGTGCAGCGAAGTTCATGGTCAAATTGAGGATCCCGTCGCTTTTGGACGGGACTGGTTCAGCGAACGGCAACGAAGTACGCTTTACATCCAATGGACGCTTAGCTCAGCTGGTTCAGAGCGCCTGCCTTACAAGCAGGAGGTCAGTGGTTCAAATCCACTAGCGTCCACAAATGTGGGATGCAGACTGCTGGAGAGGGAAAGTGGAAGCTGGTTCAGAGCGTCCCGTCCCACCGGGACGGGAAGCGTTCTGAACTGGGCCGACCGGAGGGCTGACCTGTACGAGGTGAAGTACTCCAACAATAGTCAGGATTCGAAGACCGCCAGCAAGGGTGTGCCTGAAAAGCGATCGGGAAAGGGCTAGGGGGACCCTTCAATCTCCTCAATCTGTTTCATGAGATCTTCCCATTCCCAGTAGAGATTCCCCAGAGAGCCGCGAACATCCGTGTACGATTCAGTCAGGTGCTTCGCTTCTTCGCTTGACCGATAGGAAGCCGGGTCTCCAAGGCGAACCTCGATCTCGGCCTTCCGCGTTTCAAGCTCCTCAATTGACGCTTCCATCTTTGCCAACCGGTGTTTGAGCGGACGAAGCTGGCGGCTCAACTCCTGGCGCCGTTCTGCCTCAATTCTCCTTCTCTCACGTGACGAGGAGGCCGGTTGCGAGACGTTCCGGTCTGTCTCTTCATCCCGATCCATCCATTTCCGATCGAGGTACTCCGACACTGTGCCGAGGTACGTCCTTATGCCACCGCTGGCGAATTCCCACACGTTGTTGACGAGGGGATCAAGAAACGCGCGGTCGTGCGAAACAATTGCCAGAGTCCCCTCGAATTCAAGCAATGCTTCTTGAAGCACACGTTTCGATCGCATGTCGAGATGGTTTGTCGGCTCATCCATAATCAAGAAATTGGCCGATCGGAGGAGCATCTTGGCGAGGGCAAGCCGGCTTTTCTCGCCGCCGGAAAGGACGCCAACCTTTTTGAACACGTCGTCTCCATGGAACAGGAAGCTTCCGAGCAAGGTTCTCAGGTGCTTGCGAATATCTCCTTGCGCGACCTCTTCGAGCGTTTGAAGAACTTCCTTCGAGGGATCAAACTCCTCTGCCTGGTGTTGCGCGTAGTATGAGATCGAAACGTTATGTCCGGCCGTCACGCGGCCCGAATCATACGGTTCTTCACCCGCCATGATCCGGGCAAAAGTTGACTTCCCGGCACCGTTGACTCCGACGATCGCGATGCGATCGCCCCGTTCGATGTGAATGTTCAGATCGTCAAAGAGTGCGACGTCTCCATACGTCTTCTTCAACGCCTGAATGTCCATCACGATCCGTCCGCTTGGTTCCGGCTGGGGGAAGGTGAAGGTGATCTCGCGTTCATCGCGCTGCACTTCGATACGTTCCATCTTTTCAAGGCGTTTGATGCGACTCTGTACCTGGCGTGCTTTCGTTGCCTTGTACCGAAAACGGTTGATGAATTGCTGGGTTCGCTGGATTTCGTTCTGTTGATTCTTGTAGGCGCTCAGGAGAAGCTCACGGCGAGACTCTGAGTCCTTTTCGTAGTACGAATAGTTGCCGGCGTACAGGTCGAGTCGACCTGCCTCAAGGGCAAGAGTCTTCGTTGTCAACGTGTCAAGCAAGCGGCGATCATGAGAGACAAGAATGACGGCACCGTCATACCGGAGGAGATATTCCTCCAGCCAGCGGAGGGAATCGAGATCGAGATGGTTTGTTGGCTCATCGAGTAAGAGGACGTTGGGCTCGCGAAGCAGAAGCTTTGCAAGCATAATACGCATCTGCCATCCTCCGCTGAACTCGTACGAAGGCCGGACAAAATCGCTGACGGAAAAACCCAATCCCATCAGTACACGCTCAATCTTCGATTCCATTTGATAAGCATCAAGCTCCTCCAACCTGTGCTGCAATTCCCCGATCACTTCAAGAACCTGATGCGCAGAGAGATCGTCCGTCGGTAGTCGGGAAAGCGTGGCATGCGCATCGTCGAGCTTCCTCTGAACAGAGAGCACGTCGTCAACGGCGGTCGCGACTTCGCGAGCAAGGGGAAGGTTGCCAGAGACGACGCCATCCTGGGGAAGATATCCGACGGTGACGTAGTTCCCTTTGTTCACACTCCCGATGTCGGGGGAGATCATGCCGGCGACGATCTTCAGAAGGGTCGATTTCCCGCTCCCGTTGGAGCCCACGAGCCCGATTCTATCGTGCGGACTGACTGAAACGGACAATCCGTCGAACAGGGTGCGTCCGCCGAACGAAATCCCGATGTTATCAAGTGACAGCATGGGTGCAAATATACGAAAATTGTCGAGGGTCTTTCCTCAATTTGGGAAAAGACATAAGCCAATCCGGAAGACGAAGATCTCTTTTCTTCCCAGGAGTAGAAAGAAACGACCCCTGATTTCCCGTCTCCGGGAAGCTGCGAATCCAAAATCCTTGAAAAGAGATCAAAATCCAGCTGTATTCTACATTTATTGTTGGCACATAAGTTGACATTTGTAAATATAGATTTTCTGAAGGGTGAGAATGGAGAAGATGTCAGCGAATACTAAGCCGACGTACTCGATCGGAACAGTCTCCCGCATGCTTGGTGTGTCGGTCCATACACTCCGCATGTATGAGCGGGAGGGCTTGATCATTCCCCACAAGTCGGATGGCAATCACCGGCTGTACTCGCCGGCAGATGTCGACCGTCTCAATTGTATCCGTCGGGCAATTCTGGAAGAAAAAATCAGCATTGCAGGTATCCGTCGGATTCAAGCGCTCATCCCGTGTTGGGATATCAAGCAGTGCTCGGAAGAAGACCGCTCACACTGCAAGGCGTTTCGGAGTCATGAACGCGGGTGCTGGACGTACAAGCACAAGAAAAATATGTGTGCGGAGCTGGATTGTCGGACTTGTGATGTCTACGAGTCGGCGATAGATTGCGGCAACATCAAACAACGTATCATCGAGCTCGCCTTCGAACGTTGAATCGTCTCCATCCCTCCCGCGTGATGTACTCTTTTCCGTACGTCCGTTTGAATCTCATTCCAATGCACGATTGCACAACCCTCGTTGAGGTGTGAAAGGATTGTCCATGAAACGACTGGTCATTCTTGGTGGTGGTACAGCCGGAACGATGATGGTGAACAAGCTCGCACCTCATCTCATTCCGCGCGGTTGGGAGATCACAATTGTCGATCAATCAGAAACACATTACTACCAACCGGGATTTCTCTTCATTCCCTTCGGCATCTACTCCAAAGAGGATGTCGTCAAGCCGCGGCGCGACTATTTTCCAAAAGGCGTCAATGTCATCGTGAACCCCATAGAGGTCATTGATCCGAGGCAACAGTGTGTGCGCCTGATTGATGGCACGATGCTCAAGTACGATCTTTTGATTATCGCAACGGGCTCGCACATCAATCCCGGAGAGACCGAGGGCCTGGTCAACGGGTCGTGGAACAAAAGTATCTTCGAGTTCTATACCGCCGATGGGGCTGTAATGTTGGGGGATCATCTGAAGCAGTGGAAGGGGGGAAGACTGGTGATCAACGTCGTAGAAATGCCGATCAAATGCCCCGTCGCTCCACTGGAGTTTGCCTTTCTTGCCGATTGGTGGTTTACCGAGCAGGGGATGCGCAATGAGGTGGAAATCGAATTCGTCACGCCGCTTCCGGGCGCGTTTACCAAGCCGGTTGCCTCGAGTCTCTTGGGGACGTTCCTCGAGAGGAAGAACATCAAACTTATCCCCGAGTTCAGCGTGGGACGCGTGGATGGGGAGGCACACAAGCTGGTCTCTTGGGATGAGCGCGAAGTCTCGTACGATCTCCTGGTGACCATCCCTACCAATATGGGCGCTGAGGTTATCGGGAAGTCGGGACTGGGAGACGACCTGAACTTCATCCCGACCGATCCAAAGACCCTGCAGTCAAAATCGTTCGAGAATATTTTCGTCATCGGCGATGCAACGGATTTGCCGACATCAAAAGCCGGGTCGGTGGCTCACTTTGAATCGGATGTGCTGCACGAGAATGTGCTACGCTTCGTCGAGGGACGGCCACTGGTCGGCAAATTCGATGGACATGCAAACTGCTTCATCGAATCGGGGCACGGGAAAGCCCTGTTGATTGACTTCAATTACGATGTCGAACCGCTTCCCGGCAAATATCCTCTCCCGGGTATGGGTCCCTTTTCATTGTTGCAGGAAAGCAAAACGAATCATTGGGGGAAGATGATGTTCCGCTGGATGTACTGGAACCTCTTGATCAAAGGGGCAGAACTGCCGGTCGAATCGCAGTTCTACATGGCTGGAAAATATCGGAGTTAGCGATGGAGACGACACTGAACAATTCCATGACGGGACAGCGCCTGGAAGAAATGGAGCGAAAGCTTGATCTTATCGTCGAACAGCTCGCCGAGATGCAGAGCCGCCAGCGCGTCGCGGATGAGCTGAAGCAAGATCTCAATCTCATCGGTAAGGATGTTTTCAATACGCTCGTTCATGAGTTGAAGGACATTACGCCCTACGTCGATGGGGAAGACCTCGTTCTGCTGGTCAAAAAGCTCCTGCGCAATGTCCGGAAACTCAATACCGTTTTTGATCAGCTTGAAAGCCTGCACATGTTGATGGAAGACCTCTCTCCTGTGGTCAAGGAATTCATCATGACGCTGGTGCAGAGGTTGGATGAGCTCGAACGGAAGGGGTACAAGGAATTTCTGCAGGAAGGGATCAAGATTGTCGACACGGTCGTCACGAACTTCACCCCTGATGATGTCCGCTTGCTGCGTGAGAACGTGACGTCAATTCTCCTTACGGTGAGGAATCTCACGCAACCGCAAATGCTTTCAACGGTGGATCATGCACTTGGATTCTTCGAGAAGATGGATATCGATGTGGAAGAAAAGCCGAGTCTCCTCGCGATCCTGAAGGAACTGCAGGATCCGGAGGTACGCCGGGGAATTCTCTTTGCATTGAAATTTACGAAACGCCTGTCAAGTCAACCCGACACGCTTCAATACCTGAATACACGAACTCAACTGCTCTCAAAGGAGGAACACCGCAATGCCCAGGAAACAACTTAATGGTCGTGCCATCGAAGTGACGGATGAAGGATTCTTGGTCAATCCCTCTGAGTGGTCCGAAGATCTTGCCCCGTTGCTGGCAAAAGAAATTGGCATCGATAATCTTACGGATGCGCACTGGAAGGTCATTCGCTTCATGCGCAGTGACTTTGAAGCGAAGGGTCAGATTCCCTCGATCCGCCGGATGAAAAACGAGGGAGGGATACCGACGAAGGAGCTTTATGAGCTCTTTCCCGAAGGACCAGCCAAGAAAGCGGCGTATGTCTCTGGACTGGGGAAGCCACAAGGCTGTGTGTAAGAACAATCACATCTCCTGGTCATCTGATCATCCAATGGAAGGGTACCAATAATGACAAACGAGAAACAGGAAAAAATCAAGAAGGTCTCGATCGTCGTCTCTCGAGGATCGCTCGATGGTGTCTACCCGGGCCTGATTATGGGGAATGGCGCGCGCATGGAAGGGATTGAGGCAAATCTCTTCTTCACTTTTTTTGGATTGCACGCGATCACAAAGAAAAAAGTCAACAAGATCAAGGTCGCAACGGTTGGAAATCCGGCAATGTGCGTCCCGAGTGCCATGGGTCCCGGCTTGCCGACATGGATGGGAGCGCTCCCCGGCATGTCATGGTTTGCCACCAGCATGATGAAGAAGGAGATGGAAAAGCTGGATATTCCGCCGGTCGGTGAGTTCCTCGAGATGATCCACGACGCGGGGGCAAAGATCTACGCCTGCAAAGCCACGGTGGACATGTTTCACCTGACGCCGGATGATTTCCTGCCCCAGGTCGAGGGAATCATCAACGTGGCAAAGTTCTACGAAGTGGCCGCCGGCGGCGAGATCATTTTCACGTAAGGAAGACGAAACCTTCCGGGACGAGCACCGAGGAGATGGGGCGAGTGATGCTTGCAGTTGAATCAAAAGGGAGTTAATTTTGGACGAATTGATCTCAAATCTTTTTCGCCAAATCAAATTGTCGGGAGGTTGGTTATGAAAGCAGTATTGCTGGTTGTGTTGTGTGTGATGATGAGCGTCGCTGCGTTCGGCCAGGATAAGAACACCCACACCGTGTCCCTGTCGATCGAAGGGATGACGTGCGGAAGCTGCGCAAGCAAAGTCGACAAGGCCCTCAAGGGAGTCGAAGGTGTCAAGGATGTTGCCGTGAGTGTCGAGGACAAATCCGCCACAATCGTTCTTGCGCAGAACACGGCCGTCTCTGCCGATAACCTCGCAAAGGTTGTCACGGAAGCCGGTTACAAAGCATCCGTGAAGAAATCTGAGGGGAAGACCGTGAAGAACGAGGTGAAAGTCGAGAAGAAAATGGAGAAGGAAGATGGATGCTGCGGCACTGGAAGCAGCTGCGAAACAGAGAAGAAGGAAGGCGAAAAGGAAGTGAAGAAGAAGAAGGACTAGATCGGACATCAGTTTGCGGAAATTGGAATCCCCCTGGCGACTCCCAGGGGGATTTTCTTTCCATGAATCAAGAAGGAGATCACGTGATGGGACACATTCCAAAGCGATACCTGAAGTTCAAGGAGGAGTTTCCGGAGGCGGCGAAGTTGTACGAGACTCTCGGAACTGCCGTGCACGCCGCGGGTCCGCTCGACAACAGAAGCCGCGCACTGGTGAAGTTCGCTATCTCTGTGGGCGCACGGTTGGAGGGGGGAGCACATTCTCATATCCGGAAAGCACTTGAAACGGGTGTCAAAGCCGAAGAGCTCAAACATGTTGCTCTCCTGGCGATTCCGACAATCGGTCTCCCGTCGGCTATGGCGGCGATGAGTTGGATCGACGATATTCTCGAGAGCACACCGAGCCGATAGATTGCACGCGACGCAATCAAGACTCCACGTATGCCCTCCTACGATATCAACCAGTACCGATCGCTCTTTCCCTTCCTTGAAACGGGAAAACGATATTTCAATCATGCTTCCACGTCTCCCCTCTCGACCCGCGTGGTGGCAGCGATGCAGAACTATCTCCGGGAGAAGAGCATCGGCGATCTCGAGATCATCGACCGCGTGGTGAGACAGATTGTTGAACTGAAATCCGGCATTGCCACCCTTCTTCGTTCTTCGAACGATCGCATCGCCCTCCTCGACAATACCTCAAATGGCTTGAATATCATCGCCAATGGATTGTCGTGGAAACACGGGGACCGCATCCTGATCCCGGATGTCGAATTCCCCGCCAACGTCTATCCCTTTCTGAATCTCCGACGTTTCGGCGTTGAGATAGATTTCCTGAAAACAAAGAGCGGTGCAATTCACGCCGAGGATGTCGACCGGGCCCTGACATCGCGCACGCGTCTCCTCACATTGAGTCATGTCCAGTTTCTGCATGGATTTCGAGCTGATCTGCAGTCGATCGGAGAAGTATGTCGCCGGAACGGTGTGGTGTTCTGTGTCGACGCCATTCAGTCTGCAGGAATTGTCCCCATCGATGTGGAAATAATGAAGATCGATTTTCTCGCGTCCGGCGCACAGAAGTGGCTGATGGCACCGGAGGGGATTTCATTCATCTATGTGTCGGAGGAATGTCAATCGCGCATCCAGCAGGCATACATGGGTTGGATGAATATGAAAGACTTCTTCAGCGACTTCTTCCGATATCGGATGGAACTGGAACAGTCGGCTCGACGCTATGAAAACGGGACGCCGAATGTTGCCGGGATTGCAGGATTCAACGCCTCGCTGGCGCTTCTCATGGAAGTCGGCGTCGAAAAGATTGAGGCGCACCTCCGGGACCTGACGCATACGATCACAGACCATGTGAGTGCATCCGGGTTCGAACTCCTTTCTCCCGCGACAGAGGAGCACAGAGCTGGCATCGTGACGTTTCGTCCGCCTAATGCAAAGGAGTTGTTCGAGCGACTGCGTTCTCAGCAAATACTTGTCTCGCTCAGGGAAGACGCAATCCGTTTTTCACCACACTTCTACAATACGGTAGAAGACCTCCAGACCGCGCTGAGATATCTCCGCTAGCACACACCGCCCCTGTCAGAACATACATGATCTACTGACAGGCGGCGTTTCTCTTCGGGTGTCCACCGTTGCACTTCCTCCGCACTCTTCTTACATTAGCCCATCACGCCAAACGATCGTCAAATCACTGCGGCGGCCGGGCGCATGCCAATCACTTCCCACTCGTGCGCAGAGGTGATGGCGAGATCCAGGGCGCTCCGCTCTCCGACGGCCGCAGGAGTCTCTCCGAACAAAATACTCATCTATGAACACTTAACAGGGATCATTCCATGGGAAAAGGTAAGATCAAGCGAATCGCCATCAACACCGGCGGTGGGGATGCTCCGGGTTTGAATGCCGTCATTCGTGCTGTTGTTCTTTCCGCGCTGAAGCGAGGATGGGAGTGCTACGGTATTCGAGAGGGATATCAGGGTATCATGTTTCCGGAGCGATACCCTGAAGGGGGCGTTTTCCGGTTGACGGGACCTTCGGTGCGCGGGATAACGCATCTGGGAGGAACCATACTCGGCACAACGAATCGCGGCAATCCAATGCGATTTCCGATCAAAAATCCGGATGGGACAGTCAAGGAGATTGATCGCACCGATGAACTCATGGAACTGTTTGCGAGACATGAACTGGACGCGCTCATTGCAGTCGGAGGAGACGGCTCGCTTGCCATCGCGAACGTTTTGCACAAGAAGGGATTGAAGGTCGTTGGTGTTCCCAAAACGATCGACAACGATCTGGAGAAAACGGTCATCACATTCGGCTTTGACACTGCTGTGTCGTTTGCCACGAGTTGCATCGACCGATTGAATTCGACCGCAGAGGCACATCAGCGCGTAATGGTTGTGGAAGTGATGGGACGATATGCGGGATGGATTGCGCTCAACGCGGGGATTGCGTCGGCGTCTGATGTGATTCTTATCCCGGAAATTCCGTATGATATCAACAAAGTGATCGAAAAGATCCTCGACCGGGAGAAGCGAGGCCGGTTCTTTTCGATTGTTGTTGTGGCTGAAGGAGCCAGGCCGGTTGGTGGAGGATATTCGGTGATCGAGAAAGAAGCGGGCAAAGCGGAGCGCCTCGGGGGTGCGGGCGAGCAGCTGGCGAAGCTGATTCAGGACGGATCGGGGAAAGAAACGCGATGTGTTGTCCTCGGTCATCTGCTGAGAGGAGGAAGCCCGACAATGTTTGACCGGTTGCTGTCGATTCGCTTCGGCGCTGCCGCCGTACGAGCGCTCGAAGAGGGGCAGTCGGGAATCATGGTCGCTCTCGACCCGCCGACGGTCAACTACGTGCCGTTGGAGCAGGCCACGAAGCGCATGAAGACCGTTCCTCTGGACTGCGATACGATTCTGACAGCCCGCGATCTCGGCATAAGTTTCGGCGACTGACGCGAATGATGATACGCCAATCGCGTGCACCGAACCGTACAAAGAACATACCAACTCGATTCAATGATTCACAGTGACGGGAGGGAGACATGAAATATCTCTATGGCCTTCTTATTCCAATGATTGTTGCAGGGATGTGGGTAGGTACGACAATGAAGGACCGGGATCCACTGCGGACTCCAGCCATCAGTGAACAAACGCAGGAATGTCTGGGATGTCATGAGAATGTCAGCCCCGGTATCGTGGAAGACTGGCGCACCAGTCGTCATTCGACGACGTCGCCCGCTCAGGGTCTGCAGAAAGCGATGCTTGCACGACGGATCTCAAACGAGAATATCCCTGCGAACCTCAAATCGGTCGTCGTCGGGTGCTACGAGTGTCACTCACTCAATCCCGCCGCGCACAAAGACAGTTTCGAACACTTCGGATATCCCATCAATGTTATTGTCTCTCCCAACGATTGTGCCACGTGCCATTCGGTGGAGGCCGAGCAATATGCACACAGCAAAAAGGCACATGCAGTCGGCAATCTGGAAGAAAATCCTGTCTACCACACATTGGTCGAAACGATCACCGGCGTGAAGGAATTCCATGAGGGGAAGATGACACACCTGAAACCGTCGGAGTCGACGAAGAACGAGACGTGTTTTGCGTGTCATGGAACGCGGGTGGAAGTGAAAGGGATGCGAACCGTCGAAACTGATCTCGGACCAATTGAAGTGCCGAATCTCACCAACTGGCCGAATCAAGGAGTCGGTCGCATCAATCCGGATGGTTCAAGGGGCTCATGTACGGCATGCCATCCCCGTCACAGCTTCTCCATCGAAATCGCCCGCAAGCCCTACACATGTTCACAATGTCATCTCCAGCCGGATGTTCCTGCATGGGACGTGTACAAAGAAAGCAAACATGGAAACATCTTCTTCTCCAAGTATGCGGAGTGGAATTGGAGCACTGTCCCCTGGCGGGTCGGCGTTGATTTCAAAGCGCCGACGTGCGCAACGTGTCACAACAGTCTACTCGTCAATTCCGCCGGCGAGGTTGTTGCCGAACGTTCCCATGATTTCGGATCTCGACTCTGGGTGAGGATCTTCGGACTCATCTACACACATCCTCAACCGAAAAGCGGAGCCACGTCGATCATCAAGAACAAAGATGGGCTGCCCCTTCCGACGACATTCAAAGGGGAGATTGCGCACCAGTATCTCATCGATGCGCAGGAGCAGGGGAGGAGGAAAGAGGGGATGATGAAGGTGTGCCGATCGTGTCACAGCAGTTCGTGGACAGGTGGGTTTTTTGCCCGGTTTGACACCACCCTCGCTGAAACCGATCGGATGATCGCAACGACGACGAAGCTGATGCAGCGGGCATGGGATAACAAGCTCGCCGATCCCAAGAATCCCTTCGATGAAAAGATCGAGCAAATGTGGATTGCGAATTGGCTGTTCTATGCGAATTCCATTCGGTACGCAGCGGCGATGAGCGGGCCAGACTATGCAACGTTTAAGAACGGGTGGTGGGATTTGACGAAGAATCTGCAGGACATGAAAGAAGAAATCGACGGGAGGATGAAGAGGAAATAAAAGCAACGGCTTTCTCGATCTTTCCTGTCGGTATGGGCGAACGATGGCGTGTGCGTAAACCTTCCAGAGGTGGATTCGCAAGATTCAAAAGACCTCTGGAAGGTTTTTTGCACCTATCTCATCCGGGTTTTCGTATATTGAGTTGTTTCGCAGATGCAACACGACAATCTTCCCGTAGAGGATCAAACGGGAATGATGTGAATCATCGAGGATTGATGATCACGCCATCCGTGAAACGGCAGTTAAGAATCATACAACGCTCCACATTCAGAACAAGGAGGCATCAGTTATGCGTTATGTTTTTTGCCTTTTGATCGTCGTGGGGATTGCAGGGATGAGCATGAATGCACAGACGACACAAACAACCGCACAGATCAATCCGTTGCTGATGCAATGGAATACACCGTTTGGGATTCCGCCGTTCGATCAGATCAAGGATGAGCACTTCCTTCCCGCGGTCGAAGCAGGGATTGCCGAACAGCGGAAAGAGGTAGACATTATCGCAAACAGCACCGAACCCCCGATGTTCGCCAACACAATCGAGGCCCTGGATGCAACGGGGGAGCTTCTGAGCAAGGTGAGCGCGGTATTCGGCAATCTCTCATCGGCGGAGACGAACGACAATCTCCAGGCCATCGCCCGTAGAATTACACCCCTCACCTCGGCCCTACGCGATGATATTATGCTCAATGAGAAGCTCTTTGCGCGGGTGAAAGCTGTCTGGGAACAACGCGACAAACTGAAGCTCAGGGCCGATCAGATCCGCTTGTTGGAGGAGACATACAAGAATTTTGTCCGAAGCGGAGCTAATCTCACACCTCAGCAAAAGGAGCGGTTGCGCAAAATCAATGAGGAATCATCTCTGCTCAGTCTGAGGTTCGGCGAGAACCTCCTGAAGGAAACCAACAACTATCGGCTCGTGATCGAGAAGAAGGAAGATTTGGCTGGATTGCCCGACGGCGTGATCGCTGCCGCAGCGGATGCCGCGAAATCGGCCGGCATGGAAGGGAAATGGGTGTTCACTCTTCACGCACCGAGCATCTGGCCGTTCATGACCTATGCCGAGAACCGTGATCTCCGTCGGCAGATCTTTACGGCGTACATCATGAGAGGCGACCAAGGCAACGAGAGGGACAACAAATCGCTTCTCGTAAAGATTGCCGCGCTGCGCGCCGAGAGAGCAAAACTGCTCGGTTTTCCGACGCACGCCCATTTTGTTCTCGACAATCGCATGGCAAAGACTCCCGAGAATGTGTACGGCTTGCTGAATCGCCTCTGGCCGGCGGCGCTGAACGTAGCGAAAAAAGAAATCGCCGACATGCAGGCGTTGATCAAGTCTGAAGGGAAGGAGTTCAAACTCGAACCGTGGGATTGGTGGTTCTACGCCGAAAAGGTGAAGAAGGCGAAATACGATCTCGATGAGAATGTCGTTCGTGAATACTTTACTCTCGAGAATGTCCGCCAGGGTGCATTCACTGTCGCCACAAAACTGTATGGGGTGAGTTTCGTCGAGCACACGAACCTTCCGAAGTATCATTCCGAAGTTCGTGCGTTTGAAGTGAAAGACAAGGATGGCTCTCATCTTGCCCTCTTCCTTGTCGACTACCATCCGCGTGCCGGCAAGCGAAGTGGTGCGTGGGCAAGCCGGTATCGCAGCCAGCAAATCAGGGAGGGAAAAGATATCCGGCCGATCGTCGTCAATGTGTGCAATTTCACGCGTCCCATACCGGGACAGCCGGCCCTCCTCCGTCTGGAAGAAGTCGAAACGCTCTTCCATGAATTCGGCCATGCGCTGCATTCCATCTTCTCCCGTATCCACTACCGCGGCATCGCCGGCGTCCCAACCGATTTTGTTGAACTCCCCTCGCAAATCATGGAGAACTGGGCGCTGGAGCCAGAGGTGCTGAAGATCTACGCGAAGCACTGGCAAACGGGTGCCGTCATCCCGGATGAATTGATTCGGAAGATCGAAAACGCCGAGAAGTTCAATCAGGGATTCAAAACCGTCGAATACCTTGCCGCATCGTACCTCGATCTCGATTGGCACACCTTCACGGAGCCGAAAGAAGTCGATGCCGGTGCGTTCGAGAAGAGTTCGCTGCAAAAGATCGGACTGATGCCGGAAATCGTATCACGATATCGGAGTCCGTACTTCCAGCATATCTTCTCCGGAGGATATTCTGCGGGCTACTACAGCTACATCTGGAGCGAGGTGCTCGATTCCGATGCATTCACGGCGTTCAAGGAAAAGGGGATATTCGATCAGCCAACGGCAGCGTCATTCCGAAAGAACATTCTCGAAAAGGGGGGAACCGAAGAGGCGATGGAGATGTATAAGAAGTTTAGAGGACGAGAACCTTCTGTGGAACCTCTGCTGGAGAAACGCGGTTTGAAGTAGCGCAGTTGATATTCACCGGAGTCGGATTGTGGTGATGCAATCCCCGGGGCCCTGCGGTCTCGGGGATTTTTTTTGAGTTACATCACTTCCGGCGTGAACGGGATCGCGGTTTGTCCCCGGGAGGTGATTGGGTCATGCGAGAGGAACTTTGCCATTCCGCAATCCGGCTCATCGCCAGTTCGATATATTCTCGGCTTGTGTCATATCCAACAAAGCTCCGATCCGAACGGAGTGCCGCGATGGCTGTTGTGCCGCTTCCCATGAAGGGATCAAGCACGACATCACCGGCAAACGAATAGAGTTGAATCAGACGGTATGGAAGTTCTTCAGGGAACGGGGCAGGATGCCCCACCTTTTTGGCCGACACCGCGTTCATTGTCCAGATCGACTTGGTCCATTCGAGGAATTGGTCCCGGGATATCGTGTTCGTCTTGTTCCCAATGGCGCGGGAAAAATCGCCTTTGGAGAAAACGAGGATGTACTCATGGATATCCCGCAGAATGGGATTGGCAGCCGATTGCCAGCTTCCCCATGCTGTCGAAGGGCTTGCGCTCGCGGCCTTGTTCCAGACGATTTCCCCGCGCATGAGAAATCCGATGTCGATCATGATTCTTGAGATGTAGTCGGAAAGGGGAATGTACGGTTTCCGGCCAAGGTTGGCGATGTTGATGCAGGCACGTCCACCATTCACGAGTACGCGAAACGTCTCGGAAAATACGTTTCTGAGGAGCTTCAAATACTCCTCCAGGCTGAGATCGTTGTCGTACTCTTTCGTTGCATTGTAGGGGGGAGAGGTGATCATGAGATGGATTGAGCGATCGGGGAGATGACTCATGTGTTCGGAGCTCGTGTGGATGATCCTGTTTTCGAACTCCTTAGGGATGAGATTCTCTTCCGTCGGGGCAGACTCGGAGACCCGTAGAGCTTCGTACATTCGTGAATCGTAGAAACGCGAGGAATCATGACTGATTCGCCCTTTCGTTCCAAACGAACTGGTGGATGTACGGCGCTGTCTCTTCACAAGCGTTCTCCCAAGTGCTCTGCAAAGCTAACGGATTTTCCAGCTTTTCTCAAATCGTGAATAGAAGACTCTTGGGAAGATTCGGTTGGATTGTTGACACACCCGTTCGAAGACAAAAAGAAAGGGATGGAAGAGTTGAGTTCTCTTCCATCCCTTCATGCAAACTAGGGAGTGCGGGATTCCCCGCCCTCGAGGTGACTATTTCACGAGCACCATTGTTCTGTTGGCGACCTTTGATCCGGCCCGGAGTTGGTAGACATAGAGGCCGCTGGGCAGATTGCCGGCTTCGAAGGTAACCGAGTACTTGCCAGCCGACTGGTAGCGGTTGACAAGCGTGGAGACTTCCTGTCCGAGCATGTTAAAGACTTTCAGCGTGACTTCAGAGGGAGTCTGGATCTCATAGGTAATTGTGGTGCTTGGATTGAACGGATTCGGGTAGTTTGGACCGAGAGTTGACTTGTTCTCTGTCTCGAGTTCCGCCAAGTTGCCACCTCGCTCCAGACCGCTGCCTGCAAGATAAGCATTGGGGCCGGCGGCAGTCTGAATCGTGCCGAATTCCGTTTCAACCGGATACCAAGTCTCGTACAGATCGAAATTAGCGGCGCCAAAGAAGCCAATCCTGTAGCCAACCTGTTGACCCGCGGAGATTGCCATGTCGAAGCTGTCTCCGCTGTTCAGAGGATGAGACATTTCGAAGACAAACGTTGTTGCATCGGCGCTATAGGCTCCGATTCCATGCTGGTCCGCATCAAACTGGAAGCATGGTACCTTATAAGGAGAAGAATCACAGACACCAGGCGGGAAAGCAGAACCATCAATGAACGGAAGATCGTTGCCGACATAGACCACGTCATCGTTGCTGGCGAGATCTATTCGCAATGCGACGAGATTCAACGGATCGAAACTGCCGATCGGAACTGCAAATGCGAAGTAAATATTATCTGCATCATTCAGGACGTAGAGTGTTCCATCGACTCCTCCACCGAGAAGAGGGAACGTAACACTGCCGGCATTTGCCCATTCTCCCCCACCTGGAGGAGGATTGATGATGTTGTTCGCGGCCGCGGTCCATTGATCGCCGAGAGCGACAGGCACATCTCCCTTCTTCACAAGCTTCTTCACCTCTTTGAGGAATTTCTCGATCTCATCCTCGGCCTGTTTCAATTTTCCCTGATCGATGCGCTTAAGTGCGTCTTCGAGGCTTCGGACGAGCAGCTTCACATCTTTGGCTTTCACCGTCTTGTCGGCAATCCGGGCTTCAACCTCGGTCTGCAGCGCTATGATGGCTGCCGGCGACAAAGGTTCTCCTCCGGGTCCCCCGCCTTCCAAGACGCCGTCGATTGTAGGTGTGCCCCATCCCGAGAGGATCTGGCCAGATGAAACCGACGCCACCATGAAGACGGCCAACAACACCAAGGCCAAGCGGTGTCCATTATGTTTCAAAAACTGTTCCCAATACATGGGTCCCTCCGCGATGTGTAAGTGGATGTTATGTTGGATGAATCTAAACTGGATAGTCCGCCACTTCGGTGGTCGGCAGCCGTCGGGAGGGAAAAAGCGAAGCGCAAATCTGAAGGATCTCGAAAGCCTCTGTGCAACCTACGAGAGGCTTCTGCCAGAGCCGATTCACCGGGAGGGGGTGTTTCGCTCTTTGCTCGGCCTAAGTTCCGTTTCCTTGTTCTGGGATAAATGTAAAGATGACAGTTCGGATTGTCAAGCCGTGTGGTGACTTCCATCACATTTCTTGATCAACATTCATGCAACAGCTCCAAAAAGGCAGAAAAAGCCGATCCAAACATCCCCCTTCTATGTGACTCAAGGGCAGTCGAGCGGTCGTGCCAGTGCCTTGGCGAGGCCCGTCGGGAGGAGGCGCGCGATCCTTATTGTAGGTAGGGATTCAACGGCTTTCGCGGTCGATCGCTCCCGAGGAAAACGCCATTCGGCATCATCCCTTTTCGAATTTCACATTGTTGCCTCAGTCGAGATGCATCACTATAATGGGCACGGCGAGAGACTTTCGATCGTTCTTTCCGTTGTACAGCAGTGGTTTACATCCCGAATACGCTCGCTCAACCGGCGCGACGACTATTCCTACTTCATTCTCAATTCACTCTTCAGGAGATTCACCCATGATTCAAATCCCCTCCTTCTTGCACCGCGCGGCCATGATGGCAATGCTGTGTGTGTTGTCTGTGTCCCTTGTCAGCGCGCAGATGGATCCCAAACAATTTTCTCACATCAAAGCGCGGAGTATCGGTCCGGCCGGTATGAGTGGACGAATCGCCAGCATCGATGCCGTTCATTCCAATCCGAATATCATTTACGTCGGGGTTTCGATCGGCGGCGTCTGGAAGACTACCAATGGAGGCACGACGTGGAAGGCCCTCTTCGACGATCAACCGGTCTCTGCCGTCGGGGCTGTCGCCATCGTTCAACAGAATCCGTCGGTGGTGTGGGTAGGAACGGGCGAAGGAAATCCACGCAACAGCGCGAGCGGAGGCAACGGAATCTATCGTACGCTCGACGCCGGGGATACCTGGGCGCACATGGGGCTGGACAAAACCGAACGCATCCATCGGATCCTGATTGATCCGTCGAATCCCAATGTCGTCTATGCCGCGGCGATGGGGCAGATGTGGGGAGAGAACCCAGACCGCGGAGTATACAAGACGACCGATGGCGGAAAGACATGGCGCAAGGTGTTGTACGTGGATGAGAAGACCGGTTGTGCAGATCTCGTCATGGATCCTCAGAATCCGAACAAACTGATCGCGGCAATGTGGGAGTACCGCCGATGGCCCTGGTTCTTCAAGTCCGGAGGGCCCGGAAGCGGATTACACGTGACGTACGACGGAGGAGAAACCTGGAAGAAACTCAGCGATGCCGACGGGCTTCCGAAGGGAGAGTTGGGACGAATCGGACTGGCGATCGGGGTGAACAATCCCGATGTCGTCTACGCGCTGGTGGAGGCGGAGAAGAATGCGCTGTTGCGTTCCGACGACGGGGGCAAACGATGGCGAACGGTCAACAATTCCAACAACATCAATCCACGTCCATTCTACTACGCTGATATCTATATCGATCCACAGAATGAAAATCGCCTGTACAGTCTGCATACCAATCTCACTGTCAGCAACGACGGGGGAAGAAGCTTTGCGACGCTTGGCGGCGGGAACCGTATCCACTCCGATCATCATGGGTTCTGGATCAATCCAAAAGACCCCGCGCATCTGATCGACGGAAGTGATGGCGGAGTATACATCAGCAAAGACTACGGCCGATCGTGGTGGTTCATCGATAACCTGCCGCTCGGTCAATTCTATCATATTAATGTCGACAATGAAGTTCCGTACAATATCTACGGCGGAATGCAGGACAATGGATCGTGGAGGGGGCCGAGCAGTGTGTGGGAGAATGGGGGAATCCGGAACTGGCACTGGAATGAGGTAGGATTTGGTGATGGATTTGCCACTATAGTAGACCTCTCGGATCCGCTCTACGGCTATGCGATGTCTCAAGGGGGGAACTTGATGCGATTCAATGTGAAAACGGGAGAACGAAAAGACATCCGTCCGGTTCACCCGGATGGCATCAAACTTCGGTTCAACTGGAACGCGGGAATCGCTCACGATCCATTCGACGTGAAGACTATCTACTACGGAAGCCAGTTTGTCCACAAAAGTACAGATCGGGGCGAGTCGTGGACGATCATCAGTCCCGATCTCACCACCGACAACAAAGAGAAACAAAACGCTGAGAAGAGCGGCGGTCTGACGCTTGATGTGACGGCGGCGGAGAATCACTGTTCGATCCTCACAGTCGCCCCGAGCGTAATCAACCGAAACGTGATTTGGGTTGGTACCGATGACGGCAATATCCAGCTCACACAGGATGGCGGCAAGACATGGACAAATGTGGTCGTAAACATCAAAGGTGTGCCGAAGAACACCTGGGTACCGCATATCGAGCCGTCTAAGTTCGACGCAGGATCGGCCTATGTGGTGTTCGATGACCATCGACGTAGCAACTGGACGACCTATGTGTTCAAGACGGGCGATTACGGAAAGACGTGGACGAGTCTGACCAAGGACAATCCGTTCGCAGGAACAAACAAGCTCTGGGGCTACGCGCTGGCGATTGAGCAGGATCCCGTGAAGAAAGATCTGCTCTATCTCGGAACGGAATTCGGTCTGTTCATCAGCTTCAATGACGGACAGAACTGGATGCACTGGACGAATGGATTTCCGACCGTCTCCACGATGGCGCTCATCGTCCATCCGCGCGATCACGATCTGGTGATCGGCACTCATGGACGGTCCGCATACATCATCGACGATGTGCGTCCTTTCCGTGCGGTCTCGAAGGAGCTCCTCGACAAGCCGATGCACATGTTCGAAATTCCCCCAACGTACCAGTACCAGGTTCGGGCCGGAGACGGGTATCACTTCCCGGGCGATGCGTTCTTCCGCGGAGACAACAAACCGTACGGTGCGACGATCACGTACGCACTCAATCCGGAAAAGCTTCCCGAGCTCCGTCCACAGCGCGGCGAAGAGGAATCAGGGATGGGTGGAATGGGGGCCGCTATGGGAGGCCAGATGTCGGGAATGATTCAATCCTTCATGGCGCAGATGGGAGGCGCAGCCGGAGGAAGGTTCGCGGAGATCGCCGAGCGGATGCGTGACTCGGTTTTTGTGAGAATCGAAATCCTCGACGAATCCGGAAAGCTCGTTCGCCGATTTAACGGCACGGCGTCGAAAGGCCTCAATCGTGCAACGTGGAATCTCCGGATGGACGGCCCGCGCTATCCTCAGCTTGGTGGCGCGCAGCGAGAGCAATCGGAGTTCTTCACTCCTCAGGGACCCGAGGTGCTGCCCGGTATCTACACCGCGAAGATCAAATTGGGGAAAGACTCCGTAGTGCAGAAACTTGAAGTGTTGCCCGATCCGCGAACATCCATCCCGTTGGCTGACAGGAAAGAAAAGCTCGAGCTAATTCAGAGCCTGAGCAAGAAGATCTCCGTGGTTACCGAAGCGATCGATCGCATTCAAAAGACGCGGCGGGCGATTGAAGTGGCGTGGGAGTTCGTTCGTGAACGCCGCGATTCCTCTGCCAACGCCGTGAAGCGGATGATCCCCGGCTTGCGGAAGGGACTCACCGACGTCGCGGATAGATTCATGGAGGAACCGAATCGCGTGCAGGGGATGTCGCGCAACCCCGAGACAGTCGTCGCGAAGCTCGGCGGGATCGCACGTTCGCTTGGCAGTTCCTGGGACGCCGTCAATGAGACTCAACGAATCAACGCCCGTGCCGCGGAGAAGGTGCTGGATGAGGCGTTGTCGGAATACAACAAGCTCTTCAGCGAACAGGTCCCGACGTTCCGGAAGAGAGTGGAGGCAGCCGGACTGAACTTCTTCCCCGAGCTGTCACCCCTTGATGCAAATTGGGAAAAGAAGTAGCTTGCACGTCACGCCGAGCAATGATGTGAATTCACTTCGGCCGAAAAAATGAAGTAACGGCGCGCTGTCGGGGCTTCCGTTTCTCAGAATCATTCGTGCTGTCGATTCAGAGCAACGAAAGTCCCGACAACATATGTACGCCCAGCCGTCAACTTCCCCAACCATTCAGTCGTTCAGCAATCTGATGACATATTTCGTATCGCCTTCTCACTTGAGTCCCAGGAGGATTATATGGATGCGAACCGGCGTCACCAGCGAGCGGTTCTTTTCCACGGTTTCAGGTATTGGCTCCTTGCTGCACTGGTGCTTGGAGCCTCACCTCTCGCAACGGGCCAGCAGAAGAGTATCAAGTATGGCACATTCCTCTACAAGTCAATGCAATGGCGCGAAATCGGCCCCTTCAGAGGTGGGCGTTCAATCGCAGTCGCCGGACACAAGGACCAGAAGTACACCTACTATTTCGGCGCAACCGGAGGCGGCATCTGGAAAACCGAAGATGGAGGAGCGACGTGGCTCAATGTTTCAGATGGATACCTGAACGTGGGGGTTGTGGGAGCGCTGGAAGTCGCCGAATCGGATCCAAACGTGATTTATGCCGGCACCGGTGAATCGTGTATCCGCGGAAATGTCATGCCCGGTGAAGGGGTGTACAAATCAATGGACGCAGGAAAGAGCTGGGAGTTCATCGGACTCGGACAGGCGCAAACGATCAGCCGCGTGCGCGTTCATCCGAAGGATGCAAATGTTGTCTACGTTGCCGCGCTGGGACACGTGTTTGGAGAGAATCCGGAGCGCGGCATTTACCGCTCGTTGGATGGAGGAAGGAACTGGAAGAAGATTCTGTACAAAGATGACAAGACCGGCGCGGCGGATCTGGTTATCGATCCGTTCAACCCGCGCGTTCTCTATGCATCTCTCTGGGAAGCGATCCGAACTCCGTGGAGCATGTCGAGCGGCGGACCCGGAAGCGGTCTCTGGAAGTCAACGGATGGCGGCGACACATGGAGGGAACTTACAAACAATCCCGGCATGCCGAAGGGACTACAAGGACGCATTGGTGTCGCTGCCTCGGGGGCCCGGAGTGACCTCGTGTGGGCAATGGTGGAAGCCGAAGATGGAGGATTGTATCGCTCGAACGATGGAGGAAAAAACTGGCGTCGGGTGAACGATGATCGACGGCTTCGTCAGCGTGCCTGGTACTATTCTCACGTCTATGCAGATCCAAGAAATCCTGAGACGGTGTACATCCTCAATGTTGGCTTTCACAAGTCCATCGACGGCGGCCGGACGCTCACGACAATATCTGCGCCTCACGGAGATCATCACGATCTCTGGATCGATCCCACCGATCCTCTTCGCATGGTCAACGCAAACGATGGAGGCGCCAATGTGTCCTACAACGGCGGCTTGACTTGGTCAGAGCAAGATCTCGCGACCGCGCAGTTCTACGGCGTCACCCTCGATGATCAATTCCCTTACAAAGTCTATGGTGCTCAACAAGACAACAGCACCATCGGTATTGCGAGCCGCACGACCAGCTTCGGCATCGATCGTTTCCACTGGCATGCGGTCGGCGGAGGCGAAAGCGGATACATTGCGGTGAATCGAGAAGATCCAAACATCGTCTATGCCGGCAGCTACGGGGGGCTGCTGACACGATATGATCATCGCACCGGGGAAACGGAAAACATCACCGTATGGCCCGACAATCCTATGGGGGCGGGCGTGGAAGCGATGAAATACCGGTTTCAATGGACATATCCCATCATCACCACCCCTCACGATTCGAAGACTATCTATGTTGCGGGAAATCACCTTTTCAAATCCACAAACGAGGGAAAGCGCTGGGACATCCTGAGTCCCGATCTCACCCGGAACGACAAATCGAAGATGGGATCGTCGGGCGGACCGATCACAAAGGATAACACGAGTGTCGAGTATTACGGAACAATCTTCACCGTCGCGGAATCGCCGATGAATGCCGACGTTCTCTGGACCGGTTCGGATGATGGATTGATCCATCTGACACGGGATGGAGGAACGTCGTGGGTGAACGTGACGCCGAAGGACCTGCCGGAATGGTCTCTCATCAGTATCATCGAGGCGTCGCCGCACGATCCAGGGACAGCATACTTCGCGGCAACGCGATACAAGCTGAACGACTTCAGGCCATTCATCTACAAAACCGGCGACTTCGGCAAGACGTGGAAGAAGATCGTGAATGGAATTCCCGAGTTCGAGTTCACGCGTGCGGTGCGCGAAGATCCTCATCGCAAGGGATTGCTCTACGCCGGCACGGAGCGGGGCATGTGGGTGTCGTTCGATGACGGAACAACATGGCAAACGCTCCAGCTCAATCTTCCCATCGTGCCCATTCACGGTATCGCAATTCAAGCGCGCGAGAAAGATCTTGTCGTTGCCACACACGGCCGGTCGTTCTGGATTCTTGACGACCTGACTCCGTTGCATCAGCTGTCGGATGAGATCGCCAGATCGGAGATGAATCTCTTCACGCCTCGTCATACGTATCGTATGCGGGGGGGAAGTTTCTCGAGACCCGGCGTCTCTGTCGGCAAGAACCCTCCATCCGGAGTAGTGGTAAGCTACTCGTTCCGCCAGAGACCGAAGGAGGAGGTGAAGCTCGAATTCCTTGACGCGAAAGGATCACTGATCAAATCGTACTCCTCGAGAGTATCGCGGGAAGAGGCGGGACAATCACGTGAAGGGATGGAAGAATTCTTCGGAGGTGGCGGAGGCGCTCAACGAGTGAGTGCCGATTCAGGAATGAATCGATTCGTTTGGGACATGCGCTATGAGGACGCGACGAGTGTGCCAGGCGGTTTGATGTGGGCGGGAACCACGAGGGGACCTCTCGCGCTTCCCGGGACATATCAGGTTCGGCTCACCGTTGGTGAGAAGAGCCAGACCCGGCAATTCGAGATCAAGCTTGATCCGCGTTCGCGTGCGACGGAGGGCGAATTGGTAGAACAGTTCGATTTCCTGATCAAGATTCGTGACCGCGTCAGCAAGGCGCATGAGGCGGTGAATACGATTCGGGAGATCCGGAAGCAGCTCCAGGATCTCAATCAGCGCATCAAAGGACATCCGCAGGAAAAAGCGGTCCTTGCGGCGACGAAATCGCTGGACGACAAGATGACGCCGGTGGAAGAAGAGATCATTCAGGTGAAGATCAGAAGCAGTCAGGATGCATTGAACTATCCGATCAAGCTCAACAACAAGATTGCTGCGCTCACGGGCGTGGTCTCTGCGGCCGATGCGGCTCCGACCAAGCAATCGTATGATGTTTTCAACGAATTATCCCAACAACTCGAGGATCAGCTTGTGAAGTTTCGCGTCTTGCTCAAGAATGATCTTCCCCAGCTGAATGAAACAATCAAGAGCCAAGATGTGCCGGCAATCCTATTGAAACCGGCGGAGAAACCGAATTGACGGCATCCCGAAGTTCCGTCGATTCCCTCGGCCAGTGATAATCGTTACGCCGTGATGAAGAAGGAAACCACTGAGGACGCGAAGGAACGCAGAGAGGGAAACAGAACCGGCATCCTACGTTTTGCGACCTCCGCGTATCTCTGCGTCCTCCCTGCCTGCTGCAGGCAGGCGCGGTTCCCCTTCTCCACAGGAATCTGCCTCCGACACTGAAAGATAATCTATGAAATGGATATTTCTGCTCTGCCTGGTCGTCGTTTTTCCATCCTTCGCCCAGGATCAGGCACCGAACTCCTCTGACACGCTGAAGATCTACTATCTCGATGAGGTACTTGTTGTCGGTGCGCGTGGAGGTGGTGAAACTCTAAGAGTCCCGATGGCTGTTGGGGTCATAACACGTCCGGAACTCGCAAGCATCAGGCAGGTTGGATTGAACGAGGCACTCCGGTACATCCCAGGCGTCCTCGCGCAGAGCAAATCGGGGGGACAGGATGTGCGACTGACGATTCGCGGGTTCGGAGCTCGAGGCAACGGCGATCGGTCCAATGCCGCTACCATTCGCGGCATCAAAGTGCTGGTGGATGGGATTCCGGAATCGGATCCGGATGGTCGGACAGCCCTCGACTTCATCGATCTCTCAATGACGTCTCGCATCGAAGTGATCAGGACCAATGTCTCCAACCTGTTCGGAAACGCATCGGGGGGGATTGTCAATCTGGAGACGTTTGGATCTGTTGCTGAACCGATGCTCGTGAGTCGGAACCTCTTTGGCTCGTACGGTCTTCGGAAGAACGCTCTTTTATTTGGGACCCCCTTCTCCTCGGGCGATCTGGCAGTTTCACTCTCCAATTCGGCGTTCGAGGGGTGGAGGCGAAACAGTTCGAGCACATCGATCCACCTCCACACCAGCATCGGTCTGAAACCGGACGCTCATACGTCACTGCGGTTCTTTGCCGGTGGCACGGACAACACATTTCACATCCCGGGCCCTCTGACGGAATCTGAATATTCAGCAGACGCACAGCAGGCTCATCCGCTCTATCTCGCGCGACGAGAGAGACGAGAAAACCAGATTGCGCGATTTGCGCTCAAGGTGGATCGAACGCTGGGCGATCGGTCCGGTGTGAATGCGGTTGCATATTACATGCCGAAGGTGCTTGCTCGATCGGAGCGGAATACCTATCGCGATTTCAATCGCTACCATACGGGCATTGGAATCACCTATCAGTGGAGCGACGGGGAGATGGCGTGGAATCCGCGGGTGCTGATGGGAGGCGATATTGCTTATCAGGATGGAACAATTCTCTTCTATGGTCTGAAGAACGGTGAACGGGGAGATTCACTGAGAACGAACAAGCGCGAAGGGGCGGGGACATTCGGTACGTTTGTGCAGGGAAGCTTCGACCTGTTTGAGCATGGAACGCTCGTCGCCGGAGCGCGCTACGACTGGCAGGACTATCGGAGTCAACTCTATCCGGCCGGGGTCACACGGACGAACACGGTCGAGCGACTGACGATGACTCACGTCACGCCCCGCGTGGCGTTGATGATTCGCCTTTCACCGTCGCGCACACTCTATGCAAGTCTGAGCGGTGGAGTCGAAGCTCCGGCATTCAATGAAATCGACCCTCCCCCCGATGTGAAGGCGATCGAACTGAATCCGCTTCTGAAACCCATGACGTCCACGACATATGAGATTGGATTCAAAGGCATCGAGTTTCTCGAGGGGGAGGAGATGGGGGGCAGCGTGAGCTATTCGATTGCGTTGTACGCCATCCGGGTGAAGAATGAAATCGTCCCGTTTGATGGGGGAAGCTGGTTCTTTTCCGTTGGATCTTCAACGCGACAAGGGGGAGAATGCGGCGTAGAGATCGACTTGCGGAACGGATTGTCGTTTCGGAGCGCGCTTACGGTACTGGAAGCAAAATACACATCGTACCAGAACGAGCTGGGCGATTTCCAGGGACATGAAGTTCCAGGAATTCCACTGGTGAATGCGCAGGCGAGGGTGCGATATCGGAAGTCAGGTTTCAGCGTGGAGCTGTCGGCAGAGCACGTGGGGCGCTCGTTTGCCGACGATGCAAACATGCTCGATGTCCCTTCCTCGCTCGTCTTGAACGGAGCGGGATCGTGGTGGTTTCGGATTGGTCCACTCAAAACACAATTTGTTCTTGGCGTCCAGAACCTGACGGATGAAAAGTACATTTCCTCCTCCTTCATCAATCCAACGAGAAGAATTGTCGATGGAATGGTGTTGCCGGCATACATTGAGGCGGGACTTCCGAGAAATGTTTACCTCGGGTTGGACGTGGAGATGGAACTGTAATCTGCAATCTGGATACCGATTTCAAATACGGAGAGATTGTCGTGAAAAAGCAAATCGACTGGCGAAATCATTCTTGTTGTGGAATACTACACACTGCTCCAGAATATTGAGGATTCCGGAAGAACGATCGAGATAAATGAGCATCTCAAGAAGAGCCTTGCGCGAAAAGTGAAGCAAACGATTCGAGTGTACAACGGAATGCGATGGACCGCGTGACGGCACTGCTGTTCTCGGGAAGAACTTGAACAAACGACCACGGAGAGAATGAAAGGAGCGATTAATTTGAGAGCATGGATCGTCGGAGGCATGGTGACCGTCCTCCTGGGGTGTCTTATGGTTCCGGCCCATCGTACTCATGCGCAAGAACGTTCAACGGTCGCGAACCTCGATGAAACCGTAAAAACATTTCTTGAGCGCCGCGAGGGGACATGGAGGGATATGAACGTTCCAGCGAGTGATGGAAAGATCCTTTATGATCTGATCGTGAAAAACAAGTACACCAAGGCGCTGGAGATCGGCACTTCCACCGGACACTCAGCGATCTGGATCGCGTGGGCTCTCAGCAAGACCGGGGGGAAGCTCATCACGATCGAGATCGATAAATCCCGATACAATGAAGCGCTGGCGAATTTCAAAGAGGCCGGTCTCGCCGGCTACATCGACGCACGACTTGCCGATGCCCATGATCTGGTACCCAAGCTCGAGGGGCCGTTCGATTTTGTTTTCTGCGATGCGGACAAGGATTGGTACAAGAACTATTTCGTGGCCGTGGAGCCAAAGCTCGAAATCGGAGGATGTTACACTGCGCACAATGTTTCCGGCCGCGGAGGCATGCGAGGCACTGCTGAATTCTACAGCTATGTGCGAAGTCTGACACATTTCGAAACTTCGCTCGACCGGACAAGCCGGTCAGGGCTCTCCATAAGCTTCAAGAAATCGGCGAAGTAGGTCTGTGAATTCCGGATCGAATCAGGACCTCGGCCGCACCCTGGGACTCTTCCCCGTCACGAGCATCGTCATCGCGAACATGATTGGCGCGGGGATCTTCACCACGTCCGGGCTTCTGATGAGGGATCTCCAGAGTCCCCCCCTCATGATTCTTCTCTGGATCGTCGGGGGCGGAATTGCGCTCTGCGGGGCGCTGAGTTACGGAGCACTCGGTTCGGCAATGCCTCACGCAGGGGGGGAATACGTTTTCCTTTCCCGCCTGTATCATCCCGCGTTCGGGTTCCTCAGCGGCTGGGTCTCCTTTGTGGTCGGTTTTTCTGCGCCCATTGCCGCCTCTTCGATTGGTGTGAGCGAGTACTTCGCAAGGGCATTTCCGGAGTGGCTCGCGTGGAGTGCCGGCCTCGGGATCGAAGATCCGGCAATTGGGAAAAAGCTTCTTTCCATCCTTGTCATCTTTGCCTTCACGGTAGTCCATTTCCAAGGAATTGAGCTGGGAGCGCAAGTCCAGAATGCTCTGACGGTCTTGAAAGTCGGGCTGATTGCGGTACTCTTGATTCTCGGGTTTCTCTGGGGGAGCGGGGAGTGGGATCACTTGTCGGCTTCGGAGCTTTTCGCGTTCGATCTCGGCGGCTGGAAGAAGATCGGTCTCTCGCTGATGTGGATCATGTTCGCGTACAGCGGTTGGAATGCGTCGACCTATATCGGCTCGGAGATCCAGAACCCGGCAAAGACATTGCCACGTTCGCTCCTGCTGGGCACGGGCGTCGTCCACCTCCTCTATCTGCTGTTGAACGTCCTCTTTGTTTATGCGACACCCCCTGACCAGATGGCGGGAGTCATATCGATCGGGGGACTGGCAATGGCAAATCTCTTCGGTGGATCGATGGAGAGAATCTTTTCGGTTCTCATCGGATTCGCCCTATTCTCTTCCCTGAGTGCATTCATTATTCTTGGACCCCGGGTCTACTACTCGATGGCAAGAGATGGCTATTTCTTCAATTCGATTGCCCGAGTTCATCCGAGATTCGGCGTCCCCGCAAACTCGATTCTGCTCCAGGGTGTCCTTGCATCGGTGATGGTGCTTTCCGGAACGTTTGATCAGGTTCTCACCTACATGGGATTCTCTCTCGGGATATTTCCTATCATCGCGGTGTTGGGGGTGTTCCGCCTTGAGGTTTATCACAGAGCGATGCTTCCCGGGTACCCGCTTGTCCCGGCTGTATTCATTCTTGCCAGCGCGACGATACTCGTGCTTGCATTTCTGGAACGTCCCGTTGAGTCGTCGATCGCATTGCTTACGGCGATCGCCGGAATTCCGATGTTCTATCTGTTCAAACGCATGCATCGTCCCAGAGAGTGAGCGAGTGCGGAGACCGATCCCGTCGGGTGGTGAGAGCATTGCTTGACATCTCTGCGGGGAGGGGGTACATTGGATTGACGATGCTGGTGAAGAGGGGGATGCGGGACAATCGAGAATCACCGGCGGATGGAAACCATGAACAGTTCACCCTCCATCGTTGTCGTTGTTTCCCTCATCGTGAGTTTCCTGGCAGGATGCGAGCGGTCAACCCAACCGGATGAGTATGAAGTCGTCGCGTACCAGATCAAGGGATGTCGCCAACAGCTTGGCAAACGCGGGGAAGGAGACTCGTGTTTTGCGTACGTTTTCCGCGAGTCGCTGGTCGTCGATTTTTGTGTAACCGGCAATTGTTGTCCGGACACAAATCGCTTCATTATCACGCCGTCCATCGCGCTCGACACGATCGAAGTTACAGTCGTTGACACGGCTCAGAACCTCTGCCGGTGTGTGTGCCCCTACCTTCTGCATGTCGAGATTCACAATCTCCGCGGCAACTCGTACTTCTTGCGGTGCATTCAATTGCGTGATTCGGTCCGCGTTCTCCTCTACTCGAGACGGGTCGTGAGGGACGTTGGGTGGCTCGGATCGTGAAGATTGGAGACGATTGTGGAGGTTCGGCGGGTGTACGTCAGGATTCTCGCTGATAGGCCATTGCGTTCAGCAACATGATCCGCTTGGCAATAGGCGGATGAGTGGCGAACAGATCGGCCAGCGCTCCTTCCTTGAAATTCACCTTTCGCCCCAGCGGATCCACGATACACAAATGAGCGGCCGATTTCTTGATTGATTGAGTCGGTGCGGATGCGCTCTCGATCTTTTGAAGCGCGTTGGCAAGACCGAGCGGATTGCGGGTGAGCTCGGCGGCGGTTGCATCGGCAAGGTATTCGCGTTGTCGGGAGACGGCCATCGAGAGAAGACGGGTAATGAAGGGCGCAAGAATGATCGCGAGAATCCAGAGTGCCAAGAGGATCAACGCGAGACCGCCACCGCCGCCCCCCTTGCTGCGTGAGCTACCTCTGCTTCGTCTTCCCCCACCAATACCGTATCGCATTGAGCGCGCCGCCCAATCCGAAAGAAGGAGAGCCGCGCCGATGAGTGCTGCGATCACCGTCATCAACCGGATATCGTAGTTCCGGATGTGCGCGATCTCGTGCGCGATGACCCCCTGAAGCTCCTCCCGATTGAGTTTTTCCAGAAGCCCTTTGGTGACAGCAATGTGTGAATGATGCGGATCCTTCCCCGTCGCAAAGGCATTCGGATCGGGATCGGGGATGACGTACACCTGAGGCCGGGGAAGTCCCGACGCGATCACCATTTCATCGACCACGTTGCTCAGCACCCTATGCTCGGCATCCGTGCTGGAGACCGGGACTGCTCCCGCCGATCGAAGAACCGCCTGGGCACCTCCCTGAAGTCCCCAGAGCGCCATCCCTCCCCCGATCAAGAGAGCCAGAATTGTCCCAACGGGGATCATCGGCGTCGACTCTGCAACGACACCAAAGGGGTCGTTCCCCAGGTAGAACAGGTCGAATCCAAATCCAAGGAATCCAAAGAAGAGGACAAACCCAACCATGATGAGGATTGTCTTCCTCCGATTGGCGTTCTGCTGTTCGTAAATGTTTGGAAAATTCTGGGTGGCCATCTATTTCTTCAGAGAGAGATCGACGGTTGGAACTGCACGCTCTGCCGCATCGGTGACCTCAAAAAGTTCCGCCAGCGTGAATCTTAACAGATTCGCGATGATGTTCCCGGGAAACACCTGTTGCGCGATGTTGAACGATGTCGCGATGTCGTTGTAGAATTGTCGTGCGAAGCTGATCTTGTTTTCCGTGCTCGTCAGCTCCTCCTGGAGCTGCAGGACATTCTGGTTCGCTTTGAGTTGAGGATAGTTTTCGACGAGCGCGAACAAACGAGAGAGCACTGCGGTAAGCTCACCTTCCTTGGACGCCGCATCTGCGACTCCCTTTGCGTTGACGGCGGCGTTGCGCGCCTCAACGACCTGTCGAAGTGTATCCTGTTCAAACTCCATATACCCCTTGACGGTATTGACGAGATTCGGTATCAAATCGTGGCGTCGCTTGAGCTGAACGTCGATCTGCTTCCACCCATTTTGAACCTGATTGCGGAGTGTCACGAGTGAATTGTATTTGACAATCACCCACCCCGCGATTGCGGCAACAACGATCAACACTATCCAGAGAGCCATGCGGATACCTCCTGTAAGAAAGTGGCTATGGGAACATATCGAAACGCTGGATCGGAATCAATGCGCGACACGAATTCAAGAATGGTCTCCCGCTTGACGGGCTGTTCTTCGGATTTGGTGCCGATGGCCCGCACCATTGCGAAGACGGCGAAGAGATTCTTGATAGAAGCGTTTGCTCTTCTCGAATCCGATGAAGTGTCGGCCGCTGCGCAGACATGCGAGTGCCGTTGTGCCGCTCCCCATGCACGGATCAAGAACCAGATCGCCCGGATCAGAGCTGACCGTGACAAGATACTCGAACATCTCCACGGGCTTCTGGGTCGGATGGATCTTGCTCTTGCCGGAGGGATAGCGGAGAATCGTGTTCCGGCAGTGTTCGTTGAACGGCGCGCCCCGGAACTTCCCGAAGACGCAGACCTCGATACCGCTAAGCCAGATGCTTTGACCGTTCATGGGCGAAGGATTCGTCTTCTCCCAGATCAGGAGTCTCGTTGAGAGTTTGGATCTCACGAGAAATTCTCGAATGAAGCTGACCTGTTCGGTGCCGCAGAAAATGTACAGACTTCCTCGACAAACCCGCACACTCTCTTCCAGGAACTTCCCCAACTCGAATGTGGATCGATCGGCTTTCTTCTTTGTGAGAGTGCGAAGTCCATTTGAAGGTCTGTTCACGACCGAGTAAGGGATATCAGTCAGGATAAGATCGACTGATTTGTCCGGAATGAGCGGAAACCCATCCATACAATCGAGATTGTAGATCTCGTCGGGAAGAAGCGGAGCAAGAGGAGGGGCGAATTTGCGCATGACAGCCAAATCTATGAAAAAAGGGGGTGAGAGCAAAGGGCCCATCTGATCGTCCGGGGTGGAGTCAGCGCGATGGCCGCAAAACAAGTGCGGTTGATCGTTCGTAGGGTCCGGTGGCGGCGCACGCACGGCCGAGTTTCATCGTGGCCTGAAAGGGGAGAAGGGCTTCGCAAACGTTGGTTGCATTTCGATTTTGCTTGACAGAAACCCAAAAATCCCATACGGTTCAGTTACCGGTAAAGTAACCGATACAGTTAACTGAAATCCCGCTCTCCTCACCCTTCAACAACGGCTCCAACCGGCGCATCACGAACTGAAGTTTCATGCGTACCCCGGCATTCATAACCATCGCGTATACCGGATTCATTTGTGCCTTCCTCTCCACACAGGAAAGCCGCGCTCAGCTGCCCGCCTTCCCCGGCGCTGAAGGTGGAGGACGATTGTCCGTCGGCGGACGGGGTGGAAGGGTCATCGAAGTGACGAACCACAACGACTCCGGTGAAGGGAGTCTTCGCGCCGCAGTGACGGCGAAAGGGGCGCGCACGGTTGTGTTCCGGGTCTCCGGGACGATCACACTGAATTCCCGGTTAACGATTTCGAATGACTCGATTACCATCGCAGGGCAGACTGCACCGGGCGACGGGATTTGCATTCGCCGGTACGATGTTGCGGTGAATGCCCGGCATGTCATCATTCGTTATCTCCGCTTTCGTGTCGGTGATGAGTCAGGTGGAGAACGTGATGCGATCGGCGGAACGTGGGGAACGCATATCATGATCGATCACTGCTCGGCAAGCTGGGGGCTCGATGAGGTGATGTCCCTGTACGGCGCGGACAGTCTGACCGTTCAGTGGTGCATCATTAGTGAAAGTCTTTACAATTCTACCCATCCAAAAGGGAAGCATGGCTACGGTGGAATCTGGGGAGGAACAAATTCGACATTCCACCATAACCTTATCGCAAGCCACTCAAGCCGCACACCACGATTCTCGGGTGGAAATCCTCCCGACCCGAGCAAGACACCAATAGCAACAAACCTCGACTTCCGCAACAATGTGATCTACAACTGGGGATCTAACGGCGTGCATGGAGGTGAGGGAGGAACGTTCAACATCATTGCCAACTACTATAAACCGGGTCCCGCCACGCGCTCAACCGTACGAAACAGAATTGTCGAGCCGTATGACGCGAACGGAAAGTGGTTTCTTGACGCCAACGTAGCGATGGAGTCGGCGATGATTACAGCCGACAACTGGGCCGGCGGGGTACAGGGCTCGTACGCAAACCAGCCGCAAATCAAAGCAACCTCGCCATTTCCCTTTGCACCGGTGACGACTCATCTGCCGGCCGTTGCCTACAATCATGTACTGAATACCGCGGGAGCGGTTCTTCCGAGGCGGGATGCCGTCGATATGCGAATCGTCAACGAGGCAAGAACCGGAACGGCAACGTACGATGGGAGCAGCGCAAGCAACTACAGGACGACATACAATCTCCCCGCACCTACCGGCATCATCGATTCGCAAAACGACGTCGGGGGCTGGCCGGATCTTCAGAGTCTCCCTGCGCCGCCTGATTCCGATAAGGATGGTATGCCGGATGACTGGGAGACGGCCAACGGGCTCAACCCCAATGATCCGGAAGACCGCAATCGGCTGGCCACAGATGGCTACACCATGCTGGAGGTCTATCTGAATTCGCTCACAAGCGTCATCACCGGTGTCGCCCAATCAACGCAACAACTTCCGGAGCAGTTCTCTCTGCTCCAAAACTACCCAAACCCGTTCAATCCATCCACGACGATCGCGTATGAAATTCCTTCCTCAGGAAGGGTAAAAATAGAGATTGTTGACCTGCTGGGGAGGATGGTCGAAGACCTGAGCGATCAGGAGCAGGCTCCGGGCAGGTATGAAATCCGCTGGGATGGTACCGACGGAACAGGGCGGCAGCTTGCATCAGGCATGTATATCGCTGTGGTTCGGTTTGAATCAACGATAAGAACACTCAAACTCCAGCTGATCAGGTGATCTCTGTGACCACGAGTATCTGCCAGCTCCTGGTTGTGATCTTCTTTTTCTCTGTCGGTGAGCTCTCTGCACAAGTACTGGCATTTCCCGGCGCAGACGGCTTCGGACGGTTTGCGTCCGGAGGACGTGGTGGAAAAGTCCTGGCTGTCACGAATCTGAATGATCGAGGACCAGGGAGTCTGCGCGCGGCGCTCGCCGAAAAGGGAACTCGAACAATCATCTTTCGCGTCTCCGGCACGATCCCGCTCGAATCGGATCTCCTCATCGAACATGGTGATGTGACGATTGCCGGTCAGACGGCGCCGGGGGACGGGATTTGCATCAAAAACTACGCGACCATCATTGCCGCGAACAACATCATCATGCGTTTTCTCCGATTCCGATTGGGCGATGCGAAGGGACAAGCGTCTGATGCGATCATGGCCCTCGGATGTCGTGATGTTATCATCGATCACTGTTCGATGAGTTGGGGGATCGATGAGGTTGCCTCATTCTACGATAATGAGAACTTCACCCTGCAGTGGTGCATCGTCTCCGAAAGTCTCGACAGTTCCATCCATCCCAAAGGACGACATGGGTACGGAGGCATTTGGGGCGGGACACGAGCTTCGTTCCATCACAACCTGCTTGCACACCATACGAGCAGGAATCCCCGCTTCCAGGGAGGGAGGACGCCGGGAAAGGGTGAAACGGAACTCGTGGATTTCCGGAACAATGTTGTTTTCAACTGGGGATTCAAAGCGGCCTACGGAGGGGAGAGGGGACGTCAGAATGTGATCGCGAACTACTATAAGCCTGGCCCGGCGACTCTCCGTAGGGATCGTATTCTCGAGCCTGATGATGCCGAAGGGAGGTGGTACGTCGCTGATAACGTGTTGGAGGGATCGGCCGCAACCTCTCTGAACAACTGGAACGACGGAGTTGAGGGTCCCTACCGCGTGTCAGGCCGGGTGGCAATCCCCTTTGAGTTCGCCGCCAATTATACGCAGAGGGCCGAAGAAGCATATGAGGATGTGCTGAAATTTGCCGGTGCAGTTCTTCCGGAGCGCGATGCCGTCGATCGGCGGATCGTGGATGAAGTGCGGCGCGGGAATGCAACGTTCGGGCATTCCGCATATGCCCGGGAACATAGACTGGGACCGAGGCCGACCGGAATCATCGACTCGCAAACCGAAGTGGGAGGATGGCCATGTCCTCACGGGCTACTTCGAACCGATCGATACGAATCTCAACAACCTCCAGGGTGCCTTGATCAACGTTCCGACGGCAGGCGCGGGAGCGCGGATCGTGATTGATAGCTGTATCCTCACGAACTCCAACGGTAACCATGTCCGCACAGACGGCGCAGCGAAGATCGTGTCCATCACGAACACCATCTTCGCGAACATGGGATACCTCGGTCGATCCAACCTCGGTGCCGGAAAGGGGATCGATCTTCGCGACGCAACGTGCGACTCGATGATTGTCGAGAACAGCACGTTCGTGAACTGGCAGGATCGTGTGATTCGCCACTACAACTTCAGCAATCCCGCGGCGGGTACCGGTCCGATTCATTACTTGAAATTCAACCATAACACGCTGGTGAACGGTATGTCGTACCATGGACTCCTGTCACTTGGGTCGATGGGGAAACGGGCCCTCATTACCAACAACCTGTTCATCGATCCGTTTTCGCTCGGGAACGATACGGATGCCGTTCGTCAGGCCGAGTTCCTGAATCATGGCGAGAAAGACCAGTTCGGCGGGGCGCGAATGATGTGGATCTTCACATCACCCAACGACACCACCATTTGGACGATCCGCAACAACTACTATGCGGTTTCCGATTCGGGCCAGAAATTCTACACTGAATTCGCCGCGGCAGGTGTGACCGGAGAGGGAGTTCCTCTGTCCTATCACATCAACCGGAGAATCGGAATCGACTCGGTCACGGCGTTCAGGAAGATTACGCCGCCGCTTGTGCTGACGAGAGTCCCGTTGGTGATGAACAAGCTGAATCGATGGTACCGATCGCCGACCGGCGGTAACAAGACGAAGAACACTCCTACTGCGGCGTGGAACAACTCCTTCGACTTCGATCGGAGAAGCTGGCAATACTTCCACGATACGCTCAACTGCGCATATCCGACGACTTCGGTGGCGTACACCGGAGCCCAGGGCGGTTATCCTGTCGGTGATCTGAACTGGTTCCCGGCACGCAAAGCCGCGTGGCTTGCGAATCCGCCGGTGAGCGTGACAGCGAGCGAGGTAGTTCCTGAAAACTTCGCGCTCAGCCAGAACTACCCTAATCCCTTCAACCCCAGCACGAAAATCGAATTCACCGTTCCGACGGAGTCGCGTGTGCGGCTGGATATCTTCGATCTGCTGGGACGCAGGATTGCCACGCTCGTTGATGAGCAAAAGATTGCAGGCACGTATGTCGTTGATTTCGAGGGATCGAATCTCGTTTCGGGAGTGTATATCTATCAACTCTCATCAGGTACGCAGATCCTTTCGAAGAAGATGGTCTTGCTGAAATAAGTCCGCCAATCGGCGTCTTCCGGAATGGGGCGCAAACGGGGCCGGGTGCGCCCCCTCCCGGCCTTCGATCTGGCACCGCGCGTGCGGGAAGAGAAGGAGAAAGCACCTTCAAGCGCAACCGACGCTGGAGGGAACTCTGATCGACCGGCCAGTACCTCCATGGTGAGATACCTGGCGATGCACAAGGAGCTCTAATCATGGCAAAGAAAAGACATCATCTTGAACTTCAGGTGACCCTCGACGACATTGCCGAGAAGCTGAAAGTCTCGAAGGTCACAGTTTCAAAAGCGCTCCGGGGACATCCCGATATTTCCAGCGAGACGGCGGAGAAGATCAAGAAGAAGGCGCACCAAATGGGATACTATCCCAACCTCCTCGCGCGCAGCCTCTCGTCTCAAAAATCCAATACGATCGGTGTGGTTGTCCCGAAAATTGCTCATCACTTCTTTGCCAGCGTCATCGAAGGGATCTACGATACGGCGTTTGAACACAATTACGAGATCATCCTGACCGTTTCCCAGGAAACTGCCGAACGAGAACTGCGGCATATACATTCCTTGCTTTCTATGCGGGTTGATGGACTTATTATTTCCCTCTCCGAGGAGACGAAGGACTTGAAAGTCTTTCAGGCAATCAAGCGCATGGGTCTCCCACTGACCTTCATGGATCGGGTTCCACGATTGAACGGTTTCACGACCGTGGAAGCGGATGATCGGGGCGGAGCGTTCGCGGCGATTCAGCATGCCATCGAAATCGGATACCGAAGGATTGCACATCTCGCGGGATATCAGCACACGAACATCGGTCGCGAACGCTATCAGGGATTTCTTGATGCAATGAATAAGCACAACCTCGCCGTGAAGAAGGAATGGGTTGTGTTTGGCGGCTTCGACGAGGAACAGGGCTACAGGAGTATCAAGCAGATCTTTGGAAGCGCGAATCATCCTGAGGTGATTTTCACCGTGACGTTTCCGGTGGCCGTGGGGGTGTTGAAAGCCGTGCGGGAGATGGGGATGAGGATTCCGGATGACATCGACCTCCTCTGTTTCGGTCATAGCGGCATGAATGAACTGATTTCGCCCGCCGTGAGTTATGTCGAGCAGCCAAACTACCAGCTCGGGCGGATGTCGTTCGAGCTGACGCTTGATCACATACGGGAGAAGGGAAGTTACGTGCCCAAGCACATCAAGCTGCCAACTCGATTTGTCTTATGTGGCACGTGTACAGAGAAGGCCGCCGTTCGACGGTAGTTGCCAGCAGAATTTCTTTTTGAAGGAAGGAAGGGCACGATGTTTGTGCCCTTTCTTGTTTCGTAATGACTGCACGTGCTCTTCTTCGCAATGCAGCCGGACGTTCGCTGTGCTTCTATCCCGGCGGGAATCGGGCGGGGATTTCATCCCGATGTTCAACAACATCGGGACTCAACAGGAAGGGATTCGGGTTCCAGTGACAGGTACAAAGAAAAACTCCCACAAGGGGAGTTTTTCATCCTCGGGCCCAGAATCCCGTTCTACAGCAACGGGATTTCATCCCGATGTTTGACAACATCGGGATTCAACAGGAAGGGATTCGGGTTCCAGTGACAGGTACAAAGAAAAACTCCCACAAGGGGAGTTTTTCATCCTCGGGCCCAGAATCCCGTTTCACAGCAACGGGATTTCATCCCGATGTTTAGCAACATTGGGATTCAACAGGAAGGGATTCGGGTTCCAGTGACAGGTACAAAGAAAAACTCCCACAAGGGGAGTTTTTCATCCTCGGGCCCAGAATCCCGTTCTACAGCAACGGGATTTCATCCCGATGTTTGACAACATCGGGATTCAACAGGAAGGGATTCGGGTTCCAGTGACAGGTACAAAGAAAAACTCCCACAAGGGGAGTTTTTCTTTGTAGTGCCCAGAACAGGAATCGAACCTGCAGGGCCTTGCGGCCACTAGCTCCTGAAGCTAGCGCGCCCGCCTGCCATGCAGGACAGCATTCGGCGAGTGGTGCCCGAGAGGAGACTTGAACTCCTACGGCCTTGCGGCCACTAGCTCCTGAAGCTAGCGCGTCTGCCAATTCCGCCACTCGGGCATATCCGGCGGGCAGGTCCGCCAGTTCCCTGGCCGCCGAAACGATGTCTGTAAAGGCGGCCGCCATCTGGGCATATCTCGATGCTGCAATGAGAGAGAACAAGATGATCGGCACCGAATCCGTGGCTGACGATTCCGCTGGCCCTCTTGCCTGGCACAAATATATGAAGAAACCTCTCCAATCACAATCTGAAGCTGCGGCAAAACTCGATTTCTGCAACAAAAGAAATGCCGATCGTGACTCTGGCTTTCACCCAGAATATTTCGTACCATGATCCGGCCTTTTACGGATCCTCTTTTTTTCGGACAGCGTGCCAGCGTACGTACTCCTTCTTTCCGTCCGAAGAGAACATACATCTGATCAAGAAAAAGAATCGCTATGGAATTCTATCTCTTTGTCCTCATTGTACTGTTCTGTACTGCCATCGCTGACCTCTATGCTGGAGTTGCCAACGACGCGGTCAATTTTCTGAATTCGGCGGTGGGTTCAAGAGCGGCTTCGCGGGTCACGATCATGATCGTCGCTTCACTGGGAGTCCTTGCCGGCACGATGTTCTCCAGTGGGATGATGGAGGTGGCCCGGCGAGGGATCTTCAACCCGGAAATGTTCACCTTCCACGAAGTGATGGTGATCTTTCTTGCCGTCATGCTCACAGATATCATTTTGCTCGATTTGTACAATACATTCGGACTGCCGACCTCGACAACCGTCTCAATTGTATTCGAATTGCTGGGGGGTGCCGTGGCAGTCTCGGTCATCAAAGTGACGCAAATGGGTGGGGTCTTTGGAGATGTTCTCCAGTTTCTGAACACGGAGAGGGTCCTCACGATTATCTCAAGCATCGGACTGTCGATCGTGATCGCGTTCGTTTTCGGTGTAACGATTCAGTTCATCACGCGCATCATTTTCACATTTGACTATGAGAAGACGTTTCGGAGATACGGCGCCCTGTATTGTGGAACAGCACTGACGGCGATCACCTACTTCATCCTTGTAAAAGGAGCCAGTGGATCGGCCGTTCTCACGTCGGAGCACGTGAGCTGGATCCGGTCGAACATCGTGGAAATTCTGGTCTACAGCTTCGTCATTTGGGTGATCGTGTGGCAACTCGTGATCTCGCTTACCAAAATCCCCGTGCTGAAGATCATTGTCCTCATCGGGACATTTGCGCTCGCCCTTTCGTTCGCCGCGAATGATTTGGTGAACTTCATCGGCGCCCCGATGGGCGCGCTGGGGGCGTATGAGTTGGCATCGGGGAGCGGCGGCGATGTTGCCAACCTGATGATGGGAGGTCTGGCCGCGCCAGTTCGAGCAAACACGCTGATTCTCCTCGTCGCCGGAGCAATCATGGTGATGACCCTCTGGTTCTCGAGAAAGGCACGGTCGGTGACTGAGACCGAAGTCACACTCGGAAGACAGGAAGAAGGAGTCGAACGATTCGAATCTTCACTGCTGTCGAGGACGATTGTGCGGATGGCGCTGGGTCTCTTTTCGGTCGTTCAGAGAGCCGTACCGCTGACGCTCCAGCGTGCCATCGCGGGACGTCTCGATCTCTCCAAGGCGAAGCTCGTTGCGGCTGATGATGGTCCCCCTCCGGCATTTGATCTCTTGCGGGCAGCGGTAAATCTCATGGTTGCCAGCGCCCTGATCTCGTTAGGCACATCACTCAAGCTCCCGCTTTCGACTACGTTTGTGACCTTCATGGTCGCGATGTCCACCTCATTCGCTGACCGTGCATGGGGACGAGAGAGTGCCGTCTACCGGGTCAACGGGGTTATCACGGTGATCGGCGGATGGTTTTTCACCGCCCTCTTGGCGTTTACCGCGACCTTTGCCTTCGCCTATGCAATCTATTACGGCAAACTCCCTGCGATTCTCGGTCTCGTGGCGTTTGGATTCTTCTTCTATTTTCGTTCGAATCGCCTGCACAGCACACGCGAGGCAGAGTTTGCGCGCCGTGAAAGTGAAGTCGGGACGCTGGCGGCTCCTCTGGGCCGGTTCGAAGGGAACATGAAAACCGTCGCGCGCTACATGCGAGATGTTTCGGAAACGATTCGGGAGTGCTATGAAGGATTGATGAAAGAAGGTCGGAGGGAATTGAAAAACTCCCTCTATCGCGCCGGCACTCTCTCCAAGGATGGAGATCGGATCGTGACTGACATCCTTGAAGTCATGAAGTCGACTGCAGAGGGAGAACACGCGGCCTCGCCGCGCTACGCGCGCAAAATTGGTGCTCTCCAGATCATCGGCATCAACCTCTCATCGCTCACCAACGCGAGTCATACGTATATCATCAACAACCACCAGCCCCTCGACGAGGAACAAATCCAGGAAATGAAGAGGGTGAGGGAGGAGGCGCTGGGGGTGATCGCTTCGTGCATCACGATGCTGGAAACGAAGGATTTTTCCGAGCTTCCGACGCAGAGGGATCGCCTGGCTCAACTCAAGGAAACGATCCGCGAATTTGATCGTCACCAAATGAAACGGGTGAAAGCCGGGAAATCGAAAACGAGACAGAGCCTGATCTTCATCGGGACCCTGAACAAAGCGGAGCGGATTGCAGATCAGGCCATCGTGCTTGCAGACCTGTATGATGAGTCACACACCGAGCTTTCGGCGTGAGGAGAGTTGATCGGCAGGGAGGACGCGTCAGAGATCCTTGATAACCTTGATCACTTTCCACATGAAGGTGATATCCTTCTTCTTTACTGCCATCGGTTCATATTCGGGATTGAGGGGAATCAGATAAACGAGCTGTTCCTCAATCTTGATCTTCTTCACGGTGTCCTCGTCACTCACCCGTACCACACAGATGTCGCCATTCCGAATGTCGAGCTTGGGACTCACGACGATGGTGTCTCCATCCTCGATCCGTGGTGCCATGCTGTTTCCTTTTACCTCGAGGGCGAATGCCTGACTGTCGTTCACATCGTCCACAGAGATATAGCGTTCGACGTAGTCGGGGTGGAACGTGAGACTCGGCGCGCCTCCCGGAACAGAGGAGAGTAGCGGCAGTGAAACGAGTTGGATCTTCTTGTACCTGCCTGTCGGAAGAGGGAGGATGTTCGGCACGGGATGGTCGCGGACATACATTTCCCCCTCGCCGGTCAAGAGCCAGTGTGCCGAGACATCCGTGTGCTTCGCAATCTTCATCAAGTAGTTTCCTGCGGGAATCTGTTCACCCTTCTCCCATCTCTGAAGCGTTCGCGTCGCGATATCGAGCTTCGCGGCGAGACGTGCCTGTTCGAGGGATTTTGCGAGACGTGCTTCCCTGATCCGCACTCCAATGGCATTCTTCATGACAGCTCCATGCGACATTTATGTCGTTACAATGAAATCAATTTGCATGATAGTGTCAAGCGGAAACTGAGGTCGTGATTCCCGGCGAGACCGCTTGCCGCGAATCGCGGGACATCATCGAACGCGCGCACGGGTCGGGAATGTGGGGAAACCGTGCGTTTCTTGCATTTGCTCGAAAGGTTGTGTACCATAAATCCAATATCGCAATCCCGGACGTCCTTTGTCACACGGGAGCGTCTGCTCTGAAGAGGTCCCCGGAAGAAATTGGATTCGCGATGACCCCAGAGGGTCGCCTCCCGCCCCTCCAGACTTTCCAGAACGTACGTGTACACGAAATAACGGCCTATGGCCCAGCTCACTCCACGGGATGATACGAAGAAGGCGATCAGTGAGATCCTAAAGCGGGTGGACCAGCTTCTGCGGGCGGGTCAGCTCGAACCTGCGATGTTGGAAATCGAGCGCGCGAAAAAGCAGGATCCTCGAAACGTCTACGTGAAGGCGTACGAAGAACGGATCCAGTATCTTCTGGAACAGCGACAACAGCAGCTGGCCGCCGCAGAACAGGACAAAAAAAGGGCGGAGGAGCAGAGGCTCAGAGACATCGAGGAAGCCCGACGCAAAGCGGAGGAAGAGCGCCAGAAGAGCCTGCGTGAAGCGGAAATGCGCCGTCCGCCTCAGGCGATTCGCGAGGATTTGAAAAAGTTCCAGACCGAGCGCGAGCAACGCAAAGTCCACCCCCCACCCCCCCCTCCGTCACCACCTCCACCTACCGATCCGGCAGCCGCTATGAAGGAAGAGGCACTGAAGATCTATCGAAAGGTGCTCGAAGAAGTGTGGCTAGACGGGTCTGTCGGAGAACGTGAGCTCGAACAGCTTCATTCGCTTCGGAGTTCATTTTCGATATCCAGCGTCGAACATGATTCGCTTGAGCGTGAAGTCCGCCACCGGTACTATCAGACCAGCCTCCATAAGTGTCTGATTGTCGACAAGCTCGGGCCGGAAAGCGACGAGGTGCGTCAACTCCAGGTACGCTTCAAGATCGCACCGCAGGATCATGATGATATCCTGGCCCGGGTTCAGGGAACCGGCGCGCCGATGGAACGAGCCAACGAAATCCTCTTCATCGATGATGATGAAAAGCTCCTCCATGTGGTCGCGGAAATGCTGGAGGAGGCAGGGTACGTCGTGAAGGCCGTCACAACGTCAGACGAAGCGTACGGGATTCTCCAGGAGTACTCTCCAGACGTGATCATCTCGGACATCAATCTCGAAACCTCCACCATGGGAGGATTCACGTTCTATCAAAAAGTGCAGGAATTGGAGCACGCGACAGACATCCCATTCATTTTCCTGAGCGGACTGACCGATGAGGTGCTCATCCGGATGGGGAAGGAATTGGGGGTGGACGACTACGTGACAAAGCCCTTTTCGAATGAATCGCTGCTTGCCGTCATTCGGGGAAAGATCAAACGCTACGAACAACTGCGCAAAAGAAAAAAACGCTGAACATCCCTACCTCGTACGCGTGAAAGCAAGTCTTCTTCGCAACACGCGCCTGCGGTACGTTATCGAGACAATCAGAATTCCGTTCATTCCGACGATGTTCGCCCACAAGTAGAGATCGAGCTCTTTCAGAATCGAAAAGAGTGTCAGCAGAAACAGCTCGGTGCCAATCCCGAGCAATCCTGAAATGCGCAGTCCGGCGCCGTCGCCATACCAGCGTGCCAGGCCATCCGGATCGCGGATACTTCCCCGGCACCATCGGTCGATTCGAAGCATCAATCGGTCTTGCCACCCATAGATCCCGAGAAACACCTTTTGCAGTGCAAGCGTGAGACGGGGACCCCGCCGATCTGCCTCCGTCATCTCTTCCGTCAGACGATTTCCCCCATAGATGCCCTCTCCGTGCAGGAACGAGACCTGATAGAATACGTGGTACGAGACCCGAAGCGTGATGCCCGCGAGTCCTGCGATCGCGAGGACCATACCCGCGAGGTCCTGCGACTCCCGATAGAGATGCCATCCGATGGCGCTGAAGACGGCCAGGTTTACGACGAAATCTCCAATGGAATCGAGAAATCTCCCCGATCGGCTGAACAGACTCTTCGCGCGGGCCAACTGGCCATCAGCCGAATCCAGAAGATCTTTCGTCGTGACCGCCAATCCGGCAAGCGGAAGCACCGTTGGATCGCCCCGGGCGTAGAGAGACGCCGCACCGAGTCCCGCGATGATCGAGAGGAGTGTGAGGTGATTCGGGGTGATCGGGGTGCGGGAGACTATCGTCACGAGGAGACCGGCAATCGGACGGAGGAGATACGTGTTGATGAGTTCGTCGGACTGCCGGGATTTGAGCGAGCGTTCGTATGTGACGGGCTCAGGCATGGTCGAGGAGGGGGATGAGGGTGTGCTCCGCGTATTCCAGGTCCTCTTTCGTATCGATTTCCGCCGCAGGAAAGGAACTGACGTCGATGGCTTTGAGGGGGATCCCTTCGTCGATCATCTGCTGAAACGCCGATTCGTAGTATTCCGATCTTCCATTCCCGTTCCGCATTCGTTCCCCAAGAATCGCGAACAGGCGGACGGTTGCACGGGGGGAGAAGATCTCGATGCCGAGCGATTCTCCGAACGTCGATCGAAATGAAACATGCTTGCTGATTTCGAGGATGTTCGCGTACCGATCGATTCGCACGCGCATCTCCTCCTCATTGTGCTTTCCTGAGACTCTCACGGCTACGCGATTGGCCCCTCGAGATTGTTTGAGATGCGTCAGAAGATGATGCGAGAAAATGATGTCGCCGTCCAGGAGAAGAAAAGAATGATCCGGTATCGTCTTCTTTCTGCCCCGCTTGGGCGGTCCCTCTGTCGGGTGATGAAGACAGAACTCACGTGCAATGAAAAGGGAATAGGCGTTGTTGGTAGATCGGAAGGAGGTGTTCTTGACGAACGCGATCGTCGCGTCGGGGAATCTTCGCCGAAGAAACCGCCGAATGAGGTCATCCCGGTAACCCAGGACGATCGCGATGTCCACGATGCCCGCCGCGTGCAGTTCCCGGATGATGCGTTCGAGAATCGGAATGCCACCGACCTTCAGGAGACACTTTGGCGTATCGTTCGTGATCGGACGAAGTCTCCTGGACACACCGGCGGCGAGGATGACGCACTTCATCTGGTGATTTGCCCGGGAATGGCGTGAAAGAATGTTCTCATCGTTTCGCGAAGATGTGTGTTTTGTTCGGCTGTTCCGATTGTGATACGGATGAAGTCCGTGAACTCTCCCTCTTCGAAAAATTTGATCCGGATTTGTTCCGCTGCAAGATGTTGCTTCAAAGGTTTCACGATCTCCGGCGGCAGTCGGATAAGCAGAAAGTTTGCGTCGGAGCGGTAACAACGCGCTCCGGGGATATTGGCGAAGAATTCGGTGTATCGATCGCGATCTTCGGTTATCTTCGACGCAATGGAGGTATAGTACTCGGGAGAATCAAGTGCGGCGAGCGCAAGCTCTTCGGAGATTCTATTGTATCCAAGAAAGCGTGACGCGAATGTGTTCAGGCGGTTCAGACTCGGACCACAGAGCGCGAAGCCGATTCGGGCCCCGGCAAGGGCGTAGAGCTTCGAGAACGTTCTGAGAATCAGCAGGTTGCGATACCGGCTGAGCAACTCTCCCGCGTGCTCGGCGATATCCGGTACGAAACCGCGGTACGCTTCATCGAGAATCACGATGCTCTCCCGAAACGCCTCGGTCAGTCGATTCAGATCATCGATCGGAAACGAATTGCCCGTCGGATTGTTCGGCGAGGCGATGAGAACGATGCGAGGAGACTCACGATCATAGAGCTCGATCATCTCATCCACGTCATAATAGTACGATTCGTTCCCCTGCTTCAGCGCGTAGGTGGTCGTGATGCCGCCGACTTCAGTGGCAACCGATCGATAGTACCACCACGATTGCTCGGGGCAGAGGACCCGTTCGCCCGGACCGACATAGCAATGGATTGCCTGCTTAATTAGATCCTCACTTCCTTCGGCCAGGAGGATCTGGTTTTCAGGGATACCGAGCTCCGTGCTCAACCGCTCGGAGAGCCGGCTCTTGATGCCCCGCGCATAGTCGCGGGAGTACATACTCAGCTTCTCCGTACCAATCGATTTCAGGACGTCGAAGCAACGGGGAGCAGGCCCATACTGGTTTTCGTTGCGATCAAGGAAGATCGGAGGATGATCTGTCATGCGCACTCAGGAAGACAACGGTGATATTAGTGAATCGATTGAAAAAAACATCTACTCGACGACCCATGGTTCCAGCAGATTGCCGCCGATTCCTTCGAGAAAGCGTGAGGGCTTCGTGAGAATCAGTCCGGATTCCCGATCATAGATGTTCATCGGATACGTGATGTAGAGGTGTTCTTTCCCCCGAGTGCAAGCGACATACATCAATCGTCGCTCTTCTTCCAACTCTTCCGGATCAAGCACGGAACGCATGCTGGGAAATCGCCCCTCCAGAGCATAGATGACAAAGACGGTATTCCACTCAAGTCCCTTTGCACTGTGGATCGTCGATATCGTCAGGTATTCGGTTTCGTGGCCGGGGGCTTCGACATCGACGATACTTTCATTCGGCGGTTCGAGGGCCATGTCCGTTAGGAGGGAAGGGACATCATGGTAGCGTTCGGTGATGTTTAGAAACATCTCGAGGTCCTTTTTGCGCTTGTTGTGATCGTCGTATCGGGCCCGAAGGAGCGGTTCGTAGTACTGCATGACGTGGTACGCTTTCTCAGCGGGGGGAATGGAGGGGGAAGCCACCTGACGAAGTGTGGCAAAAAGCTTCCGAACATTTTCGGGATGATGCTGATATTCGGTCCAGAACTTCGATGTCACCGTTGCCTGCGGAGCCCCCGCGAGCGGGGCAAGCCGCTTGGTGAGGATATCGTCGATCACCTTTTCCGCAGTTCGAGGTCCCACGCCGTCAAGAAGCAGCAGGATGCGATTCCACGCCACCACGTCGCGTGGATTTTCAAGCACCCGAAGATAAGCCACCACGTCTTTGACATGGGCTGTTTCCACAAACTTGAATCCTCCAACCTTGACGAAGGGGATATTCGCCTTGCTGAGTTCGATTTCGAGATCGAACGAATGAAAGGATGAGCGGAAGAGGACAGCAATCTCCTCAAGAGGAATTCCTTCCTCGCGCAACTCGAGGATCCTCTGAACGACAAAGCGCGACTGAACATTCTCGTCCGACGCGATCACAAGCTGCGGAAGCTCGCCCCCCTCTTTCTTCGTGTAGAGCCGCTTGAAATACATCATCTCTCCTCATCGATGAGGGCTGGACTCCGCCGTAAAATCTCGTTTGCGAGGTCGAGAATGGGCTGCGTGCTCCGGTAATTTTCCTGAAGCTTGATCACTTTGCAGGGAGCGAACTCCTTGGGGAAGGAGACAATGTTCTTGATGGTCGATCCCCGGAACCCGTAGATCGCCTGTGCATCATCGCCGACCACCATGACATTTCGGTATCTGTGGCCGAGATGGGCGACGATATCGGCCTGAATTCGATTCGTATCTTGATACTCGTCGACCATCACGTACTTATATCGATCGGAAATCGCGCGGCGGACGGCCTCGTTGTTCCTGAACAGTACGACAAGATTGACGAGAAGATCATCATAGTCCATCAAATTGTGTACCTTCTTGTAGCGCTCGTACGCGTGATGAACGCTCTGGATGTCGGCTTCCTGTTCAAGGTAGTGGGGATAGTCGAGCGCGAGTAAGTCGGTCAGCGAGGTCTGCGTGTTGACGGATCGGCTGTACAAGTCGTAGAGGGTTTCCTTACGCGGGAATCGTTTTTCCTTTGTATCGAATTTCAATCGTGTGCGGATGAGATTGATGACGTCCTCGGCGTCGCCTTGATCGAGGATGGAATATGTGGGCTCGAATCCGATAAGGGACGCGTGCTTCCGGAGAAGCATGTTGGCAAAGGAATGAAAGGTACCGCCGGAAACGCGTTCGCAGCGGCTGTCAAGAAGTATGGCCGCGCGCCGGAGCATCTCCTGTGCGGCCTTGCGCGTGAACGTCAGGAGCAGAACGTTTTCGGGCTTCACTCCGAGTTCCACGAGATATGCCACGCGGTAGACGACTGTCTGCGTTTTTCCCGTTCCGGCCCCCGCGATGATCAGATGCGGGCCGTCAACCGAGGTGACAGCTTCAAACTGCGCGTCGTTCAATTCACGCCGGTAGTCCAGGGTGAACGTGCGGGGCTGGACGAGGGTGAGATCCCCGGAGCCGAGAGGTTTAAGCTTGTATTTCTTCATGAAGGAATTTGCGACGCTACTTCCTGGCCTTCAGCTCTTCGTAGGTTTTGGTGATGTTACCGAGCGGTCCTGTGAGCGACTGTCGGAAGTTGGGAAACTCCTTCTCGTACGCCGAAAGTTCCTGAAGCACGGCGCTGGTCGTCTCTTCAAGCGATGCACCTTTTGCAACGTGGCGCTGGACAGCAGGTCCGAGATCGCGCAGGTACCGGATGACAAGCTGGAGTCGGCCCTTCCCGGTCTGCACGTCACCATGGCCGGGTATCACCGTCGCAATGTCAAGCTTTTCCACGGCTTCGAGGGTTGGACCCCAGGCAGAGGGAATGGCGTCCCGCATGAATGGTACGCCGCCGGTCAGCATATCGCCGGAGATCAGGACTTTGGCATCGGCGAGGTAGACGAAAAGATCGCCGCGGGTGTGTCCCTCTCCGAAATAGAGCAGATCGATCCGGCGGGATCCAGAGTGAATAGAAGCGCTCTTTTCAAAGGTAAGAGTGGGAAGCGTAATCTCGATGGACTGAAGCTCGGAAAGATATCTTTCCTGGCTTTCGAGGGTGCGCTGGACCTGGGCAAGATCGGCCTCTGTCAGTGCCGTACCGTCGGGCCGCGTCCTCGACTGAATCTGCGCCTTCAGTTGCGACAGCCGGGAGGGGAGATCGTTCAGGTTTTGCTTCATGCTGGGAATCGCTATGCCGATGATGTCTTCGCGCGTGTGGTGATGTGCGATGAACTCCGTGCCGGTCGGAAACGCCGCCCGATATGCCTGATTCCCCTGCGTGTGATCATTGTGCCAGTGCGTGTTGATGACGTAGCGGACCGGCTTGTCGGTGATCGTTCGAATTTCCGTGATGAGATCGCGTGCCCAGCTCGGACGCAAATGCGTGTCGACAACAATCACTGCTTCTTCCGTCACGATGAATGCACCGTTGCTCAAGACACCGGGCTTCCCGATTGCCGCGTAGACTCCGTCAGCCACTTTCTTGATTTCGAAAAACTCCGACGCTGATGATGAGGCGACGAATGTCAAAACTGAGACGATCAACGCTGTGAAAGACGATCTCATCTTCCTTCCCTCCATTGGTGATGGATTATCACAAAAGATACACAAAAAAAAGTGAAACGGAAGGAGCGGCACTTGAGTTTCGGGCAACATTGCGCTACCTTAACACGAGTGAACTCATGCAGCGGACCGCTCGTGAGTTCATTTCATCTCTTTCACTCCCTTCTACGAACCTGATCGACAATCCTATGAATATCCTGGTCCTCAATTGCGGAAGTTCTTCACTGAAGTTTCAAATCATTCAAACTGATCTGGAGCGCATCGAACAGAATTCCGACGTCCAACATGCGAAAGGAGTCATCGAGCGGATTGGCAGCCAATCGCTTGTCACCCTCCAGGCGACGGGTCATGCTCCCCTCAAGAGCGTTGTCCCTCTGAGGGATCATCGGGCGGCGTTGGACTACGTTGTTCGCTGGGTTGTTTCGGCGGATGCCAACATTCCGGGGATTCGATCGCTCGGTGATATCCAGGCTGTTGGCCATCGGGTCGTGCATGGCGCCGAAAAGTTCAAACGTTCTGTCATCATCACCGATGATGTGGTCAAAGGGATCGAAGACGTCATTGAGCTTGCACCTCTGCACAATCCCGCCAACCTGAAAGGCATTCGATCGGCAATCGAGCTCTTCGGTCCGGGGATTCCCCAGGTTGCGGTCTTCGACACATCGTTCCATTCGACGATGCCGGAGACGTCGTATCTCTACGCGATCCCCTATCAGCTCTACCGGCGCCACAAAATCCGGAAGTACGGATTTCACGGCACGTCTCACCGGTACGTCGCGTTTCGCTACCGCCAGCTCGAATCCGTTTCGCGAGAAGAGGTGGACGTCGTGACCATCCACCTTGGCAACGGGTGCTCCGTCTGCGCAATCAAGGCCGGCGATTCGTATGATACCTCAATGGGATTGACCCCTCTGGAGGGTCTGGTCATGGGAACACGCGCCGGCGATATCGATCCCTCGATCATTGAGTTCCTGATGCATAAGGAGGGTCTCTCGATCAGCGAGGTCGACACGATGCTCAACAAGCAGTCGGGTCTCCTGGGAGTATCCGGACTGACGAACGACATGCGCGACTTGCTTGAGGAAGAGAAAGAACACCAGGATCGTCGTGCTGCACTGGCTGTCAATGTATTCTGCAAACGCGTCCGGAAGTATGTCGGGGCGTACCTGGCGGACATGGGGGGTGCCAAATCGGTCATCTTCACCGGTGGTATCGGAGAGAACTCCCCCGTCGTTCGTCAGCGCATCTGCTCCGGTCTCGAATGGATGGGGATCGAGCTTGATGACGCACTCAACCGAGGCATGAAGGGGGGAAAAGAAGGGATCATCAGCAAAGAGAATTCCCGGATGAAGGTCTACGTCATCCCGACGAATGAGGAACTCCTGATTGCGCGCGATACCGTTCGCTGCGTGAAAGATGCTCCCCGCCGCTGGTAGAAAAGGAAAGGTGCCTGCAGCAAGCTCGTCGCATCCGACAAGCCTGATTCGCAGGCACCCTCACTAACCCCCGTGGTAACGCTGAAAGGAACCTCCCCTGATCATCGGTCCCATTCGGAGCCGATGATATTCCCTTCGGGAGCGTTCCTCTAGTAATTCCTATCATTTTACTCCCGCTGCAGAAACCTGGATGTCGATTTCGTACGCTTACTATGCCATCCGCCATCAATAGCGCTCAAAATCAGCAGCGTCAGAAATCCCCGTGCGCTGTTCTGAAGACCGTGACAGAAGATTCTTCTTGACAGATCTGGGTCTATCCGCTATATTCCACGAAAGTTTGGTCGAATCAGTTCCCCATCATCCACTTTTCAATAAGGAGGTATGCATGAGATCACGAGTCCTATCTCCCGTGGTCGTGTTGCTGGCGGTAGCGCTTTCAATCTGGGGCTGCTCAGAGCAGAGATCACCAGTATCGCCGGGTGACGAGTTTGGGACAGTGTCGAATCCGCTCTTCAAGATCGCTCCCGGTCAGGATAGAGTACCCAATTCGTACATCGTAGTACTCAAAGGAGATGTTGCGAATGTTCCGGAGGTTGCCTCCGATATGGCGCGTCTCCACGCCGTCGCGATCGGTCACGTATATCAGACCGCGATCAAGGGATATTCCGCGACGATCCCGGAGGCGAGGCTTGAAGCTGTGCGAAACGATTCCCGAGTTGCGTATGTCGAGTATGACTATGTTGTCTCGGTCGGACCCGGAGTGCAGGCCAAGCCCGGAGGTTCCGCAGCTCAGACGACACCGTGGGGAATAACACGCGTTGGCGGCGCCGGTGACGGCACAGGGAAGACAGCTTGGGTGATTGATACGGGTATCGATCTTGATCACCCTGACCTCAATGTGGATGTTGCGCGAAGCAGAAACTTCGTATCTCGAGGGAAAAATAGTCCAGATGATGGTCACGGCCATGGGACTCATGTGGCCGGAACGATTGCCGCGATCAATAATTCGATCGACGTTGTCGGAGTGGCGGCAAACGCGTCGGTCGTTGCAGTTCGGGTGCTCGATAACTCTGGCTCCGGTTCGTACTCCCAGGTCATTGCAGGTGTGGATTATGTCGCGTCCGCTGCAAGCGCGGGGGATGTCGCGAACATGAGTCTTGGCGGACCTCCTTCGACGGCACTGGACGATGCTGTTCTGAATGCAGCAGGGAAAGGCATAAAGTTCTCACTTGCCGCCGGCAATGATGGTGCTGATGCAAATGACTTCTCACCAGCTCGCGTGAATCACACGAACGTATACACCATCTCAGCAATCGCATCGAATGATTGTATGCCCTCCTGGAGCAATTGGGGTAATCCGCCCGTTGACTTCGCTGCGCCCGGAGTGAGCATCCTTTCTACCAAGAAGGGTGGTGGTACGACGACGATGAGTGGCACCTCCATGGCAGCTCCGCACGTCGCTGGAATTCTCCTCCTCACCTCCGTGAAAACAGACAGATACGCGTGCAGCGATCCGGATGGGAATCCTGATCCAATCGCACATCGGTAGAAGCGCGGACGTACGACATTGTTCACAAGAGAGGCGGTTCTGAGAACCTGGAGCCGCCTCTTTCGATTTCCATCCACCCACGGCTTCCGAATAATTCTCTTCTGGCATTTCTTTAGATTTTTTTGCAGACTAAGAAGTTGTTGAAAAAGTATTATTCTGTCATTCTGAAGGAGCCCTGCCTGCCCCAAAGGGGTCCTTCGGACCGGCAGGCAGGGAAGCGACTGAAGAATCTCGCTTTATGAGTCAGATTCTTCATCCCGCTAATAAACAGCGGGATTCAGAATGACATTGGACCTCGTTTTTCAACACCCTGCTAACAATCCATTTTGGATAACATGCCAAATTTCCACTGTTTCTGTGAATGATGGACGACGCAACGAAGCCCCCCTTGTCAACCAACCTGGCTGATCAACTCATCGTACTTTCCCAAAACCTCTGGTGGAGCTGGAATCCTCAGGCGCAATCGGTTTTTGCCGAGCTCTCTCCGTATGTATGGGAATCGACGTGCCACAATCCTGTTGCCGTTCTTCGGTCACTCTCGCGGCAGGAGCTCGAGGCCCGTCTGAGGGATCGCGATCTCGCGGAACGCGTGAGAGCTGTTGTATCTGAATTCCACCAGTACGAGCAAGAGACGGAGACGTGGGCGGCCACGCATCCGAACAGGCCCCTCCCCTCAATTGCCTATTTCAGCGCGGAATTTGGCCTCCATGAATCACTCCGCGTCTACTCAGGGGGACTCGGCGTGCTGGCGGGCGATCATGCGAAATCGGCCAGCGATCTCGGTCTCTCATTCGTTGGCGTGAGTCTGTTCTATCGGGATGGATACTTCGAGCAGCGGCTCACACCTGAGGGATGGCAGTATGAACTTTATGTTCCGCACAAGGTGGATGATCTGCCCCTCCAACCAATCGTCGATGCAAATGGAAATCGAATCATCGAATCTGTGGAGATCGGTCATTCGACCGTCTCCTTCACCGCGTGGAAGTTGGACGTCGGCCGCATTCAAATCTATCTCCTCGACACAAATATTCCCGAGAACGATCAGCATTTTCAGAAGCTCTCCGCCAATGTGTACGGCGGCGATATGGATACCCGGATCGGTCAGGAGATTGTTCTTGGCATCGGAGGTGTTCGCCTTCTCCGTTCGCTTGGAATTCATCCCGACGTCTTTCACATGAACGAGGGGCATTCGGCATTTCTTGTTCTTGAACTCCTGAGGGAACAGCTCTCGAACGGCGTCGGGTTTGATGCGGCTCTCGACTCGGTGCGATCAAAATGTGTTTTCACGACTCACACGCCGGTCCCTGCCGGGCACGATCGTTTCTCATCGGAATTGCTTGCCCATTCTCTTGGTCGGTTCTGGCGCGCAACCGGATTGTCTCACGACACGCTCATGGGAATTGGCCGGGTTCGTCCAGAGGACGAAAGCGAGGCGTTCACCATGACGGTCCTCGCCCTGAAGATGTCCAAGGCATCAAATGCGGTGAGCGAACTGCATGGCCGGACAAGTCGGGAGATGTGGAGATCGCTCTATCCGGATCGGGAGCCGAAGGATGTGCCGATCGGATTTGTGACGAACGGAGTGCATACGCCGAGCTGGGCGACCGCTCGGGCGCACGAATTCTGGAACAAACGGCTGGGCTTCGACTGGACAGCCAAACTTCTTGATCGCGATTTCTGGCGTCGCATTGAGGAAGACGGCCTCGCCTCTGATGAGGAGCTCTGGGCGTTCCGCTACACGCTACGACGGGAACTGGTGGAGTTTGTACGGAAACAAATCCGGCGTCGATATCCAGGCGGCGAAGAAGGAGGATTTGCATCGTTGGAGCGCGTGCTTTCTCCGGACGCACTCACGATCTGTTTCGCCCGCCGGTTTGCGACGTACAAGCGAGCACCGCTGCTGTTTCGCCACCTCGATCGGGTCCTTCCCCTTTTCGCAGATCCCGAACGACCGATCCAAATTGTGTTCGCCGGGAAAGCACACCCGCGGGACCACGAGGGGAAGAGGTTCCTTCAGCATATTGTCGAGCTGAGTCGACATCCCCAGCTATTCGGGAGAGTGGTCTTTGTCGAAGAGCACAATATCGCGATCGGCAGAGCGCTTGTCTCGGGGGCTGACGTGTGGCTCAATAATCCCAGGCGCCCTCTCGAAGCAAGCGGGACGAGCGGGATGAAGGCCGTCATTCATGGCGGACTGAACCTGAGTATTCTGGATGGATGGTGGCGCGAGGGGTACGACGGCTCGAACGGATGGGCCATCGGGGAGGACAACCACTTCGAGAACGATCTCGACGCGCAGGATGAGCACGACTTTGAAAAGTTGATCAGCATTCTCACGGAGAAGGTGATTCCTGAATTCTATGAGCGTGATGAGTCTGGAATTCCGCGCGCATGGATCAAGCGCATTCGTCACGCGATGCGAACACTCCTTCCGGAATATAACACCGAACGCATGGTGGCGGAGTACGTTGAGCGATCGTATCGTCGTTAGTCTCCTTCGGTTATCGAGTCACACGGGCCCTGTAGAGGAATTCTACAGGGCCTTTTCCTATTCTGCCACACTTGCCAACGGGACACATTTGCTTTTTGGAATAGTTTTTCACACGCGTTGGAAACGATCGATATCGATTTCCGACAGTTGGGAACGTTTCCTGAACCATCATTCAATTCTGTTTGAAGCAAGGAATTTCTGAGGCGGCACACTTTTTGGCAGGATGTGTGGATTGCACGCAGAACACCAGGTGAACCATTCGCACAAGCCTGGCGCCAGATTGCCTGAGGGGATGGAGCCGGCTGCGGTTCCAGTTTCTCCGGCTTCACGCGAACGTGTTGGTCAACACATTTCACACTCATTAAGTACCAATCTCGGGAGGAGTCATATGAACGAACAGATAACGCGTCATCAGTTCATTCGCAACTCGGCAAAAATCGCCGCAGGCATCGCAGCAGGAGTAGGAGTGATGGGAGCGATGTCCTCAAAGTCGTCCGGTCAGACAACAAGCTGGCCCTGGCCGTATGCGGAAATCGATGCTGAGGAAGGACGAATCCGCGGTCACCTTGGCTACTATGCGCGAGGATGCTCCTATGGTGCTTATCATGCCATTGTCTCTCTGCTTAGCGAAAAAGTGGGGGCCCCCTATACGACAATGCCCACCGAGTTCCTCGAATGGGGAAGAGGTGGCGCGTGGTCATGGGGTACGTTGTGCGGCGCGCTCACAGGCGCTCTCACCGCCATCAACCTGTGCCAGACGAAAGCAGCCGCAGAGAAGATCGGCAATGAGTTGATCGGATGGTATTGTGGAGCGTTGTTCCCCTCCGATGTCAGTAACCAATACGCTGTGGCGAAGACCTTCAGGGATAACCGATATGACAAGACTCTTCCGCAATCCTCCTGCGGTTCGCCTCTCTGCCACGCGTCCGTCTCCACTTGGTGTACGTTCTCGAAATTCAAGCGAGGGGGGAGCGAGCGGAGCGAACGATGTGGACGATTGACAGGCGATGTCGCGGCGTATTCGATTAAGTTGATGAATGACGAACTCAAGCAACAGTTCAAAGCATTGTACACAACACCGGCGGTTGTCACCTATTGCATGACCTGCCACGGCCCGGCGCTGCGTGATGATACGCTCGGCAAGATGACGTGCAGGGTGTGTCACGGCGATCATACCGGCAGTGCGCCTCCAACCTCGGTGACAGCTGATCAACTGCCCGATGCCGCATTCAAGCTTCATCAGAACTATCCAAATCCGTTCAATCCCTCCACAACAATCCGGTTTTCCATCCCGAAGGATGCGATCGTTTCATTGATCATCTACGACATTCATGGGAGGGCAATCAAGAATCTCATCAGCTACGAAGACTACGGACGGGGTTCATTTGAAGTGCATTGGGATGGACGGGACAACGCGAATCAGGCTGTGCCGAGTGGAACGTATTTCGCGCATCTCTTCGCAGGAACACACTCGAAAACCATCAAACTGAGTTTGAACAAGTAACCTCTGTATCGCTATATTCCGTAATACAGAAACCCCCGGCGTCGAATGACTCACGGGGGTTTCTGTTTGTGGACGACAACTAATTCTTCACTCAGCCTGCAACCATCGGCTGTCTCCGTCGGTACGTGAGGGATCGCCAGAGCCATTCCACCGGTCCGAATCGATACCGTCGTATCCACCATCGACTCAGTACGATTTGCAGGGAGAAGATTGCGACGGTGAGAACCAACCCCGCGGCCGGTCCCACCTCTCCATAGAATCCCAAACCATAATTGTAGAAGATCAACGTACAAATCACTGACTGCAGCAAGTAGTTGCTGATGGCAAAACGGCCCACGGCGGCAAGCGGCGCAAGTCGCCGCTTCCATCCGCTGCTCATCGAAAGACGTGTGAGGGCCGCAGCATAGAAGAGGCAGAGAGCAGGACCCCCAAACGCAAAGCCTGCCGTAGAGACAAACGAGAGGAGCGTCGGTTCGGAGGGGATGGAGTATTCTCTCGCGAGCGCGTAGATAAGATTTCCGGATATCCCCAGAACCAATCCCCACCAGAATGTGCGACGAATCAGATTCTGATGCGTTGGGAGTTCAGAGAAGATTCGTCGGCGACCGACGTACAATCCGATCAGAAACATCGCAAAGATGTTTGTGAAATAGAACACAAGTCCCATGTAGTTGAACCTGAGGTCGTCAAGACGTTGAGCGAAGATTTCTGAAAAGCCACCTTGGGAATATGCCTCGATGGATCGCTGGGAGAGTTCACGGTATTCTTCGGCCTGTTGCGCGAATTGCGCGTCGATTTGTTCTCCTGCCTCCGGCACCATTCGGCCCAGCTCAAGCATCGTCGCGCCGAGTCCTGTCAGCAGGGCGGGTATCAACAAGAGGACGATTGCCCAGACGATGAGGGTCTTTGGTTTCCGATTTCGGAAGAGGAGCAGAACGAAGCCGAAGATCGCGTAGGGAACGAGAATATCTCCGTGCCAGATCAAAAACGCGTGGATCAGTCCGACGATGAAGAGAACGACAAGTCGTCGTCGATAGAACGGGAGGAAGTTTTTGCCCTGCTCTTCCGCACGAAGCATTTGGATGGCGAGTCCGAGTCCGAAGAGGAACGAAAAGAGCGTGATGAACTTACCCTCCGCCGCGAACCGGATCAATCCTTGCGCTACACGATCGACGGTGCCCGTCCACCAATCGGTCGGCATGATGATAAGATAAACCGGTGAATTGAAGTACGCCATGTTCACGATGAGGATGCCGAAAATCGCGAAGCCGCGCAGGATGTCGATCGTCTCGATCCGTTCCTGCGGTTGGACGGGTTGGAATTGAACCTCGGTTGATGCAACGGTGTTCTGCATGCGTTCCTCCGCCGATCGATTGACGACTGAATCTATTTCAAATACACCATCTTCTGAGTTTTGGTGAAAGTTCCAGCTTCGATCCTGACAAAGTACACGCCGGTTACGAGTCCCCCTGCCTCCCACGAAGCCACGTACGATCCGGCCTCCACGTCACGATCGATGAGGGTCGCCACGAGCCTTCCGGCAAGATCATAGACGCCAAGCGTCACGTGAACGCGCTGCGGCACGGAGAACGGGATCGCCGTAAACGCGTTGAAGGGATTTGGGAAGTTCTGATCCAGACGGAATCCGGCAGGCGGAGCATCGGGCGGGATAGTGAACGGAGTGAGCAACGATGTCTCGTAGACGCCGTTTCCGTGCGTCACGGCGCGGAGCTTTCGATTTGAGGTGGAAATGCTCAAATCCGACACCATGACGGCGTCCGGTAGCCCATCGTTGAGAGAATGCCAGGTCGTTCCCCGGTTTGTTGTCAGGTAAACGCCCAGATCGTTTCCGATATAGACGTGGTGAGGGTAGATTGGATCGATCGCGATCGCGGATGTCGGAACATCGGGGAGCTTTGCTCCAATGTCGATCCAGCTCTTCCCCGTATTGGTCGTCTTGAAGAGATGCGAGGTGCCGAATCCTCCCAATGATACATAAGCAATCGATGCGCGGTGAGGATCGACAGCGATTTCCAGATAGTACCGGTCGGGAAGGTCTCGCGTGATGTTTTCCCATGTTCCTCCTCCGTTGGTCGAAACAAATATCCCGGCTTTCCACGATTCGGGAGCGGTCGCGGCGTAGATTGTGTCGGGAGTGGCTCGCGAGACCGCGAGACTAAGAACAGGATTCTGATCGAGAGACCGATTGCTGTTGAGCGTCTGCCAACTGCTTCCGCGATTGAACGATCGATACACCCGATCGCGCGCGGCATAGAGGAGATCAGGTACCGTCGGATGGAGCAGAAACGGACCGACGAATGCTGTCGTTGTGGAACTCGGAGGTGAGATACTCGTCCATGTGCTCCCTCGATCAAGGGATCGACGCAGGCTCAGATATTGACTCGAACCGTACATGATCTGCGGGTTGTTGGGAGCAATCGCCGTCATGGCTCCATCACCGCCGAGGACCCGAATCCATTCTAGAGATCCATCGTAAATGGCGGTTGCATTATCCTGCATTCCTCCGATTGCAAGGAGTGAATCGGAGGCAGAACTTGTGTATCCGCCGTAGAACTGGGTGGTCTGCAGGCCGCCGTTCAATCCCTCAAAACTCTCTCCACCATCCAACGATCGAAAGACGCCTCCGTCGGTGGCAAAATAGATCATGCGCGGGTTCGCGGGATGATATGCGATCGCGTGGTGATCGGCATGCGCATAGTCTCCCGGTCCTTCGGGACCACCGGCCGGGGTTTTCCCAAATGTCCACTTGTTCCAGTACGACTTCTGTCTCAGATTTGTGCCGCCGGTCGTCGATTTCCAGATATCGATGCCGCCGCAGATCACCTTGCTGGAATCCGTCGGGTCCACGCCCACATAGTGAGAATACCACCCTTGATAAGTCGCGTAGTCAAGCAACTCGACGATCTCCCAACTCGATCCGTGGTTCGTCGTCTTGCAGAGCCACGTTCCTGCGCCCGTGAACGATCCGTTTCCGATACTGACAAAAAGGATGTTTGGAGATGAGCGATAGATCGCAAAATTGGCCTTCCCTCCAAATGTCTCCGGCAGTCCGATTGTCATCTGCTCCCATGATGTGCCGCCATTGGTGGAGCGATAGAGACCATGCCCGGTACTCCGGAGTCCACCGCACGCGACATACACGTAGTTGGTATCCGACGGGTTGATCACGACGTCCATGGCCATGACGACAGGATGCACCCGTGTCCATGACACTCCCGCGTCGAACGAACGATACGTTCCTTCGGTTGTCGCGGCCCAAACGGTCGTCGGTTTTTTGGGATTGATTCGTACCGCCTGGACGCCGCGCCTTTGCTGATAGGACCAATCAAGACTCTTCGTCCAGGTTTGTCCTCCGTCGGTCGATTTCAGGATGCCAATCCCATAACTGCCTCGGGTTGTTCGGATATGGACGCTTGGTTGAGCACCCTGGTGACCGTACACCTCTCCTGTGCCGATGTAGATGATGTTCGTATCGGTGGGGTGAACGGCGATGGCTTTCACACTGAGCACCGGGAAACCGGTTCGGATTTGATGCCACGCCTGTGCGCCGACACCGCCGGTATAACTTCTCCAGAGGCCGCCGCTTGCAGAGCCCGCGTAGATCGTTGAGGGATTCAGAGGATTGATGGCGATGGAAAGCGTACGCCCGCCGATATTATGAGGACCGATCGATTGCCAGCGAGGGAGGAGCGCTCCTTTCAGGAACAAATTGGAAAGCGGCGGGAGAGAGGTTCGGGAATATTCGAAGCCGTGCGTGTAGGCTGCCTCAGGGATGGTGCGTTCCGGGTATGCGCGCGCAGCGTGCCAGAAATCGAGCGCCTCTTTCGCGCCGGACGTTCTTCGGCTCGTTCGGTCTGTCTGATGAACCTGCGACTCCGTCGTACTCCTGTGGCCAGCCGGGCGTACCGAAAGCACAACGGCCAAGACGAATGCAGTAATTCCGATCAGGAAGAGAGGTGGGAGGGATCTCATGCGCGTTGGCGGTCGGAAGTGGGCTGTATTCGTATTCGTCTAAGCGGTCGCGTCCACGATCAGGCAACCGCTGCGATATCGTCGTTCTTGTCCCCTCGTGGGCAAAAACATACGACTTTCGAGCGCGAATGTCAAAGGAAACCGACGGCTTCTACTTCCGAAACGAAACGCTGACTTCCCGATTGAGCTCCACCTTAATGCCCGGATATTTCTTCATCAGTCTCTTCGCGTCGCTGAGAGAGATTTCCTCGTACTCACTTGCTTCCTGCAAGAATCCTTCGGAATCGAGAAGATCGTCAAGGTTGATGGCGAACAATGTAATCACCGATCCCTTCCGGAATGACGCGTTGCTCTCCATCACGCGTCCCTCAACCTCAACAGTCGTCGAGAGCTCAAGGTCACCGACAAGCCATCGGGCAAGATCGAGTCCCTCGTCGTCGCGTGAACGCGATTTCCGTTCTTTTTTCACGCTGACCTCCGCGCGTTTCTCCTGCGGCATCAAGATGGTCAAGCGGGAAGGCTGTCCCTTGCTGAACCGGAACGTCACGTACTCATCCTTCATCTTCGGTCCTTCAGATCTTGTCTTCTTCGATCCTGTGCTGACGACGCGATCAGGGTTCTGGTTGAGACGAACCGTATTGATATCCGTGAACGCAAAGATGGCTCGATGGCCGCGGCTGTCCCTGCTCCGGATCCGACTGGAAGAGACGAACGTGACACCTTCCCCGTACGAACGGCTTCGGTCCCTGACTTCACTCCACTCGTCCTCTTTTTCGTCGAAAACCTCTTTGAGGATGGCGATGGATTTCCCGTATGTCACGGTTTCCTCAATCGTTCCGCTTCCGTCGGTGTTGACCTTGACCACTGTATGAACCTGCAGGCATCCGCTTGCGAGGAATGCAAGCGGCAAAAACATGAGGCAGAATGAACGAAGGTGCATGACTGTACTCCAAGTGTCGTGGCAGGATGGTAATCAAACGATATCAGAAATCTACGCATTTGTGAATTATTAGTTTCATGTGCCAGTGGATGGGATTGTTGAGGGAGGCCGGAACGGATAGATACTCGGCGTGGAACAACTGCACTCCCCTCATATCCCTCAATCGTGATCATGAGAGATCGTGGGGAAGCGATCCTTTCATTGAAGAGGTGTGTAGAGGTGTCAAGAAGGATACTCTCTGGTTTTGGAATTGAGACAATTATTTGCTATACGTAAGCGCTTTCATTTCGCTGAAATGTCTGTTTCTATCGATAGGATAACCAAATGTCCAAGAGAATTGGATTTGACGACGCGAAGTATCTTGAAACGCAAAGAGAAGCCATCCTGGAACGCGTCAAACGCTACAAGAACAAACTGTACCTCGAGTTTGGAGGGAAGCTTCTTCATGACTATCACGCATCGCGTGTTCTTCCGGGCTATGATCCGAACGTGAAAATGCGTCTCATTGGCCAGCTCAAGGACGAGGCTGAGGTTGTCCTCTGCATCTATGCGGGAGATATTGAGAAGCGGAAACTGAGAGCGGACTTCGGGGTCACGTATGATGTTGACACCCTCAAACTGATCGATGACTTGAGGGAGTGGGGTGTGGAGATATCAGCAGTCGTGATCACGCGCTTCAGCCAGCAGCCATCGGCACAGATGTTCAAAAACAAACTGGAACGACGCGGAATGAAGGTTTACACGCATCCGATCACCAAAGGCTACCCCACCGATATTGATCTTATGGTAAGCGACGAGGGATACGGGGCGAATGAGTACATTGAGACGACAAAACCGCTGGTGATCGTCACGGGACCTGGACCGGGGAGCGGAAAGCTCGCCACCTGTCTTTCACAACTCTACCATGATCATACGCGCGGCCTGGATTCGGGCTATTCCAAGTTCGAGACCTTTCCCATTTGGAACTTACCTCTCAAGCATCCGGTGAACGTGGCGTACGAGGCCGCGACGGCCGATCTTGGCGATATCAATCTGGTTGATCCCTTTCACCTGGAATCGTACGGAGTTTCGGCCATCAACTACAACCGCGATGTAGAAGTCTTCCCTGCATTGAAGAGGATATTGGAACGAATTACGAAAGCTGAATCACCATACAGATCCCCAACCGACATGGGGGTGAATTCAGTGGGATTTGCGATTACCGAAGACGGCGTGGTGCGAACGGCCGCAAAACAGGAACTGATCAGAAGATTCCTTCGCTACAGTTGCGAGTATAGCATGGGGTTTGTCGAGAAGGAGACTGTCCAGAGAGCCGAACTCCTGATGAAAGAACTGGACCTCAAGGAAACAGACCGAAGCGTCGTTCAGCCCGCGCGGGAAGCGGCGGAAGATGCGCGCCGCTCAGGAAAAGGAAATGAGGGGATGTTTTGCGGCGCTGCGTTGGAACTGGAGGATGGGACGATTATCACAGGAAAGAACTCTCCATTGATGCATTCCGCATCGAGTCTAATGCTGAACGCCGTCAAACACCTGGCTGGGATTCCGGACCAGATTCATCTCCTCTCTCCTGCCATCATCGAATCGGTTGCTCACCTCAAGGAAAAAATCTTGGGAGCAAAGACCGTGAGTCTGGATGTGGAAGAGGTCTTAATCTCGTTGAGCATCAATGCTTCCATCAATCCCTCGGCTCAGATGGCGCTTGAGAAGCTCAGCGCGCTGAGGGGATGTGAAGTACACCTGACCCATATTCCCACTTCGGGGGATGAAGCCGGACTCAGACGGCTGGGCGTGAACGTGACGAGTGACCCGATTTTCTCGAGCCGATACCTCTTCGTTTCGTAAGGAGCTGATGGGAGACGAGGATAGGAAAACAACATTAGCAGAACCAGGCAAGCGGAGTTATGCTTCGTTCGGAGAGTCTCGGCGAATCGGCCTTCGGGCACCGCGTGAGGACAACGCCTTAGATGCCGAGAATCCGGGGCAGTTCTGTCACGGAGACGATGCGGCAATCGGGATCATCGAACTCAGAGCTGGCAAATTCGCTTCTGACGCCGATGAAGCGGACGTTGGCGGCTCTGGCCATCTCATAGTCGGCTAACGCGTCGCCAACATACATCACCTCGGACGGCTGGACCTGAAGGTCCCGCAGCGCAACCTCAAGGCCGTCCGGCGATGGCTTTGGGTTCTGGATGTCGTCCCCCGTTACGATCGTTCTGAACAAATGCGCGATTCCCGTTCTCTCAAGATCGTTGAAGACGCGAGTTTTGGATCCGGATGTCACGAGTCCGAGGAGGAAATTCTTCTCGAGCTTTGTGAGAGTCTCCCGCACGCCGGGGAGGAGCGTGGCGTGTTGTTTCTGGGCCTCCTCAATCCAGCAGGCGTCTGCCGCGCTCCAGTGTTCTTTTGGCAGTCCGAATGCCTCGTAGGTGTGGTACCAGTTGGGGGAGTACGAGTTCAGGAACTTCTCTTTTGTGACTTCGATGCCGAATCGCGCGAACATGAATTCGTACGCTTCATAGTGTACGGAAAATGAATCCAGCAACGTTCCGTCGAAATCAAACAGGAGTGCCCTGAATTGATTGCTCGTATTTCTCTTGTCGCGGGCGCCTAACGGTGGATTCGGTTTTGGCATACGGAGTTCAATCTACTCCTTCCCGCGCCTCAAGTCAAGCAACCGGAAAAGCGTGCAAACACCACGTTGCTAGTGCGCCTGACCGAATTCAAACCATTGATGCACATCCCGGATCAGCTTTTCGTGATCGAGCTTCAAGTGATCGTACATTCTCGCGTTTTCGATCCCGATGCCGCCCAGGTCGGTCAACCCGGAAATGAATTCGTTGTCCAGATCGGAGAATTCCCGAGGTTCCGAGCAATAGATCCGGAGAACACCGATAATGTTCTCCCTCACGTAGATCGGAACTGAAAGGATTGACGCGATTCCCTCTCTCTTCGCCTTTTCGGGATACTGAATTCTGGGATCGGATGTTGCATCCGGAATCCAAACCCACGTTCCGGTCAGACATTCCGAGATGCTTTTTTCCAGACTGATCGGTCCCTTGCGGATATATGCGTCGCTCAAGCCGTGCGAGGCGCTCACTCTCCATTGCTTCCGGTCCTGATCGAGCAGGTAGATTGAACATGCCTTGACGCCGAGCAGCCGTACCGTATTTTCGGCGATCACATCAAGGACTTCGCCGTAGTCCAGGGACGAGTTGATCTTCTTGCACACATCTTTGAAGGACTTGAGATACTCCATTTCCTTGGTTTGCATGGTCTCCCTCCTTTCCTCATGGTGTGCGGAAAATGATCTTGCCTCCTCAACGCGAGACACGCGTGAGAGTTCACCGCCGGTGTCTTGAGCGATTGAGAATGAGGACTATGTGTGAGGAATTGCTTCCCCGGAGGGGAGGGCGAGGGTCCCGTTGGAGTGGAATGCCTTGCGAAGCTGCAGAGGTCGTGGAAATCTTGTTTCTGTTCGTAAGGGATGCGGTCGACGCTGTTTTTGGGGCATTCGTGTCGGCCTGTACTCCACGAGCACCACGCCTTCCCACTTCCCTTGGTATCTACTGATAATGTAGTGCTTCGGTCATCTGCAGTCAAGAGGTGTGGCGCAAGTTTCGAGTTACTCGCGCACGATTGTCGCAGGACCACAACAGGAACTTTTCCGGTTTTGGCGGTAAGCATTTGTTGATGTGATCTTCCGCGCGCGATCTGGTGGCTCAGCGCTCCTCATGCATCTTCGTGCGTCGCTGAAGTTTGCGGGGAAGGATTGGTTGGTTGTGCTAGAATAGAGCCGGATCTCCCAAACGAGACTGCGAATTTCGCTAAGTCGACATACCTCCAAACGGCCTGCTTCTTATCAATGGGAGGTTTAAAAATTGGATGCTCTTTGTACATGCCTAGGAAGGTTAGGTTAGTGCTGCCTCATGCTTGCTGTGCAGTGCCTTCATGGAGTAATTTCTGATTCGGGTGGCGGGTTCAAATCTACTCGTTCCCCGATCTGAAATTAAATCAACTGGCACGGATTCGGCTCATTCATCCCTGGGTGACTCATTTCTCCTTTCATCCCGCGCTGGCTCTCGAAATCGTTGGCGCTGTGGGAGAGGTGATTGAGAGCGCGTTCAATTTCGGTGCGCTAGCAAAACGCCAATCGGATCGTCTTCTCTCTGGGCACCGAAATTGCGGCCTTGTGCGGTTGGAGACGATTTTGCGGGATTCGATTTCGAGAGGCTTTCTTTGTTACTTTCTTTGGCCACAAAGAAAGTAAGCACAAAGAGTCGCACAATGGCAGAGCTCCTCATTGACGGCTGTTTCTCGTTAACACCCTCCGCACCTTGAGGCAGATCATCTCCGCGTCACACCCTCCAGAGATTGCTCTGCATAACATATTTATCTTCCCTCTTGACAACACGACATATTTGTCGTATCCTCCCTCAGGCAGTTCGATCGTGTTTTGAACCCCGTTTTCGGACCACTTCCCATGTTCCGTACCATCGCCGGCTGGCTCTTCGATGCATATCCATCCCCGCAGGGGATCACCCTCTGGTTCATCGACCGCAACGGTGAGAAGCACGTAGCGCTCTTTCCCTTTACTCCCTCATTCTTTCTGCACCTGAATGATGGCGATATTGCGCGTGCGGAGGTGCTGGCGCGGCGTTCACCGGCTCCATTGACGCTGACACGAACGGAACGGCGCGAAATCTATTCCAACAATATCTGGAATGTCCTGCAGATCTCCGTTCACGATGCGACGCAGTTCAAGGCCGTGTCGTCGTACTATGCGCGCTTCTTTCCTCACTTCGCGTTCTTCAATTCCGATCTTCTGCCGGCACAACTCTTTTTCTACGAGACACAGCTCTTTCCTCTCGCATATGGTGAGTACCGTATCGATGACAACGGCCGGTTGATGGAGTGGACGCTCCTTGATGGACGCGAGCGTGTGGAGTACGAACTTCCTCCCCTTGCCATCATGATTATCCGGAATGCCAACGATTTTGTTCCTCCGAAATACCAGCGTACCCTGCAGCTCGAAATCGAGTACGACGGAACGACCTGTACTCTCGAGCAGGAACACCCGCGTGAAGTTCTCGAAACGCTGAACTGGCATCTCTATCGCTTCGATCCCGACATCATTCTCACTGAGTACGGCGACGCCGTTCTTCTTCCCAAGCTTGTCGATCTCTCGCGTCGCATGAATCTTCCCCTCCTTCTCAACCGCGACCAGGGAACGGACTACAACGTATCGCGCGAAACGAGCTTCTGGCAGTACGGCAAGGTGGTACACAAAGATGGCGCGTTTGAGCTCGCGGGGCGATGGCATGTGGATGTCGATAATTCGTTTACGGTGGTGGAATCGGATCTGGACGGCCTGTTCGAGCTGGTGCGACTGACCCAGATACCGGGACAGAGACAGGCACGGGCGAGCATCGGGACCGGCCTTTCATCGCTTCAGCTTTCGTGGGCGTATCGGAACGGCATTCTCATTCCGGCGAAGAAGCGGGAACCGGAAGAATTCAAACCGGCATCCACGCTCCTGCTGGCCGATCGGGGGGGACTCATTTTTCAGTCCCCCGTCGGATATCACGATGACATCGCTGAGCTTGATTTCGTCTCGATGTACCCATCAATTATGGTGAACCATAATGTTTCTCCGGAAACGGTAAACTGCCGCTGTTGCGAGAACACGAAGGTGCCGGAGCTGGAGTACACGATTTGTGAAAAGCGGCAGGGAATTATTCCCTCCACGCTGAAGATGGTGGTGGAGAAGCGGGCGTACTATAAACAGAAGAAGAAGGAGTTCAAGGGGAAGGATGATGCGCTGTTTCACCGGTACGACCGACGGCAGAATTCTCTTAAGTGGATGCTGGTGTGCTGCTTCGGATATCTGGGATACAAGAACGCGCGTTTCGGCCGCATTGAAGCGCACGAATCGGTGAATGCGTTCTCCCGCGATGCAATCTTGTTGGCCAAAGAAATCGCCGAGAACCAGGGATATGAGCTTGTCCATGCGATCATTGACTGTATGTGGCTCCGCAAGCCGGGGGCGACCGAACGCGATTATGAAGATCTCTGCCGCGTGATTGCCGGGCGCGTCGGCATCGATATTTCGCTTGAAGGAATGTACAGCTGGATCGTCTTTCCGGCTTCGAAGATGGATCCTGTGATGCCAACGGCCAACCGGTATGCCGGACTGTACCGGCATGGCGAGCTGAAGATCCGTGGAATCGAATCGCGCCGGCATGACACGCCGAAGTTCATCAAAAATATGCAGGCGGCAATGCTGTCACGCATGAATGTGGCCCGGAACACCGAAGAGGTTGAAGCGATGGTGCCGGACCTGCTCGATATCGCGGGGGGATATGTGTCGCTGCTGCGAAGCGGCCGCGCCAATCCGATGGATCTTGTTCTGCGGCGACGAATTACCAAAGAGCCGGAAGAGTACACCAACAACAGCATCAGTGCGGTTGTCTCGAAGATGGTGGATGCCATGGGCATTCATCTTGCCGCCGGTGAATCGATCGAGTTCATCATCCTTGATCAGTCGGGGAAGAAGAAACCGGAGAAGGCGAAACCGATTGCGCTCTACGCGTTTGAGGATGGATACGATATCGAGAAGTACACGGAGCTCGTGCTAAAGGCGATTGAAACGCTCCTGCTGCCGTTCGGTTATCCGATGGAAAGGCTGGAAGAGCACTTTGATATTCCAACACCTCGTCGAACACGTGCCGTCAGGGAAATGAATCGTTTCCAACGCCGGCAGATTCCGCTGGTGAAAGAGCTATCGCTCTTCGAGGGTCTGGATGTATAGTCGTCCTTCGACTTCGCTCAGGACGACTTCCTGCCCGTGGCAGGCGGGCGCTCAGGACGACTTCCTGCCCGCGGCAGGCGGGCGCTCAGGACGACGACCGGCCAACCGTCACCCTGAGCGCAGTCGAAGGGTGACGTGAGAGCGAAATGTCATTCCGCTCACAATTGAAACTCTATTCTCTTTTGCCTATTATGCACCACCATTCATGACCATCATGCACTCCCGCGCCGATATTGCACGCCAGCTTGTCCACGTCTGCCATCGTCTCGCCGAAAAAGGATTTGTCACCGCCACCGACGGCAATGTCAGTGCACGGCTCTCCAGCGGCAATATCCTCACCACACCCACCGCCCTGAACAAAGGAAGAGTGACCGAGAGCGATCTGGTGGAAATTACGCGAGATGGCAAGCCGATGACCTTCGGACGGCGCCCCTCGACGGAAATCGACATGCATCTGTTTATCTACCGGGAGCGGCCGGATGTGCACGCGGTCGTGCACGCGCATCCGACCTATGCGACCGGGTTCGCGACTGCCCGGATTCCATTGACGGATTGCCTCTTTCCGGAAGTCATTGTGGGCCTGGGAGCTGTTCCGCTCGCACCGTATGCCACTCCATCGACACGCGAGGTGACCGATTCGCTTGTCCCGTTTGTACAGCAGACGAACGCGATTATGCTGGCAAACCATGGTGTGGTGACGTATGGAGCCGATCTTGATGACGCGTATTTCAATATGGAAAAGGTGGAACACGCCGCGCATATTGCCTTCGTGGCGCATATGCTCGGAGGACCTCAACTGCTCACCTCCGAGCAGGTGGAGCGACTTCGTACGATTGCCCAATCAAGCTACGGAAAAGATGTGACAGGCATGCTGGAATGCCGGACAGCCCGCCAGATCGGTGCCGCGCCAGCTGAACGGTCTGACGCATCGGAAGAAGAGGTGAAACAGCTCATCCGTGAAGTCCTCACAGAGCGGCTCCGGAAACCAATCACATTATCACAGAACAAAGCGTGAACAGGAAAATCCGTGTGGGTGTCGTGTTTGGAGGCCGATCGGCCGAGCATGAAGTGTCGCTCGTCTCTGCTGCCTCCATCATCAGAGCGCTGGACAAGGAGCGGTACGATATCTTGCCGATTGGAATCACGCCGGAAGGTCGATGGCTCTCGTCGCAGGAGGCCGTGACGCTTCTGAAACAAAAGGCGCGCATCGACCACCTGCCGGAACATGTTCTCACTCCCGATCCGCGCAAGAAAGGGCTTGTGCCTCTCAATCATGCCGGAGCATCGTCGGAAACTCATCCGGTAGATGTCTTCTTTCCGGTCCTGCACGGTACCTATGGGGAGGATGGAACGATCCAGGGATTGTTCGAGCTGGCGGACGTGCCGTATGTGGGAGCGGGGGTGTTGGGTTCGGCCGTCGGGATGGACAAGGTGGTGCAGAAACAATTGCTTCAGCACGCAAAACTTCCTGTTGCCCCGTTCCTCTGGTTTACACACGATGGATATCGAACGAACGCAAAGAGATGGATTGCCGCGATCGAGCAAGAACTTCGATATCCCTGTTTTGTGAAGCCGGCCAATTCCGGTTCGAGTGTCGGGATTTCCAAGGCACACAACCGGAAGGAATTGTTGTCATGGATTGAGCTCGCGGGAGAGTACGATCGGAAGATCATTGTGGAGCGCGGTGTTGCGAATGCGCGTGAGATTGAATGCAGTGTGCTGGGGAATGACGATCCTGTTGCCTCTCTCCCCGGCGAGATCGTTCCGTCAAACGAGTTCTACGACTACGATGCGAAATATGTGGATGGGAAGTCGACGGCAATCGTGCCGGCCAAGTTGCCGAAAGCACTTGTGAAAAAGATACAGCGGCTTGCGTGTGATGCTTACCGCGTGCTGAATTGTGAAGGGATGGCCCGCGTTGATTTTCTCATTCCACGGACGCTGAAGAAACTCTATGTCAGCGAGGTGAACACGATTCCCGGTTTCACCGCGATCAGCATGTATCCGAAGATGTGGGAGGCCTCGGGATTGCCATATCCCAAACTGCTTGATCGGTTGATTGAACTTGCCATCGAGCGGCATGCGGCAAAGAACAAGTTGAAAACAACATACCAACCAAAGAAAGATTGGTATAAGGAATAGTCTTCCTCCGCGTACCTCTGCGTCCTCTGCCCTCTGCGATTCGCTGTTCAAAAGCAAATCGCAGGGGCGCGGAGGACGCGGAGTGACGCAGAGGTAAGTGAGACCGAACGGAGATGAGGAGTAATGGAAGGTGATTTCTACAGACCGGCTCCTGCCCGGCACCGGGTGAAGGATGGACTGAAACGGCTCGTGAAAAACCGGCGACGACTGGTTGTGATTGTTCTGGGATTCATCCTCCTGATGTACCTTCTCTTCGATAACAAAGGAATCCTTGCGCGCATCGGACTCGAGATGAAACAATCAGAGATGGAGCAGAAAGTTGAGGAAGCAGAAGCGGAAACGAAGCAGCTTCAACAGCGCCTGAAAGGACTGCAGGGAGACAAGCAAACCATCGAGAAAACCGCGCGCGAGAAGCATGGAATGGCGCGCGAGGGCGAGACCGTCTACCGCATCAAACCGCAGGAGTAACCCGTGGGAGTACGAGATGCACAAGATCGTCGTCAGAGCATGTGTTGTCCTCTTCATCAGTTCCTGCACCAGCATCGCCGATCACGCCGAACCGCTGTTCGACATCCGCGTTATCAACTCGTCCGAAGCTCCGCAGTTCATCGACTATGAACGGACGTACGAATACAACTTCTCTTCCGTCAATCCCGAATCTGTGCTGACTGTCTTGTGGAAAAACGGCTTCAAGATTTCGCAAGCGTGGCTTCCGATCGACTATCGCTGCAAAGATATGATCGGCGCGCGGCTCACCGTGGAACTGGTAAAACCGGATGAGAGAATGAAGAGTTTCGATTTCCGGAACGGCACCGGCCGACTGAGTTGCGCATCACAGCTGATGTGGTACAGAATATTGAACTGAAGCATTCTTCCGCACGATTCTTCAATCTTCAATTACTAATCTCCAATTTCCTATGTCGGACCTCTTCTCCAACGACAAATTGCCCGACCGCCGCAAACCAGCTCCGGTCTCCGCGCCGCTCGCAGAACGAATCCGACCCAAAACGCTGGAGGAGTTCGTCGGACAGCAGCATCTGATCGGAGCGGGGAAACCGCTGAGACTGATGATCGAGCAGGATGCGGTGTCGTCGATGATTTTCTGGGGCCCGCCGGGAACCGGAAAGACGACGCTCGCCCGGATCATCGCCAATCACAGCAAGTCAGATTTCCATCAGCTCAGCGCCGTGGCTGCAGGGGTGAAGGATGTGCGTGAAGTGATTGCCCGCGCGGAGAAGGTCCGGAAGCATCAGCACACATCGACTCTCCTCTTTATCGACGAAATCCACCGCTTCAATAAGGCACAGCAGGATGCGCTGCTCCACAGTGTGGAAGAAGGAGTGATCACGCTGATCGGGGCAACAACCGAGAATCCATCGTTCGAAGTGATTGCGCCGCTTCTCTCCCGCTGTCCGGTCTATACGCTCGAATCGTTGGGACAAGACGAGCTGAACAGCATCATTGATCACGCGCTCCGGACCGATATTGTTCTTTCGAAGCGAAAGATCGCGATCGAGGATCGTGAGTACCTCATGCTCCTTTCGGGCGGAGACGGGCGCAAACTGTTGAACGGGCTGGAGAACGCCGTCCGCCTCACGAAACCGGAACCGGATGGGAGCGTCACGGTAACGAAGAAGAAGATCGAAGAGGCATTCCAGCGGAAATACACGCTGTACGACAAGGCCGGCGAGCAGCACTACGATATCATCTCCGCGTTCATCAAGAGTCTGCGCGGAAGCGATCCCGACGCCGCGGTCTACTGGATGGCCCGTATGCTCGACGGCGGAGAGGACCCGAAGTTCATCGCGCGGCGGATGGTGATTCTTGCATCCGAGGATATCGGCAATGCCGATCCGTATGCGCTGACGCTCGCGACATCGTGCTTCACGGCGATCGACTATGTCGGCATGCCCGAAGCGAGGATCATCCTGGCGCAAACGGCAGCGTATCTGGCCTCGGCTCCGAAAAGCAATGCGTCGTATCGCGCGATCGAATCGGCCTGGCACGACGTGCGCACGCTCCCGAATCTCCCTGTCCCTCTTCATCTCCGCAACGCCCCCACAAAGCTGATGGAAGATCTGGGGTACGCGAAGGACTACAAGTACAGTCACGACTTCGACGACCATTTTGTCGAACAGCAGTACCTGCCGGATAATCTGAAAGAGAAGACGTACTACGAGCCGACGGAGATGGGAAAAGAAAAGGATATCAAAGCCCGGCTCAAAGCATTGTGGAAAAGGAGGCAGAAGTGACCTCCCGGGAACGAATGGCGACGGCGATGCGTCTCGGGATTCCCGATCGTGTGCCGGTGATGTGTCAGCTTTCCCTGGGACACTATTTTCTTCATGCCGGTCTCAAACCGATGGACATCTGGTACACATCGGAGGGATTTGCCGAGGCGCTTGTGACTTTGCAGAAGCGCTACCGCTTCGACGGCATTCTCGTCAACCTCCCCGGGCGGGAGCCGGACTATGAGGATTTCATTGAGAGCATCGAACGCGGCGACAGAGAGAGCATCATCCGTTGGAAGAACGGCGACTACACCCTCTTTCCCGACGATGACAACCCGCACTACTTTCAGTCGGATGGAACGAGATACTTTCCTGCGTTTGGGGAGATTGATCCGGAACAGCTCTACTACGTGGAGCCGTGGGATGTCGCGGACATCTCGTATCCGCACATGTGGGGATTGAGAGAGGAGGGGCGCGCTTTCCATGATTTCTTTCCATCGTGCCACTTCGACACAATCCGGAAAGTACGGGAGAAAGCGGGGGAGAGTGTTTCGCTTCATTCAGAGATCTATTCTCCCTGGTCGCAGTTCCTCGAGCTGTTGAACTATGAACATGCGCTCGTTGCGATTCTCGATGATCCGGGAAAAGCAAAGGCGTGTCTCGAACGATTGACGGAAGGCGCGGTCGATCTCGCGACGAGGCAGGCATCGTGCGGCGTGGATGCTGTTCTCATCTCCTCTGCCTTTGCCGGCGGTGGATTTCTCTCGCCGCAGCATTACGAGGAATTTGTTCTTCCGTACGAGAAGAAAGTGATTGAGGGAATTCATGCGAAGCATCCTATGCCGGTCTACACGCACACGTGCGGCAGTATCGGTGATCGTCTTGACCTGATGGTCGCAACGGGAACGAACGGTATCGACACGCTCGATCCTCCTCCGCTCGGCACTGTTGATCTCGCAGAAGCAAAGAAAGCTCTCGCGGGACGAACGTTCATCAAAGGGAACATCGATCCGGTGAACACGCTGCTTCTCGGGAACAGTGAGACGGTCAGGAATGATGTGAAACGGCGTCTCGGTATCGGGATGCCCGGAGGTGGATACATTCTGAGCTCCGCCTGCTCCGTCTCGCCGCACACGCCGCGCGAGAATATTGAAACGCTTGCTCTTGTCGCCGAAGAAGCGGGGGTGTACTGATGCCATCCGTGCAGTCAACGTCTCTTGTCCGCAGCTCAGCGCAAAACATGGCGCAAGCCTTCCGTGAGCCGCGCGGAAAAGTCTATCTCCTTTACGGGGACAACCTCGTCTTCCAGTTTTCACACCGCATCGGGGCCTCGCTTGCAGGGCAGGGGGGATCGATTGCCGTCGTCGACGGAGCGAACCGATTTGATGTGCACGCGGTCGTGCGATTCGCGCAGGAGCGTCGTCTTGATCCCGAGGCACTGCTCGACCGGCTATACATTTCGAGGGGATTCACCTGTTACCAGATGGAGGCCGCGGTGGCCGAGCGACTTCCCGGCTTTCTCAAGCAGATCGGTTCTCACACGGCGTTTATTTTCGGGTTGCTCGATACGTTGTACGACGAGCAGGCGCCTCTTCGTGACGTCCGGGCGATTCTGAAACGTGTGGTGAGCACACTGAATACGATGAAGGATGAGGGGATTTCAATTCTCCTGACGTGCAGTGATTGGAGGGTTCATCCCGAGGAGCGCAATCAATTGTTTGCGGAACTGAAACGCTCTGTCGATCGTGTGTATCGTCTGGAGATGGGTGAAGAGAAGACGCCACAATTGTACCTTGAGCGGGAACGACACGATGCCGCTGTGCCCCGACCGCTGAAGAAGGGAGAGAATACCGATGGGAAGAACCGTACGAACGTTCACAAACATTATTGACGACGAGATTGCCAGCTGGTCGACGTACCGGCATGCACTGCGCAAGGAGGATCAGGAGGCATTTGACGATCTCTTTCGCGCGGCACGGCATCATCTCGCGGAAAACTTCTATGCGATGCGGACCGTTCCGTTTGAGAGTATCATGATCTCTGTTGCGATTGAACAACAGAAATCAATCAAGGCCCTCCAGAAGCAGGTTGCCGATCTGGAGGCCCGCGTAGTGAACGGTCCGTCCAGCCGTCAGGCAGAATCATGACACGTGAGCGCAGAAGATTGCCGACGCGAGAACATCAGGGCTCAGATTTGGGACTGAAATGTCGAAAAACCCCACAACTCCGGACTGTTAGTGCCTCAACGACCGGGATCTCCCGCAGCGTCGCGCGATAGGTACCAGTAGCGTCCGAAAGCAATCCCGAGGATGTTTTCCCTAGCGTGGGAACGAATTCAATCTCCTTGACATTCGATCCTTCCTTTGCTACACTTCCATCAGAACTCGGTGAGATCGCCGATGCCGTGATTTGCTTCCGAAGACGAAACCCAGACAACTCTCCCCTTCCTCTACACGCGTCTAGGGTGCAGAACTCTACTCAACCATCCCTCGCCGAAACACGGAAGCAAATCTTCTTTTCGACCGCTGAGCGATAATCGCTCCCGAGTTTGTCGTAGCCTCATCGATCCGGATCCGGATGACTTTGAAATCAAAGGAGGCCCGCAGTGAATGCGTCTGTGAACCATGGAGGCAAGCGCGGGAACGGGACGGAGAATGGGATTGTGGGGAAGAGTCCCGCGATCTTGTCAATTCTTGATCAACTCAAAAGCATTGCGCTCTCCGACAATACGGTTCTCCTCATCGGCGAAACGGGAGTGGGGAAGGAGCGATTTGCGGAGTACGTTCATCAGAAGAGCGTCCGCCGGTTCAAACCCCTCGTCAAGATCAGTGTCTCAACCCTGCCGCGCGAGCTTGTTGAAAGCGAGTTGTTCGGCCACGAACGCGGCGCCTTCACCAGTGCATCCGCGGAAAAAAAAGGGCTCTTCGAAATCGCGAACGGAGGGACTCTCTTTCTCGACGATATCGACGACCTCCCCTTTGAGATGCAGCCGAAGCTGCTGCGCTCGTTGGAATCGCGCGAGATCCACCGGATCGGCGGAACCCGATCGATCCCGATCGATGTCCGGTTCATCGCATCGACGAAGGTGAACCTCAAGGATCTCGTCGATCAGGGTCGCTATCGATCAGACTTGTTCTATCGCCTCAGTGTTGTTCCTGTCACCATTCCGCCTCTGCGGGAACGCCGCGAAGATGTTCCGCTGCTCCTGAGTCACTACCTCCGAGAATTCCTGCCTGAGAAAGAAATCGAGATATCCAGGGATGCCCTTCGCGCACTCACCAACTACTCGTGGCCCGGAAATATCCGGGAATTGGTGAATCTCGTTCTCCGACTTCTCGTTTTTGTGAACGGTAAGATCACCGCCGACGATCTTCCACGAGAAATCAGAGAAGAAGAGCCGATTGAGATGCTTCTGTCCAGCTGCACAAAATGCCTGACGGAGGAACGGGGTAGCTTCAGCGAAATCGTTTCATGCCTCGAAACAAGACTGCTCCGTCACGCATTGGAGCTGAGTGACGGAAACAAGTCGCGCGCGGCGAAACTCCTCGGAATGAAACTCTCCACGTTTCGAGATAAAATCTTGCACTACCAGCTAACGGACTTCCGCTAGGAAATCGGCGGTTTTCCGCCACATCATTTCCAAAGAACGGCAATTCCTTTCATTCTTCATCGATCCCCACTGGCACACTGATTGCAGTGCTTGGCAGGTTTCACTCTCATCACAATTCCTGCCGAGTCGATGCTTACTCTCGCTCTGTGCATCAGACCACGAGCTCACGCGTTTGTACGATCACCGTCGTACTCACACGTTCTTTCGTACGCTCACCTCATCGACGACGGTCGGCGTCTCCGACCGATGAACACGAACAGATTTCAGGTTGCTCCATGAACAGTCTCTCTACGCCAGGATTGGTGCGCGATGTCCGCAGGTTCGGTACCTTTGATGCGAACGCCTGTCTCAACTGCGGCACGTGCACGATTGTCTGCGATCTCTCCAACGGATCAATATCGTTTCCCCGCCGGACTCTCCGCAAGGCCCTCTTGGGACTCAAGACTTCGCTCCAGGGGAGTCTGGAACCATGGCTCTGCCACGATTGCGGCGACTGCACGATCTATTGTCCGAGGCAGGCAGAGCCGCGTCAATCGATGAACACGCTCAGAAGGTATCTCGCTGCGCAATATGACATTACCGGCCTCACCTCGAAAGTTCTCACCTCACGGGTATGGGGAATCGGAGCAAATGTGTTTGTTGCTCTTCTTGTGTTTGCTCTGGCACTGGCCTATCACCTGTACTATGTCGAGCTGGAAGTCTCAGATCTGCTGACGATGCCCACCGGGATGGAGCACATGTTCGATCTGATCGAGCAGTTTACGATCGTCGTTTTCGCGATTCCTCTGCTCGTCATGCACGCCAACGCGTATCGGATGTACCGATTCAACGCGCTTCAGCCGGCTGGGCCACGAATTCCGTTTCGACACTATCTGGCCGAAGCCAAGACCATCGTCGTGCATATGGTCTCGCACAAGAACATCAGAAAATGCGTTCAAGCGGTTCACCAGAAACGGTGGAAGAAGCACTGGCTGCTGGGTCTGGCATGCACAATCAAGTTCGTGATCGTTATCTTCTTCCTGAGTTGGTTCCAGACAGACAGTATCTACCCTGTGTATCATCCGCAACGATGGCTGGGGTATTTCGTCACGATTGTGCTGATTGTCGTGCCTATCGATATCATCGTTGGCCGAATCAGGAAGCGCGAAGAAATGCACAAGATCTCGGATCCCGATGATTTCGTTCTTCCCGTCATGTTGCTCCTCGTGGCGTTGAGCGGGATTGCCCTTCACATTTTCCGATATCTCGAATTCGCGTTGACCGCGCACTTCCTGTATGCGGTCCATCTCGCTGTCGCCGTTTCGCTCGTTATCGTAGAACTCCCGTTCGGCAAGTGGTCCCATGTGATCTACCGGCCCCTTGCCCTCTTCTTCCAGGCTGTGAAAGAGCGTGCCGCGAGGGAAACGGCTGTTGTTCCAACTCATCACGCGGGCAATGAACTTGCGACCAAGGAGGCACAAGCCGCATGAACGAAGAACCTCAGAACAAGAAAATCGGCGCAGCGTTGGTGGTCGGAGCCGGCATCGGCGGAATGCAGACCGCGCTCGATCTGGCGGAATCTGGTATCAAGGTCTATCTGGCGGATTCTAAACCCTCGATCGGTGGAGTGATGGCACAGCTCGATAAAACGTTTCCGACAAACGACTGCGCCATGTGCACGATCGCTCCCCGACTGGTCGCGATTGGGAGACACAAGGACATCGAGCTCATCACGCTGTCGACGCTCAAGAACATTCACGGGGACCCCGGCAACTTCAGAGTCACGCTGCACAAGAAGGCCCGATACATCGATGAGACGGCGTGCACCGGCTGCGGTTCCTGCGTGGCCAATTGCCCGGTCCGGCTCAAGCCACAACCGTTGAACGGTGAATCTATAATTCAGCTTGCTCCGGAAGTGAAAGAGCGAGTCGATCAGATCATTGGTGAACACCGTCATCGGCGCGGACCGCTCATGCTGGTCCTGCAATCGCTCAATGCGGCGTACAACTACTTCCCCGAAGATGTCCTCCGGTACGTAGCCCTGGAGATGCGAATCCCCCTCACACAAATTCTGAGGGTTGCCACGTTCTACAACGCGTTCAGTCTCAAACCGAGGGGCAAACACCTCGTCAACGTCTGTATGGGAACGACCTGCTATGTCCGCGGGAGCGAACGACTGATGGATAAGTTCTCCGACGCACTGGAGATCAAGCTGGATGAAACAACTCGCGATATGCAGTTTACGCTTAAGAGCGTTCGCTGTATCGGATGCTGCGGGTTGGCCCCTGCGGTGATGGTGGGTGAACAAGTCTTCGGAAAGCTAACGGCTCGTGAAGTACCGGGTATCATTCAAAAGTACAGGACGGTAACCTAGTGGACTGTTACCATAATTAACTGAAAATTCAGTATCTTGCATGCATTCTCTCATGTATCACATTCAATGGAGGATGTGTGCGCAAACAAAAATATCCCGTTAACCTGAGCAAGAAGCAGCGGAACGA
>VGVZ01000005.1 GCA_016873805.1 Ignavibacteria bacterium
GGAAGTTCGCCGCGCTCTTCCTGCGCGCGTGCGACGTTGCGGTATGCATTCTCGACCAGGACAATCGACGCATCGACAATTACGCCGATGGCGATGGCGATGCCCCCGAGGGACATGATGTTCGACGTGATGCCCAGATGTTTCATGAAGATGAAGGCAATCAGCACCGCGATGGGGATTTCAATGATGACGCGGAGAACACTCCGGACGTGGAGGAGGAAGATCATCACGATAATGCTGACGACGATGGCCTCTTCGACGAGCGCGTTGCGAAGCGTATTGACGGCCGCCGTGATGAGATCGCTCCGGTCGTATGCCGGGATGATTTCGACGCCCGGGGGAAGACCCGGCTTGATCTGTTCGAGTCGCGCTTTCACCCGGTCAATGACATCTTTGGCATTTTCATCATACCGCATGACGACGATTCCACCGACCACCTGTCCCTTGCCTTCTTTTTCGAGAGATCCCCGTCTGATATCACCCCCGATCTGGACGTCGGCGACGTTGTGAACATAGATCGGTGTTCCGTTCTGACCGGTTCCAACGATGATGGTTTCGATGTCTTTGATGGACTGAATATATCCCTGTCCCCGCACGAAATACTCCGCATCCGAAACTTCCAACAGCTTTCCGCCAACGTCGTTGTTGGATCGCATCACAGCGTATTTGATATCCGAGAGTGAAACGCCGTACGCCTTCAGTTTGAGCGGATCGACATCGACCTGATATTGGCGGACATAGCCCCCGACGGAAGCGACTTCGGCGACACCGTCGACTCCCTGCAAATACAGTTTCACATACCAGTCCTGAATTGCGCGGAGGGTGCCGAGATCGTACGCACCTTCGACAGTATACCAGTAGACGTGACCGACGCCGGTCCCATCGGGTCCAAGTTGCATCTTTGCCCCGACAGGGAGAGCGGCCTGAACCGTGGAGAGCTTTTCGAGCACTCTGCTTCGCGCCCAGTACGGGTCGGTCGATTCCTCGAAGATGATGTAGATGAAGGACATGCCGAACATCGATTGGGCGCGTACGGCGTGAACCTCGGGCACACCTTGCAGCGCCGTCACGAGAGGAAAGGTGATTTGATCCTCAACAAGCTGTGGTGCGCGGCCCATCCATTCGGTGAAGACGATCACCTGATTCTCTGACAGATCGGGGATGGCATCGAGCGGCGTATGACTCACAGCCCATATTCCCCACCCGACGACGATGAGGTACATGAGGATGATGATGAATTTGTTGCGGGCACTGTATTCTATGATTCGTTCGATCATGGTTCACATTCCTTGCGTATGGTCATGGTTGGTGGGGACACATCATCACTCGTCCATGACGATAATCTTGCCATGCAGCATATTCATTCCGCACGAAAAGTGGATCTCGCCCGCCTTCGAAGGTGTAATGGTGATCGTTGTCGTTTTGAAGGCGGGAAGCTTCTCGCGGATGCCGAGTTCTTCGAAAACGATCTCCTCCGTGCAGATGGACTTCTCATCTCTGAAGAAGTGCAGCTTCACCGGCTTCCCCTTCTTCACTCGAATGAGATCCGGGGTGTATCGTCCCTTTACCAGAATGTTGACCTCCCCGTTCGAAATTTCAACTCGAGAGGTTCCTGCGGCGGATGGAGAAGTCTTCGGAAGGTGATCGGTATGAGCTCCGCCCGCAGCGGGAATCGAGAGCAAGCTCTCAGAATCAAGAAGGAATCCTCCTGTCGTGACCACGCGCTCACCACCAGCCAATCCGGACAAGATCTGGGTTACGGAAGGAGTACGAATGCCGACAACGACATGGCGCGGCTCATACGTATTGTCATCGACTTCGATCCAGACGACCGTACGATTGCCCATCGAAAGGAGCGCGGAGGAAGGAACGGCGAGCGTACGGGTTGCCGTCTCTTGAATCTGCGCCCGAACGAACATCTGCGGTTTCAACTTCCCGGAATGATTGGCGAACTCTGTTCGTACACGAATAGTCCTCGTATCAGGATTCATTACGGGATCGATGAAGCTGACCTTCCCGGAGAACACTTCGTTCGGATAAGCGTCCACGTGGATCCGAACGGTCTGAGCGACCTTCACGTGTCGAAGATCCTGCTCGTATACATCGAGGTGAATCCAAACCTTTGACAAATCCGCGAGCTGATAGAGAATCGCCCCTTCGTCAACATATTGACCTTCGACGATCTGCTTGCGGACTACTGTTCCGGAGAGAGGAGCATAGAAGGTCAGATACGGGCGAACGATGCCGCTGCGCTCGAGTTCTCCGATTTGTTCCTCCGTCATCCCAAAATGGATACGGAGACGGTTTCGACTGGATTCGAGAATCTGATTCTGCGACGCTGCTTCTGTTGGAGAGACCGTGCCCGATCGAGACTGAGATACGCGAAGCGCGAGGAGAAGTTCCTGCTCCGTGGAAATGAGGTCGGGGCTATATAAGTCAAATAACGGATCTCCCTTCCTGACGTTTGTCCCGGTGAAACTTGCATGGAGCTTTTCGATTCGCCCGCGAAACCGGGCCGCAAGAGTGGCTTGCAGAGGTTCCGCGTAATCCACCACGCCAACGGCATTGATTTCTTTGGTGAGATTGTGGCGCTCGACAATGGAAACGGCGACATTGGCCACAACACGTTGAGCGGGGGAGAGACTGACGCGTTGGAGTTTGTCAAGCTCTTGTTCTGAGAGATCGCGCTGCGTCGATTTCTTCACAAGCGCCATCCCGCATACCGGACACGCTCCGGGCCGATCCGAGATAACAGAAGGATGCATCGGACATGTGTAGACGTCCTGTTGCATCGCGGATTCGGCTGATACTTCGGATGCAGGTTTGGGCGAGTCGGCAGTACAACCACCCATGAGCCCGGCAATGAATGCAACAAGAAGAAAGAAGATGAAAGATTTCATTTGAGAATCTCCTTCTGATCAAGACGAAGTTCGCTCAGGCTCACGACGCCGACGTGACGTTCGAGCTCGGCGACCGCTTGTTCGTATTTCATACGTGTCATAGTGGCTTCCATTCGCATATCCTGGTACATCCTGTATCCGTCGATCAACATGATGTACGTGGTCCGCCCCGTTTGATAGTCGGCAAGAAGCCCCTCAAACGACTGGAGTGACTGCGGAAGTATGGACCGATCGAAGGATTCCGTTTGAGCCGCGAAGGAATGTGCCTTCGCATAGGAGTCGCGGATCAGAGCATCAGTCATATTCCGCGATGCAGTCAGCATCGACTCCCTCATCGATTTCTCGGCCAGAGCCTCCTGGACTCGGGCAGAGGATTTCCCGAGCGACCATGGGGCAAATGGAATGGAGATACCGGCCATCACCGACCACATGTTCATCCCCTCAACGGGCATGGTGACTCGTTCGACCGCAACGGAGAAATCCGGGATGTACTCTTGTCGCGCCATTGACACCATTTTACCTGCCTGTTCGATCGCGAGCGAATCAGAGAGCAGCATCGGGCGCGACCGGCTGGCGTGCTCCAGCAATCGCGGGAGTCTGATGTCGAACCGTGCAAACGGGGGATAGCTGATTTCGCCGATGGGTCCTTTGGTACGGTTGAGGATTGCCATCATCATGCTCTCCGCCTGAATCACTTCCTGGTTGAGCGTTGCCTCTTGAAGGCGGCTTCTGTCCAGCTCGATCCTTGTCCGAAGTATATCCTGAAGAGAGCCTTTTCCGACCGAATATTGTATTTCTGCAACGTGGAGGATCTGCTCAAGAAGTTGTTGATTCTGCTTGTTGATGTTCAGATTTGTTCTTGCCGCCCAAAGCATCGCATAGGTCGATTTCAGAGAGGCGATCAATGCGAGACTCTTTTCGGAGTACTGGAGTCGGGATGTCTGAAGACCAAGGTCGGCGATCTCCCCTCGGATGCCGAGCTTGGTCGGAAACATGATCATCTGCATGAGGCCGTAATTCTGAAATCGCGCCTCGCGAACATTGGTTCCGGGAAATTCCATGAGCGAATACGTGAACTGCGGATCGTCGAGTGCCCGTGCCTGCGGAATGCGCGCTTCCATCATCCGGGTCCGATGGAGCTCGGATAGGAGTTCGGGATTTCGCCCGATCGCCTCGGCAATGAGATCCTGCATGTTCTCTTTCATGCGATCTTGGGCAAAGAGCGGAGCAGTGCTCATGGAGAGCAAAAGAAGAATCGTGAGACGCTTCATTGAGGTGTCCGTGTTAGTGAAAAGAAACGCGATGTGGTGCAGATGTTCTGCACCGAGCTAAGACAAAAAGGGAGCAGTGAAGGGGTCTAGATGAGGAAGCTGGAGTTTAAGACGTAGAGGGGCTGTCTCGTGTGGCTTGGATTCGGGGCGAGATCGATTGATCGCTCGATGCGAAAACGATCCTGACCTGTTGACGAGCCCGATTCCAAAAAGGCCGCGAGCTTGAGTCCGAAATCCTGAAACGTCTGAGCCAAGCGGTACGGCGTTGTGTTCCGTTCGGCGCCGACGAACATGGCACAGCATCCGTGGACCTGTCGGCCTACGGTGTGGGTTCCATCTCGGCCCTCACCCGGAACCTGGCAGCAGGCGGACGCCGATTCGACCATCGGACAAAAGTACAGAACGATGGGAATGCCGATGTTGAAAACGGATATCGAAACAATCAGTGCGATCGATGTCGATATTTTTAGCCGATTGATCATTGGTCCAGGTTTGAACAAATATAACGGATCAATTGTTTCCACGCAACCATCTCGCTGCACAACTTAACGAATTCCGTCTGGGAATCGGCGAATTCTGACCTATTATCCTTTCGCCACAACGAGATCGAACAGATTTCCCACTCCGATCGAGACCGGAGATTCGAAGGGCTCGCCGTACTGCACACCGATGAGATGGCCATAATACTTCGCTCGGGTCTCGATCAGTTCAAGAAAGTTGGGCTTGCTCAGGAGGGTTTCCCGTTCTGCGCTTTTCGGATTGAAGAACTGCGACGCGTGCGCACGGATCGATTGCATGCGAGTTTCGAAGTGTTCCGAAACATTGATGATGAACGTGGGTGTGAATTCATACTTCTGCATGAACATGAAGTAATTGTCCGGACGGTAGGCTGATTGCGGCGCACCGTCGAGTGTCGTCTTGATCTTTTCGAGGCCAGAATAGAACCACGCCTCCTTGCAAAGCACGTGTGCATGCTCGTGGTCGGGATGACGTTCGTGATAGTGCGGGATCAGGAGGATTCTTGGCCGGAGTTCCCGGATGAGAGCGATGACTTTGTGAAGATTTTCCTTGGAGAGTTCGATATTGCCGTCCGCAATCTGGAGGTTACGACGGGTGGTGACACCCAATATCGTTGCTGCCTTCTCAGCCTCCGCCGCGCGGATTTCTTTCGTGCCGCGTGTGCCCAACTCTCCCGCCGTCAGATCGGCGAGGGCGACGGTGCGCCCCTCTTTCACGAGCTTGGCAACCGTTCCGCCACAGGATAATTCGATATCGTCAGGATGTGCACCGAGTGCGAGGACGTCTATAGACATGGAAATTCCCATTTCTCCGAAAAATGCGTGACAATATACTGAACACTGATCTGAAAGACAACATTTGAACGGCAGAGGCGGGAAACCTTGCAGCCGCTTGTCTCGTTTCAACACAGAGTGTACGGGGCGGCACCGAGGAAGGATTCTCCATTCCACGGTTGATTCATGTGAATTCCTTGTAACTGGCCCGCCAGATGAGTACTATTGTCGTGTGGGAGTGTTGAGATGAACATGTTTTTCGAAAGATCTCCGGAGTCTCCGGTTCGCATATCCGGTCGAACAGTTAGGCGTTGCGTGGTGATGGCGTTCTTGCTCTCGACGATGGCGACGGCTCAGCCGACGACAGGAATAATCAAAGGAACGATCACGGATACCAGAGGAGCGGCTCTTCCGGGCGCAAACGTTGTGGTGGAGGGTACCTCAATCGGGGGTGCCACAAACAAGGATGGAAACGTCGAGATTCCGTTTGTTCCTCCAGGAACGTATGAATTGATCGCGACGATGGTGGGCTATGAACGGACGGTCGTTCAGAACATCCAGGTCAAGGCGGGTGAGCAGACATCCTTTACCCTGAAGCTCAAAGAGGCGATTATTCCGCTCGATATCGTTCAGGTGATCGGAGAACAACGACGGCAGGGACAAGATGACACGCGTACGAGTCTTCTGACGCTCGAACCCCGATCGGCAAAGATCCTGCCGGGGTTCGGTGAAGATGTGCTGCGTTCGATTCAGGCATTGCCCGGCGTCGTTTCCCCCAGCGACTTCAGCGCACAGCTCGTCGTCCGCGGAAGCGGGCCGGATCAGAACCTGATTGTGATGGATGGAATCGAAATCTTCAATCCCTACCGCCTGTACGGTCTCATCAGTATGTTCAATCCCGAGACCGTGAATGACATCACACTTCTGAGCGGCGGATTTCCCGCACGATATGGCGATCGACTCTCGGCTGTGCTTGATGTGACGAACAAGGAGGGCGAGCGGAAGCATGCCTTTGGCGGAAGTTTCAACGCGAGCATCTCGAATGCGAATATCGTCGCTGAAGGCCATGCCCCCTTTGGGCTCGAAGGTTCATATCTCCTTTCCGCTCGGCGGACGTACTATGACCTGATCGTGGGTCCCTTCGCGAAGAGCGCCGGACTTGTCGCCAACGATGTCGCGTTCCCCAATTTCTCAGATCTCCAGGCGAAGATCGTCACGGGACCCTTTGGCGGACACAAGTTCATCCTCACGGGGCTGAAAAGTCGCGACGGCGTCGACATCGTCTCCGGCACAAAGAGAGAAACCCCTGACAGTGTGAATGTCTTCAACGAAACGAATCACGAGGTGCTGGGAGCTGCGTGGCATTTCGTGCCGTCATCGGATTTTTTCTCCCGGTTCGTTCTGTCGTACTATCGCAACGACGGGTACTCGGATTTCGGAGGATCCTTCATCGACCCGGTTCTTGACCGGGAGCGGTATCGAGGAAGCGATATTGATACAACGGGAATACGACTCTTCACGATATCTGCACAATCTCACTATGTATTCAACAAATATTCGGTCAAGGAAGAGGTCACGCTCACGCGGGGCGCTCACACCATCGAAGCAGGATTTGGGGCGGATTTCCTTCGAACCGTCCTGGTGTGGGATCTTGAGCTCGATCCAACACTCCGCTCAATCATCGGAAGCCGTGGTCGAACGGTGATCGACCAGTTGGAAGAAGATCGTCGCTACCATCGGCTGAATTTCCATCTCCAGGACAGAATCGCAGTCACTCCCCGATTCTATGTCCAGCCCGGTGTGAGAGTGGATTACTACGATTTGCTGGATCGATGGACGATCGCCCCACGGTTGAGCTTGTCGTACGGAATCGACAACATCACAACGCTGCGCGCGGCATACGGTCTCTTCTATCAATCGCCGGGCTACGAAAAGCTTGTTGATCAACAACGAAGTTCATTCCGCGAGCTCGATGAACGATACACCGTGAATCTCAAAGCAGAGCAGTCGGCGCATTACGTGCTGGGTGCGGAGCGGTGGTTGAGTAGCGGGTACCTCTTCAGGCTCGATAGCTATTTTAAGGATTTCCAGAATCTCATCGTACCTCAGTTGGTCGATGGATCGAGGTACGCAGCCTCATTGAAAGCGGGAATGGATCCGCGACTGCGTGAGAGCTGGACAACGCCGGTCACTATCCGTGAGGATTCGCTCACGAGTATCCCGGTCAATGCTGCCTCGGGCAACGCCTACGGCATTGAATTCTTTCTGGAGAAACGAAGAACATCGCAGGACTCGCGCCTCCATGGATGGGTTAGTTACGCAGTGGCTTGGACAAATCGATTGGAATATGGGCGGTGGTTTCCGTTTGACTATGATCAGCGACATACCGTCAATATTGTCGCGAACTACAACGTCCTTTCGTGGTTCGACTTCGGATTGCACTGGCGGTACGGCAGCAACTTCCCATATACCCCTGCGATCGGCGTCGAGCCGCGCATCGTTCGCGTCGAACGGGACGGAAAGCTTGAGCCGGCCATCCAGACCGATATCCTTGGAAACGTGATTTTCGACATCGATCGGGGTGGATTGGAAAACCGTAACTCGAAGAGGCGCCCTGCGTATCACCGTCTCGACCTGCGAGCTACCGCGCACGCGAGATTCTGGGGACTTGAGTGGTCCTTCTATCTCGACGTCATCAACGTGTACAATCGCACGAATGTCCTCAGCTATCAGTATTTTATCAACGATGACCTCACGTTGGGTGTTCGAACCACATCGATGTTTCCCATCCTTCCAACAATTGGAGTGAGTTTCCGATTCTGATGAAATCAAACAAACAAGTCTTCAGCGTCAGCGAGCTCACGATGATGCTGAAGAAGTCGCTGGAAACCAGTTTCCCGAGCGTCTGGATCCAGGGTGAAGTCTCGAACTTGAAGAGGCATTCGTCGGGACATGTGTACTTCACATTGAAGGACGAGAATGCCCAGATTGCATGCGTGTTGTGGAGGAGCCGAGCCGCATCTGTCGCCGTCGAACTTGATGACGGGCTGAAGGTGCAGGCACAGGGCGCGATCACGGTGTACCCTCCGCGCGGGAACTATCAGCTGGACGTCGTGCGTCTGATTCCTGTGGGCATCGGGGAGCTACAAGCCGCATTCGAGAAGTTGAAGGCGAAGCTCGCCGCCGAAGGATTGTTCGCACCTGAGCGCAAGAAGCCGATTCCCCCCTTTCCGCGTCGCGTCGGAATTGTCACCTCTGAAACGGGTGCCGCGCTGAGGGACATTCTGAGCGTGATTGTGCGACGGTTTCCCGCAGTCGAGGTCTTCCTTCTGCCGGTTCGTGTCCAGGGAGCGGGAGCAGCGCAGGAAATCGCCGCCGCCATCAGGGATATGAACGCGTACGGAGAAATCGATGTGATGATTGTCGGCCGGGGAGGGGGATCACTGGAGGACCTTTGGCCATTCAATGAAGAGGTGGTCGCGCGCGCGATCTTTGATTCGCGCATTCCTGTTGTGAGCGCGGTTGGACACGAGATCGATTTCAGCATCTCCGATTTCGTTGCCGATCTTCGGGCACCGACCCCCTCTGCCGCGGCGGAACTTGTGGTCCCAAGCAGGGACGAGTTGCTTGAAACTCTTGGCAACATTTGCTATACTATGCATCAGAACTTGAGCGACCGGATAGCCTCGGGGCGCAAGAGTGTGGCGACAATTCTCGGAAGCTACGCCTTCAACCTTCCCCGGCAGATGGTTGCATCCCAGGCCCAAAGACTTGACGAACTTGAACGAAGTCTATCTGTCGAAGTCGAGCACTTCCTCGAAATCACACGTCGCAACCATCAATCCCTCCAGCAACGACTCGAATCAGTTGGTCCCGGAAATATTCTCAAGCGGGGGTATGTGATCGTCCGGAAGGAAACAGAGGTGGTGATGACGTCACGGCGCCTCAAGCGGGGCGACCGTGCGACGTTGGAATTTCATGACGGCGAAGTTCAAACGCGTGTGGAGCCACAATGAGCGCAAAAAAGAATGAGAAGACATTCGAATCGGCCCTCAAGCGTCTGGAGAGCATCGTGGATTCCTTGGAAAGCGGATCTGTCCCTCTTGATCGTGCGATGGACCTGTATGAAGAAGGAGTGGAGCTGGCAAAGTGGTGCGGACAAAAGCTCCAGGCGACTGAGATCAGACTCAAGAAACTCTCGAAATCGGTCGAGGGACGATTTGAAGAAACTGACGGTGACGCATAGGTGTGTATGATGAGCGCTACGCATTACGAATTACTCAATACTATTGACGATCCGGCGGATCTCCGCAAACTCGATACCAAGCAACTTCGTGAACTCTGCGGAGAAATACGGGAGTTCATCGTAGAGCACGTCTCGAGCACCGGTGGACACCTTGGTGCGGGGCTCGGCACCGTCGAGATGGCGGTGGCCCTCCACTACGTTTACAACACGCCGGAAGACAAGCTCGTTTGGGACACAGGCCACCAGGCGTATCCTCACAAGGTTATCACCGGCCGGCGCGATCGATTTCATACACTGCGTCAGCTCAACGGCATCAGCGGATTCCTCAAGAGAAGCGAAAGCGTCTACGACACCTTCGGCGCCGGCCACGCCAACACGGCAATCTCCGCGGCACTCGGCATCGCCGCAGCCCGCGACTTGTCGGGGAAGGATTTCAAAGTCGTGGCCATCGTTGGTGACGGATCAATGACCGGAGGTATGGCATACGAAGGGATGAACAACGCGGGTTTGTTGAAGAAGGACATGATGGTGATACTGAATGACAACCAAATGGTCTCCCTCTCCGCCATCCAACCGCGCCTCTGGTCGTTCCACAATTACTTCGCCGAAGTCTTGACACACCCGACGTACAACAAGTTCAAGGCAAATGTGTGGGATCTCACCGGGAAGCTGGATTCGTTCGGCGATCGACTTCGTGCCGTCGCACAGCAGGTGGAAAAAGGGGTGAAAGCGATCGTCACACCTGGGATGCTGTTCGAAGCGCTCGGGTTCAGATATTTCGGTCCCATCAACGGACATAATGTGACAAAGCTTGTCGAGATCCTGCAGCACGTCAGAAATCTGAAGGGACCGATTCTCCTGCACGTGGTGACGGAGAAGGGGAAAGGATATGGTCCGGCGGAGCGCGAAGCAACGCGCCTGCATGGTGTCACCCCATTCGACAGGAGCACCGGCGTGGCGCACAAAACGGATGCACCGCCTCCGTATACGAAGATCTTTGGACAGGCGATGGTCGAGATCTGCGGCACGAATCCGAAAGTCGTTGGAATCACCGCGGCGATGCCGGATGGCACGGGATTGAACTACTTGCAGGAGGCGATGCCCGAGAAGTTCTTTGATGTGGGAATCGCGGAACAACACGCCGTAACGTTTGCGGCCGGTCTGGCAACCGAGGGATATATTCCCGTGGTGGCGATCTACTCCACCTTCCTTCAACGGGCGTTCGACCAGGTTGTGCACGATGTGGGTATTCAACATCTGCCTGTGGTGTTCGTTCTCGATCGCGGCGGAGTGGTCGGTTCAGATGGCGCAACCCATCACGGGGCGCTCGATATCTCTTATCTGCGAATCATTCAGGATATGGTACTCATGGCTCCGCGCAATGAACAGGAATTGCGCGACATGCTCTACACGGCTGTGGAGTACAAAAAAGGCCCGATTGCCTTGCGCTATCCGCGGGCGAACTCTGTCGGGCTTTCGATCCGACCCGGCTTCCGGAAAATTGAAATCGGAAAAGGGGAGACGCTGCGCGTGGGAAAAGATGTTGCGATCCTCGCAGTGGGAAATATGGTGCTCCACGCCGAACAGGCCGCGGAAATACTCGAGCAGGATGGGATTTCAGCAGAGGTCGTCGATATGCGCTTCATCAAACCGTTGGATGAGGAACTGCTCGCCTCAGTCGCGAAGAGGTTTGACGCCATCCTCACCGTCGAGGAAAATGTTGTCGCCGGTGGCTTCGGGTCGGCAATCGTCGAAACCCTTGCATCGCTCGGTGCAGGGCACGTGGCTGTCCACATTCACGGCTTGCCGAACAGGTTCGTGGATCACGGGACGCCGGAAGAATTACATCATCTCCTCAAACTCGATCCTCAAGGAATTGCGGAAGTAACACGCCATTTTCTGGAATCGAAGGAGGGGAAATCAGCCCACCAATATGTCGAAGAGTGAACGAAAAAGAGATGGAAAAAGCTCGACTTGGAATTGTTGGTTTGGGGTCGATCGCCCAGACGATCCACCTTCCGATTCTGTCCAAAATGCCTGACGTGGAGATCGTAGCGGTGTGTGACATTGACAAGGGGAAGGCGCAATCGATAGCGTCTAAATTTGGCATCCGTCGGTACTACACCGATTATGAGCAAATGCTCAACACGGAGGAAGATATTGTCGGAGTAGACGTCCTGACGTCGACAAATGCCCATCGCGATGTCGCGATCGCGGCTCTCGAGGCAAAGAAGGATGCGTTGGTGGAAAAACCACTTGCCCGGACCCAACGGGAGGCAGTCGAGATCGTCGGAGCAGCAAAGAAATCACACCGGAAGCTGATGGTCGGGATGAACAATCGGTTTCGTCCGGACGCGATGATTCTCAAGAGCTTCGTCGAAGCGAAAGAACTCGGAAAGATCTATTACGCGAAGGCCGGCTGGCTCAAGAAGTTGAGCGTCACGAATCCCTGGTTGACGCGCAAGGAACAATCGGGAGGTGGTGTCGTTCTGGACCTCGGCATTGTGATGTTCGACCTCGCCTTCTGGATGATGGGATACCCGGAGGTATATGAGGTCATGGCGGCAAATTATTCCCACAATACGAAGGGGGTCGAAGATTCCTCCATCGTGTTTCTCCGGATGAAAGACGGCTCGACCCTCACCCTGGAATCAAGCTGGTCCTTCGAATCGAATACGGACTTCTTCTACTGCGACTGCTACGGAACGGAAGGGAGCGGATCGCTCAATCCGTTTCGGATTTACAAACGCATGCATGGAAACCTCGTGAACGTCGCACCGGTCCACAACGAAACACCACAGTCGTTGTACCGCAAGTCGTATGAGAATGAGCTCAAGCATTGGGTCGGATCGTTGCGGGGACTTCACACGGTGATCTCGACCGGCGAAGAGGCCATCCATCGCATGAAAATCGTCGACGCCATCTACAAGTCCGCGAAAACATCGCGGAACGTCAGCCTGAAGGGATAGCGTGACGACCATTCGGTTCGTGGCGACGAGCTTCCTTTTCTTAGGGTCATGACTGCCCAACTGGATTCACACCGACGTACCCCGCCATCGAGTCTATCGAAGCCCATTATTGCACTGCTGACAGATTTCGGCCTCGGCGATCACTATGTCGCCACGATGAAGGGAATGATTCTGAGACAGAACGCGGACGTGCATTTGGTCGACATCTCGCACGATGTTCATCCGCAATGCGTTCGGGAAGCTGGGTATCTTCTGTGGGCCTCCTATCGATATTTCCCCGACAGAACAATTTTCGGTTGCGTGGTTGATCCCGGTGTGGGATCGGATCGCAACATCGTGATCGTCGAACGCGCTCCTTTCGTGTTCGTTGCTCCAGACAACGGTCTTCTGGACTTTGTGCTCAGTGAACCCAGCGATGTCCGCATTTATCAGATAGGAAATGACGACGTGCGGCGGCTTGCGACCGCCGGAGTGCTTGCTGAGAACGTTTCGTCAACGTTCCACGGCAGAGACATCTTCGCTCCGCTTATCGGGTTGCTCTCCCGTGGGGAAAAACCCGATCGGTTCGGTCGCGCATGTGAACGACCGAAGCCGCCGACTCCGTTCTTCGAAGGGCTTTCTTCCCAAAGTCACGCACACGTTCTTCACATCGATCGATTCGGCAATATTGTGACAAATATCCGGGTCAGCTCATCGTCGGATGATCGCGTGATCAAGGCGCTTCGGATCGGTGAACGATCCGTCGAGAAGTGGGTGAGCTGCTACGCCGATGCGCCGGAGGAAACGCCGGTCATGATCAAGGGAAGTAACGATCTGGTGGAACTTGTTGTGCGTCAATCGAGCGCGGCACGCCTGCTTAGCGCTCAGGTGGAAATGTCAATCGAGGTATTCAGATGACGCATGGAATCGACGATGAAATGATGCACCGGTGCCTCGTGCTGGCAGAACGAGGGCGCTTGAATGTCACGCCCAATCCGATGGTTGGTTGTGTGGTTGTGAAACGGGGAAAGATCGTCGGTGAAGGATATCACAAGCGTTTTGGAGGCCATCATGCGGAAGTCTACGCTCTGCGGCAGGCAGGGATGTCCGCGAATGGGGCGACGCTCTACGTGAGTTTGGAGCCGTGCGCGCACGTTGGAAAGACACCTCCGTGCGTGAACGCGATTATTGCCGCCGGGGTAAAACGAGTGGTGGCGGCGACGCATGATCCGAACGCGATCGTTTCCGGAAAAGGGATCCGGATGCTGCGGGCGTCGGGCATCGACGTGCAGGTCGGTGTGTTGAGAAAAGAGGCCGAGAAGCTGAATGAAAAGTACATCGTTGCAATGAAATCCCGCAGACCGTATGTTGGGCTAAAGATTGCACAGACGCTCGATGGAAAAATCGCCGATCTCCATCGCAACTCGAAGTGGATCACGGGGGAGGAATCACAACGATACGTTCATCAGTTGCGCGCGGCGTATGAGGCGGTTCTTGTGGGAGCGGGGACTGTCGTGAAGGATGATCCGGATCTCACCGTCCGATTGGTGCAGGGGCGCGCGCCCACGCGGATCGTAATCGACGGATCGCTCAGAATTCCCATCGGGGCGCGCATGTTCCGTACAAACGGCGGAAGGACCTTGGTCTTGACACGTGCGGCGTCTCTGGAGCGAAAGAGAAGACACGTGCTTCGGCTCGAGGCGAACGGCATTCAGGTCTTCGGCGTGCGGACCTCCGCACCGCTTAGTGCCGGAATCATTCGTCAAGTGCTCGGCATGCTCGGCATTACCTCCGTCCTTGTCGAGGGGGGAAGCCGGATATTCTCTCGTTTCCTCGACGAAGGGATAGCCGATCGAATTCATTACTTTATTGCGGCGAAGATGTTCGGAAGGGGACTCTCAAGCTTCGAGTCGAAGACTGGGAGGACAGTCGGATCACCTATCGTATTGGACGATACTTCGGTTCGCAGACTTGGCACCGACATCTACGTGGAGGGAAGACCGGTAGATAATAAGTCAGGGAAGCGAAGGTAAATCATGTTTACTGGACTCGTCGAAGAAACAGGTACGATCAAAGAGATGCGGAGGAGAAAAGGAAGCATCATCTTCACGGTGGAGGCCACAAAGACTGCGAAGGATTTGGACATTGACAACAGTATTGCCGTGAATGGAGTCTGCCTTACGGTGATTAGACGGAAAGGTCGACAATTCGATGTCCAGGCGGTGGAGGAGACTCTTCGGAAGACTTCGCTTGGCTCCCTGGAAATCAGCAATCTCGTAAATCTGGAGCGTCCTCTCCGGGCATCCGACAGACTTGGAGGTCATTTTGTTCTCGGTCACGTCGACGCGACCGGTACCATCGTGGATATCGAGGATCGGAAGAGTAGCTGGATGTTCTGGATCCGTTATCCCAAGAGGTTTCGAAAGTATCTCATCCCGGTAGGATCGATTGCGGTTGATGGCGTGAGTCTTACGATCGCGTCGCTGCGCAGAAATGAATTCGGCGTTTCGATCATTCCCTACACGATGGACGTGACGACGTTCAAGGACTATCGGATAGGCACCACCGTGAACCTCGAATACGATGTCTTGGCGAAATATGCCGAGAGCTTCCTGAAGAAACATTGATCGCGGAAATGGGACGAAGGATTCTATACGGCATCGACAACGACGGACGCAGCACCATCGATGAGAATGAATGGACGGAAGTTCTTCGCCTCCAGCACTGGTATAATAGCGAGTTCGATTGGTCCACCGGTAGACTCGCCTTCAAGAGGTACTTGCTCTTTCCCAATACAAGAGATTTCGAGGGACTGGATATCCCGATGGCGGAACTGATCCAGCAGCGACTCGAGGTGCTTCGGCGTGAGGGTTCTTCCGAACTCCGGGCAGTTGCGAGGTTGGAGGCAGAAGGATTACTCACCGTTAAGTGGGGTGGAATTCTCGACTCATGTCTTGCGAGCGGTTTTACCCGTGTCGCCAACAATGAATGGAATGCCTATCTTGTGTGTGAGTTCCTGCTGAAGTGCTCTCGCACGTTGCGACACGCGAGCATCACAGTGAGGGACGAGGGGGGATTTGTTCGGTGCGGTACGATCTGGATGGAAGACGGTCGAGTCATCGTTGAACGGCGGAGCACTGCGGAGCAATTGATCGCGACTCGTCGAATATTCGCAGTTGTTGATCGAGAGCAATATGCAAGGCACGAAGGATTGAAGAATCAGATTGCGGGATTTCGCGAATTGAATAGAGAGGAGAAGTCCGCGATTCTCCATGATTGGAATTGGCTGGGATATGGCGAGTCCCGGAGCCGCGATCCCGAGGGGGGCTGTGATCTGAACCTCAAGGTTCGAGGTTTTGAATTTCGGTCAAAAGAGAGGTGACACTGACCTTGCATATCGATCTTCACTTCGCTATATTTAATGCCTAAAATTGATTGTCCGCCCAATTTCAGAGAGACTGGTATTCATGTACGCCTTGTTTATTGTTGTTGAGATCATTATTGCCGTCCTCCTCATGATCGTGATCCTGATGCAGGCAAGCAAGGGAGGCGGTCTTGCAGGAACATTTGGCGGGGGAAACATCGGGTCGATGTTCGGCGTTCGGCGTACGTCCGATTTCTTGAGCAAAACGACAACTATCCTTGCCACGGCGTTCCTGATTCTGGCGCTGTTTATCAATATCTTCATCCTCCCAACGGCGGAACGAACGGAGCAAAGTGTGATCCAATCAGTTCCCTCTCGCACGGCGCTTCCGCCTCCGCCTGCAGAATCGACACCTCCGCCACGGCAATAATTGCAGCACAGAGGATGCACCCATGGCTCAATTGGTAGAGCAACTGACTCTTAATCAGTGGGTTCCAGGTTCGAGTCCTGGTGGGTGCACTGGTCACGAAAGAGCCCTTCCCTCAAAGGGCGTTCTCGTTCGTGGCGCCCGTACCGACATGGCAAAATCCTAACAGTCAATGCGGAGTACAACAGTGAGCACGTTTTCTGAACACCCACAAGAAAGGAACACTCCGATGGAGAGCCAGCTTCCTATCAGAGTCTTGATTGTGGATGACGAGGAATCGTACCGCTTGAGTCTCGAAATCGCACTCAAGATGACGAACCGGTTCACGATTGAGGCGGTTGAATCGGGGGAGCAAGCGCTGGAGACTTTGAAGGAACGAGATTTCGATGTGGTGTTGTTGGATCATCGGATGGTGGGAATCTCGGGATTGGAAGTCCTGAGGGAAATGCACGAAAAAAACATCTCCACGCCCGTCGTCATGCTGACCGGCGCCGGCTCCGAGGAGCTTGCGGTCGAGGCCATGAAGCTCGGCGCGTATGACTACTTGTCGAAAGAACACATCAGCATCGAGCGCCTCCCGCTCACGATCGCCAATGTGTTCGAGCGGTACCGCTATCGTCAAGAATGGCTTCGCCGCGAACGAGAACGCCAGAAAGAGAAAGAGCGCAAAGCCGATCTGCAGTCGCTACGGATGTTTCAGGAAACGGTTCGGTCGATCGGACAGTTCGTCGACGGCAACCTGATGATTCTGATCAAGAACATCGATCGTGCCGAAGAACAGGTGATGCGATTGTCGGGATCCGAGGAGTCGAAGGAGATCAAGAAGGCATTCGAGACACTCCGTGCGGACTTCCAATTGGTCTCCTCGGGCATCAAATCCATGGTCGATCTCTCCAAACTCGTCGCCGCGCGCATGGATCACGTCCAGGCGATCGACGAGGAAAAAAGAGACGCGCGGCAGTGATGGCGGGTCGTTCTCTCTTCAAGGAACGCATTGATGAAGCGTAGAGGCGCGCTCTGGGCAACGATTCTCCTTGTGGTGATTACCGGAACGGCGCTTCTCTTCCTCTCCCTTCGCTCCACATCCATTCTTCCGGACTCGCTCTCGAGTCTCGCGCTCGTTCGTCACGTGACGGGCGATGACGCGAGGGAGTTCGTTGATCGCCTCCATGGAAAGGGTGTCTCCCCCGCTGAAACGGAAATCGGGTTCTATGAAGGAGAACGTGGAAAGGCGACGATCTACGTGTCGTCCTACCGGCGCGGAAAGGAAGCCGAGGAAGCGTACTCCCGAATGGTTCGCCTGATCGAAGCAGGCAACCCGGTGTTCGGGCACTTTCAGATCGTCGAGATCGAATCCCACAGCGTTGCCTTTTCTCTGGGATTGGGAAGAGCGCATTACTTCTATGTCAGTGAGGCGCATCTCTTCTGGTTGGAAGCGGACCTCCCGGTCGCCTCGGACACGATTCGGGATTTGCTGAGACGAACCAAAGGGGGTGAGAACGAGCAGGCGCGTGTCCCCCCTCCGTTTTCACACGGGTTGATGTTCGGGCAACAATTTTTTACCTTTTTTCAGAATGTCTGATCTGTAATAGCCGAAGTGGCGGAATTGGCAGACGCGCTGGACTCAAAATCCAGTCTGGCTCACACCAGGTGGGGGTTCGACTCCCCCCTTCGGCACTCACACAGTGGAGACGGATATCGGACAAGGTTACGATCTCATGTAGTCGAAGACGTTGGGTATCCCCATGAAGATCGCCCACTACACCATTGTCATCCTTCTCCTGTCGCTGATCGGCTCGCTGCTCCAGTCTCAAACTTCTATCCATGTCCCGCAGGATTCATCCGGAACAACCGCCTATTGTGAGATATTTCACCTTGCCCCGTCGGATTCCCTGATCCGCCTGTCGAGTTCCCCCCTCGTCGAGGGGAGTGACAGCGTTGTGGTGAATGGTGAGGCCACTCTCACCCGCGGAGAGGAGTATCGAGTTGATGCCGCCGAAGGATCGATCACCCTTTATTTGGGGCGAGGGAGATTCTCATCGCTCTCCAACGATTCCGTTCGGATCGAGGTCTTCTATCGGGACGCGGGACAACTCCTGCGGGAAGTCTACCGCCTTCGCAGGATTGAACCTGTGCAAGGACGTTCCGTCGATACGTCGGCTGGCATTGTTGGCGCCGCATCGGCCTTCAAGATGGAAGATGTGATCGGCCCGTCACTCAGGAAGAGCGGCTCGTTGTTTCGTGGATTTTCTGTCGGCTCAAACAGGGATCTCTCTCTGCAATCGGGATTTCGGCTTCAGCTGGATGGTAAGATCACGGACGATATGAAAATTGTCGCGGCATTGTCGGATGAAAACTCCCCGATACAGCCGGAAGGAACGACTCAGCAACTTCAAGAACTCGATCGGGTGTTCATTCAGCTCTCGAGCGGAGAACACTCGGCGACGTTGGGAGATTTCGTTCTCGAACGCGCGGCTCCTCACGCCAGAACGTTTGGCAAGATGAGTAGAAAAGTTCAGGGTGCGAGAGGTGTGTTGAGTCTCGCCAGCATAAGCGGCGGAGGGGTGAACGGAGAGATTTTCGGGGCGGCGGCAACCAATCGCGGAAAATATCACACGAACTATTTTCAGGGAGTGGAAGGAACGCAGGGGCCATTCCGGCTGACCGGCAAGAACGGGGAACGTCAGATTATCATCGTTGCCGGGACGGAGAAGGTGTATCTCAACGGCGAGGAAATGCTGCGGGGCGAGACGAATGATTTCATCATCGACTATGCCGGCGGCGAAGTGTTCTTCACCGGGAACCGCCTGATTACGAATGCGTCCCGAATTACGGTTGACTTTGAATACACGGATCGGAGTTACAGCCGCAACCTTCTTGCCGGTTCGGCGAGTGTCGCGATCCTTGATCAGCGCGCTCGGGTGAGTGCATTCGCCCTCAGGGAATCTGACGATCGGGAGAGTCCCATCGAATTGAGTCTCAACGACGATCTGCGCCAGGTTCTCGAACGGGGCGGAGCAGATCGACTCCGTGCCTCGGTGAGTGGAGTTCGTTTTGTCGGCATCGATTCTCTTTCCGGACTTGGACGCGGACAGTACGCCCGGATCGATACGACCGTCGAGGGGCAACAAGTTTCACTCTATCGATTTCTGCCCGGTTCTGCGCTGGCGCTGTATGCCGTGACATTCTCGGCGGTGAGTCAGGTCCCGGAGGATTCCATCGGGTATCGGCGGGTGAAGATCGGTCATTTCGAGGTCGCGGGAAAGGGGCAGGGGGAATACCTCCCTATCCAGCTCTTGCCGCTTCCGTCTCAACACGACTTTCTGGACATCGCATTTGATGGAAAAGTATCGGCGGCACTTTCCGTTGAGGGGGAATTGGCATTGAGCAGGCAGAATCTCAACACCTTCTCTTCGCGCTCGGATGTTCATCGCAAGGGGGCCGGATACAGCTACAGGATCCATCTTGACCCGACGGAAATTGAAGCTCTTGAAACGCAACTGGGTCAAGTTTCCGCGTCGTATTCCGAGCGATTCGTTGAGGAGAAATTCCTTCCGCCAGATCGATACAACGACATCGAGTTTGATCGGAAATGGGATTCGTTTGAGTCTCCAACGGGTGATGAGACAATCCGAGAGGTGGCGGCAACATACAAGCCCGCGGAAGGGCTTGGTGTGCAGATCGGATACGGCTCGCTGCAGCGTGAAAACGTCCTCGGATCAAAGCGATGGCACGGTTCACTCACCGTTGCGGAGACCTCGATGCCGAAGATTGTCTATGCATACGAAGCGATTTCCTCGACAGATGCAAGGAGTGCGGCAGGTGCGCGTTGGACGCGGCAATCGGGAAGGTCGACCTATGATTTCTGGCATCTTCGACCCGGCATACGCTTCGAGCACGAGAAGCGCCTGGCATCTGGGCAATCGTCGCGTCCATCTGCAAGCAAGGGATTCAGGATATTCGAAATCAGCCCCTCCCTTGAGACGAGAGAGACAGGACGGTTGAAGGCGATGGCGGAGTTTGGATTCCGATCCGAAGATAGCACGATTGGGGGCGATTTGAGGCGCGCACTCGCGGCGTTCACTCAACGATACATGTTGCAGGTGAGGGAGTGGAACGACTTCAGCGGTACATTGGCGCTCAACCTGCGTCGCACGGAATTCACGTCGGAATTCAGGAATCGGGGCAATACGGATACCGATATCATGCTGGTGCGCGTGGATAGTCGGTTCACCCCGCTCGACCGCGCGTTGACGACGGATCTTTACTACGAATTTGCCAACCATCGTTCGGCGAGTTTTGAACGTGTCTTCGTGCGTGTGCCGACAGGAATAGGAAACTACCGCTATCGGGGCGACTTGAATGGGAATGGCATCGCCGACGAGAATGAGTTTGAGCTGACGCGGTTCGACGGCGAATACATCGTGATCTCAGTCCCGGGAGATCAACTTGTGCCTGTGGTCGATCTCAAAGCGAGCATCCGGATACGCCTGAACGTCGCCCGCCTGCTCGGCTCAACCGATGGATTGCTCGCCGAAGCGACAAAAGCACTTTCAACCGAAACGTATCTTCGGGTCGACGAAAAGAGCGCGGACCCCGATGCGAGCAACATCTATCTCCTGAAGCTCTCATCGTTTCAACAGGAAGGGCTGTCTCTCAGAGGGGGCGATCAGGTTACTCAAGATGTGCACCTATTTGAATCAAGCCCTGATTTCTCGTTACGGTTTCGTTATGATGCGCGCCGGGGTTTTCTCAAGCTGGTAGCATCTTCGGAAAGGTCCCGCCTGCTCGAACGATCACTCCGGCTGCGGTGGCAGCCGATACGGGAAGTGGGGAATCAAACTGATCTTGTGTTGAAGAGCGACCGGGCCATCAGCTCCGTCCCGTCACTGCGAAACCGCGATCTCGATGCGGTATCGTTACTGACAGATTTCTTCTATCGTCCGGAACGGGAATGGGAGATCGGATTGAAAGCCGGATTCTCGTCGACCGAGGACCGTTTCGGAGGGCGGAATGTGACGGCAAATCTGAATACGCAGGGTATTCGCCTCGTCTACGCGTTTCTTGGCCGGGGTCAACTCCGGATCGAACTCGATCGGGAGGAAGTCGGGTTGGCGCGAGGAACTCAGGAGTCAAGTGGGCTCTTTCCGTTTGAGTTTACGGGAGGGCGAGACGTCGGGAAAACATATTTGCTGCAAGTCGGTATCGACTACCGCTTAAACCAGAACTTGCAGTTGATGGCTCAATACCTTGGTCGAAGCGAGCGAAGAGATGTCATCAACCACTCCGCGCGCGTGGAAGCCCGCGCGTTCTTCTAACTCCATCCTCGTCCTCGCCATCGGATATTCAAAAGAATCTGCGTAACGTCGGATGAGTTCTTTGTGACCTTCGGGCTTGCCTTTTCTAAGTGATTTCTTTAACATCTTCACCGATTCCCTTTCCTCCAATACCGACATCTCAGTCCGCTTGAGCCCCTGAGCGGTGAACGTCCTCACCGCCTGCACTTGACCAGGGCGAGACTCAATAACTATGACGAAGGTCTACTGGAGTTCATTCGATTCGAAAATTGGCACGATCTATCTTGCCTCGACGGCGAAGGGGATCTGCAAGATCGGTATTCCTGCCAGTACGAAGCGTGAGTTTTTGTCATGGCTCGAATGCCGGTTTGATGCCGGACACATTGTCGAGTCGACGGCGAAGAACAAACCTGCCATGGATCAGCTGAGTCGTTACTTTGACAGGAAGCTTGCGCGGTTCTCACTGAAGGTTCACTTTGTCGGAACACCATTCCAAATTCGCGTCTGGAAAGAACTGAAGAAAATTGGCTACGGTCGTACGATTTCATACAAGGAACTGGCTCGCAGGGTGGGGAAGCCTGGAGCGTATCAGGCCGTGGGGCGTGCGAACAGCACGAATCCTTTGCCCATTCTGATTCCCTGTCATCGTGTCGTCGGCGTCAACGATGATCTCCGTGGATATGCTGCAGGAACCAAGACGAAGGAGTTTCTCCTTCGGCTCGAAGGTGCGCTGCTGATCTGACTACCTGATTCAATCTCCCTTCCCGTCATGTGATCGTGTCAAGCTCAAATCGATCGACCGCAGGTTCATGACGAATTTGCGCTTGCCTTGCCGATAATTTTTCGGTAGTATCCACCCGCTTCAATAATGTGCTGAGTACAGCTCTGCCCGCCCGTTCCCATGTCCTACTTACAAGAACTCAATCCAGTCCAACGAAAAGCTGTCGAAGCCGTCAACGGTCCCGTCATGATTGTTGCCGGTGCGGGGAGCGGCAAGACGCGCGTTCTCACCTATCGGGTCGCCCATCTCATTTCGTCACGGGTTCCTCCCTATGATATCCTCGCGTTGACCTTCACCAACAAAGCTGCGAACGAGATGAGGGAACGAATCGCTCATCTTGTGGGGGGCCAGGCACGCGACATCTGGATGGGGACGTTTCATTCCACCTTCGCGCGCATTCTCCGGCGAGAAGCAGAGACGATCGGGTACACACGCACATTTACCATCTACGATTCTGAAGACTCGCTCAACGTCATACGTCAATGCATGGCCGACCTGGGCCTGTCGCTCCAGCAATACAAACCTCACGCGTTCAGAGCTCTCATCAGCAAGGCCAAGAACAATCTGGTGCATCCGGATGAATATCAGAGAACGGCCAGCGACTATATATCGGAAAAAGTGGGTCAGGTTTTCGAACAGTACGTCCGGCGGATGCGTCTCAACAATTCGATGGATTTTGATGATCTCCTGATCAAACCAATTGAGCTCTTTGAGAAGAAGAAATCGGTTCTTGAGAAATACAAGTACCGATTCAAATTCGTGCTGATTGATGAATTCCAGGATACGAATCGGGCACAATATGTCGTGACGAAGATGTTGACAGAGCGGTATAAGAACATCTGCGTCGTCGGTGACGATGCGCAGAGCATCTATGCGTTCCGCGGCGCGGATATCCGGAACATCCTCGATTTTGCCAAGGACTATCCCGAGTGTGCAACGTTCCGGCTCGAGCAAAACTACCGATCAACGAAGTCGATCCTTCATGCTGCCGGCAGGCTTATCGAACACAACAATCATCAAATTCCGAAAGCGCTCTGGACCGAGAATGCGCAGGGGGATCCCATAACCGTTGTATCGTGCGCGGACGACCGGGACGAGGGGCTGCAGGTGGTCCGCAATGTGAAGGAGGAGATTCAGCGGCGGAAATTGGCTCTTCGTGACTTTGCCGTGCTCTATCGCACGAACGCCCAGTCGCGCGCCATCGAGGACGAATTCCGGAGGGAAGGCATCCCGTATGTGATTGTCGGCGGCGTAAGGTTCTACGAGCGGAAAGAGATCAAAGATGTCCTTGCGTACCTCCGCCTTCTGACGAATGAGCGAGATGACGAAAGCTTCCGTCGGGTGATCAACTATCCGAGCCGGGGGTTGGGGGGGGTATCTCTCGATCATCTGCAGGAATATGCGGCGTCGCACACCATCTCACTCGCCGAAGCGGCGGGTGATTACGGGAAGATCGCGGGGCTGACAGATCGGGCGCGGGTGGCGATTTCGGGATTTATTCAGTTCATCGAGAAATATCGGTTGCTGGCGGAAAAGATGTCGATGAGCGAACTGGCACGGTCCCTCGTCGATGAGCTCGGAATTCTGAGAAGCTACAAGGAGGAGGGGACGCCGGAAGCGATGGCACGGTGGGAAAACGTCCAGGAACTCCTCTCGGCGATTTCGGAGTTCAGCGACACGCGGGAAGACGCCTCGATGGCTCAATTCCTTGAAGAAGTCTCTCTCATTTCGGATGTGGATTCATGGGAGGGAACAAAGAATGCCGTCACGCTCATGACTCTTCATTCGTCGAAGGGGCTTGAGTTTCCGGTCGTGTTCATCACGGGACTCGAGGAAAACCTGCTGCCGTTCTCCTCGGGAACGCTCGAACAATCGGAGCTGGAGGAGGAGCGGAGACTTTTCTACGTCGGGATCACGAGGGCGCAACAAAAGCTCTATCTTCTGCATACGCGGACCCGATATCGGTTCGGCGATCTTTCGTTTCCGGTGGTTTCTCAGTTTGTCTCTGAGCTTGGGGACGAGGCATGTGAGATGCGATCGAGTCAATCACTGACTCGGGCATCTGCCTTCAGCAAAGGGTTGCAGGGGGCGGCGGTGCATCGTGCTCGAAAATCTCCGAAGCACCGCGCCGACGAATCTGCGTATCATCGAGATGAAATGCCTGACTATGAATCTGAATCACAGCTGGAAATGGAAATCAAGCGGGGAACCATCGTGATTCATGAAACATTCGGGCGCGGCAAGGTGCTGGACGTGTCGGGACGGGGGGAATCTCAGAAGGCCTCAGTCCAGTTTGACGAATTTGGTGTAAAGAACCTGGTCCTCAAGTTCGCCAGATTGCGACCGGGATCATAGAGTGACGCAACGTGCTTCCGGAACGGGACGGAACGTGCTGCATTCCGGTCCGATCGGTCGAGATGCTGGGTGGCGGCGGTGCGCACTAGTCGGGCCATCGGAGCGAGCTCACGACGACGAGATACGGCCAGTAGTCCGGATGGAGATAGTGCGTAATGATGGTGTTGAATTCCGGGACCTTGTTTGCAGGGAGAATTACGTAGAGGAACGCCTGCTTGCCGGTCCTCGGATCGGGCTGATCGAGATAGACGTTGTACTGTGTGAGGGCGTGCTCCGTTTCAAGATCGTCATCCCCCGTTTTTGCCTCCCCGATGACGTATACCTTCCGTTTCCGATCATAGCCGTACACATCAGGTGTCTTCTGCTGTTGATCACCGTATCCGCGATTCTCGAGGGGCATGGGGGCCGAGTATCCTTCCACACCATCCGCGGCGATAATATCGAACGAGGCATTGGTAAAGAGGAGACATAGTTCCGTGACAAGCGATTGATGTTTTTCCTCGCGTGAGATCGGCATCGATGTTCTCAAATCACCTGGGTGTGATGGCGGGTTGGGCCATGATTCGCTCGTAGTACTGCTCATACATCGCGATGATGTTGGTTGATTCGAAGGTGAGGGCGCGTTCCCGACTGGCCTGGGAAAAGAGTTCATGTTTCTGCGGGTTCGAGAGGAGTTCAATGGCATAGCGAGCCATTCGACTGATATCACCGATCTCGGCGATATATCCGGTTTTCCCGTGAACGATGAGCTCCGGCAGTCCGCCAACGCTTGATGAGACGACCGGAACAGAACATGCCATCGCCTCGAGGGCGGAGAGCCCGAAGCTCTCCGATTGACTGGGCATGAGAAAGAGGTCCGCGATGGAGAGGATATCACGGAATTCCGTTTGCTTTCCGAGGAACTTGACATCCTGGTAAATACCGAGATCACGACACATGTGTTCGCAGATGGATCGTTCAGGACCATCGCCGATGAGGATGAGTTTGGAGGGGATCTTCCGGCGGACTTCGTCGTAGATTCTGATCACATCCGGCACGCGCTTCACGGTTCGGAAGTTCGAAGTGTGCACGAGGATCTTTTCGCCGTTGGGAGCACAGCGTTGACGAACGTCACTATCGGACCTGCGGACGTAGAATTCGGTATCAATGAAATTGGGAATAACTTCGATATCTTTGTTGATCCCATAGTTGGTTATCGTCTTTTCTTTCAGGAATCGCGAGACGGCGGTCACGCCATCGCTGTGCTCGATACTGAACTTGACGATGGGAAGATAGCTTGGCTCCAGACCGACCAGCGTGATGTCGGTTCCGTGGAGGGTGGTGATCACCCTGATGTTCGGAAGTCCAAGCATTTGTTTGGCCAGGTATGCACTTGTGGCGTGAGGAACGGCATAGTGACAGTGGAAGAGATCGATCGTCTCAAACTGAGCAACCTCTACCATCTTGCTTGCCAGGGCGAGCGTGTAAAGCGGGAATTCGAACAGCGGATAGCTTGACATCTCCACCTCATGGAAGAGGATATTGCCGCTGTACCCGTTCAGCCTCATGGGCAGGGCGTAGCTGATGAAATGAACGGAGTGACCGCGCGCAGCGAGGGCCTTGCCAAGCTCGGTTGCGACGACGCCGCTTCCTCCGTACGTGGGATAACACGTGATTCCGATATTCACGAATTCCTCCTGTCGAGTCTCATTGAAGTTAGCACGTTTTGGAGGAAGATACAACGCGCCGATGATGGCCGCTCCCCTCACACAGGATCGCGTGTGAGGGATGGTAAAGCTTGGAGCGTTGGGCGAGAACCCGCACGGACTGTGAAACGTTTCCCCCATGCGGGCTGTGTCGCCGATGCGATAGTCGTCTGTGGGTTGCGGAATGGCGGTATTATGTCGTGGTACGAAATGGAGGAATCATTTTAGAGGGGAGAACTTTTCCCGTTCCGAGCTTGTTGGTTTGTTGGGGATGCCACGTGGGAGAAATCGCTGCGCCATCAGAAACATCCTCGTCTTGGTCAGAGCCCACCGCGGTGCGAGGAGTCGATTTTTTTGCTTGACAATATTGATGATTCCGGTGTATATTTGAACAACCAGTTGGAACACAGGGCTAATGAATGCCCTGATTTTTTTGGCCAAATATAAGACCAAGTGAGTCGGATTTATGTTGCAGCTCTCAAAGAAAGTTGAATACGGTCTCATCGCGTTGCGCCACATGGCGATGCGACCAGCGGGGCAGGTTTTCACGGCCAAGGAATTGGCGGCCGAGCACAATATCCCATATGAGCTTCTGGCCAAGGTCCTCCAGAAGCTGGCACGGGCGAATGTTGTTCGATCGCTGCAGGGAGTTCGCGGAGGGTATTCATTGTCCATCAAACCCTCCGAGCTGACGGTTTCGAACGTCATTCAGATCATCGAGAACGAAAAGCCGATGATCGCGGAGTGCTACATCGATGGACCGGATAGCTGCTCGATCTACGACAATTGTTCCATCCGTAAGCCGCTGGGCAAAGTTCAGCGGAATTTGAATCTTGTGTTCGACAGAATGACTATTCAGGAAATCATCTAGACGGCATGAACAAGCACGCTTCGATTGTTTTCGATAACCGCACGGAGTTTCTCTATTTCCTTCGAAGTAGATTCCGCCTCTATCACAAATCGAATCTTTTCCTGCGAGACTTGCACTACGGAGTTTCGGGATTCCTCGAGCAGTACGGCGTACGATTGAGCTACCATGAGTTGGAAGAAACGACGCAACGCGTGATCGGGCTTCTTGTGTCAGAAGCCATCCTCAAGGAAATCGATGCGCGAACGTGGATGTTGAACTACGAAGAATTCCAGAAGCTCAGTGCGAAAGCTCCGAAGCCATCGACCGTCGGGCAAGACCATCAGAAATCCGCGAATCCTTCGGGGGTTCATCCCGGAACACAGGACAAAAGCGGTCAATCAGCGATGCCGAGTTCACACGTTCAGAAGTAGGGAAGCACATGGAAGAACAAAACAAAACAATTGAAGAGCTGGCCAATCGTGAGTACAAGTGGGGATTTGTCACGGAGATCGAATCGGAGTCGGCGCCACGCGGCCTGACAGAAGATACGATCCGACTGATCTCCGAAAAGAAACATGAGCCCGGTTGGCTGCTGGAGTGGCGGCTCAAAGCCTACCGCCACTGGTTGACCATGAAGGAACCGCGGTGGCCGAACGTCAAGTACGAAGAGATCGACTTTCAAAACATCATCTACTATTCGGCACCGAAACAGAAGGTGCGCCCGAAAAGTCTCGATGAAGTCGATCCCGAGTTGCTGAGGACGTATGAGAAGTTGGGTATCCCGCTCCGGGAACAGGAGATACTCGCCGGGGTGGCCGTCGATGCAGTGTTCGACAGTGTCTCGGTCGCAACGACCTTCAAAGAAAAACTGGGGGAGCTCGGCATCATCTTCTCTTCCTTCTCAGAGGCGGTTCAGCATCATCCGGATCTGGTGCGGAAATACCTTGGATCCGTTGTTCCAACCAACGACAATTTTTACGCGGCACTGAATTCCGCAGTGTTCAGTGACGGCTCATTTTGTTTCGTTCCGAAGGGCGTTCGGTGTCCGATGGAATTGTCCACCTATTTTCGGATCAATGCGGCAGATACCGGACAGTTCGAACGGACCCTCATCGTGGCAGAAGAGGGAGCCTCGGTGAGCTATCTGGAGGGCTGCACGGCGCCGATGAGAGATTCGAACCAGCTCCATGCCGCCGTCGTCGAACTGGTGGCGTTGGATAGTGCGAAGATCAAGTACTCGACTGTGCAGAACTGGTACCCTGGTGACAAGAACGGCAAGGGGGGAATATACAATTTCGTCACGAAGCGGGGAAAGTGTGCCGGCGTGAATTCCAAAATCTCCTGGACTCAGGTTGAAACGGGTTCAGCCATCACCTGGAAATATCCGAGCGTGTTGCTGCTCGGCGACAATTCTGTCGGGGAATTCTATTCTGTTGCCGTGACGAACAACTACCAGCAGGCCGATACGGGAACGAAGATGATTCACATCGGAAAGAACACGAAGAGCACTATCGTGTCCAAAGGTATCTCGGCCGGTTTCGGACAGAATTCGTATCGCGGGCTTGTCGAAATCAAGAAGAACGCTTCGAATGCCCGAAACTTTTCTCAATGTGATTCTCTGCTTCTGGGCGACAAGTGTGGTGCGCATACTTTTCCCTATGTGGAGGTGAAGAACAGAACCTCCAGAGTAGAGCATGAGGCCAGTACCTCGAAGATCGGAGAAGAGCAGATCTTCTACTGCAAGCAGAGGGGGTTGTCGACCGAAGATGCCGTGAATATGATCGTCAATGGATTCTGCAAGGAGGTATTTCGGGAGCTGCCGATGGAGTTTGCCGTCGAAGCTCAGAAGCTGCTGGGAGTAAGTCTTGAAGGAAGTGTTGGATAACAATTTTTGGAGAACAGAACAGTGTCAATGTTGAAAGTCAAGAATCTACACGCCTCTGTTGAAGGAAATGAAATCCTGCGTGGAATCGATTTGGAGGTCAGTGCGGGCGAAGTGCACGCCATCATGGGTCCCAACGGATCAGGTAAAAGTACGCTCGCGCAGGTCCTCGCCGGCCGTGATACCTACGAGGTGACGCGTGGGGAGATCTTTCTTAACGGAAAGAATCTTCTCGAATTGGATCCGGAAGAGCGGGCTCACGAGGGATTGTTCCTGGCCTTCCAATATCCTGTGGAGATCCCGGGTGTCACGAACACCTACTTCCTGAAGGCGGCTCTGAATGCCATACGCAAGAGCCGCGGACAAGATGAGCTGGACGCGATAGACTTCCTCGCGCTGGTGAAGGAGAGAATGAAGATCGTGGAGCTTGATCAAAGTCTGCTGAATCGGCCCGTCAACGAAGGTTTCTCGGGGGGAGAGAAGAAGCGCAACGAGATCTTCCAGATGGCCGTTCTGGACCCGATGCTTGCCGTTCTCGATGAAACGGATTCGGGACTCGATATCGATGCGCTGCGGATCGTGGCTGACGGTGTGAACCGACTGCGCCGCAAAGATAACGCCACGATCGTGGTGACGCACTATCAGCGACTACTGAATTACATTGTCCCCGATTTCGTGCATGTGCTTGTCGAAGGAAGAATTGTGAAATCGGGAGGGAAAGAGCTCGCCCTCGAGTTGGAGGAAAAGGGGTACGATTGGATCCGCAACGGATCGGAAACTACACAACCAGCGGGAATAGGATAGGGAGTCGCTCACCAATGTCGCTGTCTCACGAACAAACGATTAATCATTACCTCGAGAGCTACAAGGCCTTCGAAAAGAGTCTCAACGGAGATTCGAGCCTCCCAATCCATTCGCTGCGAGATGAAGCAATCACGCGATTCGCCGAAATGGGCTTTCCGACCAAAACGGATGAGGAGTGGCGCTTCACGAATGTTTCCGAGATCGCCGCAAAGCGTTTTGAGATTCCGACTCTCGGAGCGGGCTTTCCGGAACGGGAAGCCAAGACCGAGAAGTTTGTCTTCGAAGACTTGAAAGGACCTCGGCTCGTTTTCATCAATGGGATCTTTGCCAAGAACCTGTCCCGTTTGACCCAATCCGGATCCGACGTCATTGTGAAGCAGTTGTCGTCGGCTCTTTCTGAGCACCCGGACTTGGTCTCCGCTCATCTGGGACGCTACATCTCGTCAGGGGTGAATGGCTTTGCCGCTCTGAGTCTTGCGTTCATGCGAGACGGGTTGTTTCTCTCTGTCCCCGATGGTGTCGTTCTGGAGGATGCGATCCAGGTTCTCTTTGTCTCCACCGAAGCAGAATCCGAGATCGCAACATATCCGCGCAACCTCATGATCGTCGGATCAAACTGCCGTGTCTCGATCGTCGAGAGCTACGTTTGTATTGCCGACGATTCGTACTTCACCAACGCAGTCACAGAAATTGTGGTGGGAGAGAATTCAGTTGTGGAGCATGACAAGTTCCAGAATGAAAGTGTGAATGCGTTTCATATCGCTGCCACTCACATCCATCAGGCGGCGCATAGCAACTATGTGTCGAACTCCATCGCGGTTGGCGGCCGTCTGGTCCGGAACGATATCACAGCCGTTCTCGATGCCGAGAGGAGCGAATGCACGCTGAACGGGTTATCCGTCGCAACAGGGAACCAGTTGATTGATAACCACACGACCATTGATCACGCCAAAGCGAACTGTCAGAGTCATGAACTGTACAAGGCAGTGCTTGATGGAAATGCGCGCGGCGTCTTCAACGGAAAGATCTTCGTTCGCAAGGATGCTCAGAAGACCGATGCGAAACAGACAAACCAGACCCTGCTGCTCTCTGACGACGCAACGATTGACACGAAGCCACAGCTGGAAATATTCGCGGACGATGTCAAATGCACGCATGGGGCCACCGTAGGACAACTCGATAGTGACCAGCTGTTCTATCTCCGGACGCGTGGCATTCCAGAATCGAAAGCTCGTGATATTCTTACCTTCGCGTTCGCAAGTGACGTTGTAAGCCGGGTGAAACTCGATGCGCTGCGCGATCAACTTGAAGCGTTCGTCCATGCCAAGTTGGATGCGTCGCGAAGAACGAATGGGTCATGAACAGCACAACTGTGAAAAAGGGGGTTCGAGATGCCACGGTCTCCCGGTTTGATCCGGGGACCGTCCGGAGCGACTTTCCCGCCTTGTCGGTGACCGTCAAGGGGAAGCCGTTGGTGTATCTCGACAACGCCGCGACTACGCACAAGCCGGCATCGGTCATCGAGGCGATCACTCAGTTCTATTCGGCAGAAAACTCGAATGTGCATCGTGGTGTCCACCATCTCAGCGAGTTGGCAACGGAGAAGTTTGAGGAAAGCCGTAGGAAAGTTCAACGATTCTTGAATGCAACTGAATCGAGCGAGATCATCTTCGTGCGAGGAACAACCGAGGGTATCAACCTCGCGGCCCAATCGTACGGAGGGACGGTGCTTCGCAACGGCGACAACGTCGTCATCTCGGCTATGGAACATCATTCGAACATCGTTCCGTGGCAAATCGTTTGTGATCGCGTCGGAGCCTCGTTGCGAGTGATCCCAATCAACCGGAAGGGAGAACTCCTTCAGGAGGAGTTCGAACGTCTTCTTGATGAGCGGACAAAAATCGTTGCGCTCACGCATATCTCAAATGCGCTCGGTACTGTCAATCCTGTGCAGGAGATGATTCGCACGGCACACGACCGGAAGATTCCCGTACTCATTGATGGTGCTCAGGCGGTCGCACACGGACATGTCGATGTTCAGGAACTCGATTGCGATTTCTATGCGTTTTCTTCTCATAAGATGTTCGGGCCGACCGGGATCGGTGTCTTGTACGGCAAAAAGGAGTTGCTCGAGTCGATGCCACCCTACCAGGGGGGCGGGGACATGATCAAATCCGTGTCGTTTTCCAAGACGATGTATGCCGATCTGCCTCACAAGTTTGAGGCAGGCACTCCGCACATCGCCGGTGCGATCGGACTGGGTGCAGCCATAGACTATATCGGCGAGCTGGCAATGGAAGAAGTTGCGCTCCACGAACGCCGCCTTGTTCAGGATTTGACCGATGCGCTGACGGACTTGCCGGGTGTACAGATCATCGGCACAGCGACCAACAAAGCGGGCGTCGTATCATTCACGATCGACGGCATACACCCTCATGATATCGGCACAATTCTAAATGAAGATGGAATTGCCGTGCGTACCGGACAACATTGCGCACAACCTGTGATGGATTTCTTTGGAATCCCGGCCACTGCACGAGCCTCTGTTGCGCTGTACAATACCACAAAAGATATCCAAGACCTGGTTGCCGGCGTACGACATGTCCAGAAGGTTTTTCACTGATGTCTGATCTGCGATCGCTGTATCAGGAAATCATACTCGATCATAACAAGAATCCGCGCAATTTCGGCGTGTTGGACGATGCCAACCGAGTAATTGAAGGGTACAATCCGCTGTGCGGCGATCGATACACGATTTACCTGAAGTTGGAGGATGATGTGATTCAGGAGATCAAGTTTTCGGGAGTGGGCTGTGCAATCTCGAAAGCGTCGGCCTCCGTGATGACGACCGTGCTGAAGGGCAAGACAGTTCCGGAGGCAGAAGCGTGGTTTGAGAAGTTCCACGCCCTTGTGACGCACCCGTCGGGAGAAGATGCTGACGGAGCGTCGTTGGGCAAGCTGGCGGCTTTCGCGGGGGTGAGCGAATTTCCTGCGCGCGTCAAGTGTGCGACGCTGGCCTGGCATTCCCTGAAAGGCGCACTTCGATCGTCAGCGACATCGGTTTCGACGGAATAGAATTCACGGTTTGAGATTGGGCACAACACATGGAGGGAAGATATGAGCGGAGTGATGGTTGAGCACGACGTCGGGACGACCGATAGTATTACGATCACGCCACGTGCGGCACAGGAAATCATAAAGATCAGGATGGAGAATAACATTCCCGATTCGCATGCGCTGCGGTTGGGCGTGAAAGGGGGAGGATGTTCGGGGATGTCGTATGTTCTGGCCTTCGATGAGAAGACGAGAGAGGGGGACAACGTTCTTCAAATCGCCGGCATCATGCTCCACATCGATCCGAAGAGCATGTTCTATCTGTCAGGTACCATATTGGATTTTTCCGACGGCCTGAACGGACGCGGATTTGTCTTCAACAATCCGCAGGCGACAAGAACCTGCGGCTGTGGCAGTTCGTTCGGTGTATAAACAGACGACCGGAGTTGATCGATGGACGATCACCAGACGAAAAGCGCTCAGGAAAGCGCACAGGCCTCGATTTCTCGGCGAGAGGAATTCGAATCGAAAACCTGGAAGGCGCTTCGCCAATGCTATGATCCTGAGATTCCCGTCAATATCGTTGATCTGGGTCTGATCTATGAAGTGACCATCGATGATGAGATCACGGGCGAGACGAATGTGTTCATTAAGATGACTCTGACGGCGCCCGGCTGTGCGATGGGCCCGATGATCGCGTCCGACGTGAAGCGGCGCGTGCAACAGATTCACGGAGTGAAGAACGTTTGGGTCGATCTCGTTTTTGACCCGCCCTGGAATCCGGGCCTGATGAGCGAGGCGGCTCGGCTGCAGCTCAACATGCTGTAGAAATGATTGATACTGTATTCTGAACCATGATACATTTGTGAGAGGAAAGGAGACATCGTATGTCAAAGGAATGGAAGTTCAATCCACGACCTTATTCTGATGAGGAGGCGAAGAACATTCTTGGCTCGGTGATCAGTCCGGAGACAGCCGACTGGCACTACAACACCCATCATAAGGGATATGTCACTGCCCTGAACAATATTGAAAAGGGGCTTGAGACGGCAGATCGAGCGGCAGCCAACGGCAACTACAGTCAGATAGGAGAACTGAAGCGTCGCTTCACGTGGAATCATGCGGGGGCTCTCCTGCACGATATCTACTGGGAAGTTATGGGCGGAGACGGCGATTCGTCAAAAGGGCCGGAGATCAAATCAGCGATCGAGAAGGAATTCGGATCCATCGACGCGTGGAAGGCGGATTTCAAAGCATCAGCGGTCAGCGCAAAACTCAGTGGATGGGGCCTTCTGGTATTTGACCGGCTCTACTCGGGGAGACTCCTGAATGTTTTGGTCGATGAGCATCAGTACGGTGCGATCTGGGGGGGCGTTCCCTTGATCTCCTGCGATGTCTTTGAACATGCCTACTACCACAAGGATGGACCGGGACGTGCGAAGTACATCGACAATTTTTTGAATTCGCTGCACTGGGAAAGAATCAACGAGCGATACAAGAAGTTCGTCGTCGGCAAGTAGCCGGTGAGTCCAAAAGCAGACGAGGGTCGGATTCAATGGGTCAGACCCTCTTGCTTTTCGAGGGTTGCCGATGAGATGAGAATTCCCTATACTGTGGCGGATTTTGTTGTCGAAATTCCGCGGAGTGATATGTGAATCGATGTACTCTCAGACTGCTCGCGTGTTCTTATCTCGTCCTTCTTCATCTGCCGTCCACGGCTTTTTCGCAAGCGGAACACGAACTCGCATTTGCCCGTCGGGTGTCGCAGCGGCTGCTCCTCTCGCACGTCCGTGATCTTGTCCAGATCGGCAATCGATTCGGGGGAACGCCCTCTGGCGATTCTTCGGCGGCGTATATCCACCGCAAGTTTTCTGCCTATGGAGTGAAGTCGAGGATCAATCCCGATCCCGAGCGAATCACGTATGCGCACAAGCGCTGGCTGTTGCGTGTTCATCACCCTCGGTCCCACAGAAAAGTGATCAAGAACGAGTGGCTCGCCGGCTATTCCCCAAGCACGCCACTTACGATTTGCCGTGTGACCTTCCTCGATGTGGGCGAAAGAATTGATCCAGCAGTGATCGATAGCGGAGCGATTCTGACTCCACGATTCCCCGATCATAAACTCTATGCGGAGTTGGTAAAGGCGGGCGTGCGCGCGATCCTCTGGTATCCCGACATTCCGTTCAACGTGTATGAGAATCACGCCTATATTGGTCAGCTGCCGTTATCCAAAGAGAATCTCGTTCCGCTTTTCAATATTTCAGCGGGCAACGGCAAGGCATTACGAGACATTATTCAGCGGGATTCGCTGCTCTCGATCGAGTTCCTCACTCAGACGGAAGTCTTCACCGGAAGTCCGAAGACGGTTGTCGCGGAGATAAAGGGAAAATCGGACCAATACTTCATGGTCTGTGCCCATGGTGATTCAGATTCCGGCGGTCCGGGAGCCGATGACAACGCTTCGGGGATGGCCGGTGTGTTGGAGGTCGCTCGTGTTCTTCGAAGTCTGATTCGCGACAGACGATTGCCTCAGCCGGAATACTCGATCCGATTCATTGTCTGGGGAAGCGAGTATTTCTCCTCGGATCACTACGTCCGCTCAAACAGCAAAGAACTTGATCAGATCAAGGGAGTCATTAACTTTGATCAGATCGGAACTGGAGCTACACGCAACTGTGTGTACTTTGAATCCAATGAGGTTCCGCACAATCGGACGCTGCTGAAAGTTCTGGAAAAAGTCGGCGAAGATTATGCAGGCCGAAAAGGATTCTGGGAGGAGGCGACGACGAATCCTTCCCAGGGGGGAACCGACTCGTACGTGTTTCTCCCCGACTATCTTTCGAGAATCAAAATGCCGGATGTGAAGATCCCGTCGACCACGATGTTCACCGGTGCGTGGAACGAACCGAGGACCTACGCCCAGACACCGGGATGGAGCTCCGCTGCGTGGAAAGGGGATCCCGATTCGGTGACAGTCGACTATTCCGAGTACTACCATTCATCGATGGATATTCCTCGCTTGACCACCGACCGAGAACCATTCAACATGGCCTGGGCAGTGAAAGCCACGGGGATTGCCTTGCTCCGCCTGGCATGGGAGCCGCAAGGGAGTTCGCGGGTGGAATAATGCAGCATTCCCCTTTCGCGGGCATATTACCTGCGCTTTCCATAATTGCCCAAATCCATGAAGAGGAAAGCGGTCAACCCGGGTCCTACCCAGACGATGACATTCACTTGACGTTGAAGCATGATACGATGACGAATATGAGGTACACGTTTGGACCGACGCGCTACGATTTGTCTGCACGCGCGCATCTCATGGGTATCGTGAATGTCACGCCGGATTCCTTCTCGGATGGAGGATCGTACCTCGCTCCAGAACGGGCAGTTGATCATGCGCTGCGGCTGGAGGATGAAGGAGCTGACTTCATTGATATTGGCGGGGAATCGACTCGTCCAGGAGCGGTTCCCATCCCGATCGAGGAGGAACTGGAGAGGGTGATTCCCGTCGTCGAGAAGCTTCGGGAGAGGATATCCATTCCGATCTCCATCGATACATACAAATCGACTGTTGCGGAAGCTGCACTGCGTGCCGGTGCCGTCATCGTCAACGACATCAGCGGACTTCGCCATGATCCATCGATGGCCTCGGTTATTGCGAGATACGGTGCATCGGCGGTGATCATGCACATGCAGGGGACGCCAAGAGAAATGCAGGTCAATCCCACGTATGAGGACGTCGTGAAAGAGGTCAAGAAGTTCCTTCGTCTTCAGGTTGATCGGGCCGTCGCGAACGGTATTGCGCAGGTCATCGTCGATCCGGGGATCGGTTTCGGCAAAACGGTTGTGCACAATCTTCAGCTCATTCGGAATCTTCCGGAATTTAGCGAGCTCGGATGTCCCCTCCTCGTCGGACCGTCACGGAAATCGTTTATCGGGACGCTGCTCGATCTTCCCGTCGCTGAACGCCTTGAAGGAACGGCGGCGGCGGTGACTGCCTGCATCCTACGCGGAGCATCGATTCTCCGCGTGCACGACGTCCGGGCGATGAAACGCGTTGCGATCATCGCCGATGCAATTCGAAAGGGAAGCTCATCGTGACCGGTCGCTTTGGCGTTCTGATTCCTGCCTACAATGCGGCTGCAACAATCGGGCAATTGCTGCACGATCTCCATCGATATCTTTCCTCTGAACACATCCTTGTGGTGGACGACGGGTCCACAGATGCAACGGCGGCCGTTGCCGAATCCGCACGCGCCGGCGTGATTCGACATGTCCGGAATGTCGGGAAAGGTGGCGCCCTCCGCAGTGGGTTCCATTACTTTCTCGAAAAGACCACCCTTGACGAGGTTGTGACGATCGATGCAGATCTCCAGCACTCCGTGGACGATATGGGGGCGTTTCTTCATGTGCGACGTGAACGTGGGGCGAACATTGTTATCGGGTCACGTCGAATTACCGGGTCGTCGATGCCGGTTCACAGGCGATTGTCCAACATTGTGACCTCCTATTTGGTCTCGACCCGAACCGGCGTTGCCATCGACGATAGTCAGTGCGGATACCGGCTGATTGGTAGAGAAGTTTTGCGTACTATTGAAACGGAAGAAGATGGGTTCACGGCGGAAACGGAATTGCTTATCAAAGCCGCCCGTCACCGGTTTCGGATCGTCTCTGTCCCCATTCAGACGATCTATCGCTCCGGCAAGAGCCATATGACGAAGTGGAAGACCACAAGAGAATTTGTCCGAACGTTGATGCGTGAGTACTGATGGGACGGTTCGAAGATGAACGACGGGAGTTGATTGGATCGCTTCGCGACAAGGGGATTACGGATGAGAAAACCCTGGATGCGATGATGCGAGTCGAACGACACCTGTTCGTGATGGATGCTTTTGTCAATCGGGCTTACGAAGATACTGCTCTTCCAATTTCCAAGTCGCAGACGATTTCCCAGCCGTACACTGTTGCGTTCATGACTCAACTCCTAGCTCCAAAGGCCTCGGACAAGGTCCTGGAGATCGGAACGGGATCGGGTTATCAGGCTGCAATCCTGGCTGAACTGGGATGCAGGGTGTTCACGATCGAGCGTCACTACGAGCTGCATCTTCAGGCGAGGAACCTGCTGGAACGGCTTGGGTACCGCGTTGCAACCCGGTCGGGTGATGGTACCGTGGGGTGGTCTGAGTTCGCGCCGTATGACGGAGTTCTCGTGACGGCGGCTGCGCCCGACGTCCCGCCTGCCTTGCTTCAACAGCTTGCGATCGGTGGACGGTTGGTCATCCCGATTGGAGATCTCGACACGCAGCAGTTGCACGTCGTGACAAAACTGGAAGATGGTGTAGCCACTAAAATGATCAACGGCTTCAAGTTTGTTCCTCTGATCGGGAAGCAGGGTTGGAACTCGAAGCTTTAGATACGCTCCAATTCACGTCGTCCTCTCCCGTTGTCAAAAGGCCATGTCACTCGGCTTACTCTCTCAGGTCATAACCGTCGTTGGCCCGACCGCATCGGCCAAGACGCCCCTCTCGCTGATTCTGGCTGAGCGTCTGCAATCAGAGATCATCTCGGCCGACTCTCGACAGATCTACCGCAAACTTGATATCGGAACGGCAAAACCACCCCGTGCTGATCTTGTGCGCATTGTGCATCATTTTATCGACATACGCGAGCCGGATGAGATGTACAGCGCGGGAGAATACGGAAGGTCTGCGAGAGCGACGGTACACCGCTTGGCGACGAAAAATCAAGTACCGGTTGTTGTAGGAGGTTCGGGCCTGTACATCAGAGCGCTCACCGAAGGATTGTTTGAAGGTCCGGGACAAAACGATGAGATGCGACGTCATCTCGAATTCCGTTGGGAAGAGGAGGGAGGAACGGCTCTCTTCGAAGAACTCCGCCGGCACGATCCTGACGCCGCGGCGGGGATGGACGTGTCGAAAAAGCGGAGAATCATACGGGCGCTTGAGGTGTACCATATGACCGGGAGACCGCTCTCCGAGCTTCATCGCACCCAGCGCCGCGAACAGGAGTTTGAATTCGTCCAGTTCGCGCTCGACTGGCCCCGTGAGCAGCTGTACGAGAGGATCGATCGGCGGGTCGATTCTATGATTGCATCAGGTCTTGAGGACGAGGTACAGAGTCTTTTGAATGCGGGGTACAATCCACAATTGAATGCTCTCAATACTGTCGGATACAAGGAGATTGTCTCGTTTCTCGAAGGAAAGATCTCGACGTTGGCTGAGGCGGTTGCATTGATCAAGAGGAATTCGCGTCGTTTCGCCAAACGCCAGCTGACTTGGTTCCGCGCCGATGCGCGCATCCGCTGGATTCCGATGAAGCGTGAGGCCACGATGGAAGAGGTTGCGGAGAGGATTCTTGCCGCCATCCGGTCGGAGAAATGATGCGTTGATATTCGTCCGTGATTTGAGTATATTCGAACGTTGTTGATCCGGGGCGTGGCGCAGCCTGGCTAGCGCGCTTGGTTCGGGACCAAGAGGTCGCGGGTTCGAATCCCGCCGCCCCGACTGCTTACTTGCTCACCTACGCCAGAACAGCTCGGCGCGGTTTCTCCCCTATCCATCAACTTCCACTCGAACCTAGCACAAAGACCCCGTTCCAATCATCCTTCGGGGGACGGTGTTTGTACATTCGCATTCGTTCGATGAACATGTGAGCGACTGGATCAGTCGGCACGTACGCAAGTGCCCCTTCGAGATAGCCGATCCCTTCATCCCACTTGCGAGCTCGGTATGCTGCAAGTCCCTGATGATAGAGCTCAAGAAAGTATTTTGCGGAATCGACGAGTGGATCCGTTGCCAGCCCGATCAATTCATACACCGTCACCGGTTCTGTTCTTCCCGCCACCTGAACGATGTCTATCTCGCGCGCGCGAATTCGTTCAGTCACGCCTCGGTACGTTTGTCCGCTCATGAGAATGGTTGTCCCGTACAGCTTGTTGATACCCTCCAACCGGGAAGCAAGATTGACCGGATCGCCCATCGCTGTATAGTTGAACTTGGATTCTGATCCCATATTTCCCACGATACAGCGCCCCGTATTGATTCCCACTCGATGTCCGATTTCAACGTTTGTCAGCTTGCGCCATCGGGGCCGGAGGGAGTCGAGCCGTCTTTTCATTTCAAGAGTGGCGACACAGGCCTGATATTGGGCGTCGAGATCGGAGATCGGTGCGCCCCAGAATGCCATGATCGCATCGCCGATAAACTTGTCGACCGTCCCGCGATGATCCATGATGATGTTTGTCATCTCGGTGAGATAGGTGTTGATCAGACGAACGAGCGTGTCGGGGGAAAGTCTCTCCGACATCGCAGTGAAATCCTTGATGTCAGAGAAAAGGACCGTGATTTCTCTGGACTCGCCACCCAGTGTGAGGAGCAATGGATTCTCAATGAGTTGCCGGACGACAGTGCGGTCAACATAGCGGGCGAACATATTGGTGATCATCTTGCGCTGATGTCCCTCGGTCGCGGCGCGATAGGTCAACGAGGAGCCGAAGCAGACAAAGAGTGCAAAGAGCGGCCCTGCCACTCGGTACAGCGTATTGCCATCCACGAAGGCAAAATAGGCAAACAGGATCAACGCGAGAGCAAGTGTGATGGAGATGATGACTGCGATCCGTGTACGGATTGTTGTGGCAACGATTCCCACGATCGCGACAATGACGGGAAGAAGGATCAGTTGGATCGTACTATTCGCATCGCGAATGAAATTGCCGGTGATGATTGTGTCGTACATGTTGGCGTGAGCGAGGTACCCGGGCGTTCCCTCCGAATAGGGCATGGAGTAATAATCGCCCACGGCCCTGGCGGTGGGTCCGATAATGCACACTTTGTCCTGGAACTGGGAAAGAAAAGCACTGTCTTGTGTCTTCGCTGCCATAAGGATGTCATAGAGCGAGACTTCCGGAAATACTTTTCCCGGTCCGACAAAGTTGATATATACCTCGCCGTGAAGACCCGTTTGTATCTCCAGTGGTCCGCCGCGGACGAGCGTTCCGAGATCATTCATTTCGAAGGAGATTGCCTGTGCGGAAACCCCCAGTCGCTCCATGGCGAGGGCCAGCCCAAGTGTGGGGTAGAGCTTCCCAGCGTACTCAATGAACAACGGACCCGATCTCATGATCCCGTCCAGCGGGTCGAGGATCAAGTTTGTGTGGCCTACACCCTTGGAGATCTCAGCGAGTTCCGGAAAGGGATAATCGTCGATAAATGGTGATCGGGGAAATGTATGGGCCGGGGGAGCAGGAATGCCGAATCTGCCAATCACATAGTGGGCGGTGCTATCGACGTCGAGCGGCGCGGCCGTCGCCTCGGCATCAAATGCAGGAATAAAGGCGCCGATTGCCTGATAGATATTCTCTGCCTCGCGCAGATACTCGACCATCCACGCACCTTCAATGCTGTCGCGGCGCGAAGGCGCCATGTAGACATCGAGGGCGACCGCCCGCGCGCCGAACGTGCTGAGAAGTGTCATTGCGGCACCGACCTGATCGCGTGGAAGTGGATATTCGTTGTCCATCTTGTTGATCGTGTACTCGTCAATCCGCACCATCACGAGATGGCCGGACTGCACGCGGGTACCTCGAGCTTTCAATAAGACGTCGTACACTCTCCGTTCAAGCGACTGGAAGATATCGATCCCGAGAGAATACCGGAGGAATGGAGTGTGGAACAAGAGGAGTGTCAGAAGAGAAGTTGCGAAGGCAATGCCAATCCCGACGAACCATCGGCGTTGACGAGTCTTGGTATCGAGGATTTCCATTCCATTCCTCCAGAAAGTATGCGGACGGACGGTCTTTTGTGATGGACCGAATGTAACCATGCCCCGCGGGAAAATCAACCAATGGAGTTGAGACGGAGCATCTCCGTTTCCCGGAGTCGGGGAACACACATCACAATACTCCTCAGAAATCTTGACAAACGCAGCGACAATGGATATATTGGAGTGGAATGTATGTTTTCTGACACCCCCGAGCAGGCTGATGAGGCATCGCCCGCGAAGCGGAGGAAGAATTCAGAGTTGACTCCAGGTCGTGATTCTCTATCGGAGGAGCCCAACGTCGTGCATGCAAGCCAGCGTCGTCCTTCACCCTCCCATCTCTGGCGACTTCCGCTTGTCTGTACTGTCTTCCTCTCTCTTGTTCAATTTTCCCCCTTGATGTCCAGAGCGGTATTTTCCCCCATTGAGAATTCGGGCAGTGTGTTTTCGCGTGATACGATTTCGCTCGGTGATCTTGCTCCGACGTTCGTGCTCAGAGAGCTCTTCACGGATGAGCCGGTTTTTCTTCGTGACTATTCCGGTCAGACCTTGAGACAACCGTGGAAGGAAAGTGTGCGTCAGGTTATCGTCTTAAGCTTCTGGGCCACCTGGTGTGAACCGTGCAGGGAGGAGATTCCGATTCTGACCGAGCTTGCCAACCGGTTGATGAGCAAACCGGTTCAGATCTTTCTCATCAACACCCGGGAGCGGCCTCAGATGACCGAGGAAACGCTGCGTCTTCTCGTCAAGCAACGGGGCTACTCTCTTCCCGTCCTTCTCGACGCAACGGGATCGGTAGCTTCTCGCTATGGTGTTCGTTCACTGCCGACGTTGATCGTTATCGACAAGTTTGGAATTGTGAAGAGGATTAGTCGGGGATTTCATCCTGGATTTGAACGGGATCTGGAGCGACTTGTCAGAGACCTTGTAGAAGTGAGCGAGAAGCCCTGAGGAGGTTCTTATGCTCAGCCGTTGCATGGATTGTCGATCGGGTTTGAGGATATTGGTCACGGTGCTCGTACTGATGCTTCTTCTTCCGCCTGTCCACTCGCAGGTCCGTCAACAGCGGAAATTCAGCGTTGCCGTGCTTGATTTTGATGCACGTGCCGGTCTCTCGGCGGGTGAAGCCGCATCGCTCTCGGACATTTTCCAGGGTGCCCTGGTGGAAAGCGGTGAGTTCATCGTGGTGGATCGTAACCGAATCAAAGCGATTCTCCAGGAGCAGGGGTTCCAGCAATCCGAGGCGTGCTCACAGGTGGAGTGTATTGTGGAGGCGGGAAGGATCCTGAAGGTGGAGAAGATGTTCGCCGGAACGATCGGGAAGATCGGAAGAATGTTTACGGTGAATGTCCAGGTGATCGATGTTGCCACGGCTCAGATCCTCGATACCAGACAGAGGCAGCACCTGGGAGAGATCGAGATATTGGCCTCCGATGTCGTTCCAAGCATTGCCGCAGAGATGATCGAAAAACTGACGGGACGGAAAGTCTCCACAAAAACATCAAGCGTCGGAACGGGCACAAATTGGCTCCTGTATATCGGCGGAGCCGTGCTGATTGGAGGAGGAGCCGCCGCGTATGTTCTCCTCACAAAGTCTAAAGAATCGTCCAATGGGGTAGCGAAAATCGAACCGTTGCCGGATCCGCCCACTCTCCCGTAGGCGCGTGAGAGAGTGAATGGAGAGTACAAACTGCCTATGATCTTGTTACCACGATTCCCGTTGATATTGTTGATCGCTCTCTTGCTCTGGCAGGCCGCGCGCGCTCAATTGCTGGCTGTACCGAAGGAACATGAGGAAGCCGAGCGTCCGTGGAAGGAAGATACACGGAACGATACTTCACCTGAAGTCTCCCCGTTGAACGAATCCGCCGCAGCCATCCCTGATCGGTCTTTGGAAATAGTCAGAACCGATTCGCCAAAGGATTCGGCCGCTGACGTAACTCAACCCGTCGTGAAGGTGAACTCGCCAAACGGCGGCGAGCTGTGGAACGAGGACATGTTCCACCGCATTCTTTGGACGGCAACGTACGGAACCGCAATCGCCCGCATTCAAATTCTCTATTCGATCGACAACGGCAAGACCTACCTCTCAATCCGAGATTCTGTAGCCAACACCGGGACATTCCTGTGGCAAATTCCGAGGACCCAGACGGCGAACGGTTTCGTGAAGATCGTTGCCTATGGAGCGGACGGCAGAGTGGGATCGGACTCCAGTGATGCTGCCTTTGTGATTGTAAACGTTCAAAGCTATCTCCATAAGACTAGACACTTGAGCACGACCGTGCGTAACGACAGCCATTCTGGGGGGATTGGCAGAACGGCTGATCCGGCGCAGATGGGCTTCGAATTTCCGTTAGGAAGCCGATCCAATCATCTGGCCCTGGGGCAGTTGCTTGTTGCAGCTGTCAAAGGTGGAACAGATACCATTGCGACGTTGGACTATTCCGACGAATTCTTTCCCACGGATGTCCTCCGTGTAATCAATCGATCAAATTACGTCCAGACAATTGCTCGCTACAAGGACAAGACCGGCTTTGGAGTCGAGGTTGCGGAACGAACATTTGCCTACCCGGACGAAGCGTTCATCATTCATGACTATCGGGTTTTCAACGCCGCGAATACGGTCCTCCCGACGATCTATCTCGGGATGTTTGCCGATTTCGACGTGGGCGATGGCCGATCGAACCGCGTTGGCATCAATTCGGCCGAAGGGATTATCTATGTTTCCGCGCCCATTTCCGCCACTTCCACCTTCGTCGGTTTGGCGCTGTTGGATAAAAAGCCGCACGCGGTGCGGCGGTGGAGCGGAAACGCAGGCCTGCCGGCGACCCCTGCGGAGATGTTCCGAAAACTCGCCATCGCGGGAGAGGATGTGGTGACCACCGATCCGGCCGCCGATTACCGCGTCATGCAATCGGTGGAGGTCCGATCGATTCCCGTGGGCGGGAGCGCGAGCCTGGCGTTCGTGGTAGCCATAGGTTCAAGTTTGACGGAGCTCATCGCGACGGTGCGGACGGCGAAGACCAAGTGGCTGGAGGTATCGGGATTGATTGCCGAGATTGAGCCGAACAACAACGGTGCTCAGGCCCAGCTGGTGGCATATGGAGATTCATTGGCAGCCGAGATCCGTCCGGCCGGCGATCAGGATTTCTTCCGGTATAGCGTCATGATCGGTGATACGGTCGATATCATCACGCAGAATGTGGGAGACACTGAACTAGACGGACACCTCACGGTCTTCAATGCGGCAGGAGTACCCATCACGGCAAACGACGATTTCCTCTCCGTGCGGGACTCGAGAGTGACGTACCTGGCAAAGTCGGGCGGAACGAATTTTGTCCGCTTCGCCGATAATGGATCGATCGCGACTACCACCGAGAGCATAACTCAGCGGTCGCGCGCGAACCCTCGCACATTCGATCTATTTTCCTTCGCCGATGCTGAATCCGGACAATCGGCTCAATCGCCGGCCAATACAGGTCAGTATCGGCTTTCCCTCAAGAGGTTCAGAAAAGGGGCGCCGGTCGGGGTTCCCTACGGCGAGTTTAATCTTTTTGCCACCACGGCCAGTCTCGACGGAAAGTTCTACCCGAACGGCCTCTCGACGACGATCATAATCAACTATGGCACAACCCCGGGGTACGGCAACAGCGTCACGATAGCCGGAAGTCCGTTCAACGAAATTGCAGAGGTTGAATTCTCCTCAGACTTGACGGGACTTACTCCAAACACGGAATACCACTACGAGATGGTGGGAACAAATTCTCTGGGCAACTATCGCACACCGAATCAGACGTTCAGGACCCCGGAGGCCTCCAAGGAATGGACACGAAGGAGTTCGGGCACGATGGAACTGCTGTGGTCCCTCGCGTTCGGTGCGCAGAAGATCGGGACGGCAGTGGGAACGAGCGGGATCATTCTCCGGACGACCGACGGCGGTGCGACGTGGAACTCGCAGAAAAGTGGGGTCGAGCAATCGTTGCTGGGAGTGTCGTTTTCAGATGCGAATTCTGGCGTCGCCGTAGGATTGGACGGGACGCTCCTGCGTACTTCGAACGGCGGTTCGACGTGGGAGAATCGTTCAACATCGTCTGCGCTGATGTTCGTTGACGTTCATATGGTGGATGCCAGCGTGGCGTACGCCGTGGGCAACAGCGGCGTGATCGTCCGGACCAGCAACGGCGGGCTGACATGGCAAACGCAAACGAGCAACACGACGAACAATCTGCGGGGCATCCATTTTACCCGGACGAACACGGGCGTCGCTGTCGGACAGAATGGGACAATCCTGCGAACGACAAACGGCGGCACAACCTGGACCCAGATCACGAGTCCTGTTGCTCAATCGTTTTACAAAGTCCATTTCCCCGATGTTGACACGGGCTATGTCGTCAGCCACGAAGGCGGAATCCTGAAGACAGTCAATGGGGGCCAGTCCTGGATACCTCAAGTGAGCGGAGTAACAAGCTGGTTGGCCGATCTGTTTTTCACGGATGGTCGAACGGGAGTCGTGGTCGGTGAGGCGGGGCTTGTACTCAGGACAACCGATGGTGGCGCAGTGTGGTTCAAGGAGGCGAGTGGGACGGGGAATTACCTCTTTTCCGTTGCCGCCAACCGCGACGGCGGTCTGGTCACGGTGGGCGACTTTGGGACCATCCTTACCGGTTCAGTTGCCGCCGGACCTGCGGCGCCAACAAACCCGACGGTGAGTCCGACGGACTGGTCAAAGACGAATTCGTTTGTCCTATCGTGGACAAATCCACCGAACGTTGTGATCCAAAAGGTGTGGATCAAGTTCGGCCAGCCTCCGAGTGTTTCCTCCCCGGCGACTGCGAGTTTTTCGATTACCTCCTCCACGGTCACATTTGCCGTTCCCGATGTCGGATCCCATCAGGTCTATTTCTATCTCGAGGACAAAGATGGCAATCGAAATCCGAACAACCATGCGATGGTGATCGCGCAATTCGATTCCGTAAAACCGACCGTGACACATTCGCCGGGCAGTGTGGCGAAAGTAGTGTTCAGTAATGGTGCGCTTGTGGGTTCTCCACCGGCGATCAGCGCGACCAGCGCCAAGACAGCCGGGCTATCGGCCATCGAAAACACGAAGCTGCTCTACAAGAGAAGCAACGACAATACCTTCACAGAACTTGATTTTCCGACTCCGACGGGCGGATCGGTTTCAATACCGGCTACGGTGTTTGTGGTGAGCGGCGCCGCGCGCGGGGCCGAGTACCGCATCAGAGCCACGGATGAGGCGGGTAACAGTTCGTTGACACCGATCTATTCGATTCTTGTTGAAGTCCAAAGCCAAACGACGGCGACCTCGCTTCCTCCGGCAGCGGGGGAGGGAAGCGATCGGGATGCCCTCGTGAAGTCGTATCGATTGTTCTCAGTCCCTCTCGAGCTCGCGAACAAGAAGCCGAGTGAATTCATGGAAAGCACTGACCGCGGCTTCGGATCCCACAAGAAGGACAACGTGAACTACTACTTCTGGCGGATGTCGAGATTAATCGGAGGATCCTTCCAACACTATGAAGACTTCAAGAACTCAGATGTCCTCACGGTAGGTTCGGCATTCTTTCTTATCCGACGTGATGGAAACAGCACGATCAAAGTGGGAGCAGGTAATCTGGTGAAGCTGAAAGACATGGTCGATACCGGAATTCCGCTTCAAGCAGGTTGGAATCTTGTCGGAAACCCGCTTTCGTTTGCCTTTTCTTCGGATAGCCTGACGGTGACGAACGGAAGCATTGTGGGTCGGGCATACTATGACGGGACAGGTCCGCAGAGCGGCTGGCATACCTCCGGGACGCAGATTCGAACTCTCTTCCCCTGGCAAGGTCTGGCCATCAATGTGACACAGGCGACGACATTGAAATTCAAGGCGCTTCCCTCCGAGCAGTCTCAGTCCGCGTCGATTGCTGACCAACTCTCCGGAGCCACTATTCGTTCAGAGGCAGACCGATCGGCAGGTGCCTGGACGGTGAGCTTCAGCGCCACGCGGTTGGATAACGGCATGAGGGACCTGGACAACAGTATGGGAATGTTGCGCGGGGCATCGGAAGATTTCGATATCTACGATTCGTATCAGCCCCCCTTTGTTGGAGAGCGTAATGTGGCGCTGTATTACATGAATGACAATAGAGCACTCACGAATGATCTCCGGCCGGTGAATCCGCAGGGGGGTAACTGGGAAATGAAGCTGGAATCCGGCGACAAGGGTTCGCGCGTTCGTCTTTCCTGGGATGCATCGCAGCTCCCCCGAGATCCTTCGTTCAAGGCCTTTCTCATTGATCTCGATGAAAAGATGGCGTATGATCTGCGTCTCTCCAGCAGCGCGGAGATCACGACAAAGATCGGATTGCGAAATTTCCGTGTGGTGGTTGGAGACGCGGAGTATGTCAACTCCCACAGCGCAGGCGTGGATTTGGTACCGCAGGTCGCAAAGCTTTTCGCAAACTACCCAAATCCGTTCAATGCAGAAACGATCATTCGCTATGCGATCCCCGGCGAGATGCAGACGTATCAGGTCGCGCTGAGAATCTATAACGTGATCGGCCAAGAAGTCGTGACTCTCGTCGAACAAGAACAGGGTCCCGGGTACTACGAAGTGCGGTTCCATGCAAATGATCTTGCTTCGGGTATCTATCTCTATCGACTGACAGTGTTCGGTGGGACGAAGGAATCGACCTTTGCGGATTCGCGCAAGATGATGCTCCTGAGGTAGTGTACGCTTCAACCGAAATCCTGGAGTTCACCTCATGAGATTACCGACGTTGATTGTTCCCCTGGTTCTGGCTCTGCCTGGACTGATCTTCGCTCAGGTCAGAGTTTCCGACAAGCCGCGGGTGATGGTTGTGATCGAAGAACGAGTCGACAACCAGACGGCCGAGACCGGCATTGTGGGGACTGCAGTTGAGGAAGCGTTTCTCTCAAAAGGATTTCGGCTCGTCGACAAACAGCAATTTGAGGCCGTGCGCTTGAGGGATTTAGAGGTTGCGGAAGGAAATCGCGCTCGCGCGAAAGAAGTTGGAATGAGATATGGTGCAGAGATGATCATCGTCGGAAAGAGCGAGGCGGCGCTGGATGCTGAACAAACATATTACGGAGTATTGAACTATGTCTACGCAGGAAAGGTCAGCGTCAAGATGATCATCACCGACACCGGTGAACTGATTGCGGTCTCGTCACAGACGGCGAAGAAATCCGCCCAGGGAAAGTCGTCGGCGTCGTCGTTGGCCTTGAAGAGTGTGGCAGCCCTCCTTGCCGACGATCTGCTAGCGAAGCTGCATCTCCGATTGAAGGAGGAGGAAGGTGGTCGACGTATCGTGCAACTGGCGCTGCTGGGAATTGACGATCGGCTCGTTGCCCGGTATGAGCAGTCGCTTCCGCGCGAGATCGACATGATCGAAGGCATGCGATTGCGCTATCTGGAGAAGGATGGCGCAGTCTTTGAAGTTGATTTGAACGGAACCATCGATCAACTTCGGCAGGTTTTCTCGACTCGAAATGACTTGGTGGTCGTGGGATTCACGGGATCCCGGCTTGACGTGAGTACTCGAGGAAATGTTGATCGCGCCCGCACAAGCACCATTACGACAAGTCCGCTGGATATTGTCGAGTTTGCGATGGAGAACATCTTTCCGGCTCAGGTTAACTACTATGCGCGCAATCCGCTCGCGGAGCTAACCGTCGCGAATACCGGGAGTGCAGAGATCCGAAACGTGAAGGTTTCCCTGTTCGTTCCAAATTTCATGGCGCTCCCCTCCGAGAGCATTGTTCCCGCAATTCCGGCTGGATCAACTCAGAAATTCCAATTGCCCGCAACGTTCGATGCAAAACAGCTCTATGCCTTGAATGCAAACGCAAGCGCCCAAGCTCGAATTGAACTGTCATATGCCGCAGGGGGAGAAGTCCAAACGCGAAACCTTGTCCGACCGGTCACCATATATAACCGGAGCACCATCAACTGGAGCGACGGGGAGTCTGCCGGTGCCTTCATCACCGAAACAGATGATCTCGTCGCCGGTTTCTCGCGCACCGTTGTTGGGAGTTTGGCAAACACGGATCTTCTTGGCTCAACCCTCCCCCGCTCGATGGTAAATGCAATCGGGATCTGGAATGGAATCCGTGCGCACGGCATCAACTACGTCGGCGATCCCTGGAAGTCATCGGGGAAGGATGTGTTGGATCAAATCCAATACCCGCGTGAGACGTTGAGTCTGAGGAGCGGCGACTGTGATGATACCTCAATCCTGCTCACAAGTTGCCTTGAGAATATCGGCATCAGGACGATTCTTGTCGGCACGAGTGACCACGTTTTCATTATGTTCGATACGGGTCTGAAACCCAAGAACGGATATCTGGTGAGTCACAGTGCGACGGACTACGCCATTCACGAGAATAGCATCTGGATACCGCTCGAAACGACAATGATCAATGATCCGTTTCCTGCTGCCTGGAAAGCCGGCGCCAGAGAATTCCATCGAGCCCGAACGGAGGGACGAACACTCGATTTGATCGACGTGAGGAAGGCGAAGGATTCTCACCCACCGATGAGTCTCCCTCCAGCGACGCAAATCAAGATGCCTGCTGCGGATCGGGTTGTTCAACTCACGCGCCGGGATATCACGGACTACCAGTACGGACAGGCCGAGACGTTGAGTGCTCTTCTGAAGTCATTGCGCCAGGATCCTGCCGCGTCGGCGAGAGAAGCGGAAGCCGAGTTGCTCGCGAAATCGGGTGAATTCGAGTCCGCTCATGCAGTGCTGAGGGGGATATCGAGTTCAAAAGCTCATAACTGCAGAGGAAACACTTTCTTGCTCGAGAACAACCTCCTGATGGCCCAGGAAGAATATCAGCGTGCCCTGGAACTCGATCCGAACGATGGAGGACTGTATCTCAATTTTGGTCTTGCCCGCTACCTTGCAGGATCATCGGACGATGCAACGGAAGCGTTTCAGGCTGCGATTTCGAAGTTCAGTTCACCAGAAGAGGCTTTTGATGTTCTTGGCCTGGATCGCGTCGAGGAGTCGCTCGGACTGAGAGCAAATGAACGTCCCGAACGGCGCGTGGCCAAAGGCGACATCTTTCAGCTCCTGAGCAAATCGTTGGAAAAACTCCCCGATCCGAAGTTGACCTCCCCTCAATCGAAAAAGGTGCGGGAGCGATACAAGGATGAGCGGAATCGTTTTGTGTTTGGGGGACGTCGCGGTGCCGATCCAACCCAGATAACCGGCGTTCGGGAATTCCTGTACTGGAAGTTGCGGTGAGCATGCGAGGATCGAACTTCTCTCATGTCTGGCCCCTCCACCGCGGAGGGGCTTTTCTTTTTCCCATGGATCAACTCGCCGACAGGTTGATATGAAATGAATATCGTACTCGTCGGGATTCTCGGATATGTTGCAGTTCAGTTGGTCATCGGATTCCTCGTCAGCAGGGGTGTCACGACGCAGGACGACTCTCCTCGTTTATCTTGTCGCTTCAGTGATTGACCGTCATCGATCCGAAGCGGTTCCTGTCGGTGGTCCTCTCTGACGATACCAGGGGAGATTTCTCGCGGATACGGGCATTTGGCAGGAAGAGCAAGGTTGAAACTCGCCATTCTTCTGCGTAATTTGAAAAAATTGCAGCAAGGCAGTCGAAAATGTCCACACCAATCGTCGCAATCGTCGGTCGCCCGAACGTCGGCAAATCGACCCTGTTTAACCGGATTCTCGGTATCCGGGAGGCGATCGTCCACAACTTGCCCGGTGTGACGAGGGACCGGAAATATGCCGAGGCGGAGTGGTCGGGACGGAAATTCACCGTTGTCGATACTGGTGGCTTTGTTCCCGACTCGGAGGATATTTTCGAGAAGGCGATCAGGGAGCAAGCGGAAATCGCTATTGAAGAGGCCGACGTGATCGTCTTTGTCGTCGATGCGACCGACGGTATCGTGCCCCTCGATCGTCAGATTGCGGAAGCGCTCCGACGAACGAACAAGCCGGTTCATTTGGTCGTGAACAAAATCGATTCGGCGCGTCGTGAGCTTCTCGTTCACGAGTTTCACGAGCTCGGACTCGGCGATCCGCACTCGATCGCGGCCCTTGGCGGGCGACAAATCGGGGATTTCTTGGATGTCATCTGCAATTCGTTCGAAGCTGTGCCGGCAGAAGAAGAGGAAACACGGATCCGGCTCGCGGTGATCGGTAAACCGAATGTCGGCAAATCGTCGCTCGTGAATGCGCTGCTCGGGGTGAACCGATCGGTTGTTTCGGAAGTTCCGGGAACGACGCGCGATTCCATTGATTCAATCCTGAAGTACTATGGAGAAGAAGTCATTCTCGTCGATACGGCTGGACTGCGCAAGAAAAGCCGTGTGAAGGAAAGCCTGGAATTCTTTAGTGCCCTGCGAACGTTGAGAAGTATCGACCAGAGCGATGTTGCTGTCATCCTGTTTGATGCGGAGCGGGGGATCGATAAGCAAGATCTGCATATCGTCGAGACTGCGCTGGAGCATCGGCGTCCTTCACTGATCGCGGTGAACAAATGGGATCTGGTTGAAAAGGAGACGAATACTGCGCGTAACTATGAAACGGTTATACGGCAGAAACTCGGGATGTACGATTATCTCCCCATCGTGTTTATTTCCGCGCTCACGAAACAACGCGTGTCGAAGGTCATCGATCTGGCGAAGGAAATCCACGCTGAGAATCATCGCAGAATCGAAACGAGTCGTCTGAATGACATCATGCTGCCGATCATCGAGCACTATCCGCCCGTGTCTTCGAGTCCGAAGGAAATCAAAATAAAGTACATCACTCAGACAAAGTCGGCGCCGCCGGTCTTTTCGTTCTTCTGCAATGAGCCGAAATTGGTCCAGGAATCGTACCGACGGTTCCTGATGAACAAGATTCGTGAGCACTTCGGATTTCAGGGGATTCCGTTGACAATATCATTCCGACCAAAATGAAACCGCGAATCATCATAGTCGGCGGCACGGCAGCGGGACCGAGCGCTGCGGCCAAGGCGAAACGGATCAATCCGAATGCCGAAGTCGTCCTGTATGAAGCGGGAGAGCACATTTCGACGGGAATCTGTGAAGTGCCGTACCTGGTGGGAGGAGTCGTGCCGGATGCGGATGAGCTTATCCATTTTACACCCTCAATGTTCGAGAAGAAGAAGGGCGTAATGGTCAGGACCTACCACCTTGTGGAGGAGGTGCAACCGTCGCGCAAGAGTCTCGTGATTCGCGATTTGTCCAAGGGTCGAACCTTTACAGAGCGATACGACAAATTGGTTTTGTGTACGGGATCGAAATCGAGACGATTGGAGATTCCCGGAGAGGATGGACGAAACGTCTTCCGCGTGAAGTCAATCGAAGAGGGGAAAGCGATTGGAAAGTACCTCTCAGAGTTTGCGCCGCGGCGAGGTGTGATTGTCGGCGGCGGATATATTGGAATGGAGATGGCGGAGGCCCTGGTTCGTCGCGGTCTTCATGTGACCATTGTTCATGGCGACGAGCGGCCGATGGAAGGACTGGAGCGTGCAGCTCGCGATGCCGTTCGGGAGGAATTGAAGCGCAACGGGGTAGAGTTTAGGGGGAGGAGTGAGGTGCGAAGTTTCACGGCGGACTCCTCCGGAACAGTCACCTCGGTGAACACATCAAGGGGAATGGTCGAGACAGATCTCGTCATCCTCTCGCTCGGTGTCTATCCGAATACGACACTCGCAAAGGGAGCGCGAATCCGCGTCGGCACGTTCGACGGGATTGTCACGGACGAACGCCAGTTGACAAGTGTCGATTCGGTCTATGCTGCGGGAGATTGCTGCGAGACAAAGAATGTGGTTCACAACCGGTCGATGTATCTTCCGCTCGCGACATACGCCAGCCGACAGGGTCGAGTCGCTGGCGCGAACGCCGCAGGGCGGAAGGAAGTATTCAAGGGGGCAATTCGAGCGATGGCGGTGAAGGTCTTTGAGCTCGAACTCGCACAAGTGGGGATCAGCGAAGGGGAGGCGGTGGAGTCCGGCTTGCATGTTGAAGTGGAAGCGATCGAGTGCGATTCACGCGCATCTGGATTCCCCGGCAATTCTCGATTGCACGTGGTCGCAATCGTGGAGCGTCGATCTCAACGATTGCTCGGAGCGAATGTTTTTGGACGGGACGGCGTCGTCGCACGGGCCAATGTCCTCGGATTTGCCATTCAGCAACGGCTGAGTCTGCGCGAGCTCGCATCCCTCGATCTCATTTATGCACCCCCGTTTGCGCCGCTCTGGGATCCGGTGCTGATTCTTGGAAACAAAGCTCGTCGGGGTTTGCATGATATCTGAACAGAAAGGACGTCGCATGCCAAACGTCAAGTTGATTGATCATCCCCTCGTGAGGCGCGATCTGACGTCGCTTCGAGACAGGCGCACGCCAAGCAATTTGTTTCGCGCGATACTGCGCCGAACATCGAGCCTCATGGCGTATGAAGTGACGAGAGATCTGCGTGTGAAAGAAGTGGTCGTTCGAACCCCGCTCGAAACTGCGAAAGGGTACCTGGTCAGCCAACCGATTGTGCTTGTGCCGATCTTGCGCGCCGGTCTGGGGTTGGTGGGGGGATTTGTCGAGGTTCTTCCCGATGCCCGCGTCGGACATATTGGTATGTACAGAAGCGAAGAAACCCTTCAACCCGTCGACTATTATTTCAAGGTGCCGCGGAATCTTCGCGATGTGCTCGTCCTCGTTCTCGATCCAATGCTTGCCACAGGCGGGAGCGCCGTTGCAGCTGTGAGTTTTCTGAAAGCGAAAGGTGCAAGGACGATTCGCTTTGTCACTCTGGTCGCCTCACCGGAAGGAGTCCGCACACTCCGCAAGGGTCATCCTGATGTCGAAATCTTCACGTGTTCTGTGGACAGGGGATTGAACGAGAAGGGATTCATCCTGCCCGGACTTGGTGATGCGGGCGACAGAATGTTTGGGACTGAGTAGCTGGGTGGATGCATGTCGAGATTCATTACCATAACGCTTGTCGTAGGTCACTTCCTCGGACCCGCCTCGGGATGGTCGAGACAATCGGTGTCCGGACCGATGGAGACACAGCTGATGCGCGCGATTGATCACACCTTGCGTCAGGAGTATTGGGCCGCGGAATCGGTGTTTCGGCTACTGGCCGAAGAGTATCCGAACCATCCGGCGGCGAATCTCTATTGGGCCGGAATGCTGCAGGCGCGGGCAGAAGACTACTCCGAATTGCCTGATCGCAGGCGGTTTGATTCCCTATTGATCGTCGCGGACGAGAAGGCACAGAGGCTGCAGAGCAGGGAAGAGACTCTTGCGGAGGGATTGTACTATGCCGGAAGCGTTCTGAGCTACCAGTCTTATGTCTCTTCATCGACGGGGGAGTGGTTTCGGGCGGTGACGAAAGGAATCTCGGCCGTCTCGAACCTGAACAAAGCGCTTGCCCGAGATTCATCACTCGTTGGTTGTTATGTGGGAATCGGTACATACAACTATTGGAAGAGCCGCAAGACGCAATTCCTCAGCTGGCTTCCATTCGTGCGCGATGACCGGGTGGAGGGGATTAACCAGTTGCGGATCGGATTTCGAAAGGGCACATACAATCGCTACCTTTCGGCAAGCTCGCTGATCATCGTGCTGATCGACGCGGGGGAATATGCAGAAGCCGTTGACGTTGCCGACGCCGTTCTTGCGAAATATCCTTCGAACCGGCACTATCTTCACTGGAGGGCAGTCGCGTGTGAACAATGGGGGCGGCTGGAGGAAGCTCTCACCGCGTACGGTCGATTGCTTGAGAATCTGAAGGCTGATACAAACTTGCATGCGTTCCGTCGGCTGCAGTGCAATTTGAAGCTGGCCGATATTCACCTCCGACTTGGGCAGATGGATCGCGCTCTGGAGTACGCACGAGTCACGCGAGACTATGCGCCAAACTCATTTCCCGAGCATTTGCGTGAGACAGCGGCTCAAAGATTAGCCGAAGGCAGAAAGATAGAGCAGCATATTCGATCGCTCGGTGCCGGGAGCCGATAACAACTGATCTTGACAATGAGACAGCGGATGATAAATTGCGTGGTGGGACCGCGGAGCGAACGAAATTCATTCTTTGCATGTTGATTGTTAAACGGGATGATACAGCGTCGATCTCTCCATATTGACTACGACAAGAAGCTCAAGTATCTGCTTGACACGTGCCACCGCGCGCTTCCGAGCGTGAACGATGACCTCTTGCGGCGAGCGTTTGCCGTGAGCTATGAGGCGCACAAGCAGGACCTCCGGGCGTCGGGCGAACCGTATTTTCTCCATCCGTATGAGGTCGCCCTGATTATCGCGCGTGAGATTACGCTCGACGACATCTCAGTTGCCAGCGCCTTGCTTCATGACGTTGTCGAAGATACCAGATTCGATCTGAAGGCAATCCGGGAGGAATTCGGGGATACCGTTGCCGATATCGTCGACGGGGCGACCAAAATCAGCGACATTTTCCGAAGCCATGAAATCACACAGGCGGAAAACTACCGCAAGATGTTGCTGTCGATGGTGAACGACATCAGAGTCATCCTGATCAAATTCGCGGATCGACTTCACAATATGCGGACGTTGGAATTCCTGCCTGCCGAGAAGCAGATGCGGCTTGCCAAGGAGACGCTCGATATCTACGCCCCGTTCGCCCATCGCTTCGGTCTCGCGAAGATCAAATGGGAACTCGAAGATTTGTCGTTCAAATACCTCCACCGGGAAGATTACGACGAGATCGCGGGACAACTCAAGGCGCGCAGGCGGGAGCGCGAGCACTACATCCGAAAGTTTGTCGGCCCGATTGAGCGAAGCCTGAAGGCCAATGGCATCAAATACGAAATCGTCGGGAGACCCAAGCATCTCTACAGCATCTACAACAAGATGGTCCGCCGAAACAAGCCGCTCGATGAGATCTACGACTTGCTGGCTGTTCGGATTATGCTCGATTCAGAAGAGAACAACGACTGCTTCATCGTGTACGGCCTGGTGACGGAAATCTACAAGCCGATTCCAGAGCGGTTCAAAGATTATATTTCGATTCCAAAGAAGAACGGCTACCAGTCCATCCACACAACCGTTGTGGGCCCGGATGGACGGCTTGTCGAAATCCAGATCCGAACAAAGAAGATGCACGATGTCTCAGAACGGGGAGTGGCTGCTCATTGGATGTACAAGGAGAGCAAGACCTCGCTGGATCAAGAACTTGAGGGCTGGATCAACTGGGTCCGCGAAATCTTCGACCAGAAGACAGAAGATACGCCGAAAGAACTGATGGAGAGTTTCAAGCTGAATCTCTATCAGGACGAAATCTACGTGTTTACGCCGAAGGGGGATCTCAAGATCCTCCCCCGCAAGTCGACTCCTCTCGACTTCGCGTTTGAGATTCATTCGAATATCGGCTTCCATTGCATCGGCGCGAAGGTGAACGGCCGGATCGTTCCGCTCAACACGATTCTTCGCAGCGGCGATCAGGTCGAGATCATTACTTCGAAAAACCAAAATCCAAATCCGGATTGGGAGCAGTTTGTCGTCACGCATAAAGCAAAAACACAAATTCGAAGGTGGATGCGCGAGAACGCCCGCAAACGGAGTGAGTCCGGTCGGGAAATCTGGCAAAAGAAACTCCGGCGCCACAAGTTTCACATCAATGAAGACGACCTCGCACGGATGTTGCCGGCTCTCCGGTTCGAGAACTTGCAGTCATTCTATATGGGGATTACCGAAGAAAAGATTGACGCGGATGAACTCATCGAACAGCTCCTGCTTCGGGCAAAACATCGCCCGTCCGAAGATGATCGGGAAGCTGAATCTCCAAAAACACTCTTCAAGAAGTTCGTCACGACGGCGAGAGACATCGCGAGCGGCATCTCGGTGCTCGGAAGCAAGGAAAGCTTCATGCACCAATATGCCAAATGCTGCAACCCGATTCCCGGAGACGACATCGTCGGATTCGTGACGGTCGGAGAGGGGATCAAGATCCATCGACGCGATTGTCAGAATGCGCTCTCTCTTCGGCTTGCGGAAAGCGAACGCATCGTGGAAGTCGATTGGCCCTCGCAGGATGGAGGCGACTTCCTTGCAGCGCTGCACGTGACGGGAAAGGATCGTTCGAGCCTCCTGAGTGATATCACTCGAGTGATATCATCCCACGAAAATACAAATATCCGGAGTGTGAACATGGATTCGCACGGCGACGTCTTTGATGGACAGATCATTTTGTACGTCAAGAACACCGACCATCTGGAGAAGATCGTGGAGAAGCTAAGAAAAGTCGAGGGCGTTATTCAGGTCGAACGGTTTTCCGGTCATGGGTTGCGGAGGAATTGACGTCGTGAATGTATTGGGCCACGAGGGGACGCGCGTTCTGGGCATCGACTATGGTTCAAAGCGGATCGGGCTCGCGCTCAGCGACCCCGTGGGCGTCATCGCCCAGGCTTTTGAAACCATCCCGAATGATGAGAACGTGTTGGACCGCCTGAACGCTATCATCGCAACAGAAGGAGTGCGGTTGGTTGTTGTAGGGATGCCCCTCAATCTGAAAGGGGAACGGGGACACAAAAGTCTGGAAGTTGATGATTTCATCGTACGGCTTCGCGATGCCATCGCGATTGACGTCGTGGAATGGGACGAGCGATTCACAAGCACGCTGGCTCAGCGATCAATGCGTGATCTTGGGACGAAGAAGAAGAAACGAGCGGAGAAGGGAAGAATCGATGCCATGGCAGCCGCGCTGATGTTGCAGAGCTTTCTCGATCGGACGAAACGATCGATTGGTTGTTGAAAGCGGAAGTGGCGAAATTGTTGAGCCGTGGAACAGTCGAATACGGCGAGCAGCAACATGAAATTTGAACACCTCAGACGTCGTCTCCCCTGGATCGTAGTCGCCGCGTTGGCCGCATGGGTTGCTCTGGAAATTGTCTTGCTTCCGTTCGGTGCGATCCGCGAATTGCGACGCATCAATCCGAGCGAGACAGCGTTCATGCGGGACTATATCTCACGAACAGAGGAAGCCGGGCGGCGTCCGAGACTCCGCCATCGCTGGATCCCCCTCGGTCAAATCCCCCTCCATGCGCGCAACGCGGTGATTCTCGCGGAAGACGGGGCCTTCTGGAGCCACAGTGGGTTCGACTGGTTCGAATTCGGCGAATCGCTGAAGAAAAACTTCGCCGAACTGCGCGCCGCCCGCGGTGCGAGCACCATTTCCCAACAGCTTGTGAAGAACCTGTACCTCTCCCCATCCAAGAATCCCATGCGGAAGATCAAGGAATGGATTCTCACCTGGTGGCTGGAGCAATCGTTGCGGAAGGAGAGAATCCTCGAAGTCTACCTCAATGTGATCGAGTGGGGTGACGGTGTCTACGGAGTTCAGGCCGGAGCGCAGTACCATTTTGGAAAGGACGCGTCGTTGTTGACGCGGGAAGAGGGTGCGCGCATGGCAGCCATGATTCCGAGCCCGCGGCGCTACAAGCCGGGCCAAACGACGCGATACCTTGATCGATATACCCGCACCATTCTCACGCGTATGAATGCGCGGAACATGTAGGATTCCACGGAGCATGAATGACTCAGAAGGATCTTGAACTTCTGCTTGAGGAGGGAGAGGGGTTCCAGCTTGAGTTCAAGCGAAAGGTGTCGTCGGCCGAGAAGATCGCGCGAGCGATGATCGGTTTCGCCAACACACGGGGAGGAACGATCCTGTTCGGTATCGACGATGACAAACGAGTGGTCGGCGTTGAGAGTGAGAAGTCAGAGCTCGAATTGATCACGGTCGCCGGAACATACCATATCGAGCCCCCGATCGAACCATTCGTCGAAATCATTCCTTACAAAGGTAAGGACGTCATTGCCGTTACGATCGAGGAAAGCAAGGACAAGCCGCATTCACTTATTGTGGACGAAGAGGATCACTATGATAGTTCGTCCCGCGTGTTCATCCGGGTACACGACAAAACGATGGCGGCAAGCAGGGAGGTGGAAAAGATACTCCGCTCGGAACAGCCCGACGCCCCGCCGCTCCGCATCGAGATAGGGGCGGAAGAGCGGCGCTTGTTTGACTACCTTGAACAGAATGAACGAGTCACGGTAAAGGAATTCGCGAAGCTGGTGAATGTCTCTCAGCGAAGAGCCTCGCGGATGCTGATCAAACTTGTCCGGGCCGGCGTGCTTCGCATACACACGCACGACAAGGAAGACTACTTCACGGTCACGTTTGAGTAGATCGGGAATGACGTCGCCAGATTTTCGAAAGCTCAAAGATTGCGATCCCATACGCGACCGCGACGTTAAGGGAATGCTTCGTCCCGTACATCGGAATCTGAATCCCGAAATCGCACGACGTGATGAGTTCGGCGGAAACGCCGGTGATTTCGTTGCCGAGGATGAGGCAGAGCGGAAAGTGTTCGGGGCGAACACTGTCATAGGGAATGCTTTGATCCGTGAGTTCAAGACAACAGATGCGGAATCCGTTTTTTCGGAGTTGATCCACGGCATCAGCGGGACTTCTTCGGTATTCCCACGGGACAGTTTTCGTTGCCCCCAATGCGGTTTTTTCGATTTCTTTCCGGGGGGGTGAGGGAGTGAAGCCCGTCAGTATCAGTTTCTCGAGAAGGGCTGCGTCCGACGTGCGAAAGATCGAGCCTACGTTGTAGAGACTTCGCACATTTTCGAGGCAGGCGACGACGGGCAGACGTTCGATCGCAGAAATCTCCTCCTTTCTCAGCCGTTGCCGACCGATTTCTTCGTGTGAGAGTTTTCTCATTTAGCCAGTCGTGAAGTGTCCCGATCCGCGGAAATGGCCAAGGGACTGTAGCACTACACCATGGTGCGTGGGGGAAAATGGTTGCTCACGGAGTCAAAATTCCTTATATTAATAAGTATTTTTCGTGAGAAATTGAAGAGAATCAGCATTGCGATAGATGGGCCCGCGGCCTCCGGCAAAAGTACAACTGCGAAGCAGGTCGCCGCAGAATTGGGGTACGTCCACATCGATACGGGGGCGATGTACCGCGCCATTACGTTGAAGGTCATCAACAGGGGGATCCCCGTTGACGATGCAGAGCAAGTCTGCAGACTTGCTGAAGAGACACACGTGCGACTCGCCCGAGACGACGGTTCTCTTACCGTATACCTCGATGATCGCGATGTGACTCGGGAGATTCGAAGCAAAAAGGTCACCCAGCACGTAAGCACGGTCAGCAGTTATCCCGGTGTCCGAACCGTGATGGTGCGTGAACAACGCACGATGGCTGAAGGGGGCGGTGTGGTGCTTGAGGGGCGAGATATCGGGACGGTCGTTCTCCCCGATGCTCAACTCAAGATCTTCTTGGTGGCCAACATCGCTGAACGAGCCCGTCGGCGAAGATCAGAGCTGGAGGCATCCGGCATCGCCACCGATGAAGGCACTCTGATCAGCGAACTGGTCGAGAGGGATCGGAAGGACGAATCGCGCGAGAACAGCCCGCTTCGCCGTGCGCCTGACGCAATCGAGCTTGACACAACGAATCTCTCGGTGACCGAACAAGTTGACTTCATCGTGAAGAGGGCCCGGAGCATCATCGAAGGGAAGGTTGGACATGAACGTCACGGTTGACAGACACTCTGGTTTCTGCTGGGGAGTTGTCAGGACAATCGAAATTGCCGAACAGGAGCTGGCTGAGAAGGGGGAACTGTACTCGCTCGGCGATATCATCCACAATCCCAAAGAGATCGAGCGGATGGAAAAATTGGGACTGCGGACGATCAGCGCTTCGGATCTGCCTGTGCTTCAAGGTAAGCGGGTGTTGATTCGAGCACACGGCGAGCCGCCCGAGACGTATCGAAAGGCGGAATCCCTCGGCATCACATTAGTGGACGCCACGTGTCCCGTGGTGACGAAAGTCCAGGAGCGGATCCGGAAGTTCTATCTCGAAGGATACCAGGTCATCATCTTCGGGAAGAAAGAGCACGCAGAGGTCATCGGCCTCGTCGGACAGACCAATAATGAAGCGACAGTGATTAGCCGTGTGGCTGAAGTGCAAACGCTCGCGCTGAGAAGCCGTGTTGTTCTCTTTTCTCAGACGACGATGGACAAGCCGACGTTTTACCAAATCAAAGAAGGGCTCGAACAACGGGTCGAGGAACTGGTCGTCGGCACGATCGAGGATGAAGCAATCGAGTTTCACGCGAAAGATACGATTTGTGGACAGGTCTCAGGGCGCGAAACGAAGTTGCGTGTATTCGCCCGGAGCAATGACGCAGTGATATTTGTTGCAGGTAAGAAAAGCTCAAACGGAAAAGTGCTCTTCGAAATTGCGAGAGACGCCAACGAACGTACCTATTTCATCGAAGATCCCGGAGATTTGAAGCCGGAGTGGTTCGAGCATGTCGAACGTGTCGGTGTCACCGGTGCCACCTCGACGCCGCAATGGCTGATGGAATTGGTGAAGGAGCGTATCGAACAGCAGTACGATTCGAGGTAGCCGAAGAATGAGGAACAACCGTCATTACTAATTACATATCAATCACCACTAACAGCAGTCCGTTGTTCGATATTCTGTTGTGCGACGATGACGGGCACGATCATCATATCGAATGACAACTCCCCCATGCAACGGGGGATCAGGAGGTTTAATGGTAGAAGCAAATATTGCTCCGGAGCGTAATCACCAAACGGAGTATTCACCGGCTGAAGTCGAGCGGATGACGAAGCTCTATGAGAGCACGCTGAGTTCGATTTCCGAGAACGAAATTGTCAAGGGACGAATCGTCCATATCGGAGAGTCCTTCGTGACGGTTGATATCGGATTCAAGTCCGAGGGGATTATTTCCGCCGATGAGTTCCCTGATCTCAAAGAGATCAAGATCGGCGATCAGATCGAGGTCTTCTTGGAATCGGTCGAAAACCGGGACGGTCAACTGGTACTGTCGCGCAAGCGGGCAGACTTCATGCGGATCTGGGAGAGAGTCGTACGGGCCTTCGATACCGGAGAGGTTCTCAAGGGACGATGCGTCCGACGTACGAAGGGAGGCATCGTCGTCGACCTGCTCGGGATCGATGCATTTCTTCCAGGATCGCAGATCGATATCCGACCTGTTCGCGATTTCGACGCCTTCATCGGTCGTGAGCTGGATTTCAAGGTTGTGAAAGTAAACCATCCGTCCGAAAATGTCGTTGTCAGTCACAAAGTGCTCGTTGAGCAAGAACTGGCCGGCCAGAGGAAAGCGATCCTCGACAGCCTGGAAAAAGGGCAAATCCTCGAAGGACATGTCAAGGCCATCACCGATTTCGGCGTCTTTGTCGATCTCGGCGGCGTCGACGGATTGGTGCACATAACCGACCTTTCGTGGGGCCGGGTCAGTCACCCTTCGGAAATCGTGAAGCTCGATCAAACGATCAACATCGTCGTTCTCGATTTCGATCAGGAGAAGAAGAGAATCTCACTCGGCTTGAAGCAGTTGCTCCCTCACCCTTGGGAAAACATCGAGTTCAAGTATCCGGTGGGAACGAAAATCCAGGGCAAAGTCGTCTCGCTCACGGACTACGGAGCATTCGTCGAGATCGAGAAGGGAATCGAAGGCCTCATCCATATTTCTGAGATGAGCTGGACACAGCACATCAAACACCCGTCGCAGGTTGTCTCGATGGGTCAGATTATCGATGCAGTGATTCTCTCGCTGGACAAGGATGGAAAGAAGATCTCGCTGGGCATGAAACAGCTCGAGCCAGATCCGTGGAGATCACTCCTGGCGAAATATCCGGTCGGCTCGAAGCACGAAGGTGTCGTTCGTAACTTGACGAACTTCGGCGTCTTCGTGGAGCTTGAAGAAGGTGTGGATGGACTTGTTCACATCTCCGATCTCTCCTGGATGAAGAAGATCCGACATCCGGGTGAAGTGGTGAAAAAGGGAGACAAGATCGAAGTCGTCATCCTCGGGATTGACGTCGACCAGCGGCGAATTTCCCTCGGCCACAAACAGATCCAGGACAATCCGTGGGACAACTTCGAAACCTCCTACAAGGCCGGAACGGAGGTCGAAGGGAAGATTGTCCGCATCATCGAGAAGGGAGTCATCGTTGAACTCCCCCTCGGTGTCGATGGATTTGTACCGTTGTCGCAGCTCTCGCAAACCCCTGTCAAGAATATCAATGATTCGTTCCATATCGGGGATACGCTTCCCCTGCAGGTCATTGAGTTCGATAAGGACAGCAAGAAGATCGTCCTCTCGGTCATTGAGTTCTTGCGCGGGAAGGAGCAGAAGCTGGTTGACGAATATGTCGCGTCTCACCGGCTATCCCCGATGACCATGAAGGATGTGGTCACAGCATCGTTCCAGACGAGCGACTCTCCGACGGAGAAGAACGGGTCTTCGGAATAGTGCTTCGCACTGTGGACAGAAAGAGTTGCCTGGCATCTGACGGGCAACTCTTTTTCATATATGAAACGTGTCTTTTTTCACACACTCGGGTGTAAGCTCAACGCCACCGAGACGGCCACGATCGAGCGGCAGTTTGTTGATCGGGGTTTTTCGGTTGTCGATGGTTTGAGTTCATTCGACGTCTTCGTGTTGAACACCTGCAGCGTAACGGAACGCTCGGATCGTGAATGTCGTCAGCTCATTCGCCGGGCGCTTCGCGCCGCGCCGGAAGCGTTTGTGATTGTTGGCGGATGTTATGCGCAGCTTCAACCGGCGGCGATTGCAGCAATCGGTGGAGTAGATCTCGTTCTGGGTTCGACAGAGAAATTCCGCATCTTCGAGTACGTCGATTCATTCAAAAAGAGAAGTACACCGCTCACCTATGTTTCGGAAATCGGAGAACGACAAGATGTGGATCGTTCCACGTCAATCGGTCTCCCAGATCGGACACGCTCCTTCCTGAAAATCCAAGATGGATGCGACTACTCGTGTTCATTCTGCACGATTCCGCTGGCAAGGGGAGAAAGTCGCAGCATCCCGTTGGCCGCGATTCTGGAAGATGCCAGGACAATTGTCGAGGCGGGGTACAAGGAAATCGTTCTGACCGGTGTCAACGTGGGCGACTTCGGTTCGAAAATGGATCTCGCGCTCCTCGATGTCCTGAGATTGCTCGTGCAAGTGGAAGGAATCGAACGGATACGGATAAGCTCCGTTGAACCGAATCTTCTCTCGGATTGGCTTCTCGATTACTGGTTTGCAGAGTCGAAGATCTGCAAACACTTCCATCTTCCACTCCAATCGGGCTCCGATCGCATGCTGAGTCGGATGCGACGTCGCTACCGGCGAGAGCTGTACGAAGATCGCGTCCGTACGATCACCAACCACCTGCCTCTTGCAGGAATCGGAGCGGATGTGATTGTCGGGTTCCCGGGGGAGACGGAGGAGTTGTTTTCGGAGACGTACGATTTTCTGCGGGACCTTCCGGTTTCGTATCTCCACGTCTTTCCGTATTCGGAGCGCCCGGATACGGAGGCCGCAAGGATGGCTGGATCTGTTGATCGGGGTGTCCGAGCACGCCGGAGCGAGCGTTTGCGTCTATTGAGTGTGCGAAAGCGGCGAATGTTCCATGAACAGGCGGTCGGGCATCAGCTGGCCGTACTGTTCGAACGACAAAGTCCGGATGGAAGATTGGAGGGATTGTCGGGAGAATACATTCGTGTGCGGGCACACGGACCGGAATCATTCGTAAACCAGATTTGCATAACAGAAATCGTGAGGGCGAAAAATGAAACTTGTGACGGGCTGCTTCAGCAAGGAGCGCTGACGGAAGTTGTCGGAATACCGGAAGAAAGGACGAAAGATGCGTAGTCGATCGGCTCTTGGTGTATTGTTCGTCGCCCTTTGTTTGATGTTGCACACTTCGCTGGCCAGACAGTGGGACAATGAAGCCATGAAAGTGACTGCCCAGGAAGGCATAGAGGAAACGGGGGGGAAATCGGTGCTGATGGCTGTTGCCCTTTCGCTGGTGTTACCCGGAATGGGAGAGCTCTATGCGGGGAAATTTGAATCAGGCAAGTATCATCTCTATGCCGAGGGTGGAATATGGCTCGGGTATGCGGGAATGAAATCGTACAGCGATTGGATCCGAACCGACGCACGGACATTCGCTGTCGAGCATGCGTCGGCACAGTTTGGCGGGAAGAATGCGCAGTTCGAAGTCGACCTCGGTGACTTCAATTCGACGAGGGAGTACAATGAAGAAATGCTGAAACGCCGGAATGTGCGCGCGCTCTACGAACATCCATCCTATACATGGGAATGGGATAGCGATCTCAATCGCCAGCGATTTCGCGACCTGCGGATCAAGAGCGACAGATTATCCGAGCACGCGACGTTTCTGATCGGGGCTGCAGTCTTGAACCGCGTGATCTCCGCCTTCTCGGCAGGACGCGCGGCTGCCAGACAAAATAGTACCGCGCAGCAATCGTGGGATGTTCGCTCGGGAATTGTGCCGCACCGGATCGCCGGACAATCGCTTGTCGTCCGGTTCTCAACTGTGTTCTAATTCCTTCGTAGAGGTATTCTGAATCCCGCCGCGGGCGCTACGGGTTTTTCACATTATGCGAAATCTGAAACTTGTCATCGAATACGACGGAACAGACTTCGTGGGATGGCAATCTCAGTCGAATGGTCCGAGTATCCAGGAAGAGATTGAGAAGGCATTCCGGAGTCTGACCCAGGAAGATGCTCGTCTTGTCGGAGCGGGACGCACCGACGCCGGTGTTCATGCGCGCGGACAGGTGGCGAACATTCGGCTGGCGACGAAACTGGAATCGTCGGAATTGTTGCGTGGTCTCAATGCTTTGCTGCCGGAATCGATTGTTGTTCATGCGGTGAAGGATGTCTCGGCCGATTTCCATGCCAGATATAGTGCCGTGTCCCGTTCGTATCGCTATCTGATTCATCGTTCGAAGACGGCAATCGATCGGCACATGGGGTGGTATGTCGGTTGTTCTCTCGACGTGGATGCGATGCAGCGCTGTGCGGCGATCATCATGGGTGATCATGATTTTCGGGCGTTTTGTCGAAGCATTCCGGATGCCGATCACTATCAGTGTCGCGTGATCTCGTCCTCTTGGACTCCTGTTGAGAATCGCCTATATTATGATGTTACCGCGAATCGCTTTCTCCATGGGATGGTTCGAGCGCTCGTTGGGACTATGGTCGATGTGGGACGGGGGTTTCGACAAACGGATGAGTTCAAAACCATCTTGGAATCACGGGACCGCTCGATGGCAGGGATGTCGGCTCCTGCCAAGGGTCTTTGTTTGGAGAGGATAGAATATGATGGCGAACGCTAGAATCTGGATCAAGAAACGAAAACTGTTGGGTGTCCTGACGCTGGGAGTGCTGATTGGATGTGTGGGGGCGCTTGGCATCAATCTGTTTCCGGAGGGCAAAGATATTGAGCTTGGACTGCAGGTAGACAGCGAAATCCGGAAGGACGCAACACAATATCCCATTCTGAAGAACAGACCCGACGTGAAGAGCTATGTGGAGGAGATAGGTCGAAAGATTCTGGCCTCCCCTGAGGTGAAGAAGCGGGGGGTGTATGCCTACGAGTTTGAAATCATCCACGACGACACCACGATCAACGCGTTCTGCACGCCGGGCGGCTATATATACGTTTACACAGGGCTGATGAAGTTCGTTGAGAACGAAGCCACGCTCGCGGGGGTACTTAGTCACGAGATCGCGCATGCAGAACGACGTCATGCGACCCGACGGATGACCAGCGCTCTTGGTGTGCAGGTTCTGTTGGCGATTGCTTTGGGGGAGAAGCCCTCTCAGCTAGTGCAGCTCTCCGGTAATCTCTTTGCCGGTCTCGGACTGTTGATGAACAGCCGATCCGATGAAACGGAATCGGATACCTATGCCCTCCGTTATCTGCAATCTACCGAGTACTATCCTGGTGGCATCAGGTTTTTTTTCGAAAAGGTGGGACAGGGGCGGCGAGGGGGCTCCTTCGAACGGCTTCTCTCGACACACCCGCTCCCTCAAGACCGGATCGAGCATGTGGAGAAGCTGTTGCAGCAGATGAATGCTCCCGCACCGACGGAGGAAAATCTCTTCGCGGTTCGATATACGGAATTCAAGCGTTCGTTGCCGTAGCCGGAGGGAGACCGCGGGATAGGGACGTGGAGGCGGAGGGTGACGTGGTTGGAGCCGTCGAACATCAACAACGATAGAAAACCAGATTGAAACCACTGGGACAACTTGTTAGAAGATTGTTAGTTAGAAGCGGACTTCTCAAGGCAAGTCTCTCTGAAGAAGACCTGAAAGAAGTGATCGACGCGGGGGGTAGAAGCGGTGCGCTTGACGAGACCGAACATCAACTCATTACGAGTATTTTCGAGTTTTCGGATACAACAGCCAAGGAAATAATGGTCCCAAGGCCCGATATCGTGGCCCTCGAAGTCGGGATGGCCCGTGATGAACTCCTCAGCCAGGTGATTGAAGAGGGGTATTCGAGGATGCCGCTCTACAGCGGGAGCATCGACAATATCATTGGGATCATCTACAGCAAAGATCTCCTGAGTCTTATGGAGCATGAAGATCTCATCATCTTGCAGGACATTGTTCGACCGGCCTACTTTGTGCCGGAGTCGAAGAGGATTAGCGAGCTCTTGCGCGAATTTCAGTCGAAGAAGATCCACGTGGCCATTGTGGTGGATGAATTCGGCGGCACGGAGGGGATCGTGACGATGGAGGATATCATCGAGGAGATCGTCGGCGAAATCCATGACGAGTACGATGAAGTGAAGAAGTCCATCGAACAAGCGGGCGACGGCATTGCCATCGTCGACGGCAATATGAGTATTCACGATTTCAACGAACAATTCGGGGGATCGATTCCGGATACAGGAGACTACGAAACGCTGGCCGGTTTTCTTCAGAAGCTAATCGGCCGCTTTCCTGAAGTGAACGAGGAGATTCCGTACGAAGGATTCACCTTCGCCATTCTCAGCAAATCTGCGCGGAGAATTCGTCAAATCAAGGTTGTTCCCCCTCCCCGGTTGGCGAAAGACGCCGAGGAGGAATAACACGTATGCGTCATCGGGAGTCGAGATATTGTGTCAGCTTCTGCGCGCGAAGTCTTTGTGAAAGTCAGCGGAATTACCAATCTCGAAGATGCGATGCTGGCGGTTCGGTGCCGGGTTGATGGATTGGGATTTGTTTTTGCGAGAGGGGATCCGCGCAGTATTTCCGCCGAACGGTGCGCGGCGATTGTCGGAGCATTGCCCTCGCACATCACGAAAATCGGTGAGTTCGTCGGTTCCGATCGTCAGTACGTGCAGGGTATTCTCTCGAAGGTCAACTTGAGTGCCGCGCAGATTGACGGTCCGCTGGGTGCCGACGATCTCGTGGATTTCGAAACAAGCGTCATCAAAGTCTTCCACCTCGCGAGCGAATTCGACATCGAGGTAATGCGGAACTATCTGGTGGACGCATTTCTCCTCGAAGCGTGCATCGACGCCGGCACTCATCGAGGCGAGAAGCTCTTTCGCTGGGATGCTGCCCAGCAAGCGACCACGTACGGAAGGGTGATTCTTTCGGGCGGTTTGACGCCAGACAACATCGGCGAAGCGGTTCGTTTCGTGCGACCCTATGGCGTGAATGTCTCTGAAGGGGTGGAGAGGAAGCCGGGAGTCCTTGACCGTGACAGACTTCGAACGTTTGTCGCGAGGGCGAAGGCGGTGCGACTTCTGGACGAGGAAGATGACGCTTCCAAAGAATATCCGTGATCTCATGACGATGCCCTCCACATTGCGCCTCTCCTCGTACGACCGGAAGGAACCGGGGAATTGACTTCTGAAACGATCGCAAAGAATGCATTCTACAATGTTCTTGCCTTCAGCGTCAATTTCATCGTCACGTTTCTCCTCGTGCCTATCATGCTCGGCGCCCTCGGACCGATCGGCTTTGGTGTATGGGCGATCGTTCGAGTATTCGTGAACTATGCGTCGCTTGGTGATTTTGGGCTCAACAGCACGGTCACGAAGTATGTTGCCGAATACCACGCATCGAACGATCGCCACGCGATTGTTCGCGTCGTCCAGTGCGCGTTTGTCTTATATCTCGCCATCGGGATAATCCTGATATCCCTTGCCTTTCTCTTCGAACCGCTGATCGTGGCAACATTCTTTGCATCAAGCGGAGAATTTGCCGGAGTGGTGAGCTATGTCCTGATCGGATCGTTGCTGATCTTCGGAACCAATCTGGCTTTCTCTGTCTTCAGCTCGGCTCTGGTTGGTATCCAGCGGATGGATATCACAAACGGCGTTCTGGCGTTCTTCTCGCTGATCAACGGTGGACTGATGATCGGCGCTCTTGCGATGGGATACGGGCTGAAAGGATTGGTTTGGGCAAACGGATTGGCGACATGCTACGCGATCATCCTCAACGGCTATTTCTATTTCAAATTGTTGGGAAATGGTATTCTGCGCACGTGGACACCGAATCGACAGAACGTTCTTCGGCTCTTTCGGTACAGCCGGCATATTTTCGTCGGAGCGGTTGCGCACACCTTTCATATGCATTTCGACAAGCTGCTCCTGAGTTCCTTTCTGAGTCTGAGTCTGGTTTCATCATACGAGGTTGCCTCGAGAGTGATTATCCAGGCGCGTCAGATTCCGGTCTTGATGCTGCAGCCGCTTCTGCCCGCTGCATCCGATTTTGAGGCCCGCCAGGCAACAGAGAACCTGCGATCGCTCTATCTGCGCAGCATGAAATATGTCTTCGTGCTCGCCGTTCCAGTTCTCGGCTTCTTGGGTGCATTTGCGGAACCATTCACGATCGTTTGGCTAGGGGTGCGAGATCACCACATCATCCTCACGTTACAGATCCTGGTTTTTGCAAACTTCGTCAATCTCATGACAGGGCCGGGATACTTCATTTCGTTGGGAATCGGAAGGCCAGATTATTCGATGTACAGTGCCGTCGTCGGATTGGTGATACACGTTGTGCTGAGCGTTGTTCTCGTCCAGATCCTGGGATACTACGGTGCCGTTATGGGGAGTTTCGTGGCCTTGATTGCCGGGGCATGGGTGTTTCTCCACCTCATTCAGCGTCACATGGCGGTGAAGCTGAGGGAGGTTCTGTCGCACCTGTGGACACCCATCGGCTCCCTCGCTATTGCCTCAGCGCTGGCTCTCGGGGGCGGAGCTCTGATTGCCCAGCCGTTGCCGAAGTTCGCCGTCATGGCAGTCCTTGGACTCGGAATCTACGTCACCGGAATTGTCCTGTTGAAGTACTTCGATGAACACGATGTTGGTCTCATGAGGAGACTCTGGGCGTCTCTACGGCCGTCTTGGTTTGAAGCACCCCGCGAAACACACTTCTAGCGTTGTCGAATCTGTCGATCTGCGATTGACGAACTCGAAAGCTCACTATGCCGGATGTCACTATTGTCATCGTGAATCATAACCGGAAGGACCTCCTCAGGGATTGTCTCAATTCCATCGAGGAGAACGACGTGAGCGTTGAGGTATTTGTTGTCGATAACGGCTCGAACGACGGCAGTGTGGAGATGCTGGAAGATGCGTATCGTTGGATTCATCTCATTCGGAATCGGAACAACGAACGATTTGCGAAACCAAACAACGATGCGATTCGCCGCGCGTCCGGACGCTACATCCTCTTGCTGAACAACGATGCGATACTACGGCCGGGCTCACTTCGTGAACTGGTCTCCTATCTTGAGGCGCATCCCGATGTGGCCATGGTAGGCCCGCAACTTCTGAATCCCGACGGAACGATTCAACAGTCATGCCACGGGTTCGTTTCGCTGCGCACACATTTTTTTGATATGGTTCTTCTTGATCGGTTGTTTCCCCATTCCCGATATTTTGCAGCGGCTCCGATGACCTATTTCGATTACAAGACGGAATCAGTCGTTGATCATGTGATGGCGGCGGCTGTCCTTGTGCGCCGCGATGTTCTGCTGAAGATTGGATTGTTCGATGAACAACTGAGTGTGTACTACAACGATCTCGATCTCTCGTATCGGATGGCGCAGGAAGGATGGAAGAGTGTGTTTCTCCCTGCCGCGAAGGTTACTCACTACGGCGGACATACTGCGAAGCCCATGATGGATGACCTTACCTTCTTTCGTGAGCAATACGAGAACATCTTCCATTACTACAGGAAACACTTCGGCAAACGCACGGTGCGGATTTACCAGATTATGCTCCTGGTGGGATTCCTCCCGCGTGCAGTGTGGTGGAGCGTCCTGTCTCTTTTTTCGAGATCCGAGAGGATCTCGCAGATGCGTACATTTGCGCTTCGGACCGTCCAGCTCGCTCTGAGTACTCTGATCGATGGGGAGAAGGAATGAACGTCCGGACATCGATCATCATCGTGAACTACAACGGCCTCCTCCTCACCCAGGCACTGCTGGATTCGCTCCGGCGACACGCGCCGGGACACGAGGTCGTCGTCGTCGACAACGGATCCACGGATGGAAGCGCCGACACGTTGCAGGAGTCGCTGTTCGACGTGAAGCTTGTCCGCTTGGAGCGCAATCTCGGTTTCGGGTTGGCGAACAACAGAGGTGCGGACCATGCAACGGAAGAATTTCTTTTCTTCTTGAACAACGACAGCATTGTGCGATCTGATGTTCCTGCCGCGTTGGCCGCTTTTATGATCGATCATCCCGATATCGGTCTCTGCGGACCAAAACTCCTCAATGCCGATGGTTCGTATCAAGTGTCTCACGGTTTCGATCCCTCGTTGTGGAACGAATGGAGGACAAGACGCTTGCAAAAACGTGGTGGAAGGCGCGACCAGGCGGCCGAAGTGCCTCCGCATCCGGATTGGCTCTCGGGCGCCGCGCTGATGACACGGAAGACGCTCTTCCGGACGGTGGGGGGATTTGATCCGTCGTATTTTATGTACTTCGAGGATGCCGACCTGTGTTGTCGCATCCGTGAAGCAGGTTTTCGGATTGCCTATCTCCCTGAGATCTCGCTTGTTCACCTGCGGAGACGAACGGTCGACCGAGAGTCGTCAAGAATCAACGTCGAGTACCGAAGAAGTCAGATTCGATATTATCAGTTCCATAGGGGCGGATTATCGATAGTTCTGCTCCGCGCGTACTTGTTCGCGAAGTTCGGGTTGATTTGGATCGTCTCGCGGAGCAACACCACGCGACAAAGGACCGCAGCGGCGATTGTCAGACTTGCCATCGGGCGATCGTCGGAAGATCCCGGATGAGTCCATGAGTCATATCGTCATCGATGCACGAAAATACTTCGATTACGGAATCGGCACCTATCTTCAGGAGTTGACGTCACAGCTGGCTCAGCAGGATACCCAGCATACGTACTCCTTGATCGCCGGTAGTGAAGCGAGGACTCAGTCGCTGGGTCCTGAGCAGTGGCGAAAGTCATTCGTGCCGTATCGGAAGTATTCTCTTTCGGAGCTCCTTTTCCTGGGAGGGCATGCCCGCCGGACCCTCCGGGCCGATTTGTTGCACATTCCACATTATACCCTTCCGTTGTTCTGTGAGGGGAGAAGCGTGGTCACCATCCATGATCTCATCCAGCTCAAGTTTCCTCAATACTTCAACGCATTGAAGCGCGGTTACGCACGTGGGGTCATTAGTCACGCGGTCAGAAATGCCGGTGCGGTTATCGCGGTCTCGCAGACGACCAAGAACGATCTTCTCGACATGTTCAGTGTCGATGAAGCGCGTATCCATGTTGTCCACAATGGGGTCAGTTCAGTGTATTCGGTTGAAAACGACACTGCACGCATCGACCATTTCTTGAACGACGCAAATGTGTTTCGGCCGTATCTCCTCTACGTTGGAAGTCTGAAGCCACACAAGAACATTGGATTGTTGCTTGATTCGTTCGCCAGGTTGCACCAGGCCGATCCACAACTTCAACTCGTCATGGCCGGGGAGCGGCTCGAGCAATACCCTCGACTCCTCGATCGAGCAAAAAGTCTTGGCGTGTGGAATGCGATTCGGGAACTCCGTACATTGAGCCGGAATGAACTGCGTCTCCTCTACAACGGTGCGGCTCTTCTTGTGATGCCGTCGCAGTATGAGGGATTCGGATTGCCGCCGCTTGAAGCGATGGCATGCGGGACACCGGTAGTTTCGTCTGCGGGGGGTTCACTCCCCGAAATCGTTGGAGACGCGGCAATCGTTGTTGCAGAACCCAGCCCAGACGACTGGGCGAGGGCGATTGATGATGTGCGGAAGGACGAAGGATTGCAGAGGAAGATGCGCGAGAAAGGATTGCGTCGCGCAGCGGCGTTTTCGTGGGTACGATGCGCGTCAATGACGCTGCAGGTCTATCGCCAAGTCCTTGCCGCAACCGGGAGGTAGAACGAGCTCCGAAACGACGACAATGCCGAAAACAAGGAAACGTCCCCAGATTGGCCTATTTGGCGGATCATTCGATCCACCCCATTTGGCCCATCTGATCATCGCAGAGTGTGCCAGGGAACAGCTTGAACTCGAAAAGGTGATATTCATCCCGGCCCATCAGTCCCCCCACAAAACCGGACCGATCCTCACGGCTCCTACACATCGCAAAGAAATGACGGCAATTGCCATCGAAGGTCACTCCGCCTTTGAGGTATCAGACGTTGAAATGCGGCGAAAAGGGATCTCCTACACGATCGATACGCTGAAGCATTTTCGCGAGAGGTATCCGGGTGCGGAGCTTTTTCTTATCGTCGGGAGTGATAGTCTGGATCAGTTCCAATCATGGAAATCGCCAAAGGAAATCCTTTCACTTGCTACGTTGACAGTGTTTCCTCGCAGATGGGGAGTCGAGGTGAAAGACAAGTCTACGATCATTTTGCATGCTCCGGTCATCGAAATTTCCTCGACCGATATCCGACGGCGCGTGAAGATGGGGCGTACGATACGCTATATGGTTCCCCCAAAAGTGGAGAAGTACATCCGCCTCCATCACCTTTATTCGATGTAGACCTTTCCTCTCGCCGTTCACCCGTCGCGGCGATTCTTGCAGGAACTCGCAAAGTTTCGTACCTTTTCGTCCGAGCCAAAGAATTTCGTGGACACGGAGAGACGACCGTTAGAGTAGCTGTGCCGTTGACAGTCCACGAACGCAATCATCGCCCCTGTAGCTCAGTCCCAAAATGGCCGACGAACGATGTTGTGAGTCGCTGCCATTTTGAGCCTGCCCGCCTCAGTGAATTGAATAAGGCAGGCGGGGATCCCGCCGTTCGGCGGGATCGGAGCTACCGTTTGGAATCTTCGCCCCTGTAGCTCAGTTGGATAGAGCAGCGGTTTCCTAAACCGTTGGTCGGACGTTCGAGTCGTCTCAGGGGCACGGCACACGCTCTTCGCCGGCACGAGCCGAGACTGAGAAAGGAACTGCTGGCGTTAGCGTTTCGTTCAATCGCGTAATTCACCTCAATCCCATCAACAACGTCTCGGAACCTCATGCGTCTCAGTTATGCCTTCATCCCGACACTGAAAGAGATCCCGGCCGATGCAACAATGAAGAGTCACCAGTTGATGCTTCGGGCCGGGTTGATGCGGCAGCTCACGGCCGGAGTCTATGCATTCCTTCCTCTCGCGTATCGCGCGATGCTGAAAGCAATGGAGATCATTCGCGAAGAGATGAACGCGATCGGCGGTCAGGAATTTCACCTGCCGGCATTGAATCCCGAATCGTTGTGGGTGACGACGGGTCGACGGAATATTCCGAACCTCATCCTGAGCATCAAGGAACGCGATCTTGTTCTTGCGCCGACGCACGAGGAGGTGATCGCGTGGCTGGCGGCGTATCACATTCAATCGTACAAAGACCTGCCCCAGATATGGTATCAGATCCAGACGAAATTTCGGAATGAGCCGCGTCCGCGTTCGGGCGTTCTGCGCGGACGTCAATTCATCATGAAGGATTCGTATACGCTTGATGCGACCTGGGAAGGTCTCGACGCTAGTTATCAAGCTCACGCGGAAGCGTATCGCAAGATCTTCCGTCGATGCGGTCTGGACTTCTTTGAAGTGGGCGCTTCGAGCGGAGCTATGGGAGGGACCGGATCTCAAGAATTCATGATAGAGTCTCCGTCGGGTGAGGACACCGTTGTTTTGTGCCCGAAATGCGGATATGCAGCGAACCTGGAAATCGCTGAATCGGCCCTGCCGCCCTTGGAACGAAAATCGGAAACGAAGCCGCTGGAAGAAATCCATACTCCCAACGTTCGGACTATCGACGAGCTTGCCCGATTTCTAAAGGTTGACCAGACGCGATTGGCAAAATCGGTCGTGTATCAGCACGATGGAAAGCCGCTCCTCGCTCTCATGGTCGGCAATGACGAATTGAACGAAGCAAAGCTCACAGCGGCACTCGGCGCGGGGGAAGTCAAGCCGATCCCGACTGAAGAACTACTGGCGCTGACCGGAGCCGATGGAGGTTCAATCGGCCCGGTGGGATTGAAGAATTTTCGCATCATTGCGGACAGGCGGTTGAAGAATGCAAACGGAATGATCAGCGGCGCGAACCGGAATGACTATCATCTTGGTAACATCGATTTCACGCGCGACGTGACGCTCGAGGGCTTCCACGATCTGCGAACGGTTGAATCAGAAGAACCCTGTGTTTCCTGCAATTCGCCGTTGAAAGTTTCCAACGCCATCGAATTGGGGCACATTTTCAAGCTTGGGACAAAGTACTCCGAAGCTCTCGATGCGACTTTCCTGGATGAAAACGGGAAAGCCCAGCCGGTCATTATGGGGAGCTATGGCATCGGTGTGGAGCGGATCATCGCATGTCATATCGAACAAAGTCATGATGAGCATGGGATTGTGTGGAACAAGGCCCTGGCGCCGTACGATCTCCATCTGATCGCAGCGAATATGAATCACGAAGAGACCGTGAAGATCTCAGCCGGACTCTATGAGGAGTTGCGGGAGATCGGGGTCGAAGTGCTCTTTGACGATCGGACAAACGTTTCTCCTGGGTTCAAGTTCAAGGATGCGGACCTCATGGGGATGCCTGTTCAAGTAATCGTTGGTGAACGCGGGTTGAAAGAGCGAAAGATTGAAATCAAGCGAAGGCGGAGCGGAGAACGGACACTTGTGCCGATCCAGGATGCCGTCGGAGCGATCCGGAAAATGATTGCCGACTAGCACTATGAATCCCTCAGTTCGCCCATTCTATCTTGCCGGTGAGTGGTTGTCTCGGGAGGGTCATCGGACGCGCAATACGCTCGATGTTCGAAACCCTTTCGACGGCACTCTCGTTGCCACAGTTGCGCTCGCGTCACAGGAAGATATGGAGCGCGCGATCGAGGAGACCCGTCGGGGATTTGAGGAGACGCGCACACTGGGGAGCTATGAGCGGGCCGAGATTCTTGCGGGCATTGCCGCTCAGTTGAGTGCCCACAAAGATGAGGTTGCCCATCTCATCACACTGGAGGCGGGGAAACCGATTTTGTTCTCCCGGCTGGAAGTGGATCGCGCGATCATGACATTTCAAGTCGCTTCCGAAGAAGCGAAACGCATTCCGGGTGAAGTGATTCCGCTCGATCTGAATGCGGCATCTCGCGATCGCATCGGCCTTGTACGGCGATTTCCGTTGGGAGTGATACTGGCGATTTCGCCCTTCAACTTCCCGCTGAATCTTGTCGCCCACAAAGTGGCGCCGGCGATGGCGGCAGGGAACGCATTCATTCTGAAACCCTCGTCAAGTACGCCGCTGACCGCACTCCGATTGGCGGAGGCGATTGAAGCAGCGGGATACCCGAAGAGGGGTTTCGCTGTTCTTGCAACTCGCGGCTCGGATGCGGAGATGATGGTGAAGGACGATCGACTCAAGATGATCACTTTCACCGGCAGTGCCGATATCGGGTGGTACCTCAAGACTAATGCAGGAAAGAAACGAGTGTTGCTGGAACTTGGCGGGAACGCGGGAGTCATCGTTGATGAAACGGCCGATCTCGATCTTGCCGTCAAAAAAACGGCGATGGCCGCGTTCGCGTATGCAGGACAGGTCTGCATCAAAACGCAACGAATCTATATCCATCAGAATCTCTTCGAGCGGTTCGTGGAGCAGTTCGTCCGGCGCACGAAGGAGCTCCATTGCGGTGATCCGATGGATGACCGAACCATCGTCGGCCCTGTCATCGACGACCAGTCGGCGGAGCGAATCATTTCATGGATCGAGGAGGCGGTTGCGATGGGCGCGAAGGTGCTCACGGGGGGGCATCGAACCGGTCGGGTGATCGAACCCACTGTGCTTACAAACATTGACCGACGTGCGAAAGCGTTTTCTCAGGAAATCTTCGGCCCCGTGGTCACGCTCCACCCGTTCGCGACGATCGATGAAGCTGTGGCGGGAGTGAACGACTCGCGATATGGACTCCAGGCGGGAGTGTTCACGAACAACCTCCAGCACGCCTTCTATGCATACCGCAACCTTGAGGCGGGGGGTGTGATTGTGAACGAGAGTTCCTCCTACCGCATCGATCCGATGCCGTATGGCGGAACCAAGGATTCCGGTCTCGGGCGTGAAGGGATTCGATACGCAATTGAAGAAATGACGGAACCGAAGCTCCTTGTTGTCGAGAATTGAGTTTTCCTCTCCGTGAAGTAGGAACCATGCAGAGTTACATTCACCTCCATAATCATTCCCATTACAGTCTCCTTGATGGTGCCGCGACAGTCGAAGGACTCGTGCAAGCCGCGGTGGCCAATAAGATGCAGGCCGTTGCACTGACCGATCACGGAGTCCTTTCAGGCGCGATCGAATTCTACAAAAAGGCGCTCAAAGCCGGGGTCAAACCGATCATCGGTTTCGAGGCTTATATTGTGACAAAGGGGAGCAGGTACGACAAAGGTTCCTCCGGGGAGATGGGGACACGCGGGAGAGGAAAGGCGCCGTATCATCATATTCTTCTCCTCGCAAAGGATGAAACGGGCTACAAGAACCTCGTCAAGCTCAGTACGCTTGGGTACACCGAGGGATTCTACTACAAACCTCGCATCGATCTCGAACTGCTCGCAAAATTCAAAGATGGCATCGTTGCGACCTCGGCGTGCCCCGGTGGAGTTGTGTCCGCCTCCCTGGCAAACGACGCATATGACGAAGCACTCGAAGTCGCGGGCCTCTATCGAGACCTGTTTGGTGAAGACTTCTACATCGAAATCCAGAATCATGGGTTGGACATCGAGGTGCCGATCTTGAAACATGCACCTCGGTTGGCGAAGGAATTGGGACTGAAACTTGTCGCGACCAACGATGTACACTACATCGAGCGTGATCATGCCCTTCCTCACAACATCATGCTGTTGATTCCGGACGCGAGCAGCACGAACTCGCCGGACTACATGTCTCTCCGCTACAAGACCGACCAGCTCTATTTCAAATCTGCTCAGGAAATGGGAGAGTTGTTCAAGGAATTTCCCCAAGCCCTGAGGTCGACCGTGGAGATTGTCGAGAAATGCAATCTTGAGTTGGATCTCAAGCGGACGTACATGCCCAGGTTTCCGATCCCCGATGGCTTGGGGGCCCAAACACTTGAAGAATATCTTGATCGATTGACGAGGGAACGAATCAAGGAACGATATCCTGTGATCACACCTGAAATCACGGAACGGCTTGACTATGAACTCTCCGTGATCAAGGGAATGCAATACGCGGGATATTTCCTCATCGTGCAGGATTTTATCAATGCCGCTCGCGCGATGGGGGTGCGGGTGGGCCCCGGACGCGGAAGCGCGGCGGGAAGCCTCGTCTCGTACGCTCTTGGCATCACCGACGTCGATCCGTTGTACTATGGGCTGCTCTTTGAGCGTTTCCTCAATCCGGAGCGGATCAGCATGCCCGACATCGACGTCGATTTCTCGGACGACAGACGTGAGAAGGTGATCCAGTATGTGCGTGAGAAGTATGGGGCCGATTCGGTCTCTCAGATCATCACGTTCGGCACCCTCTCTTCGCGTGCGGTCCTGAAAGACGTTGGTCGCGTTCTCGGCATTCCGCTCTCTACGATCGAATCGATTACGAAGCAGATCCCGGTGATCCAAGGTAAGGTGCCGCCGCTCGCCGAAGCGATCGAGACCATTCCGGATCTTCGGTGGGTGAAAGAAAGCAAGGACGAACAGATCCGGATGATGGTGGACGCCGCACTCGTGCTCGAAGGGATGAACCGCAATGCATCGACGCACGCGGCGGGCGTTGTCATCGCCCCGGGCGATATCAGCGACTATGTCCCTCTCTACAAGACGCCCCAAACCGAATTGGTGACGCAGTACAACATGAAGGATCTTGAGGATGCCGGACTCCTCAAGATGGACTTCTTGGGCCTGCGGACGCTGACTGTCCTGGAGAACGCGCTCGCGCTCATCAAAGACAACCATGGTATCGATCTGGATCTCGACAAGCTACCGGTGGACGACCAGAAGACCTTTGAGCTTTTTTCAAAGGGACAGACCGTCGCAATGTTTCAGTTCGAGAGCTCGGGCATGCAAGACTATCTCCGCAAGCTCAAACCCACCGTCATTCACGATCTCGTTGCGATGAATGCTCTCTATCGGCCGGGACCGATGCAGATGATCGATGATTTCATCGCTCGAAAACACGGGCGACAGCAGATCAACTATTTGCATCCCAAGCTCGAGGGAATCCTGAAGGAGACGTACGGCATTATCGTCTATCAGGAACAAGTGATGAGAATCGCGAGCGAGATTGCCGGACTGAGTCTTGCAAAAGCTGATCTCATGCGGCGGGCGATGGGGAAAAAAGACAAGCTCCTGATGGCCGAGCAGAAGAAAGAGTTCATCACAGGTGCGCTCGCCAAAGGAATCGACAAACGGATTGCATCGGAAATCTTTGACCTTATCGAGCAGTTCGCGTCTTATGGCTTCAACAAATCGCACAGTGTTGCGTACACTGTGCTTGCCTATCAAACGGCGTATCTAAAAGCGCATTATCCGGCGGAGTACATGGCTGCCACGCTCACGAGTGAGATTGGCGACACGGACAAGATTGTTCTCTTTATCGACGAATGTCGGAAGATCGGGATCGACGTCCTTCCGCCTGACGTCAACGAAAGCGGAGTGAAATTCAGCGTGACACCGACCGGAATCCGATTTGGACTCAGCGCAATCAAGAATGTCGGTGTGGGAGCTGTTGAGCAGATCGTTCAGGCGCGGGAAGCAAAGGGACGCTTCAAAGACATTTTTGATTTTGCCGCGCGTGTTGATTTGCGATCCGTAAACAAGAAGACGATGGAAAGTCTGATCCAATCCGGCGCATTCGATTCACTCCACAGCAATCGCGCCCAGCTCTATGAGTCGGTAGAAAAGGCGATTGCGTACGGACAAACGCATCAAGAGGCGCAAGGGATGGGTCAGTCGAGTCTCTTCGACTCGCCGACGGCGAGGATTCTTCCGAGGGTAAGTCTCCCGGGAGTACCGACCTGGACCGAGGCCGAAAAACTTTCCCGAGAAAAAACCGTTCTGGGATTCTATGTCTCGGGACATCCGCTGTTGAAGTTCGAAGCGGAACTCGAAGGATTCGCTACTGCAACATTTGGGTCCTGCGAAGGGATCAAGCCGAACAGCATCGTGCGGCTCGGGGGTGTCATTACCGCCGTCAAGAAGAAGATTGACAAACGGGGAAACATGATGGCCTTTGTCACGCTGGAGGATTTCACCGGAAAGGGGGAGTGCATCGTGTTTTCGGATCCGTTCCAGAAATATGGAGAGTATCTCCGGCCCGAGGCGATGATTTTTGTCGTGGGGAAGGCCGACATATCGGGCGAATCGCTGAAGATCCTTGTCAACGAAGTCATCCCCATCGAGCAGGTGAGGGATAGACTCACGAAGCGGATCAATCTCCGTCTTGATCTCGATCGGGTAGACGAGCAAACCATCGTCGAATTGAGGCAGATCCTTGAGCGGCACCGCGGCAGCTGCGCGTGCTACTTCACAGTTGCCGGTGGCAGCTATGCCAAGAATTCGCTATATTTGACGCGTCGTTTTGTCGTGGCACCGACCCAGGAATTCATGGACTCGGTGACGAAGCTTCTCGGAGCTCACGCAATCCGGCTTGAAGGATAGTCCGTTTCCATGGGAGGTATGATGAAACCTGTAGAACTCACTGACAAGAATTTCGAGAGCGAAGTCGTGAAATCTGAGAAGCCGGTTCTTGTGGACTTCTGGGCGGCTTGGTGTGGTCCCTGCAAAATGATCGCGCCGATCGTTGAGGAACTCGCGACGGAGCTTTCTGGAAAACTGAAAGTCGGGAAAGTCGATGTCGACGTCAACCAACAGGTGGCCCAACAGTTCGGGATCCGCAGCATTCCCACGCTTCTGGTCTTCAAGGGAGGACGAGTGGTCGACCAAATCGTCGGGGCGGTTCCGAAAAACGTCTTGACTGAAAAGGTCTCCAAGCATCTGAGTTGACTTCCCCAATGTGAAATGCGAGAACGCCAGAGTCAGCATCAAGGCTTCTCGCATTTTTGTTCCCGGAGATGACAATCGTAATGGTGGACCAACGCTAGGATATTCTTGTGAAAACATTCAACAAACGGACGCATACATGTGGTGAGCTTCGAACGTCTCATGTCGGACAGACTGTGGTTCTCACGGGTTGGGTCGATCGGCGACGCGACCTCGGCGGGGTCATCTTTATCGACCTCCGGGATCGATACGGCAAGACGCAGATCGTGATTTCCGGAAAAGAGGATTCGAGGGCGTACGAAGAAGCGAAAACACTGCGTTCGGAATACGTCGTTTCCGTCACCGGTGAGGTAGAACGACGCCCGGAGGGAACAGAAAACCCCGAGATGGCGACTGGTGCGATCGACGTGAGGATTCGCGAATTATCGGTCCTCAACAAGGCCGATACGCCCCCGTTTACGCTCGAGGATGATGCGGACGTGTCAGAAGATCTTCGCCTTCGGTTCCGCTATCTGGATCTCCGAAGACCGCGCATGCAGAAGAACATTCTCCTTCGTCATCGTGCCTATCAGATCGTTCGGGCATACTACGACAGGCTGGGGTTTGTGGAGGTCGAGACCCCCGTCTTGATGAAGAGCACGCCGGAGGGAGCAAGGGACTACCTCGTTCCAAGCAGGATCCACAAGGGGAAATTCTATGCGCTGCCGCAGTCGCCGCAGACATACAAGCAGATCTTGATGGTCGCCGGATTCGACAGGTACTTCCAGATTGTGAAGTGTTTTCGCGATGAAGACCTTCGGGCCGATCGCCAGCCCGAATTCACGCAGATCGATGTGGAGATGTCATTCGTCGATGAACAAGATGTATACGAAATGACGGAAGGGCTGATGGCTGAACTCTTCCGCGGCATCCTCGATCTGGAGATTGAGCGTCCGTTGCGCCGTCTGACGTACAAAGAAGCGATGGAGAAGTACGGGAGCGACAAGCCGGACGATCGCTTTGGAATGACGCTCACCATGCTCTCTGACGTCGTCGCGAAAAGCGGATTTCGAGTCTTCAGCGAGACCGTTGCCGGAGGAAGCATCGTTTCAGGATTCGCCGTTCCGGGCCTCGCAAACTCCACGCGGAATCAGCTCGATGGTCTCACGGCTCTGGCGAAATCAATGGGAGCCGGGGGATTGATCTATATGAAAGTCACTGAGGGGGGAATCGAAAGTTCGGTTGACAAATTCGTTTCACCAGGAGAGAAGCAGGCGATCGTCGAAAGAATTGGAGCGCAGAGGGGTGATCTCTGCTTGATTGTAACCGGCCCCTGGCAAAAGACACTTTCAGTCTTGGGGGCTCTCAGACTCGAAATGGCAGACCGCTTGAATCTCATTCCTCACGATGTCTGGAATCTACTCTGGGTGACGGACTTTCCGTTGCTGGAATACGATTCGGAAGAAAAGCGATTTGTTGCCGTTCATCATCCCTTCACATCACCGAAATTCGAAGATGTGGGAATGCTTGATTCCGATCCTGGCAAAACCCGCGCACGTGCCTATGATCTTGTGCTGAATGGAAATGAGATCGCGGGTGGGAGTATCAGGATTCACGATTCGAAACTGCAAAGCAAGATGTTTACATTGCTCGGGATTGGTGAAGAGGATGCACGAAGGAAGTTCGGATTCATGCTCGATGCGTTTCGATACGGAGCCCCGCCGCATGGCGGAATCGCGTTTGGCTTTGACCGGATCGTCATGCTCCTCGCAGGAGAAGAGTCGATCCGCGAGGTCATTGCCTTTCCGAAAACATCGAGCGGCTTGTCACCCATGGATGATTCACCCTCTGAAGTCGACCAGAAACAGTTGGACGAGCTGGGGATCGGTCGCCTCAAAAAATAGGCTGTACTCGTACGATCACTATCGGCGGAGGACTCATGGTCGGAATCGTGGGATATGGCGCGTACCTTCCTCGCTACCGGATCAAAGCCGAGACGATTGCTCGGCAGTGGGGGGCAGATGCAGAGGCAATCAAGCGGGGGCTTCAACTCACCGAAAAAACCGTTCCCGGACAGGACGAGGACACGATCACAATTTCCGTGGAGGCGGCCCGCGGCGCGATCCAGAGGGCGCAGATCGATCCGCAGGAAATTGGCGCAGTCTACATCGGATCCGAATCCCATCCATACGCAGTCAAACCGAGCGGAACGGTTCTGATTGACGCACTGGGAATTGGACCGCATGTTCATGTCGCAACAAATGAGTTCGCATGCAAGGCCGGTTCGGAGGCGATGTATGTGGCCTACAGCCATGTGAAGTCCGGAGAAATGAAATACGCACTCGGAATCGGGGCTGATACTTCCCAGGGGGCCCCCGGCGACGCTCTTGAGTATTCTGCTTCGGCGGGAGGAGCGGCGTTCATCATGGGGACCGAACGCGTCGCGGCAGAGATCCTTTTCACTCATTCGTACACTTCAGACACCCCTGATTTCTGGCGGCGCGAGGGTGAATTCTATCCACGACACGCAGGACGATTCACCGGTGATCCGGCGTACTTCAAACACATTGTGGGAGCGGGGCAGGCTCTGCTGGAGAAATCGAAACTTGCGCCGAAGGATTTCACACACGCCGTCTTTCACATGCCGAACGGAAAATTTCCGCAGGAAGCCGGTCGTCGACTGGGATTCACCAAGCAGCAACTGGAATTTGGATGGATTGTGCCATTGATGGGCAACACCTACTCGGGTTCCTCCCCGACAGGACTTGCCGCGATCCTCGACGTGGCCAATCCGGGCGATCTCATCTTCATGGTGTCGTTTGGTTCGGGAGCGGGGAGTGATGGATTCGTCTATCGGGTGACCGAAGAGATCAAGGCGATAAAGGATCGCGCGCCGAAGGTGCGATCAATGCTGGACAACGGCAAGATTTATCTGGACTACGGCCAGTACACGAAGCATAGACACAAAATCAAACTCAACGAATAAGGAGGCCCCCAATGAGAGACGTCTATGTAATCGGGGCTGGGATGACGCCGTTCGGAGAATTGTGGAACAAGTCGATTCGCGAGATCTTCGTCGATGCGGCCATGTTGGCAATTGAAGATGCCGGTGTCGACCACATCGATTCACTGTACGTTGGATCGATGTCTCCGGGATTGTTTGTCGGTCAGGAACATTTGGGACCGGTCGTCGCAGATTTCCTCGGGGTGACTCCAGTGCCGGCGACGCGCGTCGAATCGGCGTGCGCATCGGGCGGCGTATCGTTTCGGCAGGCTTTTCTCGAGGTGGCTTCGGGCGTGAGTGAGATTGTTCTTGCAGGAGGCGTGGAGAAAATGACCGATGGCGCCGACGTCACGGAGGCGCTTGCGACCGCAGCCGATCAGGAGTATGAAGTCTACCATGGGGTCACATTTCCAGGGTTGTACGCCATGATTGCGCGGGCCCACATGCACCAATTCGGGACGACACGCCAACAACTGGCGGAGGTCGCGGTGAAAAATCACCGAAATGGAATGAAGAATCCAAACGCGCAGTTTCGATCGGAAATCACAAATGAGCAAGTTGTAAAGTCCACGATGGTGGCGGATCCATTGCGGCTTCTCGATTGTTCACCCGTCAGCGATGGCGGCGCGGGAGTCATCCTGGCATCTGCCGACGTGGCAAAGAAAATGAAGAGCCGCGCTGTCAAGGTGATCGCCTCGACTCAGGCCTCGGACACCATTGCCCTCCATGACCGAACCGACCTTACCACACTCGGTGCGGTAGTCCGTGCCGCCGAAAAAGCGTACGCTATGGCAGGGAAGAAGCCGAGCGACGTCAATCTCGCAGAAGTCCATGATTGTTTCACGATCGCAGAAATCGTGATCTCGGAGGATTTGGGATTCTTCGAGAAGGGGAAAGGGGGAGAGGCCGTTGAGAAAGGGTTGACCGCTCGAGAATGCGGAAAGATCCCCATCAATTCCAGCGGGGGGCTGAAATCGAAAGGACATCCTGTGGGCGCAACCGGCATTGCTCAGATTATCGAACTCTACGAGCAACTCACAGGACGCGGCGGCGAGCGACAGGTGAAGAAGGCAAATATCGGTCTTGCCCAGAACATGGGTGGGAGCGGCGCCAGCTGTGTCATCCATATCCTGGAGGCCATATGATCTCACCGCGATACGCAAGGGAAATACCACAGCGATATCAACTCGTGGCGGCGCGATGTACGTCGTGTGGAACAATCGGATTCCCTCCACGACGCGTCTGCAAACACTGCCGCGGCAGACAATTTGAGCCGACAAAGCTCGATAGTGATGGAAAAATCCTCACCTTCACGATTATCCGCGTTGGGGCTGATCGGTTTTCGAAGCAGACCCCGTACGCCGTTGCCGTCATCGAGCTCAACGACGGCACTCGACTCACGGCGCAAGTAACCGATTGCGAGCTGGAAAGTCTTGAAATTGGGCAAAAAGTCCGGCTTGTTTTTCGCAAGATTCAGGAGGATGGAAAAGCAGGAATCCTCTGTTATGGCTACAAGGCAATCTGTGTCTGATTCCAACCCTTGTCCATAGACGTTCTCGATCAAGGAGCAGTTGTGAAGGAGAGTGTTCGCATTGCATCCGGTCAGGGTTTTTGGGGTGATCTTCCCAATGCGCCGATCGATCAGGTCACGAAGGGACCGATCGACTACATCATGATGGATTTTCTGGCGGAAGTAACGATGTCCATCATGCAGAAGCAGAAGAAGCGAAATCCTGAGCTTGGGTACGCCAGAGACCTCATAACAATCATTGATCAGATTCTGCCCGTCTGTGTGGAAAGGAAAATCAAGATTATCACAAACGGAGGCGGAGCGAATCCGCGCGCTTGCCGCGATGCCGTGTTCGCTTGTGCCCGCACGCATGGCATCAAAGGGTTGAAGATTGGAACCGTGTATGGCGACGACATCCTGCCTCGACTCGACGGCTTGCGCAAGAAGGGGATGTTGTTCACCAATCTGGAAACAGGTCGGACAATCGAGCATATCGGCCACAAGATTCTAAGCGCGAATGTCTATTTTGGCGCGATGCCGATCGTGAAGGCCCTTCGCCAAGGAGCACAGATCGTCATCACGGGCCGCACGACCGACACCGGATTGACCCTTGCTCCGATGATTCACGAATTCGGATGGAAACAAAACGAGTGGGACAAACTGGCCGCTGGCACCGTTGCCGGCCATATACTGGAATGCGGCGGCCAGGCGTCCGGCGGGAATTTTTCCGGTGATTGGCGTTCGGTTCCCGATCTGGCCCATATCGGCTTCCCGATCGCCGAGGCGCATGCGAACGGTGACGTCGTTATCACGAAACACGAAGCCACCGGTGGAATGGTAACGATGCAAACCGTGAAGGAGCAGTTGCTGTACGAAATTGGCGACCCACGTACGTACATTACTCCGGACTGCATCGCCGATTTCACATCGATCGAGTTGTCGGATGACGGGAAAGATCGGGTCAAGATCTCCGGCGTCAAAGGTCGGGCAGCAACGGATACGTACAAAGTCTCAATGTCGTACCTGGACGGATATACGGCGTTCGGCACCCTCACGTATGCTTGGCCCGATGCCCTCGAGAAGGCAAAAGCGGCGGACGAAATCCTGAGAACCCGACTCAGCGATATGGGGCTGGCCTACGAAGAGATACGTTCCGAATTCCTGGGATACAATTCATGTCACGGTCCTCTCGCGCAAAAAATCGATGATGTCAATGAAGTCGTCCTTCGCGTCGGAGTGCGCAGCCATGATCACAGGGCGGTGGAAGCCTTTGGGAGGGAGATCGCTCCCCTCATCCTCACAGGTCCACCGACCGTGACGGGATTTTCCGGAGGCCGGCCAAAACCGAGCGAGGTGATAGCGTACTGGCCGGCCCTGATTGCCAAACAGTGCGTCACGCCACGTGTGGTGGTGAAAGAGGTGTAAATGAAAGTGAAGCTTCTCGATATTTGTCATGCTCGTTCGGGAGACAAAGGGGACAGTGCGAATATTGGTCTCGTGGCGCGAAAGCCGGAATTCTATCCAATCCTCGAGCAATATGTTACGGCGGAGGCCGTGAAGAAACATTTTGACGGAATAGCCCTCGGGTCGGTCGAGCGATACGAGCTTCCCAATCTCTGGGCACTCAACTTTATCCTGAACAACGCCCTCGGTGGGGGCGGAACCCGCTCGTTGAAGAATGATGCGCAGGGGAAGACTCTATCCACCGCCCTGCTCAGGATGGTAATCGATGTCAATGAATCAGTGGATCTGTAGATTGGGAGGATGAACGATGTTCGAGGAGTTGAAAGAACGGCTGGAGGAGGAAAGGAATCGATTGCAGGCCCTGCGGGGGTTTCTTTGACCTCGATGTCAAAGAAAAAGAATACCAGGAACTCCAGCAAAAGACCGCTGCCCCGGAATTCTGGGATGACAATGTTTCGGCGCAGAAGATCATCCAGGAGATGAACTCCAGAAAAGAATGGATCGACCAATGGAAAGCACTTTCCGCGCGAGCCGAGGAGATTTCCGTCCTCATTGAGCTCGGAGAGGAAGCCAACGATACCGGGACGGCGGACGAAGTGGAGCGAGATCTCGATTTGTTGCAGCAGGGGATCACTGATCTGGAATTCCTGAATATGCTGAGCGGCGAGGATGATGAGAAGAATGCTCTGCTGACGATTCATTCAGGCGCCGGAGGAACTGAATCGCAGGACTGGGCGGAAATGCTGCTGCGGATGTACACCCGATGGTGCGAGCGGAACAAGTTCAAAGTCAATCTCGTCGACTTGCTGGAAGGGGAAGGAGCGGGCATCAAAAGCGCGACGCTCGAGGTTGTCGGCAAATATGCGTACGGGTATCTCAAAGCTGAAAATGGTGTCCACCGCTTAGTGCGGATCTCTCCGTTCGATGCGAATGCCCGCCGTCATACCTCGTTTGCGTCAGTATTCGTCTACCCTGAAATTGAGGATGATATTGAAATTGAGATTAATCCCGCGGATCTGAAGATCGATACCTACCGTTCCGGCGGGAAAGGGGGGCAGAATGTGAACAAGGTGGAGACAGCCGTTCGGATCACTCACGTGCCATCCGGCGTTGTCGTTGCCTGTCAGCAGGAACGATCGCAGCACCAGAATCGCGAGCGAGCGATGAAGATGCTGAAGTCGCGATTGTATCAACTCCGTCGGGACGAAGAAGAGGCACGGATGAACGCGCTGGAAAGCACGAAGAAGAAGATTGAGTGGGGGAGCCAGATCCGCTCCTATACCTTCCAGCCGTATACGCTGGTCAAGGACCATCGCACGGGGTACGAGACCGGTAACGTCCAGGCCGTGATGGATGGTCACATCGATGAATTCATCAGAAGCTATCTGCTTGAGCAAAGTAGCACGAAATAGCGGTTCCGCCGACGTGCATCTACCATAGGACCAACGATGCGGTTTTCGCTCTTTGTCGCGCGTCGATATTTGCGCTCCCGCCACCATCGAGGCTTCATTTCGTTCATTACTGGCATCGCCATCATCGGTGTCGCGTTGGGCGTTGCCACTCTCATCATCACACTCTCCATCCTCCGGGGATTTGAGCGAACGATCAGGGACAATGTGGTCAGCTTCACGGCCCACATGCAGTTGTTTGGATTCTCGAACCTGCCTCTCCAAAACCCGGAATTTGCCGTGCAGCGCGTCAAGGAACGATTCCCGGAGGTAAGAGAAATCGCTCCCTATGTTGCTCGGGAAGCGTTGATCCGATCGTCGGTCGACATCGACGGAATCATCCTGAAGGGCGTGGATCCGGAGAATGATATCTCTGCGGCACGATACCGGCTTGCCGGGGGGGTCTATGATTTGAAGGAGCGGGGGGGGAGTATCCAACCAATTATCCTCGGCAAACGACTCGCAGAGAAGCTGGAGACTGTGGTCGGTGATACGGTCCTTGTCTTTGCGCTTGGTGGGCTGACGATATCGATGGCCGAGACCCGTGTCATGGCGTTCGAAGTGGTGGGCACCTTTGACACTGGGATGGCGGAATACGATGCGAGCTACGCCTATGTTCCACTTGCATCGACGCAGCGGCTCTTCCAGTTTGGACGGGCGATTTCTGGTTTTGACATCCTCGTCCATGATCTGGCCCGACTCGATGCGCTCTCGGAGGAAATCCCTTCCGATCTCGGCTATCCGTACTATGCACGCACGATGTATCAGATATATCGCAATCTCTTTGCGTGGGTCGATCTCCAGAAGAAGCCGGTGCCGATCATCCTGGGGCTGATCATCGTTGTCGCGACGGTCAACATTATCGGGACGTTGTTGATGATGGTGATGGAAAAGAGCATGGATATCGGCGTCCTCCGGACGTTGGGGGCGGATCGGCGAACGATCAAGAATGTCTTCCTCCTCCAGGGGATGATTATCGGGGTGGTCGGCACGTTGATCGGAAATCTCTTGGGATATCTCCTTGTCCTGGTCGAAATGGAATACAAGCTGATATCCCTACCGTCCGCGATCTATTACATGTCGAGCGTTCCAATTGAACTCTCGGCGCTGAATTTCTATCTCGTGAGTGCAGTTGCACTCGTCCTTTGTTTCTTTTCCTCGGTTGTACCGGCACGGATCGCGAGCGGCTTGGATCCTGTGAGACTATTCAAGTTTGGAAAATGAATGTTGCGAGAGTCATAGCGCTCCGATACCTGTTTTCGCGCGAGCGATTAGGATTTGTAAACGCGATTTCGATCATCTCGATTGTCGGTGTCACGATTGGGGTGGCCGCCCTCATCGTCGTCCTGTCGGTGTTCAACGGTTTCAATGGCCTCGTGACGTCGATTCTGGTGAATTTCGATCCACACGTACGCGTGGAACGACCGATCCGCGGAGATGCCGGTTCGTACGAAGAGGTTCAAGAGTTCCTCAGCCAAGAGAGGGACGTGGCGGTCTTTGCACCGTATGTGAGCGGGAAGGCCCTGATCGTTTCGAAGAATGTGAATCGGGTGGTGAACATCAAGGGAATCGATGCCGAAAAAACACGCCGTGCAACGGGACTTGCGGATCGGATCGTGCTCGGCGCATTAAGCTTCGAGGATCGCAATGTCAACGGGATCGTGTTGGGGCTCACGCTGGCTGACCGGCTGGGATCGGTTGTCGGCGATACGCTCGTCATGGTCAGCCCCGCGGGATCCGAGCCGGCGTTGCTCCAGATGGGTCAACCTCTGATCCGGAAATTCATTGTCGCTGGCATCTATGAATCAAACAACAAAGAGTACGACGGATACTATGCGTATGTGTCCTTGCCGATTGCGCAAGAATTTTTCAAATTGGGTGAGAAGATTCATGGCTTCGAGATCCGGCTCCGGCGCTTTGAGGACTCATATGCGTTCAAAGAGACGCTGACGGAACGATTCGGTGATGCGTATCGAGTCCTTTCCTGGTATGACCTTCATCGGGATCTGTTCACCGTCATGCAGATTGAGCGTTGGATCGCATATCTGATTCTCTCCCTCATTGTCGGCGTTGCTTCCTTCAACTTGCTTGGCTCCTTGACCATGTCTGTCATCGAAAAAACACGGGATATCGGTGTACTGCGGGCCATGGGTACGACGCGGCAAACCGTAACGCTCGTATTCATGTTGCAGGGGGTATTTGTGGGAATCCTGGGTGCCGCGACTGGTCTCACCCTCGGGATGGGACTCCTGTATCTGCAGAGGGAATATCATCTCTTCCCGCTCGATCCATCCGTGTACATCATTCCGGCGATTCCGGTCCAGATCGTGTGGTCCGATATTCTTCTGGTCACAGCCACTGCGCTCGTGTTTTGTTCGTTGGCCGCATGGTATCCGGCTCGCCGTGCCGCAACTCTCATACCTGCCGAGGCTATCCGATGGGAGTAACGAAGAAAAGAGAGCTTCTGCGCGCTACCGGTGTCGTGAAGGAATTTCCTACGGGACGTGACCAAACGCTTCTTGTCCTCCGCGGTTTGGAGCTCACCGTCACGGAAGGGGAGTTCCTCATCATAGTCGGTCCGTCCGGTTCGGGGAAGAGCACGCTGCTTCACATTCTTGGAGGGTTGGAGCGTCCGACATCGGGCGAGGTCTTCATTGAGGGAGAGAACCTTTTTGCATTTCCCGACGATGCGCTCGCGAGTTTTCGCAATGGCAGTCTGGGATTCATTTTTCAGTTTCACCATCTCCTTCCGGAATTCACGGCGCTTGAAAATGTTCTCATGCCCGCGTTGATTCGCAAAGAATCATTGTCTCATGCGCGCGAGCGGGGCAAGCACCTTCTCGCCGAAGTCGGTCTGGCCGACCGGTTGAACCATCGGCCGGTCGAGCTGTCGGGTGGTGAACAGCAGCGCGTTGCAGTGGCGCGGGCACTCATCAACGAGCCTCGGCTTGTCCTGGCTGATGAGCCTTCCGGAAATCTGGACGTGGAAAATGGGAATCGTCTTCACCAGCTGATCATGGATATGTCGCGTCGGAAGGGAACTACGTTTGTTATTGCGACTCACAACCCGGATCTGACAACCCGGGGAGATCGTGTCATGCGGTTGAGCGAAGGGAAACTTACGAACGTCGTGGAATAAAAATTTTTTACTGGATAAATTTTTTCCCTTGACATTGCAGACAAATCATATCATATTTCGTCCGACCTCAACAACAGTTTCTCCCCTGACTGTTGTTCATTCCATGGTCAAGCCCGGCGTTCCCCCCCAACGCTGGGCTTTTTGTTACAACGGAGAAGAACCAATCTATGGGCCGTCAGGAACGAATGACATCGAAAAAGGCAATCCCTGAAGTTTTGCCATTCACGAAAACGAACTACTTCATCCTGCTCGCAGGGATTGTGTGTATCGTGTTCGGATACCTTGCGCTCTCGACAGAGCCGTGGGACGGATCGATGGCGCTGGTCGTGGCGCCGATCCTCCTGGTTCTGGGGTATTGCGTTGTGATTCCCGTCGGCATCATGTATCGGAAGAAATCCGTCCAGGAATCTTCATAAGAGCGCGGATGCGCGGTGAGAAGACCCCCGGTTTTGTAAAAGTTGCTGTTTGTTGATATATTAGATGAGTGCTACACCGTAACGCGATCCGAAGGGCGTGTAGCTCAGGGGTAGAGCATCTGCCTTTTAAGCAGAGGGTCGATGGTTCGAATCCATCCACGCTCACGAATCAAACCCGACGCTGATCGATCATGTGATAACATACGTGGTATTTATTTCAGTGCCCGGATGGTGGAACTGGCAGACACACCGTCTTGAGGGGGCGGCGCCCGAAAGGGCATGCGAGTTCAAGTCTCGCTCCGGGCACTCCACCAATTTCAATTCAGCTATGAGGAGGGTGATGACATCATGAGGCTTTCTCTCCGTGTCTTCTGCTTCGCTCTTGCACTGGGTGTTGTTGCCGCGTGTTCGACGGCCATCGCCCAGGAGAAGAACGACGCGGATAAACTATACAATGAGGGAAACGCGCGATACAAGTCGGGTAACTATCAGGGCGCGATCGAGAAGTACACCGAAGCGTTGAACATCGTTGGCGATTATCGCTACCACTATCAGCGCGGGTTGAGCTACAAAAACAGCCGCCAATACGACAGGGCCGTCTCAGATTTTGAGGCCGCCATCAGCCTGAAGAAGGATTTCGCAATCGGTTTCAATGCCCTTGGTGGCGTCCATCTTCTGGTCGGCGACTACGACAAATCAATCGAATCCTTCAAACTTGCCGCGAAGAACGACCCACGGCTCGATCGATCCCGAAAAGGAATTGGTGAGGCCTATGCCGGGAAGGCCCAACAACTTCTCGACGCCGGGAAGTTTGAAGGCGCGGGCGTGCTGCTGGATGAAGCACTGACCGAACATTCCGAAAACGCGAAGCTCTACCTCATTGCCGCCAGAGTCTACAACAGACTCGAGAACGCGGAAAAGTCGATCAGCTCCGCTCAAGAGGCGATCAAGCTGAAGAAACGGGGAGCGATGGGAGCCGAGTACTTCGAGCTTGGCATCGGATACAAAAAGCTCAATGATTTCGAGAAAGCACGAGCCGCCTTCATGGAGGCGAAGAAAGACCCGACCTATAGCCGAAACGCGCAGTACGAGCTCGATGGATTGAAGGGAAGATAGCTGGCTGTTTCCTTGCATCGAAGAAGGGACGGTGATATCATCGTCCCTTTTTTTTGTTTCTCCGGCGATGACCTCTCGTTGACAGGTGGGATGGATGTTTTCGTGCCGTCCCCGTCAATTGATTTTGGCAGCGAAAGATTGTACTTTTTCGAGCGCCATATGCAGAGCGCCGTCCATATCATTGTGAAAGGCCTTGTTCAGGGGGTCGGATTCCGATATTTCGTCTACCGGAAAGCCGTGTCGTACGGCCTGAAAGGATTTGTCCGCAATCTTGTGAACGGGGATGTGGAAATCGTAGCCGAGGGGGATCGTTCTCTTGTGGAAGAATTGATAAAAGACACCAAGGTGGGACCGCGCGCGGCGCACGTGCTCGATCTGAAGCTGGAATGGCAGAAGCCGACGGACTCCTATCGTGATTTTGGAATGGGATAATCATGGCGCCGAACGACGTACGAATCGGCTTTGGATATGACGTTCATCGATTCACCCGCGGTCGTAAGCTTCGACTGGGGGGAGTGACGATCCCGCACAACATGGGACTCGCAGGGCATTCCGACGCGGACGTTCTCCTCCATGCAATATGCGACGCTGTGCTCGGCGCGGCCGCGATGGGAGATATCGGCCGTCATTTTCCTGACACGGACACCAAATACAAAGGGATTGCAAGTCTCAGACTGCTCCGGGAGGTGAGGAACATTGTCCGTCGGAACAGTTTCGCAGTCGTCAACGTCGATAGCACGGTGGTGTTGGAAGCTCCCAAAATCGCCCCTCATGCGGAAAAGATGCGCCGGAACATTTCCCGTGCCCTTGGCATCGAGGAAGACCGGGTCTCGGTCAAGGCCTCGACGAATGAGACCCTGGGATTCGTCGGGAGGGGAGAGGGGTGTGCTGCCTTCGCTGTCGTCTCACTCAGGCAAACGATCTGAATTGGTCTGAATGTGGAAGATCTCATTCACGCGCTTTCGACGCTTAATCCCGTTTGGATCTATTTTGCCGTTCTCGCCATAGCTTACCTCGAAAACATCTTTCCCCCTTTTCCAAGTGATGTCATGATTGTCGCGGCTGGCTCCTTCGTCGGGTTCAGCCGGGTCGATTTCCTGACGTTGTGGATCTTCGCAACGGTGGGGAGCACTCTGGGATTCGTCTCGATGTTCTTGATTGGCCACTGGTTCGGCGACAAGATCTTGGAGGAGGGAAAGATCAAGTTCATCCCGCTCGACCAGTTGCATAAGGCCGAGGGATGGTTCCGAAAGCATGGCTACGCCCTCATCGTTGCCAATCGGTTTCTCGCAGGAACGAGAGCGATAGTCTCCTTTTTTGCCGGATTGTCGGAGCTCGTACTTTGGAAAACGACTGTCCTTTCGTTTCTGAGTTCGTTGATCTGGAACCTCATTCTGATTTACGCGGGCAAGGCGCTGGGCGATAGTTGGAAAGAAGTACCGTATTATCTCGAGGCGTATAGCACTTTCGTCACCACGGTGATTCTGGTGATTGTTCTTCTCCTGGTGGCGAAGTACATATACTCCCGACGCTCAACCAATGGAAATCGAGGAAGCGACGCCACATCGAAGGGGCAGAAACCGGACCGATGATGATGGAATTCCTGTATTCGATTGACAAAGCACTCTTTGTATTCTTCAATCAGACGCTCCAGAATTCTGTTCTCGATATTGTGATGCCGTTCTTGACGGACTTGAATAAAAGTCCCGTGGTCTTGGTAACCGTCGGCGTCCTTTGGATTGCCCTATTGGTGAGGGGGGGAAGAAACGGAAGAGCCGCTGCCCTCCTCCTGGTGCCAACGATTGCCTTCAGCGACCAGCTCAACAGCTCTTACGTCAAGCACTTGTTTGAACGGATCCGTCCGTGTCACGTTCTGGATGACGTCCGCCTGCTTGTGAATTGCGGGAGTGGCTTTTCGTTTCCGTCATCTCATGCAGTGAACAACTTCGCCGGGGCATTTGTGCTGGCCTATTTCATTCCGCGAGGGGCCTGGGGATTCTGGATTTTTTCGTCTCTCGTGGCGTTCAGCCGAGTCTATGTGGGAGTCCACTATCCGGCGGATGTTGTTGCCGGCGCCCTGCTTGGCGTTGGGTGCGGTGCACTCGTCGTGATCGGATATGAGCGGATCGCAAAGGCGGTTCGCGACCGAAAAATATGTCAGCCTCAGGAACATGACATTTCGTCCGATGAAATTGATAACGCAGACAACAACGAGAAGTAACGTCGTTCTGGCCGTGCTGTCGGGGATATTGCTCGGAGTCTCGTTCCCTCCTTCTCCGCTCTATTCGCTCGCGTACGTCGCGCTCATTCCTCTGATCTACTTGCTGGATCGGATGGAGAATGCAAAGCAAGTGATCCGTTACAGCTATCTTGCGATGTTCGTGTTTCACGTGCTCACGCTCTACTGGGTGGGGGGGTTCACCCACGGAAGCGACCCGTACCTGATGGCGGCCGGCACCGCACTGTTGATTGCACATCCCATGTTCTACTGGCTCCCCATTCTCGCCTATTGGTGGGTAAAGAACCGAGTGGGGGGATTGGCGGCGCTTCTGGCTTTTCCATTTTTCTGGATCACATACGAATACTCCCACTCGCTCTCCGAGTTCTCCTTCCCTTGGATTGCCCTGGGGAACAGTCAGGCAAACGAGGTATACCGCATTCAGATGGCCGAATTCACTTCCGTGTACGGTCTCTCGTTCGTGATTCTTTGCTTCAATGTCTTCGCGTACTGGTTGCTGGTGCAATTTATTACGAGGAAGGGGAAACTCTCCCTGCGATTCCTTCTGGGATCGGGCTTGGTGCTCTTCCTGTTCTATTTCGGACCGTGGATTTACGGTTGGGTCGTTATCGAGTCGCAGGAGGCAACGCCCTCTGGAGTACCCGTGAAAACTGGGATTATTCAGCCGAACGTCGATCCGTGGGACAAGTGGGGAGAGGGATGGGGGTCAAAATGGGAATCGTATCATCGGCAGTTCAATCTCCTTCTGCCGACCCTCGAGCAACGAAGAGACGATTCGCTCGATCTGCTGGTGTGGCCGGAGACGGCGATTCCCTTTCATGTGCTCCTGCCTCAGAACCGACCCTACCTTGAACAAATACGGGAGGGGATCCGAAGTTCCGGTGTGTCGCTCTTCACGGGCATTCCTTACGCGGAGTTCTTCGATCCCGGAAATGCCCCGGTGACGGCGAGGAGAGCTGCCGACGGAGAGCGCCTCGTCGAATATTACAACTCGGCGACACTTTTCTCGCCGATGGAATCAACTTCTGTAGTTCACAAGAAAGTGGTGCTCGTACCGTTTGCAGAGCGAGTTCCGTATGCTGAGACCCTCACGTTCCTGGTTGAACCGCTGAAGTGGAACGTTGGAATCAGCGGGTGGGGAAAGGGGAAGGACCTCGTGATCTTCGCGATGCAGACGCGGCGGGGGGAGACGGTGCGATTCTCCGGGATGATCTGCTATGAATCAGTGTATCCCAACTTTGTGCGCCGTTTCGTGAAGAACGGAGCAGAATTCCTTATCATTGTGACGAACGACAGCTGGTGGGGCAATACGTCGGGCGCCTATCAACACGCTGCCTATGCTTCTCTGCGGGCAGTCGAGAATCGTCGGTGGATCGTCCGATCAGCGAACGGGGGGATTTCTGCGTTTGTCGATCCGTGGGGGCGGAGGTACTTGCAGACGAAGATGTATGCTTCGGCAGATATTGCTCATCCGATCTACGCGAGAGACGACGAGACGTTCTACGCACGCCACGGTGATGTCTTTGCATTGGTCTGCGCCGGTCTGTCCGGCGGCATCATTCTTCTTACGCTCGTGTTTCGCCGAAAGCGAGGAGTTGACGTTGAATGCTGACAGAGTAATAGACCTTCGGAGTGATACCGTTACGAGGCCGACGCGGAACATGCGCGACGCCATGGCGCGTGCGGAGGTGGGTGACGATGTGTTCGGCGAAGATCCGACCGTGAACGCACTGCAAGAGAAGCTTGCAGGATTGTTCGGCATGGAAGCTGCGATCTTCGTTCCATCCGGGGTGATGGCTAATCAGTTGGCGATCAAGGTCCACACCCAACCAGGCAACGAGATTATAGTCGAGTGGGAGTCCCACATCTTCAACTACGAGACTGCCGGTCCATCACTCCTCTCAGGTGTCCAGATGTTCCCCCTGAAGGGGGAGCGCGGCATCATTTCGGCTGAGCAAGTCGCACAAGCCATTCGTCCGGCGGCGTACTATATGCCGCGCACGACACTGATCTGTCTGGAAAATACACACAACATGGCGGGTGGAATGATCTATCCGATCGACCAGATCGGCGAGATCAGTGTCCTGGCGAAAGCAAGGGGGATCCGTCTTCATCTCGACGGGGCGCGTCTGTGGAATGCGTGTGTCGCAACGGGGAATTCCCCCCGCGCGTACGCGCGGTACGTCGATTCAGTGGCCGTTTGCTTTTCCAAGGGGCTGGGTGCGCCCATTGGCTCGGCGCTCGTCGGCTCACGCGAGGCAATCGAACGAGCACGAACCTATCGAAAGATTTTTGGCGGTGGTATGCGACAGGTGGGTGTGATTGCGTCTGCTGCCGCCTACGCCATGGAGCACCACGTCGATCGTCTCAAAGACGATCACGAGAACGCTCGCGCCCTCGCAGCCGGTATTGCGGGTCTCGATTGGCTTGCCCTGGACGTCGAGTCCGTGCAGACCAATATTCTCATCATCGACGTTTCGCGATCCGGTCAAACGGCTGAGACAGTCATTGAAAAGATGCGTGCGGACCATGTGCTCCTTTCGCCGGCAGGTTCACATCGGATCCGAGCGGTGACACACCTCGATGTAACGCGCGAAGACATCGAGAACGCAATTCGTTCCTTCAAGAACCTCTCATTCTGATCCGGTGTTGAGACGATCCAACGAGTGGATTCTTGATCAACTCTCATTCTGAACAATGGAGGGGGACTTCACGATGAATCCGACTGAAAAAAACCCGGGAGAGAACAACAACACGGCCAAAATGATGCAGCGATTGATCGAGGGACAGGAAGATTCATGGCGTATCTTCCGGATCATGGCCGAATTCGTCGATGGATTCACCATGATGGCGAAACAGGAAAATCTTGTTTCGATCTTCGGTTCCGCTCGCGTGAAGCCGGGCTCCAGGTACTACGACCTTGCGGTGCGCGTCGGAGAAGAACTGGTTAAGAGGGGATTCAATGTGCTCACTGGCGCTGGTCCGGGAATCATGGAGGCGGGCAACAGAGGCGCTCAGCGGGCGGGGGGAGCATCGGCGGGCGTGAACATCGACCTGCCCTTCGAGCAGGGAAGCAATCCCTACGTTGATCGCGAACGGGTCGTGACGTTCCGACATTTCTTTGTCCGGAAGGTGATGTTTGTGAAGTATGCACACGGCTTCATCGTGCTGCCGGGCGGATTCGGAACTCTTGACGAGTTTTTCGAGGCTCTCACCCTGATTCAGACGAGGAAGACCAAAACGTTTCCGCTTGTTTTGATGGGACGGGAGTATTGGGCCGGACTTATCGAATGGATCAAGGGAACGGTACTGGCAAGCGGGATGATCTCAGCCGACGACCTCGATCTTTTCTTCATCACGGACGACCCTGTTGAGGCCGCTGAAATGGTGGCGGAATTCTATCGGGAGCACGTAAGTGTGAAAAACTTCTAGATAATTCCCTTGCATCTCCCTAAGGGATGTCGTATATTTGTGTGCCGCAGTTGATAGCCCGCCTACGGGCTATTTTTTTTGGAGGAATTTTGATTGGTCGAAATTCAGCAGAAAATTGAAGAAGCGCTCGTTCCGATTCTGGCAACACGCGACGCCTACTGCGTCCACGTGCACGTTCACAACGAACGACGCGGGAAACTGGTGCAGGTCTACGTGGATACGGACGAGGGGATTACCATCGAGGCATGCGCCCAAATCAGTCGTGAACTGTCGTCGGTCATCAACGCGAACAGTCTGATCCACGGGACCTATCGGATCGAAGTCTCTTCTCCGGGGGTGGGACAACCCCTCAGATTGCTGCGGCAGTACCGAAAGCGGCTCGGCAAGAAAATGCGAATCAAACATCGAATTGAGGGTGAGGTTGTGGTAACCCGGGCGGTTCTCGAGGCTGTCCACGATGATCGTCTGAGCTTCATCGATGAAAAGAATAACCGACTCGTTCTGACGCAGTCGGAAATCCTGGAGGCGCGGGAAGAGCTTCCCTGGTAGATCGTGGCCGTCCCGGCCTGTCGCGGTTGAATGATATTTGTCTGGAGGAATCAATGAATCACGAAATCACTGAATCATTCGCTCAAATGGTTCGTGAGAAGGGAATCGACAAAGATATTCTTATCGGAATCATCGAAGATATCTTTGGAATGATGGTACGGAAGCGGTATGGGGCCGAGGTCCGTTTTGATGTGGTCGTGAATATGGACAAGGGGGACATCGAAATCTACCTCGAAAAGGAGGTGGTGGATGAGGTGACGGACCCGACGACGCAAATTCATATCGACGAGGCGCGGCAAAAATCCGATGAAGATATTGAGGTTGGTGAAGAATTTGTGGAAATCATCCCCCTTCAGGCGTTTGGTCGGCGGCTTGTCGTGAGCGCGAAACAGAATCTCAATCAACGTATCAAAGAGATTGAGAAAGAAACCATCTACAACGAATACACAAGTTCCTTGAACGAAATTGTTGTCGGCGAAGTCTATCAGATTCGAAAGGGGCGAGGCGAAATCCTCGTCATGCACAACCGAACTGAGATCATTCTTCCCCGGAGCGAGCAGATCTACAAGGAGCGGTACAAGAAGGGGGATACCATCCGCGCGCTCGTGAAGGAGGTCCGCAAGGGGACGAGCAATCCTGTTGTTGTGATCTCGCGGACAGACCCGACGTTTCTCCTGCGCCTCTTTGAAATCGAGATTCCGGAGATCTATGATGGGATCATCGAGATCAAGCGGATCGCGCGTGAACCGGGTGACCGGGCAAAAGTGGCGGTGGTTTCCCATGATGATCGGATCGACGCGGTCGGAGCCTGTGTCGGGATGAAGGGCGTGCGCATCCATGCCATCGTTCGCGAGTTAAACAACGAAAACATCGACGTGATCAACTACTCCGACGATCCGGTTGTATTTGTGACTCGCTCCCTGGCCCCGGCAAAACTGAAGAACGTTCAGATTGACAGTGAAAACAAGAAGGCCACTGTCCTGGTGGAGGCCGATCAAGTTTCCCTCGCCATTGGGAAGAATGGACAGAACGTCCGGCTCGCATCGAAACTCACGGGATATGATATTCAGCTCGTGAAGGAAGCGGCAGAGGAAGAAGAATACGATATGGATCTCTCGGAATTCCGCGAGGAGCTCGGAGAGGTGCTGTTCCATCGATTCTTTGACGAGAACTTCAAGACCGCCCGGGATGTGCTCGATACGCCCGTCGAGACTCTTGTCTCGGAACTGGGAATCGAAGAAAGCCAGCTTCAGGAAATCCGGGCGATGCTGAGAAAGGGATTGGAGGAGGCTGAAGTCGAAGAGGAAGAAGAGGGCACACCCGAAGGCGAGCCGGCAGACGAACCGGTCGCCGAGGCTCCTGCCTCAGAACGCCTTGAGGAGGAAACGACAGACTCCCCCGAAGTCGAACCGGCAGAAGATGAAAAGAAAGAAATCACTGAGTAGGCGATCCTAACCCGTAGGACTCTATGGCAGACGCAGCCATCAAGAAAGTCAAAATCTACAAGCTCGCGACAGAGCTTAATCTCTCGAGTGAGACGATCATTGAGTTCCTTCGAAAGAAGGGATTCGAGGTGAAGAGTCACATGACCGTCGTCACGGAAGAAATGATGCAGCTCTTGATGGCTCATTTCAAGAAGGAAAAGGACAGCGCGGAACGGCATCAGCGGAAAGTCCGCGAATTTCGGTCAAGCCGAAAGAAGGAAACAGCTGGAAAGGACGAGAAGGGAGAGATCGAAGAGATCCCCGTTCGCGAAGTGGCTGCCGAAGCCGTAGTCAAAGAGCCATTAGATCGTGCCGAAGTACTCGAGCCATCGACGACATCGGACACCGCGATCGCTGAAGGGGAAATGCCCGCGGTCGCAGAGGGCGCAATCATGGGTGAATCTGAGGATACCGAGATCGCCGTCGCCGGCGAGGTGACAGCAAGAGACTCCGGCATCGAACCAGAAGCCACCATCGCAGGTCGCACCGACGCCGCGCCGAAAAAGACCGGCGCTCGAGAAGCTGCGCCGAAAGAACCAAAGCCGAAGGGAAAGCGGTCGGAGAGTCCGTTGGAGAAGGCCGTGTCGAGGGCACCGCGCGGCCTCAAGATCAAGGGAAAGCTCGATCTGCAGAAAACTACGGAAGAGACCCCTGGAGAGCCTGAAGAGAAGAAGAAGAAGAAGAAGAAGAAGAAGGTTGTCGAGGACTCCCGAAAACAGAAGCCGGATGTGGCCGCTCCGGAAGAGACACAACGCACGCGAAAGCGCAAGAAATCCAGGCACGCGGAGGTCGACGAGGCCGAGGTCGAGCGGGCGATTCGAACGACTCTCGCCGGGATCGGTGACGAAAGTGCGGCCACACGAGCATCCCATCGAAAAAAGAAGCGGCTTGAGAGAGCTTTCGAGGAGCAGCGGATTCAGGAGGAGCTCGAGCGGGAGAAGACCATAGTCCGGGTGACGGAATTTGTGAGCGTGGGAGAGCTCGCCAACCTCATGCGGGTCTCTGTAGCCGAGGTCATCCAGAAGTGCATGGCGCTGGGCATGATGGTCTCGATCAATCAGCGTCTCGATCGTGATACCATCACGCTCGTTTCGGATGAGTTTGGATATCAGGTGAATTTTGAGCAGGAGTTTGCGCCGGAAATCCTCGATGATCACACCGACGATGAACAGAGTCTACAGCCCCGGCCTCCGGTGGTAACAATCATGGGGCACGTCGATCACGGAAAGACTTCTCTCCTTGACTATATTCGCCAGTCCAATGTTGTTGCGGGTGAATCGGGAGGCATCACGCAACATATCGGCGCGTACGAAGTTACACTGGATGACGGCAAGCAGATCACATTTCTCGATACGCCGGGTCACGAGGCGTTCACAGCAATGAGGGCACGAGGAGCACAGGTCACCGATCTCGTTGTCCTGGTCGTGGCGTCCGATGATAACGTGATGCCGCAAACGGTCGAAGCGATCAGCCATGCTCAGGCGGCGTCGGTTTCCATTATCATTGCGATGAACAAAATCGATCGGGCCGATTCGAACCCCGAACGGATTCGTCAGCAGCTTTCCGAAAAGGGAGTGTTGGTCGAAGAGTGGGGAGGGAAATACCAGTCGGTCGAACTCTCCGCAAAGACGGGCCTGAACGTCGATCAGCTTCTTGAGAAGATCCTCCTCGAAGCGGAGATTCTGAACTTGAGGGCCAATCCGATTCGGCCGGCCCGGGGTATCGTGATCGAAGCAGAACTTGACAAAGGAAAAGGAATCGTCGTTTCCGTACTCGTTCAGAAGGGAACGCTGCGCACGGGAGATGGTTTCGTCTGCGGAATGTTCAGCGGACGCGTCCGTGCGATGTTCGACGAACGCGGCAATCGGATCGAGGCGGCAAAGCCCTCTCAGCCGGTCCAGGTGATCGGGTTCGACGGCATTCCTCAGGCGGGTGACGTTCTTGTGGTGATGTCCGACGAGCGTGACGCTCGTGATATCAGTTTGAAGCGGCAGCAGCTGAAGCGAGAGCAGGATTTTCGCCAGCGTCGGTTGATCACGCTGGACGATATCTCGAGTCGCATTAAAGAGGGTCAGCTCCGCGAACTTCCGGTCATCGTCAAGGGGGATGTCGACGGATCCGTGGAGGCACTGTCGGATTCGCTGATGAGATTGTCGACTGCCGAAGTGGGAGTAGTGGTCGTACACAAGGGCGTTGGCGGCATTTCGGAATCGGATGTGCTCCTCGCAGCGGCGTCCGGCGCGGTGATCATTGGCTTCCACGTCCGCCCGAATCTTAATGCGCGGCGGTTGGCAGAACAGGAAAGTGTGGATATCCGTCTGTACGACATCATCTATGATGCCATCAATGAAATCCGAAGCGCACTGGAAGGTATGCTGGCGCCGTCGGTGTCGGAAGAAATTCTCTCCACCGTAGAGGTGCGAGAAGTGTTCAAGATGTCGCGTGTCGGCACTATCGCGGGTTGTTATGTGAAGGACGGGAAGATCGTGCGCAATGCGAAAGTGCGACTCATTCGGGATGGACTTGTGGTATTTACAGGTTCGATCGGATCGCTTCGACGATTCAAGGATGATGTGCGCGAAGTGGACCAGGGATTTGAGTGCGGTATCACTCTGGATGGATTCAATGATATCAAATTGGGGGATATCATCGAAACCTTCAAGATGGTCGAGACAAAGCGAAAGTTGTAAGAGGAGACGATGTCGATTCGAACCGACAAAGTGGCGTCGCTCGTGAAGCACGAGGTGAGCAGCGTCCTCCAGAGAAACTTCAGCATGGAGGAGTATGGATTCATCACTGTTACCGAAGTTCGGATGAGTCCCGATTTGAAAATCGCGAAGATCTATGTGAGCATTTTTGGGGATGTGACGAAAAAAGAAGGGACACTCAAAATGCTGGAGGAACAGCGACACTTCATTCGCGGTGAATTGGGACACAACGTTCGACTGAAGTATACGCCGACCATTCAGTTCTACCTTGACGAGACGCTGGATCACGCGATGAACATCGAGCAAATCCTCCACCAGATTCAAAAAGAATCCCCGAGAGATTCTAAGGATGAGTAGGCATGTCAGAGACATCCGTGAAATTGCAGGATCTCGATTTCAACGGCGATGGGGAAACGTTGTTTGTGGATAAGCCTCTGGATTGGTCCTCGTTTGATGTTGTTCGGTATCTCAAGAAACGGTACGATATCAGGAAAATCGGACACGCCGGTACGTTGGATCCGAACGCGACAGGTCTCCTCATCATCTGCACGGGTCGAAAAACGAAGGCCCTGCAGTCGTACGTGGGACTCGAGAAAGAGTACACAGGTGTGATGGAGCTCGGCGTGCGAACCGACACCTTCGACTCAGAAGGAGTGGTTGTAGAGCGGAAGACGCTGGACGATGTCACCGACCAACGAATCCGTGATGTGCAATCGCTCTTCATCGGGAGGCAGTTGCAGGTTCCGCCGATGTTCTCGGCTGCGAAGTTCAAGGGAAAGCCGCTCTACAAATTGGCCCGTCGGGGCCGCACCGTTGAGCGGGAGGCCCGGGAGATCGAGATTGCGGAATTCGAAATCCTTGACATCAGCTTGCCGATGATCACGTTCCGCGTGGTGTGTTCGAAGGGAACGTATATTCGGGCGCTGGTTGAGGACTTTGGCATCACCCTCGGGTGTGGGGCAACGCTGCGAGAGCTGAGGAGGACGCGCATCGGTACATATCATGTGTCCAAGGCGGTTTCCATCGCCGGTGTGCGCGGTGATCCGGAGGCAATGCTCGAAGGGATCGAGCGGCAATGAAGGTTGTTCACGATCTGTCTCAGACAGGGTACGAGAAGAACACAGTGGTCACCGTTGGTACGTTTGACGGTGTTCACCGGGGCCATGAGTTGATCATTCGCGAGACCGTGGATCGGGCGCGCCGTCGAGGCGGCCGCAGTGTCGTGGTGACATTCGATCCGCATCCTCGCAAAATCATCCGTCGTCAAGGGGAGAGTGTACAACTTCTGTCGAGCCTGACGGAGCGCTCGGAGTTCTGTCGTGACCTTCATGTCGATGTGTTCTATGTGATCGAATTCACGTTCGAATTCTCACGTCAGAATTTCCGTGATTTCTATCTACGGTACGTGATCAACGGGATTGGGGTCAGCGAAGTGGTTGAAGGGTACGATCATCACTTCGGTCGTGATCGCGAAGGAAATATCGAGACGCTTGTTCAGCTTGGAGGGGAATTCGATTTCAGCGTGCATGCGATCCAGCCGGTGTGTGTCGACAATGTGCCGGTGAGCAGTTCGGCTATCCGAACCACCCTTCTCGAAGGAAATGTCGCACTCGCCGCTCGGTTGCTTGGACAACCGTATCGGCTGGCCGGCAGGGTGGTGCCGGGAGACGGACGCGGCAAAGATCTCGGGTATCCGACGGCCAACCTGGCGCTCGAGTTCGCCGAGCGGCTCGTTCCACGAAACGGTATCTACTTCGTCGAAGTTATCCGAGGTTCGGAGCGTCATTTTGGGATGGCCAGCATCGGGGTACGACCAACCTTCAATACAAACGGCACGCGCACCATTGAGGTGAACATCCTCGATTTCGCGGCGGATGTTTATGGCGAGTTACTGGAACTGAAATTCATCGAGCGTCTGCGGGATGAATTGAAGTATGAACGTGTCGAAGATCTCGTGAACCAGATGCGCAAAGACCGAGAAGAAAGTCTGCGACTTCGCTCGATGATGAGCAAGTCTTAACTGGGAACGTAGGGTTGTCCACAATGTGTCATATCATTTTATCGCAGGAGCAATAATGCCAATTACGAAGGAACAGAAATCGGAATTGATCAAGAAGTACGGTAAGAAGGCGAACGACTCGGGATCCCCCGAGGTGCAAATCGCGCTCTTGACTGCGCACATCAATTCGATGACACCGCATTTTGAGAGCCATAAGAAAGATCATCATGGGAGACTCGGATTGCTCAAACTCGTGGGCAAGCGTCGTCGCTTGCTCGACTATCTCATGCGCAAAGACATTGCCCGGTATCGCAAGATCATCGCCGAGCTGGAAATTCGAAAGTAATAGAACCTCTACCCGGACGGCGAATGGCCGTCCCATTCAACAGATTGGAACTAGAAATGAAAGTATCAACAGAAGTCACGTTGGGCGGCAAGATGTTCACCTACGAGACGGGCCAATTCGCAAAACAGGCTGACGGCTCCGTCATGGTGCGATATGCAGATACAATGGTGCTGGCCACAGTGGTGAGTATGAGGGAACCTGACGAAGAACGGGATTTCTTCCCGTTGCAGGTGGAATTCAGAGAGAAGACTTCGGCAGCAGGAAAGATCCCTGGCGGCTTCTTCAAACGAGAAGGAAGACCCACCGAAAAGGAAATCCTGTCGTCGCGGCTCATCGATCGGCCCATCCGACCGATGTTTCCCGAAGGATACCGGAACGAGACACAGATTCTTGTCACCGTGTATTCATCAGATATGCAGCACGATGGAGACGTCCTCGGCGCATGCGCGGCATCAGCGGCGCTGATGGTGTCCGACATTCCTTTTGACGGTCCGATTGCCGAGGTCCGCGTGGGACGCATCAACGGACAGTTTCTCATCAATCCGACCCATGAGCAGCTCAATCAGAGCGACTGCGACATCACGGTGGCAGGCACGATGGATTCGATCGTGATGGTCGAGGGCGGATCGCTGGAACTGACTGAATCAGAAGTGCTCGATGCGCTCAAATTCGCGCACGAGGAAATTCGAAATCTCTGCAAGGGACAGGTTGAGCTGGCGAAGATCGTCCGAAAGGAAAAGCGGGAGATCATGATCCCTGAGATTCCCTCAGGACTCGAAGATGAAGTGCGATCGCTGACCGGATCTCGCCTGAAAGAACTGAGCCAGACCGTATTGACGAAGGAGGAACGAAATTCCGCAACACGGAAAGTGTACGAAGAAATCCAGACTGCTCTGGCGGAAAAGTATCCGGAGAAGCAAAAGGTTATTGAGAATGCGATCCATGAGATCGAAAAGGACGCGATGCGATCGATGATCCTTGATCAGGGAAAACGACTGGATGGTCGAAGCCTGACCGATATCCGTTCGATCTTCTGCGAGACCGGCTTGTTGCCGCGGACCCACGGATCGTCGCTCTTCACACGCGGTGAAACCCAGAGTCTCACGACGGCAACGCTGGGGACCAAGATGGATGAACAGATTCTGGACGGGCTGATTCCTGATGCGACCAAGAGGTTTATGCTCCATTACAACTTCCCCCCCTTCAGTGTGGGAGAGGTGGGGAGAGTGGGTTCGCCGGGACGTCGAGAAATCGGTCACGGTAATCTTGCGGAGCGAGCGCTTGTGGAGATGACCCCGGCGGAAAGTGAATTTCCGTACACGATCCGCATCGTTTCCGATATCCTCGAGTCGAACGGATCGTCTTCGATGGCGACGGTGTGTGCGGGAAGCTTGGCTCTGTTCGATGCCGGAGTCCCCATGAAGAAAGCGGTGGCAGGCATCGCGATGGGCCTCGTAAAAGAGGGAGACCGGGTGGCAATCCTGAGCGACATCCTTGGCAACGAAGATCATCTCGGTGACATGGATTTCAAAGTCGCCGGCACCAGAGATGGCATTACGGCGTTCCAGATGGACATCAAGATCAAAGGGATCTCGTTCGCAGTCATGGAGCAGGCGTTGGCCCAGGCAAAGGAGGGCCGAATGAAGATCCTTGAAATCATGGATGCAACTATCCCGGAACCGCGGCAGGTGCTTTCTCCGTATGCTCCGCGTCTGCAGACCATAAGAATTCCCGTCGACATGATCGGACTGCTGATCGGTCCTGGCGGGAAGAATATCCGGCAACTCGTGAAGGACACGGGGGCCGAGATTAATGTCGAAGATGACGGAACGGTCACCATTGCGGCGGTCGGGGACGAGTCGGCCCAGAAGGCGATCGCCGCGATCGAGCGCTTGACAGAACTTCCCGAGGTGGGGAAGACCTATCTCGCGACGGTCAAGCGGATCATGGATTTCGGGGCCTTCGTGGAAATTCTTCCGGGAAAAGAAGGTCTCGTGCACATCTCACAGCTTGACGTCAATCGTGTCGCCAAGGTGGATGACATCGTGAAGTTGGGAGATCAAATTGAGGTGAAGCTCATGAAGATCGACGAAGAGGGAAGGTTGAACCTTAGCCGCAAGGCACTTCTGGCCGGTGGTGAGAATGCCGAGGAGGAAATGAATCGTCCCCGTGAACGTCGTCCCCGTCGCGACGGACGCGGCGGCAGAGATTCCCGACCACGGCGACACTAGTCACGACTCGTTTACGCATGTTGCAATCCTCACACCGGGTACGACGAAGGTCCCGCTGTGGGGATTTCTTCTTCTGACAGATCGCGAATTCCATGAGCACTGTTCTGACTCCCCGGATTCCCGGCGATAAATCCATTTCGCATCGTGCATTGATTGTCGGAGCGATATCCGAGGGATTGTCCACTGTTGAAGGGCTTCTTTTCGCGGAAGATCCGAAGAGTACGTTGGGATGTCTTCGCGCAATGGGCTGTGAGGCGGAGTGGAAGGGAAGTCTCCTCCACATCCAAGGACACGGCTTGCGGGGATTCCACCAGCCAACGCAGATGCTGGATGCCGGCAATTCCGGTACCACCATTCGGTTGCTCAGCGGCGTGCTTGCCGGACAACGCTTTCCAACGGTCATATCCGGTGACGAATCTCTCCGTCAACGGCCGATGATGCGAATCGTGCGACCGCTTGTTGAGATGGGAGCATCGATCAGTGCCAGCGATGGTCGACCGCCACTCACCATACAACCGTCGCCGGACCTGCGATCCATCACGTATGAACTTCCTATTCCGAGTGCCCAGGTGAAGTCTGCCGTGTTGTTGGCCGGACTCTACGCGGAGGGAACCACACGGATCATTGAAATCATTCGAACGCGCGATCATACGGAGAGGATTCTCGGCCTCTCCACGAAGCTCATCGACGGTACACATGTTACCGCGATTCAGGGAGGGACGATCCGCCATGGTCAGCGCTTTGTGATACCCGGTGACATCTCCTCGGCAGTCTTCTTCGTTGCGGCAGCTCTCCTGACTCCAGGAGCGGAAGTGATTCTTCGGAACATCGGTATCAATCCCACACGAATGAGGGGTATCGATATCCTCAGGAGTGTCGGTGCGGCGATCGACATTCAGCCGGAAGCGGAACATGCGGGGGAGCCGATCGGGACAATTGTGGCACAATACTCATCCCTCGCTGGAGAAATCCGTCTGGGCAGGAGCGATGTGATCGGGATGATAGACGAAATTCCCATCGTGGCTGCACTCGCTGCGGCGGTCGGTATTTCGTTCGAAGTGAGAGGAGCGGCCGAACTGCGCGTGAAAGAATCGGACAGAATCAGCGCGATGGTCGACAATCTTCGAGCTCTCGGCGTGGATGTCGAGGAGTACGACGATGGTTTTGCCTTCGGGGCAGGGAAGAGGTTGCAGGGCGGCCTCGTTCGATCGAGAGGGGATCACCGAATTGCGATGGCCTTCGGGGTGATGGATCTGACAATCAAGAGACTCGAAATTGATGATCCGAATTGCGTCGATATCTCATTTCCAGGATTCTGGAAAGAGCTTGAACAATTTTCCCGGCTGCATGATCCGTAAGAACGACGGAATTCGTGGTGCGAAGCTAGAGGTGCATTTTGACCACCTGATGCCGATGCTTGTCGACGATCAGTTCATCTTTGAGCCAACGCAGAAAATCGAGCCCATATTTGTTAAGGAAGTGAACGATGCTTAGCTCACGTTCCTGAAGATTGGAGAAAGGAAAGAGATGGAGATGAGCTTTGTCAATTTGTCGTAACGTGGCCTCGCCTGCTCGTTTCTGGGCCGCGATGGCCTTGTGCTTGAGATTCTCGATCTGATAGCTGATTTTGTTTTTTGCTGTCGCGACTCCCCCCGCGAGTGTGGGGTCGATCTGCGAAAGTCCCTGTTGGAGAATCTCCAGCGATTCATTCAATCCTGCAATAGTCCCGCCAAACAACTCCTCAAGCCTTACATCGGACAATCGACCGGCGACAGTCTCGCCGAGCATTTCCCGATCGCCAAAGAAGTCCTTTACCTCCAGGGAGTATTTCTCGAGTACTCGTTGAACCCGCTCTTCGATGATCGTGACACTTGCGCGAGGGAAGAGAATGGGCATTTGAATGCCAAATTCCGCATAGACTGTCTGTAGCTGCGCGAAGTAGGAGATTTCTGCTGGTCCCGCGACGTAGCACGCGGTGGGGAGTAATGCATCCTGGCAAATAGGGCGCAACGCGACGTTTGGACTGAAGAGTTCTGGATTATTTTCAAGCATCTCCGTCAGGGCCTCCTTTGAGTGTCGCTGGCGTGTGCCCTTCAATGAGTACCCCAGGGGATGGGGTTCGATGAGATGTCGGCCTCCCTTGTGGAAGAGGAAGAGGTTGATCGGCTTCGGCTTAATCTGAGCGAGATAGTGTTTTTCCAGTTCTACACTCGCGCCGATCATCAGCGTGCAAGTCTTTGGCGCGTGCTCGATCTCCCGTCGAAAAAGAGGTTTGAGAAGTTGCTTGATCGCGGGATCGTTCGGATCGAGGAAGATGAGACCGGAATCTTCGAGAAGATCATTCATCAGGTGGACAAATGATCGATTGAACGTCATGCCTTTCTGATAGGCCGTTCGCAGAAGGGACATAACTTGCGGCGTGAATTCCGTTTCCAGCAACGAGGCGTGGAGTTGATTGATGAGGGAGTCGATCGTCTCATCGAATTCGATTCGGCCAACGGCTCCGTAGTTCGCATCGTCCTTAGCGGTTTCCGGATTGTACGATGCCTTCAAGAGATTGTTGTCTTTGTCAATGACGTTGATGGAGCGAACCTCTTCAAAGTCATGATCCTCCCCCTCCAGCCAAAATACTGGAACAAAACTGTAGTCGGGGTACCGTGCAGAGAGTTGTTCCGTAAGCTTGATGGTCGTGAGGGCCTTGTATATCGTATAGAGCGGTCCGGTGAAGATTCCAACCTGCTGGCCGGTGACAACGGCCACCGTGTTGTCGTTCAGGAGGGCATCGATGTTGGCAAGTGTCCGCACGCCGCAGTGGAATGCACGGTTCTGCAAGGAGAGGATGTTGACGAGCGTTGAACGGTCGAGTGTTCGCTGCGAGGCAGTAGTGATGCTGCGCTCCCATGCGCGGGGATCCCGAAAATCCGATTCGTAGTATTCGTGTACGCGTTCATAGTTCGTTACGTAATCCACGAAGAGTTTCGAGAATGCCGTGGAGGCTGATTGGATCTCGCGGTAATCAAGCCACTGATTCATGGGTTGGTCCAGGCGTTCGATTTGGGATAGGCCAATATACCACTTTCACGAATTGACTGCAACCAAATGGACGGAGCCGATTCCAGCTTCCGTCGGTACCGGCAGATGACGAAAAGGGAACTGAGGCGAGAAGGATGTGACACACCGCACTACAGTCGAACCAGAACGTGTTTGAGCAAGATTGCAAACTGATGCTTCACGCGATTGGCAGTCTCAGTGACTTCATCGTGTGTGAGCTTGCTGGGAGAAATTCCTGATGCGAGGTTGGAGATCAGAGAAAGCCCCAGAAGGTCCATCCCAAGTGTGGCGGCTGCCGAAATCTCCGGGACAGTAGACATTCCAACGGCATCCGCACCGATGCGATGGAGCATCTCGATTTCGGCTACAGTTTCATACGATGGTCCCTTCAGCCAGCAATAGACCCCTTCGCGCATCGGAAGTCCAATCGCGGATGCCGCATTCCGGACCAGAGCGACGAGTCGAGGCGAGAAGACCGGAGCCACCCGTTGTCGCGAAGAGCCGCCAGGAAGCTGAGGTGCATTGGGGAGGATGGCGTCCGACGTGTGGAATTGTCGATCTCCAAGAAACGTAAGACTCAGAACATCCCGAATGAGCATGAGATCGCCCGGGGAATAGGTGCGATTGATGCCGCCTGCCGCATTGGTGACAATGAGGTCCCGTGCACCAAGGGCGTGGGCGACATGGACAGGAAGAACTGTCGGTGTCAAATCTCCGGTTTCATAGAAATGCACTCTCCCCTTGAACACGACCAGCGTCGGCGAGCTCCTGCCGCTATGTCGTAAGCTTCCGATGACGATCTTCCCCGCGTGTCCGACGACGGTGGAGTGCGGATAGTTCGGTATCGATGACGTCGGTATCGATACTGCATTGTCAAGAAGGTCGGCGAAATCACCGAGTCCTGAGCCCAGGATGAGCGCAACGGCTGGACGTTTCTTCGTCCGTTTTTGGATATGCCGAACTGTCTCTGAGACCCGGAGTCGTAAGAAGTCGTAGCTCATTTATCCACCGATGAGTATTCCCGCAATGGTGGCAGTGAGGAGAGTTGCCAACGATCCGCCAAGTACTGCACGGAGACCCAGGGACGCGAGATCCTTGCGTCGATGGGGTGCCATCGGGCTGATGCCCCCGATCTGAATGGCAATCGATGAGAAGTTCGCGAATCCGCACAGGGCAAACGTAGCCATCGCAATCGCCTTCTCGGAAAAGAGCTTTCCGTCGGCAACGAGCTTCGACATGTCGAGGTAACTGACGAACTCGTTGAGAACGATCTTGGTGCCAAAAAGGCTTCCGAATTGAAATGCCTCAGCGGAGGGCACGCCGATTGCCAATCCGATGAATTGAAAGATGAAGCCAAGAATCAGCTGGAGATTCAAGGGCTGGCCATAGCTCGCCTGAAGATATGAATTGATCCCTAACCAACCACCGAGCGCTGCAAGTAAGTAGTTAAACAGTGCAATTAAGGCAATAAATGCCAACAACATAGCACCGACGTTTAGAGCCAATTGAAGGCCGTCAGAAGCTCCTGCCGCAGCCGCCTCGATAACGTTCTTAGACGTCTTTTCGACCTTCACCTTTACAGACCCCTTCGTTTGCGGTTCACCAACTTCCGGGAAGATGATCTTTGATATGAGAAGAGCGGCGGGAGCAGCCATGATGGATGCTCCGAGGAGCTGGGCGGCAAATCTGACTTGAGCGGCCTCCACCGTCAGATTGTGAGTCTGGGCGAACGAGTAGCCGAGCATCTGGACATAGGCAGCCATTACACCGCCAGCGATGGTCGCCATTCCACCCGTCATCACTGTCAGAAGTTCGGAGTTGGTCATCGTTCCGACAAAGGGGCGGATCATCAACGGGGCTTCGGTCTGACCTACAAAGATGTTGGCAGTGTTGGAGAGAGACTCCGCGCCGCTGGTTCCCATCAGTCGAGCCATCACCCAGGCCATTCCCTGAACAACCTTCTGCATGACGCCGAGATAATACAGAACGGACATGAGACAGGAAAAGAAGATGATTGTGGGGAGGACCTGGAAGGCGAAGAAGAACCCGAGTGATTCCGGCGTTCCCGGTCCGTTCGCCAGATTACCGAAGACAAACCGCGCCCCCTCCGTTGTGAACCCCAGAATCACCACAAAACCCTCAGCGATTGATTCAAAGAAGAGTTTTGGCCACCCAAGCGGGGCGAAGACCTCTCCCAGAACACGCCCCTTGATGACAAGCACACCAAAAACGATTTGAATACCGAGGCCGGTCGCGACAAGTCTCCAATTCACTCGCCGCTTGTTGTTCGAAAAGATGAAGGCGATCCCAAGCACAACAGCTATTCCAAGGAGGCCATGGAGAATGGAGGGAATGCTCATGATTGTACTCCGGTGCTCAAAGGGTGGGAAATATGTTCACTGCCGTTGCGCGAGTAGTCTGCTTGCATGTGCTGTTGAGCTCCGTCGGGACGGTGAGTGGGATCGATTCGCCCCGACCGGCCGGTGAGACTCCCGCTATTCGTTAGGCGGTTCAAAGCAGTGGCGGCAACGCGCTTCGTAAATGTCTTTCGCGCCGATGACGACAAGGTCATGTTGCTGAGTCTTTCGCTGAGTTCGATCAGCCGGATTGCCACAGACCATGCAGATGGCGAGGGTCTTCGTGATATACTCAGCAACAGCCAAGAGAGAAGGTATGGGGGAAAAAGGTCTCCCGCGGTAATCCTGATCGAGTCCCGCCACGATTACCCGCTTTCCCTGGTTGGCGAGTTCTTCGCAGACGGAGACGAGGCTCTCGTCGAAGAACTGTGCCTCATCGATGCCGATGACTTGCGCGTTTTTCGTGAGAGGCGGAATTTCGGTCGCATGTTGCACGGCGTGGGATACCAGTGATTGATCGCTGTGCGAAACGATATGGTCGCTGCTGAATCTGGTATCGATTCGGGGCTTGAAGACAGCTACGTTCTGACGAGCGATCTGAGCGCGTCTCATGCGCCTGATAAGTTCTTCAGTCTTTCCGCTGAACATGCACCCGCAGATGACTTCAATCCAGCCGGTATCGCGCGGGACGAGATGTTGCGACCATGTATCCATGAACTTCAACCTCTATGATCGGTGTGGATTTTTCAGATTCTTTGGGGTGAAGGCAAGTGGAAGAAGCTCTTTCAGCTTCACAATTTCCATCTCACCCTTCGCATTGGCCATGATAAAATCGATGTTGCCGGCCAGGTCCATCAGAACTTGACGGCAGGCTCCGCAGGGGGGGGTGAATCCCGATTCGTCGGAAATCACAGCAATGGCTCGAAAATTCCGCTCTCCTTCGGAAATCGCCTTGAAAACGGCTGTACGCTCCGCACAGATCGTAAGACCGTAGCTGCTGTTTTCGATATTGCAGCCGGTGTAGATCCGTCCATCCGTCGCGAGTAAGGCTGCGCCGACGTGGAAATTCGAAAACGGCGCGTGTGCCAGCCGGCGCACTGATTGGGCAACCGAGACAAGTTGCTTGTACTGGGTCAGTTTGGAAGATGGTCTTCGTGGGGCCACAGGAGTGTCATTCCGCGTGCTGGTGATAGTGAATTCCAAGGCCGGAAAATATAGCCAAGATTGGATTGAGAAGCAATTTGACATCTGATTTGAGGAATCAACATGTGGATCCTGAATCAGACTTCAGTTGATGGGAATGGTGAAGAAAGATAAGATCGATCTGCCGAGTTGACGGTGTTCGACGCATGAGTTCCTGACGTATTGTAAGTCAGGGCAAGAAACGCTATATTTTTCCCGTATTTGCCATGACGAAGAAGAAAAGAACATTGAAGCTCAATTTGCGACGTGCCGCGATCGTGGGCGTCATTGGGATCGCCGGGTTACTCCTTCTCGACTGGGTGGTCATGCCGATCTACGTGCAGCAGGGGAAAACCACGAGGGTTCCGCATGTCGTTGGGCTAACTGAAGAAGAAGCAATGCGTCTCCTGGCTGATCACGGCCTGCAGGGACATCGTGGGGATGTACGGGTGGACAAGTACTATCCTGTCGGATCAGTCGCATTTCAGAACCCGCCTGCAGATGCAGAGGTGAAGTTCGGTCGGGGAGTCTACTTGACGATTAGCAGTGGGGAGAATCAAGTCATCATGCCGGCGCTGAGGGGGCGATCGCTGCGCGATGCGTCGCTGGTGGTGGAGCGACTTGGGTTCCGTCTGGGTGAAGTGCGTTACGCGGTTTCCACCGAATTCCCCGAAAACACGATCATTGAGCAGTCGGTGCCGGAATCTACCCGAGTGAAGCCGGGGAGTTCGATTTCCTTCATCGTCAGCCAGGGTCCCAGCACCGACCGGATTCCTGTGCCGTTTGTGGTCAAGCGACCATTGGCAGAGGCACAACGAATGATCTTGAACGCCGGGCTCAATGTCGGCCAGATCACGTATCAAGCGAGCCTGGAGCTTCTTCCCAACACGGTCATCGACCAATATCCGCGGTTCGGCAGCTTTGTGGCTTCAGGCGACTCCATTGCTCTCTTCGTTGCGCAAAAAACAGACACTTCGGCGGTCCGTGAGTACTAATCCACTCCCAATCATCGTTGCGCCTTCCGTGCTTGCTTCGGATTTCGCGAATCTTCGTGAAAACCTCACCAGGATCGAGGCGGGGGGAGCGGAATGGGTCCATCTTGACGTCATGGATGGGCATTTTGTCCCGAATATCACGTTCGGCCCGCCTGTCATTCGATCGATTCGGAAGCATTCAACGCTTGTGTTTGATACACACCTGATGATTGAGGAACCGGATCGGTATCTTGGTGCTTTTCGTGCGGCTGGGGCTGACATTATCACGGTGCATCAGGAAGTTTGTCCGAACCTGGAGCGCACGATCGCGAAAATCAAGGGACTGGGAGCGAAGACTGGCGTGGCAATTAATCCTGCCACATCGGTGGACGTTCTCGAGGAGTTTCTCCACGACCTCGATCTTGTTCTTGTCATGTCCGTACATCCGGGCTTTGGCGGTCAGGAATTCATGAAGGAATCGATTGACAAGATCTCGCGGTTGCGCCGGCTGATTGATCATGCGCATCTTTCGGTCCATCTTGAAGTAGATGGCGGGATTGATGCGCGGACAGCAGGCCAGGTGGTGGCCGCGGGGGCGAACGTGCTTGTTGCGGGGACGGCCATCTTTGGCCACCCCTCGCCGGAGAGAGCCGTTCGGGAATTGAGGGAAGCGGCAATGAGCTAGCGTGATAGGGTGCAGCAAGGAATTGTGGAAGGATGTTCTCGATGCCCGTGGGTGCCACACCCGCGGGCATTTTTTGTTGAAAAATACCTCTTGACAAAGTCGCATGATGAGCTTATATTTGTAGCCACGGAGCTGTTTCAACCTTAATTAGTAAGGTCAGTATACAAGAAGACCGACATTATGAAACCACACGCGCTTGATGAGATTGACGTGAAATTGTTGGAGGTTCTGCAGGAGGATGGAAGAACGAAACGGAACGAATTGGCCGAAATCGTCGGGCTCTCCCTTCCGGCGGTGAGCGAGCGCCTGCGAAAACTCGAAGAGTCGGGATACATCCTCGGATACGCCGCCAGGTTAGATCACAAAATGCTGAGCCGGGATGTGACGGCGTTCATCCTTGTGACCGTAGATTCATCGAAGCATTTCTCGTCGTTTGTCGAGAACGTCCATCATCACGATGAAATCCTCGAATGCCACGCAATCACCGGCGATGGAACGCATCTGCTGAAAGTGCGTACCTACAATACGGCCTCACTCGAAAAAATGCTTGCAAGGATACAGTCGTGGAACGGTGTCGCAAAAACAACCACGAGCGTGGTGCTCTCGAGCACCAAAGAGACATTGCGATTGAAACTCAATAAACCGAAATAATCACTCAAAGAGAGGGAGAGACGTTCATGTCTACCGAAACAAAATCGCTGCCAGGTGTTGCGGAGGTTTTGGACATCATCAAATCGAATGATGTCAAAGTGATTGATCTGAAGTTCTGCGATCTGCTGGGACAATGGCAGCATTTTTCGCTCACCGCCAAGGAGTTCACCGGCGAGATCTTCGAAGAAGGGATGGGCTTTGACGGATCAAGTATCAGGGGTTTCCAGAAGATCCACGAGAGCGACATGATTCTCTTCCCCGATCCGAGTTCTGCGTTCCTTGACCCGTTTACCCAGGTTCCGACACTCAGTCTGACATGCGACATCGCAGATCCAATCACCAGAGAGAGCTATGCACGAGATCCACGGAACGTAGCCAAACGTGCCGAGAATTATTTGAAGTCTTCCGGGATCGCAGATACCGCATTCTTCGGACCAGAACCGGAGTTCTTCATCCTCGATCATATTCGGTACGACCAATCGCACCATTTCGGATACTACTACATCGATTCCGAGGAAGGATTCTGGAACAGCGGCAGCAACGGCACGCAGAACCTCGGTCACAAACCGCGCTACAAGGAAGGGTACTTCCCGACATCACCAATCGACACGCTCCAGGATCTCCGAACAGATATGGTTCTGACGCTCGAAGCCGTGGGGATCAATGTCGAGGTACACCATCATGAAGTGGCCACCGCGGGGCAGACCGAAATCGATATGCGCCGGGACACGCTCACCAAAATGGCGGACAACTTCCTGGTGTACAAGTACGTGACGAAGAATGTCGCGAAGAAACATGGCAAAACGGTTACCTTCATGGCCAAGCCGATTTACGGCGACAACGGATCGGGCATGCACGTTCACCAGAGTCTCTGGAAAGGAGGAAAGCCCCTTTTCTCCGGCAACGGCTATGCCGGACTGAGCGAGATGGCACTCTACTACATTGGGGGGATTCTGAAGCACGCTCCCGCCCTCTGTGCGATTTCCAACCCGACAACGAATTCCTACAAACGGCTTGTCCCCGGGTATGAAGCGCCTGTCAATTTGGCTTATTCTCAGCGGAATCGGTCCGCCGCCGTCCGGATCCCAATGTACTCGTCAAATCCGAAGGCAAAGCGGATCGAGTTTCGATGTCCCGACCCAATGTGCAATCCGTATCTCGCGTTCGCGGCCATGATGATGGCGGGGATCGATGGAATCATCAACAAGATTCATCCGGGCAATCCTCTCGACAAAGACATTTACGATATGCCTCCCGAGGAACTCCGGGACGTGCCGTCGACTCCCGGTTCGCTCGAAGAGGCTCTCAACGCCCTTGCCGATGATCATGAGTTCATGCTGCGCGGCGATGTGTTCAGCGAAGACTTGATCAAGACATGGATCGAATACAAGATGGCGAAAGAGGTGAAACCGATGCAGCTCCGACCACACCCGTACGAGTTCGTTCTCTACTATGATGTGTGATACGGTATCGGGGTGATGAGGCAAACGAGATCCCGTCCCGATTGTTCTCGGGGCGGGTTTCTTGTTTTCAGGCGATTTCTTGCATTTCACCGCGCTTCTGGCTATTTTCTTTCCGCAGTTCCTTCCCTTATGGACTATACGCGCATCAAATACGAGGTTGATCAACGCGTCTGCACGATCTCGCTGAGCCGCCCCGAGAAGCGAAACGCTTTCGACGACAAGATGGTGGCCGAGCTCACCACAGCCTTTTACCAGGCCCAGAAGGATTCGAAATCAAAGGTTATACTTCTCAAGGGGGAAGGCGATGCCTTTTGCGCGGGGGCCGATCTGGCGTACCTGCAACGCATTTCGAAGTTCGACTTCAATCAGAACCAGGAAGACTCATCGAGCTTGATGAAGCTCTTGCTGCAGATCTACTCAAACCGGAAGCCGGTCATTGCCGTCGTTCGTGGGCCTGCGATCGCCGGCGGGTGTGGTCTGGCGACCGTGTGCGATATCATCGTGGCCTCGAAGGAGACCGCGATGTTCGGTTACACGGAAGTACGGATTGGCTTCATCCCTGCCTTGGTGATGGTGTTTCTCGTTCGAAGAATTGGGGAGGGACGTGCGCGTGAGTTGGCGTTGCGCGGGAATCTCCTCACGGCCGATGAAGCATACACCATCGGCCTGGTCAATCATGTTGTACCCGAAACAGAACTCGACAAGCGCGCACAGGAACTCGCCCAGGAGCTGATCAAGAAATCGAGTGCCTCATCGATGGGCTTGATCAAGGAACTCATCGCGAGAATCCATGGAATGTCGACAAGCGACGCGCTTGACTATGCGGCGAATCTGAACGCTCTGACGCGCATGACCGACGACTGCAAAAAGGGGATCGAGGCCTTCCTGAAGAAGGAGTCCATCAAATGGTAAACGAGCACAGCGGCATTCATCCTCTTGCCGCAAGCATCCGGAACATACCGGACTTTCCGAAGCCGGGAATTGTGTTCCGGGACATTACCACGCTTTGGAAAGATCCTTCTGCGTTCCGGGAGGTCGTCGAGATATTCGTTCGAAGATATCGTGGGGCGGGAATCGAGAAGATCGTCTGCGTGGAATCACGCGGATTCGTGTTTGGCGGGGCCCTCGCACAGGAACTCGGTGTCGGTCTGGTGCCCGTACGCAAGAAAGGAAAGCTTCCGTCGAAGACGATTCGAGCCCAATACGATCTGGAGTACGGAACGGACACGATCGAGATCCATGCGGATGCGATCACCCGGGGAGAGAAGATTCTGATCCATGATGATCTCCTGGCAACAGGGGGGACGATTCAGGCAACGTGTGAACTTGTCGAGCAGTTGGGAGGAACGATCGTCGAAATTGCTTTCCTCATGGAATTGAGTTTCCTCAAGGGACGGGATCGACTCAAGGGGAAAGAGATCTTTTCGATCATTCGCTATGATCACGAATAGTCTCGTCGCCGATACCGAATCCAATTATCTTGATCAGCCCCAGCGGTGGGGCTGTTCGGTTTTCAGCGCAGGCGCAGAGGTCTTGCTCCACAAGACACAAGGCGATCCCGCCTCTTTATCGGAGAGAGCATGAAATTCAAGACAATCATTGAGCCGTTCAAAATAAAATCGATCGAACCGATACGGTCTACCACGCCGGAGGAGCGCGCACAATACCTGCGCGAGAGTCATTACAACGTCTTCTTGTTGAGAGCGGAAGACGTCTTGATCGATCTCCTCACCGACAGCGGAACGTCCGCCATGAGTTCTCACCAGTGGGCCGGAATCATGGATGGCGACGAAGCGTATGCGGGCTCGAAAAGCTTCTTTCGTTTTCAGCGGGTTGTCCAGGAATTGACAGGGATGAAGCATGTCATCCCGACTCATCAGGGCCGGGCGGCGGAAAAAATTCTCTTCACGATCACCGGCGGGAGCGGCAAGTTGGTTCCCAACAACACACACTTTGACACGACACGAGCGAACGTGGAGTACAGCGGTGCTCAGGCCATCGACTTCCCGACGGCCGAAGGGCGTCAACCCGATGTGATCGCCGACTTCAAAGGAAACATCGACCTTGCGCAATTGGAACGATTTATCGAGGAACGGGGAAAAGAAAACATCCCCCTCTGCATGATTACGGTTACAAACAATTCAGGGGGCGGCCAGCCTGTCTCCATGAGAAACATTCGTTCGGCAAAGGAGCTCTTATCAAAGTACGGCATTCCTCTCTTCCTTGATGCGTGCCGGTTTGCGGAAAATGCATTCTTCATCAAGAAGCGTGAACAGGGATACCACGACAAGACGGTACGAGAGATCGCCCGGGAAATGTTCTCGTATGCGGATGGATGCACGATGAGCGCGAAGAAGGATGGGCTTGTGAATATGGGAGGATTTCTCGCGTTGAACGACGATCACCTCGCATCCCAGGCACGGAACATCCTCATTGTGACGGAAGGCTTTCCCACATACGGAGGTTTGTCGGGACGTGACCTCGAAGCGATCGCCCAAGGACTGGAGGAGGTGCTCGACGAAAATTACTTGACCTATCGCATCCGATCGGTCGAGTACTTGGGGGAGAAACTTGTCGCAGCCGGCGTTCCGATTGTGCGCCCTCCCGGCGGGCATGCGGTCTATCTCGATGCCCGGGCGTTTGCGCCTCACATACCGCCTCACGAGTATCCGGGTCAGACGATTGTGTGTGAACTTTATCGACAGGGAGGAATCCGCGCCGTTGAGATTGGGAGTGTCATGTTTGGGAAGTACGATTCAACCGGAAACCTCGTTTCTCCGGCGATGGAACTGGTACGGCTGGCGATTCCGCGTCGCGTCTATACCCAAAGTCATATCGATTATGTTTCTGAAGTCGTTCAAGCGGTCTTTGAGGGACGGAAGCGCCTTAAGGGCTACAAGATTATTGAGGAAGCGCCGATCCTTCGTCATTTCACTGCGAAGTTTGAGCCGATCATATAGTACCGCAATTCTCGAAGTGGCCGAATTCCTTTGCTTCGCGAGTACCTTCTTCATACATTGCGTCGGATTTTTGGAGCCCTGTTCGGATGATCGTATGCCCGAGTTGCTCGACGGAGAACGAAGACCTTGCCGTCGTTTGTCGATCATGCAAGGGATACCTGCAGAACCGTGTCGTGAATCTGGATCTCTTCACGACAGTCTGGGGCATCCTCGAATCTCCGCGATCTACATTTCGTCTTGTGGCGCTCTCGGAGCATAAGAACTATGCCCTCACCCTGCACGCCCTCTTCGGTATCGCCGTCATGTTCACGATCTTCTGGTATCTGCGGCTGGGTGAAGTCTTCGGAGGACTCCTGGAGACGTTGATTTGGGGATCGCTTGCCGGGATCGCAATGGGGCTGCTGGGCGCTCCGCTCCTCGCGCTCGGGTACGTTCTGATTGCGCGGTTGCTTGGAGGGACAGCGAGCTTTCGAAATTCCCTCGCTCTGGTTGCCTATGCATCAGTTCCCATTTGCCTGTCGCTGTTCACGGTTTTTCCTGTGGAACTGGTGACGTTCGGCATGTTTCTGTTCACGTCGAATCCGAGTCCTGCGGTCCTCAGTCCGGTTTCGTTCTATGTATTGGCCGGGCTGGATGCGATGTTGATGCTTTGGTCAATCATTCTGCTCGCCACGGCCACACGCACCGTTTCGAAATTGTCTTTTCCGAAATCTCTGGCGCATGTGATCGTACTTGGCGGGCTCTATGTGGGCGGTCTCATCCTCCTTGCGCCGCTCTTCGTACAGTTTTTCGTTCTCATCGCATAGGGTGACGGAAATGGGAAGAGGTTTTCAGCTCTCGCGGGAAGAATTCGAAGAGATTGCGCAGCGCGCGTTCGACAGTCTGCCCGAAAGCATCACACACGAGATTGATAATGTGCACATCGTAGTGGAGGATTATCCCCCGGAACATGCGACGCGAGGGAGAGATCAGGACAAGCGATCGCTTCTCGGACTGTATGAAGGAGTCCCGCTGACGCATCGGGGCACATGGTACGGCGCAAGCCCAACGCCGCCCGACAAGATTTCCTTGTACAAGCGGAACATTGAGTCTGTGTGCCGATCGCGAGCGGAAATCGAGAGGAGAATTACGGAAGTGTTGTTTCACGAAATCGGTCATCACTTCGGCATGAGCGAGGACGAGGTGCGCGCGGCATTGAAGGACTATCTCTAGGCCGATACTCAACCATTCATTCGGAAGGAAGCCGTATGCCCGGTGTCATTTTGCAGATCTCGTACGAAATCGATGAACAGAGACGGGAAGACTATTTGCGGCTGGTCAAGGAAATGAAAGAGCATTTTACAGCTGTGCGTGGGAAACAATATTCGGTTTACGAACTTCGAGGAAAGCCGAATTCCTTCGTCGAGCAGTTTGTCTGTGGCTCTGTAGAAGAATATGAGGCGCTTGATGACAATCTCGACGAAAAGAGTGAAGAGCTGGTCAATAGGTTGGAAACACTGTTGAAGAACGGCAAGGCCAGGTATCAGACACTGGTAGAACCCGGATAGGTTCTGGGCGCGGACTCTGCCCGACCAGCCGGGCCTTGCGCTTTGAATAAGGCGAGCGCGCCTTGGAAGTAAGCCATGCGGTATTGGTGCTCAGCAATATTTCTGATTGTTCTCCTCTCCTGCTGCATTCCCTCTTGCGCAGATTTAGTCAATTCTGAACCGGCGATTCATGAAGCCGCATTGAGGCATATTCCCATTTTTTATGCACGCGTGGAGGGAGAGCAGTGGGTTGCGGGGGGTGTGACTGAGGAACCGGCGGCAACAGCGAGGTACGGCGGGTTGAATCTGCAGATCATCGGAAAGAGGCGGAAAGCGGAAGCGAACTCGCTCGAACAAATCCTTCTGGAGATGGTGAACATCTCGAAACCTGGAACCTACCGTCTTGGAATCCTGCCCCGAGCTGATGGTGTTGGATTTTTTCTCAGGAATGATACGGCAATTTTTAGAACCCAGGAGACAACGGTGGGAACAGTCACTATCGATCTCTTCGATCACACGAACAGAAGAGTGGCGGGGACATTTGAGTTTGACGCAGAAGGCCAACGGAGTGCGAGCATTGCCATTCGTGAAGGAAGATATGATGTGAGGTGGTAGGCGAGCGTTGACAACGTATGGCAGGGCAGTAAAGGAAATCCCGACGCGAAGTCGGGACTTTTCTTTGCGATGCTGGCAGCGGCGAATGAACGTCGCGCAACCGGCTCATGTCTCAACAAAAAAGGCCGCCTCTCCGTTTGGAAAGGCGGCCTTCGTACAACGGGATACTAGTTTTTCGTATAGCGAATGCTGAGCATGATCTGGTAGACATCGAATACCGAGGCCGTAGGCTCGAATGTCTTTGACATCAACTCGCCTCCGATTTCCCGCAGTCGATAGAGGGCACGGCCCTGGGCATCGACGCTGCGGAAAATCAATGGCTGATTGTGCACGAGACGCTGTCCGGCACCCCACTTCTTGTTGATCAGGTTGCCGACGTTGAGAACGTCTGCCCTGACCTGGATGGCGTTTCGGTGTCCAAAGATTTCCGCGAAGATCTCTTGAGCAACGCTCAGATCCATTCTGTACACCATCGGCAGGAAGACGGCATTGCGTTCGACGTACTTGCCCCTGTTGGCGTTCAAGTACTTATCCTGCTGGATGTACTTCTCCCACGCCTCAGCCTGTTGCGCAGCGGTAAAGGTTTTTGCCGAGGGGGTCGTGATGCTGTACGTCTCGAAGTTCATCTCGGACGTGTTGCGCGGGATATAGATCAGGTCGTTGCTGGTGCCACCATCTCCATTGAGGTCACCGGAGAACGTATAGCTCGTATTGCCGATGGTGCGGGCCTCATAGATGAGGGAGAGCGTGGTGGCTCCGAAATTGAAGTATTCCTGGCGATAGCTCAGAGCGCCGATAAATCTGTGTCCTGGTGAATTGATCGAGAACCCAACGCCGGGCTTGTTCGGATTTCCAGGATGCTGATTGTTGTTCCAGGAGCCGAATGCGATGGAACCGGGATCAACTGTGTTCCTCGCCTCGCCGTAATTATAGGCGATCTTTCCGAAGAATCCCGCACTGAATGGTTTTTCCAGGGCGAACGACGCGTTCCAATAGTAGCCCACATTCTGATTCTTGAGCACGATGGCATTATCGATCTTTGCGTTGATGCGATTCGAGGTTGTCCAACGTCCCCGATTATCGGCACCGCTGAAGCTCGTATTGGCGGGCGCCAGGTTCGCGTTGATGTAGTAAATGCCGTTCACATCGCGGTCGTAGAGGAATTCAGCGGTCGCAACCAGACCAAACGGGAGTTGCTGATCGACGGCGAAATTGTTTCTCCAGATCTGCGGAAATCTGAAGTTAGGATCTGTGAAAGCGAGCTCGTAGCTTGCAGCCGGAGCGCCGGTGACCGTGGCTGGTTTGTACTTGTTGATGTTCGGATTGAAGGGTCTGGCTCTTGTGTTGTCAAGACGCTCGAATCCGGTCAGTACACCGTTATTGCCAACCTGATTGGAGATCCAAACGTACGCAGGGCGAGCCGTGAAGATGCCCGAGCCGCCGCGCACTTGCGTGCTTCGGTTTCCAAACACGTCCCAGTTAAATCCGAAACGGGGTGACCAGAGAATGTTCGGATCTGGCATCTTACTGGTGGAGTATTTCACCGTGTTGCCATCCTCGTCGCGGAATGACATCCCATCGACTTCGGCATTCTTGAAACCAGTGTCGCCAAAGAACGGAACATCAAGTCGCAATCCAAACGTGAGCCGCAGATCCTTTGTGACCTGCCACTCGTCCTGGGCATAGGCGCCGAGATAGGTGACTTCGAGGGGCTGGATCGGCTTTTCCTGACCGGGGATGTTGGACCAGCGAACCTGGAATCGACGCAGCGTGATTGGTGATGTGGTCAAGTTGGGATTGGCAAGATAGGCGTTCGCATCGGTATAGAAGTCAGTCAGAGAGCTGTAGACGTAGACACTCTGGGAACCCGGGAAGAAGACGTTCTCGGATTCGTACATCTCTGCGCTCACGCCAAGTGTGATGTAGTGATTGGCTCTGTAGATCGTCAGGTTGTTCTGAAGCTGATAGCTCCCGTACCGGAGCTCGTTGTTCGGCGTAAACGGCTCGAAACCGAAGGAGGTATACACCGAACCTGCCGAGAGGACATCCACGAACGGGAACATGGCTCCTTTGTACGACCGGCTCTCATCACTGTAGTTGTAGCCGATGACCAGGTTGTTTGCCATCCCGTCGCCGATGATGGAGTTCCACTCACCAACGATTGAGCGAATATTCTCCATGATCCCGTAGTTCGAGTTTCGGAAGTTCAGTCCGGTCGTGACCCCCCGGCGTGTTCCAAATCCGAGCGACGAGGAGTTCGACACGAGCACATCTGTATCGGAATCGAGGTGGATGTATCGCACGCTGACCTTGTTCCGGTCATCCAGGTTGTAGTCGAGACGAACGAGGAACTTGAGAGCGGGCGTCTCGAAATCGTACCCCTGATACGGCCCCGTTTCATAGTTGAAGTTCGTCTTCAGATAACTGCTGAGCTGGTTCAGATCGGATGCCAGAACGCGGGTGATATTGCCGCTGACAGTCTGACCACCGGTGTTCGCGAGGAAGGTTGTGCCGGGAAAGGTCGTTGATTCATCCTCATAGCTCACGAAGAAGAACAATTTGTTCTTGATGATCGGACCGCCAAGGCGGAGACCGAGCTGGTTGAACTTAAACGTGCCCGGACTGTAGGTGAGATCGCCGGCTTTCGTTCCGACGAGACCCTGGTGACGACGTTGATAGTATGCGGAACCGGCGAACTCGTTTGTTCCACTCCTCGTGACAGTGTTGACACCGGCGCCGACGAAGTTGCCTTGGCGGACGTCAAACGGTGCGATGTTCACCTGGACCTGTTCGATCGCATCCAAAGAAATCGGGGAAACGTTTGTGCGTCCACCCGGCTCTCCGGCAAGTCCAAATGAATTGTTGAAGTACGAACCGTCAACAGTCGTGTTGTTCAGGCGGTTGTCCTGACCCGCGAACGAAGAACCGCTTGCTTGCGGAGTCAACCGCGTGAAATCAGAAATCCTGCGGGAGATCGTCGGCATCGATTCGATGACCTGTTTGCCAACCGAGGTTCCTGCGCCGGTGCGCGCCGCACTCATCAGTGCACTGCGCTCAGCCGTCACGACGACTTCTCCGGCGAGAATCGCCTGCTCCGCCAGCTGAAAATCCTGCCTCAGGTTCTGCGAGAGTTGAAGATAGATGTCTCCAACTTCCTGTTTCGCATAGCCGACGAAGGATACTGCGATGGCGTATGGTCCACCGACGCGAAGGCCGGGCAGGTTGTAGTTTCCATTGTCGCGGCTCGTGGTGCCGTATACAGTTCCGGAGGGAACGTGAGTCGCGATGATATTGGCGCCGGGAAGGGCCTTGCCCGCATTATCTACTACGTTTCCGTAGATTGCAGACGTCGTGACACCTTGCGCCATCATGGAAGTGGTAGCAAGTATCAACATCAAGAGGAGCAACCAAACATAACCAAATGTTCTGGTATGCATCATATTTCCTCCTTGGGGTTTAAGAGATTGAGTTGACTAAAGTGGGTTATGGAATTTCTACGTTGAGGAGGGTCGTTGCTACAAAAAGTCTGGACCGGGTTTGGCTCGAATATGGTCTTCAACAATGTGTGCCTCGACGAGTTTAGAAGCCGCGTCGACGAAAGCGGGAAACCTGTCCACGCGACTGATTCAGGACGGACAAACGTACTGAGGAGAAATCTCAGATGCAAGCAAAAGATGCCCTTTCGAGTCGATTGAATGTGGAAAAAAGCGACTGCAAAGGAGGAGAAGGAAATGCATGCCGGGTCGCAAACATGACTCGTCGCCGATTCTCACGCTTCACGACGGGAGAAAAATCAATCGATGAACACAAGTGTCAGAACCTGGAATTCGTTTTGCTCGTCGCTCTCGAACGCGCACACTGAAACCAGCGTCAACGTTTCGACCGGAGTCGTCTGATCCAATCGCAAGTTGTTGCCAGTCAATGCGTGAGATTCGGTTGAAGCCCTCCAAGACATTTCTCACGTGAAGATTCTCATGCGTTCACTCAGGGACACTCAGCAGTTGGATGTAAAGATGCTCACTGCAGTGGTCTGAGAGTCGACCCTCCGGAAGATGGATCCTCCGACGGTCACAGAATCAAGAACGAATCTTCAGAATTTCTATGAAGTGTGGTATCACGGAGTGAAAAACACAAAATCCGGCTAAGTCTATGCAAATCAAACTGTTGTGACTCCATCCACTGATCATAGACCTGCCGGAGGAGCCAAAGTGCCCGTAATCATTGGCGATTTTGAATTTTCCTATTGACATTACACCGAAAAAGTCTATATTTGCTAAGGAATTTTGAGATTGCTTGAGATTTAATCGCGTAAGTAATTCAGCTTCAAGTTTGCTTTAACTAATCATCTTATCTCCCAACATTTTAGAGGGCCCTCATAATGGGGAAGTCAATGACAAAGAGTCAAGTTGCCGCCCATCTGGCCAGCAAGTTCGACCTGAAGAAGAAGGTCGCTACAGGCATTCTGGAAGAAATGGCCGAGCTGTCGTATCGAGAAGCCAAAAACTCGTTCACACTACCGGGGATTGGCAAACTTGTTCTCGTGGAGCGAAAGGCCAGAATGGGCCGCAATCCGGCGACGGGAGAGCAAATTCATATTCCCGCGAAGACAGTCGTGAAATTCAGGGTCGCAAAAGCAGCAAAAGAGGCGATCCTCGCTCCGCCGAAGCCGTTCTAATGGGGCTTTTCTATCACGCTCGAGCGAACGCCAATGCGCACAGGCATTGGCGTTTTGCTTTCTTGGGGATATATCCCCGCATTTGCAGTGCGATGTGTCTGCGAGCCCGCGGCACGGCTTGATCGGGGATCGATCGACTTGCGTGCGCAAAAACGCCGCCGGGAAAGCGCCCCTCCCTCCCGAACGAGAGATCGCACCACCTTCTCGGGATTCTGATTCATTTTCACTATCTTTGGGCGTTCACTTCAAGCCCGCGGATCTTTGGAATCAATGCTCTACCTGAACATCATTTGGCATCATCACCAACCGCTCTACCTCGATCCAACCGCTGACCGGCTCATCGCACCGTGGGTCCGCACGCATGCCACCAAGGATTACTACGACATGGTGGCCATGCTCGAAGAATATCCAGACGTTCATCTGACAGTCAATCTTACCTCCTCGCTCCTGGCTCAGTTGCAGGAGTACTATGTTGGGCGATTGGGATCTGTGATTGATCGAGCACGCGGGAGTATCGATGTTGACAGGTTTCTTGCCAATGGAAAGGGTCGAATTGATCCGTGGATCGATCTGGCGCTGACTCCCACTCGGGATTTCACCGAGCAAGACCTCACTGCATTAGCGGGCAATACGTGGAATGCCTTTGGAACGACTGCCGTCATGATGAATAGGTTCCCTCAATACCTTGCGCTGCACAGGAAGTTCTCGCAGGGAGGGGTGAACGCTCTCTCTGAACAGGAGATGCGGGAGATCAAGTTTTGGTTCTTTCTTGCCCATTTCGATCCGGATTTCCTGACGGGGCGCCAAAAACTCATCACAGGCTACACCGTCGGCGTGAGTGACTATCTTCAGCGGAGAAGTGACGGTACGTTCTGGCTGACGAAAGAGATCGAAGAAGCCGACTGCGTCAGAATAGTCTGTGAGGCCTTTAAAGTCATCGAGGCGGTTGTCCCGATGCATCGACACCTGATGTACGATCCAGCGGAGCGATCCGGGCAAATTGAGCTCATCACGACGCCATATTATCATCCGATCCTTCCACTTATCTGCAATACGGACGTCGCGAAACAATCTCAGCCGAACGATCTCCTGCCTGAACGATTCTCGTATCCCGAGGATGCCGCAGCGCACGTCCGGAAGTCGGTGCACCTCTTTGAGGATCTATTTGGCCGAACGCCGGCCGGTATGTGGCCGGCAGAAGGGGCAGTCTCAAAGGACGCCATCGATCATTTCGCTACCGCCGGGATCCGATGGATAGCCACGGACGAACGAATTCTCCACAGATCGCGGGCTCAAGCCACCGACAAACTTCTTCCGTACCGCGTGTCGGGGAGAGGGGGGGAACTCGCCATCTTTTTCCGCGACACCGTTCTTTCCGACAAGATCGGCTTCGTGTACCAGCACTGGGACGGAAAAGACGCAGGAAAGGATTTCGTGGAGCTGGTGCTCCGGCAACGTCCAACATCCAATGATATGGATCGCGTGCTGACGGTTATTCTCGACGGTGAAAACGCGTGGGAGTGGTTTCGCTACGACCAGGATGGAAAATCGTTTTTGCACGAATTGTACGCACGACTCACCGAGGCCCAGAAACGCGGGGAGGTGCAGACAGTCACTCCGTCGGAATACATTGCGGGCAATCCAGATCGCGGCATCAAATCTCATCCGATTGAATCGATGGTTGAGATCACATCTCTTTGGCCGGGATCATGGATCAATGAAAACTTCGATACGTGGATCGGACATCCTGAGAAGAACCGTGCGTGGGAGTACTTGCGAACGGCTCGCGACGATTTAGCGGCTTCGACGCTCGTGCCCCCGAGCCTGAATGAGAAATCGCCGCGGAAACATTCGAGACGCTGGTACGCGCATCGGGCGTGGGAGGCGTTGCTAGCCGCGGAAGGATCCGATTGGTTCTGGTGGTACGGCACCGACCATTTCAATGATATGGATGCTCATCCATTCGAAACAGCATTTCTCGCCTACCTCAAGAGCATCTACACGCTCGCAGAGAAAGCGGGTGCATCACTTCCTGATCGAGTTTTTCCGCCGATCACGAAGAAGCATCAAACTCAAACGACACGAAAACAGGGAGGCACCATGGCACAGAGCGAAAAAGATCAGGTGAGGGTTCTGTTCCAGTGCGACGCGAGAGGATTCTCAGTACCGACGACAATCTACATTGCCGGCAATCATTCATCGTTGGGAGACTGGGTTCCAAACAACGTCCCGATGTACGATGATGGGACGCACGGTGATCAAGTGGCAGGGGATGGAATTTGGTCCCTCGAGGGGATGTTTCCGGTAGGCACGGTTCTGGAGTACAAGTTCACCAACAGCGGACAGCAGGGGGAGTGGGATCCGGGAGAAGAATTTCCGTATCTCACCCGGGGGATTGTCGTCGAGCGAATGCCCGATCCGGGAATTATGTTGCTGGACCGTTTTGGAGCGCTGTAGTCCGTTGCATTCATCCTCGGACAGAGGTCATCGCGTGCATCGACCATGCGCGGATGTTGAGCTGTGCCGTGATCATTGAGAAGGGAGTTCATGACCGATGAAAAGTCATACGGAATATCTCTGGTTCAATACGAAGAACGCGCGTGAATACATCAACATCTCAGGCGAGGTGGAAGAGATTGTTCGGAAGAGCGGGGTGAAAGAAGGGATGGTGCTGGTTTCCGCCATGCACATCACCGCTGCCGTGTACGTGAATGACGCAGAAGATGGACTGATCCAGGATATCGACGAATGGCTTGAGAAACTCGCCCCGTTCAACCTGAAATACAGGCATCACCGGACGGGAGAAACGAACGGCGATGCCCATCTCAAGAGCCTGCTCATGCACCATGAGGTCATTGTTCCAATCACCGATGGCAAGCTCGATTTCGGTCCGTGGCAGCAGATTTACTACGCCGAGTTCGACGGCCAGCGAAAGAAACGTGTCATTGTCAAAGTCATGGGGGAATAGCGTGCGCTGGTTCGCTCATCGTATCGAGTATCTCCTTTTTCTCCTCTTCTCCGGCTTCTTGCTTCTTCTTCCTCTCACCTGGGTCCAGCGGCTCGCCCGTGCCGTCGGGCGATTCACCTTTCGCGTGCTCGGTTATCGGCGGGGAGTCACAATTGATAACCTGAGCAAAGCCTTTCCCGAACACTCCCGGGAGCGTATTTTCAACCTTGCTCTCCGTGCCTATGAGAACATCGGCGTCAGCTTCTTTGAACTCATCTGGGTACTTCGAATGGATCGGGACTCGATCAAGCGGCTCGTCCGCTTTGAGAATGCGGAAGAAGTGCGGGCGGTCCTCGAGCGCGGAAAGGGCTTGATCTTGGCAACAGCACACTTCGGGAACTGGGAAATGTGCGCGCAGTCCTTTGTCTCCGAGCTGGGGGAGCCGTTGCACGTTGTCGTGAAACCGCAATCCAACGCCTACGTCGATAAAGAAGTCAATCGGAGGAGGGAAAAGCTTGGCAATATGGCCATCCCGATGTCTCAGGCTGTGCGCGAGATTTCAAAAGCCCTTCGAGAAGGTCGGGCTGTGGGAATTGTCGGAGACCAGAGCGCAGCGAAGGAGAGTCTATGGACCGAGTTCTTCGGACGCAAAGTCCCGACCCATCCCGGCACGGCCGTTTTCGCGCTCAAGAATCGATCACCATTGATGCTCGGCTTCGCGATCCGTCAGCCGGATGGTACATATGCGCTGAGGTTTGACGAAATCCCGATGGACGACTTGCCCGAATACACGCCGTCCAGCGTCGAAGAGCTAACCCGCAGGCATGTCGAACTGACCGAAGCGATGATCCGGCGATATCCGGATCAGTACATGTGGATGCATCGCCGCTGGAAACACCTCCCTGTTGACGAGACGATCGCACAGTCGAAAGGGGCTCAATGAGATCGGTGCGGCGTATTCTCGTGTTTCAGACCGCCTTCCTTGGTGATGTCGTTCTCACGCTCCCCCTTGTGCAGGCGATTGCCGATTTTTTTGCACAAGCGGCAATCGATATTGTCGTCGTTCCGCGTTCTGCCGAGGTTTGCCGCAACCATCCGAACATCGGCACGATCATCGAATATGACAAGCGGGGGCGTGACAAAGGTCTGGCCGGTTATCGTCGTTTGCTGGAACGATTACGTGAGCGGAGGTACGATCTTGCATTTGTGCCGCATCGTTCGATCAGAAGCGCGTCCCTGGCATTCCTGGCGGGGATACCTCTGCGCGTCGGGTTCACGCGTAGTGCGGGGAGGTTTCTCTTTAACAAGCAGGTCCACTATGACCGGCACCAACATGAGATCGAGCGGAACATTTCGCTCCTCGGGGGCCTTGGGATTCACACACTCCCATTCCTCCTCCCGACCGTCCACCCTTCGAACGATGATCGAAGAACGGTCGAAAGACTTCTGGCGGAATTGCGCGGGGGAAAGAGCGGCCGAACATTGATCGCGTTCGCTCCGGGAACGATCTGGAACACGAAGCGATGGTTGAAGGAACGATTCGCGCAACTTGCCGACATGCTTGGCCGTGAGGGGTATCGTGTGGTTCTGATTGGTGGAAGCGAGGATGTTGCGTTGTGCGAGGAGATCGAACGGGCCGCCTCCGATTCTCACGCGCGCAATCTGGCAGGGAAGCTCACAGTGCTTCAGTCGGCAGAAGTGATTCGGCGCTGCGCGGTTCTGGTGACAAACGACAGCGCGCCGATGCATCTCGGTGTCGCGGTGGGCACCCCGGTCGTTGCGATATTCGGTGCGACCGTTCCGGCGTTTGGATTTGCCCCGAGGGGACCGGGTGACGTCGTCGTCGAAACGCGCGGGCTCCGCTGCCGGCCGTGCTCAATTCACGGAGGGGCGCGGTGTCCGATCAAAACATTCGATTGCATGGAACGGATTTCCGCGGAGCGTGTATTTCTCCGCGTGATGGATCGGTTGGGGAAAGATTTCCGAGGATCGGAGCGTTAGCGTAGGTCGCACACGACGCAATGGATTGAATCTCACGAAAAAGTTGGCTATGTTTCTCCCCGTCGCGTTCGTAGTCCCGATTCACCCCATGATGCCGATTGAATCGGCAGAGTGGCGGGTGAATCCAGGATCCCGCAATGCGGGACTCAGTCGCAAAATGACTGATGTTGGCGAGCGCAGTGATTTCGAGTTCACTGTTATGTTGAGCATCCCCGCCAAAGGCGGGACTGGCAAATGTAACCTGCGCCCGTAGCTCAGCTGGATAGAGCGACAGCCTCCGGAGCTGTAGGCCGGGCGTTCGAATCGCCCCGGGCGCACTATTGAATCCACTTTCTCACGTCCACCATTGAGGATCTATGCTCAAAGCGAAGAAGAGGGTCTCCAAACGAGAAATCAAGCAAGATAGACTCGTTTCCACGTATTTCGAAGCGCGATCGGTGATTGACCAGAACAAGCGGCTGATCAGTACCGTCGCGACCCTTCTCGTGATCACTGCAATCGGGATATGGTTCTACTTGAATAACCGAGCAGCGGAAAATGAGAGCGCACTCGCCGATCTGGGAAAGATCATGCGCTATTACGATGAAGGAAAGTACGATCAAGCCATCAACGGAATTCCGGAAGAGAACGTTCGCGGGCTACAGTCCATCATCGATACGTATGCGAGCACGGAAGGGGTTGAGCTTTCCAAACTCTATCTGGCGAATTCGTATTTCGCGCTGAAGCAGTACGACAAGGCCTTGCAGTACTACGAAGATGCGGATATCGCAAACCGTGGATTGCATGCCTCCGCGATTGCCGGCGCTGGTGCCTGCCTGGAGGCGCTCGACCGACCGGTCGAAGCTGCCCGACGGTATGAAGCGGCGGCTGCGCTCGAATTGCAAGGAGTTCTCGCCCCGGAATACTACCTCCAATCGGCACGCAATTACATCGCGGCAGACAAACGGGAGAAAGCGATCGAGATCCTGTCGAAGATCAAGAAAGAGTATCCAACCTCGCTCCCGGCGCGTGAGGTTGATCGCTTGATTGCTTTCGCGAATGCCTGATCTGCTTTGGTTGAAGATCCTTCACAGACATCAAATGGGCGCTCCGAGCAAACCGGCAGTGCCCATTTTCCGTATTGCTCAGGAACGAATCGCTGTGTCCCACTGATGATCTCCGAAACGATGCACTGAGACTCGAGCATGTTCTCTTTTCCGAGCAAAGCATATTCCCATCGCATCATGCGCGTGGCAACTCCTGCGATCGCGGGGATGTCGACGCAGATGATCGTGTCGATCATCGAAACGGCGTTGGTCGGGAGACTCGGTTCCTCAGAGATCGCTCTGGCGGCGATGGGACTGGGAGTTCTGGCAACGTGGACCTTTACGAGCTTCTTTTCGAGTCTGGCCACCGGCACCCATATTCTCGTCGCGCGGAGGTACGGAGAGGGGAAGTATACCGACGCCGGTTTCATTTTGAACAATTCCTTGATCATCAGTCTCGCGATCGGCATTCTCTTCGGCGTGCTGGGGTACGTGTTCGCGCTGGAATTCATCAATCTGTTTGCTGCCGACTCCGAGGTCGCATTCGCTGCCGCAGAGTATATTCGGTACCGGTCGCTCGGCCTCCCGTTCTTTCTGTTGACGGTTTCGTATCGGGGCTTCTTCTACGGAATCGGCCACACCAAGATGTTTCTCTTTTCTGCGCTGATCGCGTATTTCGTCAACCTTGTGCTCGACTACATTCTGATCTACGGCAAGATGGGCTTTCCGATGATGGGTGTGGGGGGAGCAGGGCTGGCGGCTTCTATCGGCATGCTTGTCAGTCTGGCATTCTTCGTGGTTGTAACTTTTCTCTCGCATTATCGAAAGAAGTATAGGTATTATCAGTTCTTTCGAGTCAGCTGGCATTATATGGCGAGAATCGTACGGATATCGCTCCCTGTCTCGTTTCAGAATATTCTCATCCTTTTCGGATTTCTGATGTTTGTCGCGATCACGGGTCTCATCGGTCGAGTCGAACAGGCCGCAACGCAGGTCGTGATCACCGCCCTCTTCTTGTCCTTCATGCCCTGTTTTGGATTTGGGATCGCGGCGCAAACGCTTGTCGGAAATTCACTGGGCAACAATCAGCGGACGGTGGCACAGCATTACGGAACGGAGACGGCAAAGCTCGCAACGCTGTTTACGATCGTGGTCGGGCTTCTCTTCTTGCTTCTTCCGGAAGCGGTGCTGCGCGTGATCACCAACAACGAGACGGTGATTGAGACTGCCAGACCCGTTCTCCAATTGGCCGGCGTGGCGCAAATCGCCTACGGCTCGGGAATCGTGATCGCACACGCCCTGCAGGCGGCAGGTGCGACGCTGTATGTGATGTATGTCGAGATTCTGACACACTGGATTGTATTCCTCCCATTTTCGTATGTTGTGGGAGTGACGTTTGGCTATGGAATATTCGGAGCATGGATGGCTCTGCCGGTTTACGTCGTTTCGTACAGCTTCTTGACGTGGTCCAAATTCCTTTCTGGATCGTGGAAAACGATAAAGATCTGACATGTCCGGACTGCGAAAACTAGCATTTGTCCTTTTCCCCACCTTCTTCTTCATTGTGGTGTTCTTCCTCGATGTCGTACGAGGAGCCGTGACCGTTCTTGATGACGGGATGGACTACGTTCGCGGATCATTCATCCTCCTGGCCTTCGTCATGCTCTTTTTCTATTTCCGATCAAGTAGACGAGGCAGGACGGAAAATGTCGTTCGCGAAATCGGGAAACTCCTCGTTGCGACGCTGTTCGTCCTTTTCGTCGTGCTTCTCGGGACGATGGCCCCTTCGGTGACCTTCGTGGAGCGCGACTTCGCGCTGGTGCCGGCCAATCCCCTTACAATTCTGATGGCAAATGTCGCCAGCATCGCGATGGGCATCCTTGCCATCCTCCTTCTCCTGACGATTCGCGGCCTCATTCTGCACAAGCGCAAGAAGGGAATCAGACGCAATTTCCTCATCTATCTGGTGCTCATGCTGGCTAGTGCCGCGGTCGCGCTGCCGGTCTTGATCGTTGAGGTCGGATTCATCGGTTCTATCTTGTTCGGCCTCGCGATCCTCATGACCATCGTAAATTCGTTCAAGCAGAATTGGATCGTGTATCTCTCGCGGCGAGAAAAGATCTACGGGATCATCTACTCGTTAGCGCTTGCCCTGCTTTTGATTGTCCTCCTGGCCGTCGTCACCAACAGGGGATTTCCCGGAAAAGCCATTTCCTATTTCAGCGATCCGTTGGAACGATTCGTCGTTCTCAACATGATTTTCGGAGCGGTCTACTTCGGGATGGCCTTCCTCAGCACCTTGTTCCACCTTCCTACGGCGGATGTGTTTGAGCGGAAGCAGTCCGAACTAAGCTCGCTTCACAGTCTCAGCCGGCTGGTCACGCAGGTCTTGGACTTCTCCGATCTCGTGCGGACGGTGACACAGATGACCCGCGAGGTTTGCGGGGCACGGAGCTCCTGGCTGGAACTTGTCAAGAAACCAAGCAAAGAGCAGGCGATTGAATTCGACGTTGTCGCGACCAACAACATTACGACACAGGACATCGACACCATCTTGTCGGTACCCGAAAGCCAGATCCGATCGTTGATCCTCGAATCGCGCAAAGTGCTTCTCATCGATTCGGTCTCGGAGGATCGGAGGACCAAGCACTTCAAAGGGAGAAAGCTCGAGATCGGTTCCTTGTTGAGCATCCCCCTTATGTCTCAGCAGACATTGATCGGCATTCTTCACGCCACGAGCGAGGAGGCGTACGGATTTGACCGGGATGACATCGATGTGATGACCACCTTCGCCGATCAGGTGAGGATCGCAATCGAGAACGCGAAGCTCATTGCACAGTCCTTGGAACGTGAGCGCTACCACCAGGAAATCCTGCTTGCGCAACAGATGCAAAAAAAACTCCTGCCGCAGAAACTGCCGACTCACCCCGCGTTTGAAGTCTCGGCCATCTCGGAACCATCCCACGAAGTGGGTGGGGACCCCTACGATTTTGTCGAGCTGGGCGATGAACGGATCGGCGTGGTCATCGGCGATGTCTCCGGCAAAGGGATTTCCGCTGCATTCTACATGGCAGAGATGAAGGGGATATTCCAGGCGCTCAGCAAATCGGCGGTGACACCGAGGGATTTCGTGCTCCAGGCGAACGAGGCGCTCACAGACAGCCTCGATCGGAAGACCTTTGTGAGTCTCCTGTACGCCGTCTTTGATTTGAAGAATTCAACTGCTACAATAGCACGGGCGGGACACTGTCCGGTGATCCACGTGAGGGGAGCGGGGCATACCTTCATCCGGCCGGGGGGACTGGGATTGGGATTGACCAAAGACGACCTCTTTAATCGTTCGACGGAAGAGCTTTCGATTTCGCTTTTACCCGGAGACGCGTGTATTTTCTACACCGATGGGGTAACCGAGGTGCGGAGTCCGTCCGGTGAGGAATTCGGGGTTGAACGGCTCGTCAAGAGCATCATGGATCGGAAGGGTGCGGGCGCGGAAACGATTCGCGAGCGCGTGTGGGATAATATTCGACGATTTGCCGGAGACGAGAATTTTGAGGACGACCTTACGCTTGTTGTGGTGAAATGGCATGGAGAGGCGGAAATGAGCGACATTTCGAGAAGTGCACGAGCTTTGAGCGGAGATATAAGGAGAGAGATAGAATGACGGACTTCAAGATCAACCATCGGGAGGGCGACGGCGTCAGCGTCATAGAGCTCAAGGGGTATCTTGACGCTCACACGGCGCCGCAGCTTGAGAACGCTTTTCAGACCCTGCTCAACAGCGAGAAGTACAATATTCTTGTCAACTGCAGGGATCTTTCCTACATCAGCAGCGCAGGACTCGGTGTCTTTATGGCGTACATCGAGGATGTACGGAAGAACCACGGCGACATCAAGCTGACGAATTTGTCTGCGCGCGTGTACAACGTCTTCGACTTGCTCGGATTTCCACTTCTCTATGAGATCTTCAAGGAGGAGAGGGAAGCGATTGGCAGGTTCAAGGTGCGGCCCAGGTCGTAAGGAATCCAGCGATCATCACCATGAAACTAGCATTCTCAAAAACGATTGAGAGCAGAACGGAGAATCTGCGCGCCGTGCGGGAACTCATCGGCGGAGCGGCAAAAGACTTCGGTTTTTCTGAGGAAGATTCCTCGAAAATTGCCCTCGCCGTCGATGAGGCATGCACGAATATCATCCGTCATGCGTACCATAACCGGTCCGACAAGAATATCGAAATCACCGTCTACGCGGAGAAGGAGACGTTTGAAGTCCGTATCATCGACTCGGGCGATAGCTTCGATCCGGAAGCGCTGAAACCGGTGAACCTGAAGGAACATCTCACGGCATTCCGACGGGGCGGTCTCGGCGTTCATCTGATGAAAACGCTTATGGATGACGTCAAGTACCGTTCTGTCTCGGGACGCAAGAACGAAGTTCGCCTCACAAAACATCTCCCTCAGTAGCGATCTTAACTCGAACCATCTGTGTCCATCAAGAAACGCCAACAACGTCGCGACACACACAAACCCGTACGCCCTACCACGGTCTCCTCAGCCGAGATTCTTCCGCTGTTCGAATTCAGCCAAATCGTCAATTCGTCTCTTGATCTCCCGTTCATCCTCAATACGCTCTTGCTCACCACTATGGGGAAGCTCATGGTGTCCCGCGGTCTGGTGATGCTCCGACGGGACGGAGATATCTTCGAGGTTGTTTCCGCCAAAGGGGTTTCTTCGTCCGTCGCAGGTACGCGGCTGACGATCGCCGAACCACCGCGAGGCAACATTCTCCTCCATCGAATGACAACGAAGGGTTCAGATTGGATTTCGTTCCTGAAGGAACTCCAGCAGGCCGTTCTCCATCCCATGATTTCCCAGCAACGGATCGTCGGATTCATTTCGCTCGGACAGAAGATTTCCGGCTCGGGATTTGAAAAGAAGGATCTCGAGTTGCTTGAATCGCTGAGCAACATTTCGGCGGCGTCGATCGAAAAGGCAAACATCGTCGAAGAGCTGAAGGCGGCAAATCGCGAAGTCGATCGGAAATTGCAGCAGCTGAATACCCTCTTTGATCTCGGAAAGGAGTTCAATCTGGGATTGGACGACGAGCGCGTCGTTCGTCTCCTGACATTCTCCCTGCTGGGTCAGATTGGAGTCATGCGCTATGTGGTCTACCTTCGACAGAACGACGAACTGCGGCCCGTTGCCGTTCGCTTGGACGATCGACCGCCGCTGTCCGAGGCTCTGACATCTCTGGACTCTCTCCGCCGGCCGGCCCTCGTCTCCGACCTTCACGGCGATGACCAATTCAAGTTTGGGGCAGCCTCGCTGCATGCAATCGGCATCGAGGCGGCCGTTCCTATGATGATCCAGAATGAACTCCGCGGTCTCATCCTGCTCGGAAAAAAATTGACGGAGCAACCCTACAGTCAGGCGGATCTGGAATTCATCTATTCGCTGGGCAATCTCGCGATCATCTCGATCGAAAACGTTCGCCTGTTTCGAGAAGCTCTGGAGAAACAACGGCTTGACGATGAGCTCAAGATTGCGCGTGAGATTCAGCAGGGGCTTCTGCCGCAGACAATGCCCGTCATCGCGGGCTTTGAAGTCGCCGGCATCAATGTGCCTTCGAGTCAGGTTGGCGGCGACTACTTCGACGTGGTGAAGAAATCTGATCAGGAGTACATCATTGCAATCGGCGATGTGAGCGGGAAGGGGATGGGGGCAGCGCTCCTCATGTCGAATCTCCAGGCCAGTCTTCGCGCACTGGCGCCGTTTGAATCCCAATTGCCCGCCGCAACGAGCCGCATGAATGATTTGACATGCGCGAATACGGGTCTCGACAAGTTCATCACCTTTTTCTGGGGGATCCTCAACGTCGAGACTTCAACGTTTCGATATGTCAACGCGGGGCACAATCTTCCATTCCTCCTTCGATCAGACGGAAGCGTCGAGAGACTCGATCGCGGCGGGCTCATCCTTGGCGTGATGAAAACGCTTACGCCATATGAGGAGGGTGAAGTCAGTCTGAATGTCGGAGACACCATCTTTCTCTTCACCGACGGGGTGAGTGAAGCGATGGATGAAAACGGAAATGACTTCACCGAAGAACGGCTCGAACGCCTGCTCTTAGAGATTCGAAACGCTTCAGCACAAGAACTGCTGACCAAAGTGAAATGTGACATCGAAGCACATGCCCGCGGCGTTCTCCAGTCTGACGACCTCACGATGCTTGTGGTCCGCCGAACATAGCCATCCCTCATACCGCGTTTTGCTACTTCACGACCGTTTGAATTTCGAGCATGAAATCGCTACCTTTCCTGTTAATGACGCGCCAATCGAACGGAAGGGACCATCGTGTCCCTAATCTTTTATCAGCAAGGGATGTGCACCGGTAGATGAAATACGAATTTCTGAAAATCGAAAAGAAGTGGCAGGAGTACTGGGACCGTAACAGGACTTTCAAGATCGGCGAAGATCCCACCAAGAAGAAACTCTATATCCTCGATATGTTTCCCTATCCGTCGGGATCGGGTCTTCACGTGGGACATCCGGAGGGTTATACGGCAACCGACATCGTGACGCGCTACAAGAGGATGTCGGGATTCAACGTTCTGCATCCGATCGGTTGGGATGCGTTCGGATTGCCCGCCGAGCGGTATGCGATGCAAACCAATATTCATCCTCGAACGACAACCGCCGAAAACATCGCGACGTTCCGCCGCCAGATCAAAATGCTGGGGTTGAGCTATGACTGGGATCGCGAGGTCGATACCACCGATCCTCAATATTATCGGTGGACTCAATGGATCTTCCTCCAGCTCTACAACTCGTGGTTTGATCCCCGTTCGAAGAAGGCCCGTCCGATTGAGACGCTGCGCGAGGAGTTCCGAGCGAGGGGGACAAGCGCATTGGAAGTTGAACATTCCTTCACCGCATCCGAATGGATCGGCAAAACGCCGCTCCAGCAACAGGCGGCTCTTGCGGAATATCGCCTTGCATACATTGCCGAAATTCCGGTGAACTGGTGCGAACAACTCGGGACTGTCCTCGCCAACGAGGAAGTGGACGAATGGACAGAAAAGGGCTACAGCGTCGTTCGGCGTCCCATGAAGCAATGGATGATGCGGATTACCGCCTACGCGGAGCGGCTCCTTGAAGATGCAGACGAATTGGATTGGCCGATCTCCACGCTCGAGCAGCAGAGGAACTGGATCGGACGATCTGAAGGAGCGCACATTGATTTTCCGATTCGTGATTCGCACCAGCACATCCGGGTCTTCACGACGAGACCCGATACGCTCTTCGGAGCAACGTACATGGTTCTCGCACCCGAGCATCCCTTGGTGGATGTTCTGACGAGCGTTACCGAGCGATCGCATGTCGAGAGATACCGGAAGGAGGCTGCGCGGAAATCGGATGTCGAGCGCGGGGCCGAGCAGGAGAAAACAGGAATATTCACCGGGAGCTATGCGATCAATCCGGCGACGCGCGAACAGATTCCGATCTGGATCGCAGACTACGTTCTCATGGGTTACGGAACTGGCGCGATCATGGCTGTCCCCGGGCACGATCAACGCGATTTTGAGTTCGCCAAGAAATTCAATCTTCCAATCCGCAGAGTCGTCGAGGCCGGTCAGGATGATGACGCGGCATACGAGGGAGAGGGGTTGGGTGTCAACTCATCCGGCGAAGAAGTCTCGCTGGACGCTCTCTCCACTCCCGATGCGAAGAAGACGATTATCGCCTGGCTGGAAAAGAAATCGCTGGGGCGCGCACGCGTTCAATTCAAGCTGCACGACTGGCTCTTTTCGCGACAGCGCTATTGGGGGGAGCCAATCCCGATCATCCATATGGAGGACGGAACGCTTCGTCAGGTCCCTGAAAGCGAACTGCCGTTGCTTCTCCCCGAGCTGGCAAAATTTCAACCCAGCGGGACGACGGAATCCCCTCTGGCGCTGGCAACAAACTGGGTCAACTATGTGGACCCGGCCGACGGAAAGAAGGGGAGACGCGAAACGAATACGATGCCCCAGTGGGCAGGATCGTGTTGGTACTACCTTCGATATATCGATCCATCGAACGAGCGGCAGTTCTGCGATCCGGCGAAGGAAAAGTACTGGATGCCCGTCGATCTCTATATCGGTGGTGCCGAACATGCGGTGCTGCACCTCATGTATGCGCGCTTCTGGCACAAAGTGCTTTTTGATCTCGGCCATGTGAGCACAAAAGAACCCTTCATGAAGCTGCGCCACCAGGGTCTCATCCTCGGTGAGGATTCCCGGAAGATGTCGAAATCAAGAGGGAACGTGATAAACCCGGATACGGTGGTCGGTGAATACGGCGCGGATTCCATGCGGCTGTTTGAGATGTTTATGGGACCGCTCGAAGAAATGAAGCCCTGGAGCACGCGGAGCGTTGAGGGGGTCTTCCGTTTCCTGAATCGGGTATGGCGCCTTTTTGTCACCGAAGAGGAGACAATCGATGCTTCGATCCAGGACATTCCCCCGACGGAGGAATTCGAAAAACTCTACCACCAAACCGTCAAGAAAGTCTCGCTCGATATCGAAGCCCTTCGATTCAACACGGCGATCTCTCAGCTGATGATCTTCACGAACGAGGCAATGAAGCTCGAGGTGAAACCAAGGGCTTTGCTCCGGAACTTTGTCCTCGTCCTTTCCCCGTTTGCCCCGCACATCGCCGAAGAATTGTGGGAACGGCTCGGCAACAAAGAATCACTTGCCTTTGAATCGTGGCCGTCCTACGACCCAGGAAAAGTGATTGAGAAAACGATTGAGGTCGTGTTTCAGGTCAACGGGAAAGTCCGGTCCAGGGTGGAAGTGCCTCTCGACACGCCGGAAGAAGAGCTGGAACGCCTGGCCCTTGACGATGTGGGTGTGAAGCGCCATATTGACGGCAAACCGATCAAGCGTAAGATTGTGGTGAAGAACAAGCTTGTGAATTTCGTGGTTGGCTCGTAGAAGGAACCGATGTGACAACCCTCTCGGTTATCTGCATCACCAAGAACGAAGAACGGAACATCACGGATTGTCTTCGTTCCGTCCAGTGGGCTCACGAGATTGTCGTCGTGGACTCGGGCAGCACCGATGCCACGGTCTCGCTGGCGCGATCGTTTACCGATAAGATCTTCGATCGACCCTGGGACGGATATGGGGAGGCAAAGAACTTTGCGCTCTCGCAATGCACAGGTGAATGGATCCTCTGGATCGACGCTGATGAGCGTCTCTCCCCTGAGCTCGAAGACGAAATCCGCTCGGTCCTTGCACGCACTGTTGACGGTGTTGCGGGATACTCGGTGCCCCGCAAAGCATTTTTTCTTGGGAAATGGATCAAGCATTGCGGGTGGTATCCGGGACGGGTGACGCGTGTATTCCGCAGAAGCGACGGCCGATTTACGATCGATCGCGTTCATGAGGAGCTCGTCCTTGCGGGGTCTGTGACGGAGTTGAAGGGAGACCTTCTCCACTACACAGATCCTGACCTTTTTCACTACTTCCGGAAGTTGAACAAATACACGACGCTTGCGGCGCAGGATCTCGCGGCCGAGGGGAGGCAATTCTCGCTCGCTCAGCTGATCGGTAAACCGTTCTGGACGTTTGTGAGGATGTTCATCGTGAAGCGGGGATTCCTCGACGGGATCCACGGCTTCGTCCTCTGCATTCTCTCGTCGGCATATGTCTTTGCAAAGTACGCGAAGCTGTGGGAAAAGAATCGTCTCGGCATCGAAGAAAGGATGGTCGAATGAACGTCGCTGAAAAAGATACGGCCCTTTTCGCAAGTCTGGTCATGATGTTTCACTCTGCCACCATGCAGCACCTGGGAAAGGTGAAGAATCCGCTAAGCGACAAGATCGAGCGAGATCTTGACCAGGCGCAGATGACCATTGACATGCTGGAAATGCTTGATCGAAAGACGAAGGGAAATCTCAATGAGGACGAGGCTCACTATCTCGGTAATGTGCTCCGCGAGCTCCGACTCAACTATGTGGATGAGCGATCAAAGAAATCCGAGGAACAACCACCGAAGGACGAGGAACAATCGTGAAATTCGGAATTACGGGTAATCTTGACAAGAGTGAGATTCCCGCACTGGTCCTGGCTCTCATCGGGGTCATGCAAAGCCACCGCGTCGATTTTGTTCTCGATGACAAGTTGACGCGACTTCTCCGCAAGCACCTTGAGCGGCAAGATCAACGAAAGAGCATCTCGGTGCCTGAGAACCGTCTCCCCGACGAGTGCGATATTCTTGTTTCACTTGGAGGTGACGGAACGATCCTGAGAGCGGCACGACTGGTGGGGAAGCACGAGACCCCCATCCTCGCGGTCAACGTCGGGAAACTTGGATTTCTCGCCGAGGTCTCTCAAGACGAGGCTGCCGCCTGTTTGGAGGAGATTCTGGCTGGAAAGTACAAGATTGAAGATCGGATGATGCTCGTGGGATCGGCCGATGGATTCAAATCCACCTATTCTGCGCTGAATGATATCGTGATCGAGAAATACGGTTCGTCGCGCATGTTAACGATCGAGACGTACGTGAACGAGGAATACCTCGCCACCTACACCGCCGACGGAATCATCATCGCGACACCGACCGGCTCAACCGCATACTCCCTCGCGAACAGCGGACCGATCGTCATCCCGAGCAGCGCAGCCATCACCATCAATCCGATTTGTCCCCACACGCTCACAGCACGACCGGTAATCGTTCCGAGCAATTCGGTGCTCGTCATAAAATTGCCGGTCGCCGGTCAGAAGCTCAATCTTACGGCCGATGGCCAACAGGCAAGACTCCTCACGTCACCCGCCTCAATCCGGGTGAAGCAAGCGCCTTATGTTGCACGTCTCGTGAAACGGTTGAACAGCAACTATTATGACGTGCTGAGGAAGAAGCTTCATTGGGGAAGCGACGTGCGGATTCGCGGGAAGGGAAAGCATTAGCAGGTTGTTGAAAAAGTATTTTTCTGTCATTCTGAAGGAGCCCTGCCTGCCGGTTCACCCGCCGAAGGTGGGCAGGCAGGGAAGCGACTGAAGAATCTCGCTTTATGAGTCAGATTCTTCATCCCGCTAATAAACAGCGGGATTCAGAATGACATTGGACCGCGTTTTTCAACACCCTGTTAGTGGAAAAAGACCACCGCCTCACAAACGGACGACATCGTTCGGTCAAGTAAGGACAGAAATCCTCAGTTGTTCAACGCCCCTTCGTTGATCCATTTCTTCAAACCTTCAATCTGATTCGCGTTCAACGGTTCGCGACTCAGCGGCATGCGCGGTGGAAAACGACCGTCGACCTTCTTGATGAGATAGCTCTCGGTTGCATCACCCGGGAAAACAAGGAGAGGCTGGTAGTTTCGCAGGCGGTTGTAGGATGGGGGAGAGAGATCGAGTCCACGCGCTGCGTTCACGCCAAAATGGCATCCCGCAAAAGCACATTTCCGTTGAAACAGGGGTTCGACATGCCTGTTGTAGCTGACGTTGGAGGTCGGGAAGACGATCTCCGGGAGGTTCGGATCCACGGATTCATCGCCGCATCCAATCAGGCACATCAGGAGGAGAAGGGGAAGGATTGCCGCTCGCGCCGCATGTGTTCGCGCACTCTTCGCCCTTGATCCTGCGTCATTCACTTGCCACATCTTTCATTCTCCCATCGAGCGCGGACGAGATCTTCCCCCCCTTGCGAATCTGTTCAATGAAGACATCCCGATCGAGATCAGGGAGGCGCTCGAACGTCAGCCCCTCTCCCGTGATACCGAAATGGGTTCGGAGATTGCTCACCACGTAGTTGTTGGTCGCAAATCTGTACATGCGCTTGTCGTCGAGCGGCTTGTTCCCGATTGTGACTTCGACGAGTTTGCTTCCCGTCGGTTTGCGGGAATCGAACACCATCCTCATTCCCCCGAAATGCCCTCTCTCATCCAGCCGGCTGGCGAGATGATGTTCGAGCATTTCACGAAGCTTGGCCCCGGAGACGGCAAAGCGAACAAACGTGTTGCCGAACGGGGATATGCGCCAAATGTCCCCCACGGTGATCGGCCCTGCTCTGAGATTATCCCGTATTCCCCCGGAGTTCTGAAAGCTTACGTCTGATTCGGTAAAAGCCCGAATGACGTCGGCCTGCCAGTTCCCAATGTTCGATTCTGCACGCCTCCCGTATCCAACCGTCGTCCACGGCGTCAATAGTTCTCCGATCACTTCTTTCATTGCATCGCCGACGAGATCTTCGAACTCTTCCACTTTCTTTGCCGCCACCGGATCAGGGAGCACCTCGCTTACCCTTGTTTCGATCAAACTGCCTCGATAACTGAAGACCGAATCGCCTCGCGTGTCGACGATCAAATCCACTTTCCCGAGATATCGTCCGTACGAACCTGCCTGGACAATCAATGTTCGACCGACACGGATCGGATTCCGAATTGGTCGGTGATCGTGACCTCCGACGATGAGATCGATCTGCGGAAAGAGAAGTGCGAGCTTTTCGTCATTGGAGGAGCCCATATGGCTGAGAACCACAATGAGGTCGACGCCATCGCGTCGAAATTCTCTCACGTGGACGGCGACAACGCTGTCGACGGGAAGAAGCCGGATGTCTCTGATGCTGTCGCGAACGACGAGCGCATCCAGATCGGGCGGGGAGAGTCCAAGAATCCCGATCGTCATTCCGGAAAAGCGTTTGATGTTCGCCGCGGAGACGAATTCACGATTGCGCGCGGAATCCCAGAGATTGGCGGCGAGTACCGAAAACGATACTTCCTTGAGATGTTCGAGGAGCGACCGACTGCCATAGTCGAATTCGTGATTCCCAAGCACCATCGCATCGGGCTGGATGATGTTCATCAAGTCGATCTGCGAGCGACCCTTCGTGATCGTCGAAATCGGGGTTCCCTGAAAATCATCTCCACCATTGAGAACAAGCACGGGGCCGGACTGTGACCGGAACTTGTTAATGTAGGCAAGAAGGGTTGCACTTCCACCGATGAGGTACGTCGTATCACGCTGGCGAAGAGTATCCCGGATCGTGACAGTGTACGGAACATTCCGCGCGTGGAAATCATTCCAGTGCAGGACCGTCAACGGGACGAGATGTTCCTGTGCCTGTACACTGATAACAATGAAGAGCCCGATGAGAAGTCTACGCATTGTGGAGTGGCCGGAAAATTGTTGGATGTATTTCTGTTGCACATGGTACTCAAATGTGTTCCAGACCGCAAGAAGTTTGTGTTTGACTTTCCTTACGGTTATGGGTATATTGACTGCGGTTTTTTGGGCCGTTAGCTCAGTTTGGGAGAGCGCCACAATGGCATTGTGGAGGTCACCGGTTCGACCCCGGTACGGTCCACCAGTTCTCTGTCGAACACATTGGGGAAGAGTTTGGGAGAGCGTCCCGTCCCGGCATACGTCGTGACGGGAAGGTCACCGGTTGAGCGTTGTTTGCGAAATGCCTTTGGCATTCGACCCCGGTACGGTCCACCAGTTCTCTGTCGAACACATTGGGGAAGAGTTTGGGAGAGCGTTCCGTCCCGGCATACGTCGTGACGGGAAGGTCACCGGTTGAGCGTTGTTTGCGAAATGCCTTTGGCATTCGACCCCGGTACGGTCCACCAGGCAGGAAAAGGACAATCATGAACGATTGTCCTTTTTGTTTTGTGAACGGAGAAGAGAAGATGATTCCACGGAAGGTCCATCTCAGTCCACATGGCCAGCTCCTGATCGAATGGAGTGATGGTCACGAGAGTTCGATATCCCTGAGAACATTGAGAGAAATGTGTCCGTGTGCCTCATGTCAGGGAGAAACGGTGCTCCTTCATCACTTCCCCCCAACTCCTCAACCCGATCTTCCAGGCAAGTACTCCTTGAGAGGAGCCGAGCAAGTCGGATCATATGCACTACAACTCACGTGGGGCGACGGGCATTCCACGGGCCTGTACTCGTGGGAATATCTGAAATCGCTCTGCGAATGCGATCAATGTCGCACATAAGAGCACTCCGCTGACGGCATCAACTTTTCTGCAACTGATCCCGAACACCCGCACAGCAACGTATTCTGCTTCGTTGAATTTGCCCGAAAAATAGGGTACGTTTGCCCCTGTCATGACGACGTTTCTGCGACTCTCCAAGTACTTCCTCGCCTACCGCTGGCGCATCTTTGCCGGACTCTTCTCAGTTGCAGTCATGAGCACGGCAGATACGATTTCGGCCTTCCTCGTTGCTCAGTTGTTTGCCGTTCTCAAAGAGATCGAGGGATTTGTCCGGCGTGGATCCGAGATCGCCATTTCCGTTCCGGTTGAGATCTACGGCTACCGGCTCCGAGAGCTCACGATCACGGGCTATTCGGAAAGCTTTGACATTATCGTCCTGTTTGCCGCTGCGATTACTGTCATCATTCTCGTAAAGGTCTGTTTTGTGTACGTGCGGGAATACATGATGAGCTCGGTGCAGCAGAAGATTCTGATGAAGTTTCGAGTCGAGTTGTTCGATACGGTTGTGATGCTGCCGGCGAAGTACTTCGATAAGCAGAAGACGGGCCGGATCATGTCCCGTATCACGAACGACGTCAATGCCGTTGAGCAATCGCTCTTCCAGATTATCGAGATGGCACAGAATTCGATTTATGCGATCATATTTGCCACAGCACTTTTCTACACCAACTGGCAGCTGACCATCTTCACCATTGTCGTCTTCAGTATTTCAGGCATTATTTCTCGCAAGTTCGGTGATCGCATCCGGTCCATCAGCCGTGAGATCATGAACACGCTGGCAGAGATCACTGCGTTTCTTCAGGAGAAGATTGCATCAATCCGTATCGTGAAGTTTTTCACGCGTGAAGAATTCGAAAAAGAGAACTTCCGCGCCAAGGTCGGCGAGAACTATCGGCATTCGATGAAAGTCGTCAAGACGGTTGCCCTGCTCAGCCCGATCAACGAGTTCTTCAATACGCTGGTCATTGCCCTGGTCGTCATCTTCACTGCCTATCTCTTCATCGAGGGGTCGATGACGATTCAGATGATGATTCAGTTTCTTATTCTGATGACGTTCCTTGCAAAGCCGGTCAAGGCCATTGGAGAGAACGCGGCACGCCTCCAGAAAAGCCTTGTCTCGGCAGGCTTCATCTTTGAGATGATCGATCTTGAGAAAGAGGATCTCTCGAAACCCGCAAGCGTGTCTCCTTTTGAAACCGGCAACGTCAGCTTCAGAAATGTCAGTTTTTCGTACGACGGCGAGATACCGGCACTCCGCAACATTACGTTCGACGTCAGAAAGGGAGAGCGTATCGCCCTCGTCGGCCCGAGCGGCAGCGGGAAAACGACCTTGATCAATCTTATCCCGCGGTTCTATGAATCGACCGAAGGCACGATCACGATTGATGGATCGGCGACCAGTCTGATGCGACTCTCCGATCTCCGGTCACAAATCGCCGTGGTTCCTCAGGAAGTCATGCTCTTTGCCGGCACGATCCACGACAACATCCGATATGGACGGCTCGAGGCCACGCGGGATGAGGTTGTAGCCGCGGCACAAGCGGCCAACGCACACGAGTTCATCGAACGACTGGAGCGGAAGTACGAGACCGAGGTGGGAGAACGAGGGCTCCAGCTCTCAGGGGGACAACGGCAGCGAATCGCCATCGCCCGCGCCGTCTTGCGAAATCCGAAAATCCTCCTGCTGGATGAAGCGACATCTGCGCTCGATACCGAGTCGGAGCTCGCCGTCCAGGAGGCGCTCGACCGCCTCATGGAGGGGAGGACCTCTTTCATCATTGCGCATCGCCTCTCTACGGTGTATCGCTGTGACCGCATCTTTGTCCTTGAGGAGGGACGAATCGTCGAGCAGGGAACGCACGATGAACTTCTTCAGAAAGACAGCGGTCTCTACAAGCGATTGTATTCGCTTCAGTTCGCCGAAAACGGAGATCTCAGGGGAGAGGAGACCTGATTGAATCTGCTCAAGGCCCTGGAAGTTTCTTTCCGGAGAATGTTGATTCGCTTGCTCCGCGGATTCTCCAGGCGTTCCCGACCGCTTCCCACTGACTGGGATTTCGACTCCAGCAAGTTCCTCTTCGTCCGTCAAGACAGAATCGGTGATGTGCTCGTCTCAACCCCGCTGTTTCATGCCATCAAGAAGCGATATCCCAAGGCGGTGCTGGACGTTGTTCTGAGTCCGAACAATGTCATGGCAATCGGAAACGAGCAACTCGTTCGCACCCGATGGGTCTATCGAAAAAATCCCATCGCTGCAATCGCGCTCATCCGCCGTCTCCGCCGGCAGAAGTATGACTTCGTGATTGACCTGATGGACAATCCCTCGGCCACATCCACGTTGCTGGTACTGACATCCGGCGGTTCCTGGACAATCGGACTTGAAAAATCGAATGCGTACGCGTATGATATCGTAGTCCCCCTCCTTTCCCGCACGGATGTTCACATCGTGGAACGCATTGCCGCGATCCTGACGGTTTTCGGGATAGAACCCATCCACGAGAGACTGCAGATTCGATACGAAACCACAAAGGAATCGGATCGTCGCGCTGAAGATCTTCTCCGCGAGTCTCGTGCATCAACACGCCAGGTTGTCGCCATAAATATTTCGGCAGGGAGTGAAACAAGATTCTGGGGGATTGAAAACTACAAGTCACTCCTCAAGAAGTTGAGGGAACGAATTCCCACCTGTTCCTTCCTCCTCCTTCACAAAGCAACCGATGGCACAAGGGCCAGAGAAATCGCGTCGGCCGTACCCAATGTTCTTGTTCCTCCGAAAACATCGTTCGATGAATTCGCGGCGCTGATCAAGCACAGCGACATCCTCATCACTCCCGATACGGCGGCAGTTCATCTCGCCGCGGCATTTGATATTCCCTCAATCGTCCTTTATGTCCAATCCGATCCAACTCTCAGAATCTGGGAACCATACGGGAGTCTCGCCGAGTGTCTCGTGACGCCGGTGGATGATCTCACAACCATATCGGTTGGGCAAGTCGTCGAGGCGTTTGAAAGACTACAACGGCGGATGGAATCACAGGACGCATCGCATGAGTAAGATCCTACGACGGTTGGAGCTGTTGTTCCGGCATGCAGTTGTGTATCCCGTGTTCCGTTTGCTCTTCCGAAACGCCCAATCGGATCAGAGGATCGACATTCGTTCAATTCGCCGGTTGCTTATCTTGAGGTACGATAGAATCGGTGACATCATCGTCACGACTCCGATCTTTCGGAAGCTCAAAGCGGTGAACCCATCGTTGAATATCGGTGTTGTTGCCAGCCCGGCGAATGCATCGATTATCTCCCACGATCCGCACGTGGATGATGTCTTCATCCTCGATAAGAATTGGCTTCGTATGATTGGGGATCTCGGAAAGGCGAGAGGAGTGGGATATGAGGTAGTGTTGAACTTCATCTTCAACCGCACCACCTCGGGTGGCATCATCGCGAATTTCGTTGCCCCTGACGGTTTCAAGGTAGGGCAGGGGGCCGAGAAGTATCGGTTCTATTTCAACAGACTTCTGCAGCTCTCTCGCGGCTCCAAGCACATGGTGGAGGTGCTCGCGGACTACGTGGAACAGGTCTTCGGCCTTCCATTCACCGAGGATGAGCTTGCATTCCGAATCGAGGTTGATGACGCATCACAACGGCAGGTTGATACGTTCCTTTATCGGCACGGCCTCTCGCGACGTGGAGATACTGGAAAAAGGGGGGATGGATTTGTCGTGTTCAATCTTTCCGCAACCGATGAGGTGCGGCGTTTGTCGCACGAGCAGGTGACCGCAATTACATCACACCTGTCAATCACGCACGGTGTTCCCACTGTCTTGATCTCAGCGCCGGCAGATAGTGACCTGCTGAGTGATGTCAAGAGCACGATGAATACCCTCCGGTGTCAGCGCTACCCCGAAGCGGGATCAGCGACGCTCCTGGAGATCGCGAGTCTTATTGGGGGAGCATTATGTGTCATCACCCCCGACACGTCGATCATTCACTTCGCGTCGGCAATGAAGACTCCGGTGATGGGTCTTTTCACGCCTCTGCAGGTCACGAATGAATGGCTGCCGTACAAGGTCGAATCCCGGATCGTCCTTGCAGACGAAGGAAATCCGGTTTCGAAGATCCCCGAGGAACGCATCCTTTCAGCGATCGACTCGTTTGTTGCCGTTTACTTTCCCATCACCTCCAAGCGATCTTCATCGGCATGAGCAATCATTTTACAACGCTTTCTCGATTCGGTATCTATCTCTTTGCCCTCGGTCTTCCGATCTCGCACGTCCCCGCGCAGTTTGGAATCGCTCTTGCCGTGATTGGATGGATGGGGAGGGGCATGGCGAAAAGAGAGTGGCAATTCGAAGGAGATGCGATTCTGGCGCTTCTGGTATTCTACATGTTCTGGAACATGGTCTCGTCAGTGACATCACCTCGTCCGTTGCATAGTCTTTTCGCGCTGGCAGACAACGAATGGCCATTGCTCATCATGGTCATGATGTTCTGGACAATCCGGGACGTGAACGAGCTCAAGAGAATCGTACATCTCTTTTTGGCATCGTCGTCGGTGGCCGCGCTCTATGGTATCGTCCAAATGTTCCACGGATATGAATTCTGGCGCGGCGTTGAATTGACTCCGATGCGAGAGTACTTTCGTTCGGTCGGTTTTCACGGTTTCTATCTGACGTTTGCGGGATTCATGATGTCGGTAGTGTTTCTCGCGGGGAGTCTGTGGTTCGAGAAGATGGAGCGGATTCGCTGGGGATACTTCGCCGTCGCACTCGTGGGTCTATTTGCGATCGTCGGCACATTTGCTCGGAGCATCTGGTTGTCATTCGGAGCGGTCATGCCGATTCTTGGTTTCGCCAAAGGGAAGAAAATCGGTTTGATGGTCGTCGGCGCTCTTGCGGCAATTCTCATTGTCGCATTTCTCGCGTTTCCTACTGCCTGGGAACGCGCCGGCTCGATCTTTGATCCTTCCCAAAATCAAGTTCGCCTCAATCTCTGGAAAACAGCTCTCAACATGTCGGGCGACCATTTGATAATTGGAATCGGGGAGGATAATTGGGATTACTATTTCGACAAGTACAAGGTTGAGGGATTCTACGACACGACGGTTCATCCACACAGCGACTATCTTACAGTTTTGGTCAATGCGGGAATTCCCGGATTGACTGCGTTCGTGGGAATGTGGATTCTGGCGCTGATCGTCGGGGTCACGACATATCGGAAAACGGATGATCCTTTTCTCCGCGCCATCTCCCTTGGGAGCACCATGACGATCTTTGGTTTTCTAATCGCCGGCATCTTTCAGAACTACTACGGAACGTTCATCAACTGCCTGGTCTGGTGGTTTGTAGTGGGACTCCTGTTGACGGCGCATCGGCTGGTGAAGGAGAAGCGACTGTAGGGCGATCAGAGGGTCAGACAAGTCCCAAAGGGATGACTTCGTCAAATGTCTGACCCGCCATGAATTTTGGTTCGTAGAAGCGGGAGCAGTGCTCCGTCCCCGCTATCTCGTTCCGACGGTCTCCGTCGGATCGCCCCTGGGCCTAGCAGGCCCGTCAAAGTCGTTTCCGCGGCGGGGATAGGCATTCTTGCCGTTCCACACAAAAAAGGGTCAGACAAAGTCCGAAAGGGATGATTTCGTCAAATGTCTGACCCGCCATGAATTTTGGTTTTCAACAATCTACTTGGATCTCCTGAGCGGGCAGAGGATTTCTTCCAGTCTCGTCATCTGCGAGCGAAAATCAAAGTGTTTAGTAGCCCGCCTCCGCGCTTCGAACGCGATCCGAGAATAGAGGTCCGGATTGCGGAGTAGATCTACAATGTGACCAGCCATTGCCTGAGCATCCCGGGGAGCACACAACAAACCGCTCTTTCCATGCTCAATAATCTCCGGCACCCCGCCTGCATTTGTTGCCACAACCGGCTTACCCATCGCCATCGCCTCCACGAGGATATATCCGAACGTCTCAGAATGACTCGGCAGAACGAGGAGATCAATTGCGCTCAGCATTCGCGGGACTTCGTCTGTGTACGGAAGGAATCGGACTTTCTTCTCGAGCTGAAGTTCCTCAACGAGCTTCTGCAGATGGGCGGTGAAGCCCTTCTCACTTTTCGTCTCTTCACCGACAATAACAAAGTGCGCATTCGGTACTTGTTGAATCACCTCAGATGCTGCGCGAACGAAATCGTCCTGCCCCTTCTGCGGATCGAGTCGACCGATAACAGCCGCGATCGGTACATCGTGAGGCAGGTTCATCCGCTCGCGCTCCCGTTTGGCATCGTATTGATCTGGATCGAAGCGCGTAAGATCCGATCCAATCGGAAAGGTCTGGACCCGTTCAGGATCCACGGTCGTATTTCGGATCACCGAGTCACGCATCCGGTCCGTCAGCGTCAGCCAGAGATCGATTCCGCCGTACGCCCAACGATGAAACGGATCTTTCTTCCCGACGTCAAACTGCATCTGCTGGAGAAAGAGGAGGGAAGGGGAAGAACGGAAGAGTGTCGCAAGTCGTACGGTACTCACATCTCGCGACTGCCCGATAAGCACCATCTGTGTGCGATCCCGATGGAATACGCCGCGCAATCTGTCCGCCGCGGCTACATCCAGATACTTGAGCCACGGCGAGACTGCCAGCACAGGAAGGGATAACTCTGTGGCTCGCAACAGAAGGGGACAAGCGGCAGGGGCGATCAGACGGACAAAATGTCCGCGCCTCGTCAGCTCACGGGCAATCTCGACGAGCTTCATCTCGAGTCCGCCCCATGAACGAGAGAAGCAAACGACGGCAAGTCGCACCTGTGGAGTGATCGGATTGGCGCTAGATGAGTTCATAATTCCTATACTCACCGATTCTCCAGTCGGTGATCTCCTCAATCCAATCGAGTATCCGATCCTTCACTCTGCCTTGTGCCTTTCGTTCGTCATATTCAAAGGACCAGTCCTGGGAAGCGACACGGTCGTGCATCAGGGCGGGATGCGTCCCCTCGAATTGCCTCAATCGCCCGCCTCGCGAATAGTCGTACGCCGGGGCGGCTCCAACGTTTTTTCGCACCCACTCGTCATCGTGCCACAAGCGGTTGAATGAAAGCTGCTTCAGTTGTTGCACGGCCGGCGGCTTCACCCAGCCGTAATGATAAATCGTTGCATCGATGGCCTTCACCTTCAGTTTCCGTCCGTGTCGCCGGAATCCCTGCGCATCTCCCCACGATTCGATACCGATACGGTTTCGAACAATCCTCACTTCGCGACGATACCATTGTCGTGAATGCCCCACGTACCGGTAGCTGCCGTAGAAATGCAGATACCGAAAAAGCAATCCCTCGACACGCGGATTATCTTGGTACTCTTCCATCGCCTTCGCAATCGTTGGGAGGTCATCTTCGTGGATAATCTCATCGCCCTGCAAATAGAATCCCCAATCACCCTTGATATGTTGAAGCGCGACATTAGTCTGGTGTGCCAGAACTCTTCCTCCCTCACGCAAGCGTTCGTCCCAGGTCGTATCAATGATTCGGATCGTTGGAGAATGAATCTCCTCGATTCTCGCGCGCGTGTCATCGGTGGAATCTCCAACGGCGATCACACATTCATCACAAAGGGGGAGAATGGAGGAGATCGATTCCACGAAAGGATAGTCGTACATCACTCCGTTCCGAACAAAGGAGAATCCGCTCACCATCATCCATTGCCTTCATTGATCAGTGGAGACGTTCACCGTTGACAAAGATAGAAATAACGAAAACCAGTCACAATGCAAGGGATGGAAGAACCGAAGTTCAATACGGCGATGCAATGCGGGCAACATTTAGTTGAGTTCCTCGACAACCACAAGAAGGCAATTGGCGATCGGTCGTTCGCCGGTGGGATCCGATGGGGAATTCATGATGATCCCATCGACGATCATCGTGGTCGATCCGCCGCCATCGAGGTTGAGGCCATTCCAAACGCCGACGGAGAGCATGGCATCTGCGAACTCCGAGAGTGTCATCCCGACGCTCGTCGACTGTCTGCCGTCCACAGTGATCATGTAGACCTTCGTACTATCTCTAGAGAACCCGACTCCGGTGCGTGGATGCCGTTGTGTCGAGAACCGGGCCGCGGCTCCCTCGAGCGTATCGCTCTGGGCGGCAAGATTCGTTCCATTGAGAACGATTCTGGGCCAGCCACCGACAAGAGTCCGGAGTGGTCCGACGTAGGGGTCTGTCCCGAGCCAGGCCCGAAGAGTATCCCCGGAATGAATCCCGGCTGCAAACGTATTGTGTCCGGAGATCTGCAACAACCAGTCTGTCGAGGTTGGCGTCGAAGATCTATCAGGAGGCCACGCATTCGTGACCACAAAGAAGAGAGTATCGAACGACTTGCGCACCGGCCGCATAAGAACTTGCAGACGCAATCCAAGCCCCGACTCAGGCAGAACTGTCTCGCTGACATAGGCATTGCGCAACACGAGCGAACTTTCACGCGGCGAGATGTTGACGCCCGTGAGCGGAAACTCGGATCCATCATTGCGAAACATCTTTCCCGAAAAGTCGAATTGCTCAATCAACGGCCGCCGACTCGATGAGAAAGCAAACTGAGAGCGACCATTGCGAAACGAAGCATCAGAGAAACGGGAGCCCGTTACGCCCTTGACGTACGTCTCAGCGATGATCTGATTATTCAAGTTCTCTCCCGTCCTCAGGTCGAAAAAGTCGGCGTTGATGGCTGCCACGACCCGCCGTCGGGGCGCTTGGAGACGACGGACCATCGAGGAAAGTTGTTCCCGACTATGCAGTTGATCTTTGGCTCTGGCACTTTCGATTGAAACATCGGGATGGCGGAGATCGACCTCAACAACGTTCAGTTTCCACGGACCGCGAGGATCATCGATCGTCCAGTGGCGTATGCCGGGATGGAGTGTTTGGAGGGATTGGCGGTCCTGGCTTGCAAGTTCACCAATCTGAAGATCGTTCCAGGGGGCTGCGACGGTGAAATTGAGAAGGAGGAGGATGCAGAAGCTGACGATCGTGAGCACGAAGGACTTTTTCGTAACATTCATTCAGAATTCGGGAGACTGCGATCAGCAGCGAATTGATCCGGCAATCGGCGCCGCTACTTCGTCTTTTGACGTTCCGCGCGGAATGCATCGTACGATTTCGACTGATAGTGTCCTTCTCCGATGAAGGCAAGAACCGTCGAAAAATCGCCGGCCGGGATGAAGCCGGGAACGACCGTGATCGGCTTGCCGCCGCTCTCGAAGAACACCGTCGTTGGATATCCGCTTACACCCATGGCTCTGGCAAACTGCGCTTCGCTGAGTGTTCGTCCATCATACGTCACAAGAGAACTCGATTCGGCATTGAGCTTGACCGGAATGAAATGAGATTGAATGGCCTTGGCAACTGCCGGATCGGTGTACACTTCCTTTTCCATCTTCTTACACCACGTGCACCAGTCTGTGTAGACATCGACAAGGATGCGCTTACCCTGGCTCCGTGCGAGTTGAACGGCCGTATCAAAGGGTTTCCAGTCCACACTACTTGCCGATGCCGTGGAATCGCCGGCGCCCAACTGAATGAACACAAGAGCTGCCACCGCAATCACGAAGGCAATTGTCACCATGATACGTGTTGATCTCATCTCGGCTCCACTCCTCGTATTATCGACTCGTCACAATGATGATCAAAGATGTAGTTTCTCGATTGGCCTCGTGTCACGGAGGGCCGCCCCCGTTCCCTTGCGATTTGCGATGAGATTCACGAACGGCACAAAGACGAAGACGGCATATCGTCTGCTCTCAAACGCAAGTGCATAGTTCTCGGGCGCAATCCGCATAGGATCAATTACAGTATATCGAATGAATTTGTCCTTTTCAATGATGAGGACTGCATCACGCGATTCGTTCTGCATCTCCTGGGTCAGCCAGATCCGGAACTGCAGAGAATCCTCCGGCGGAACAATCCGTCGGATAGTCCACTCGCTGTCCCATCCGATATCCGCACCGTTGAAGTAGTACGTCAGCTGGGGATTCCTCTCATATCCCGCCACAATGAGATTCGCCGCCCTGATTTCGCTCAAGTAGGAGACCAGTGCATGGGCACCGTCGACATGTCGAAACCGATCAATCCACACGATGTGCAAAACCATAACAAGGAAGGCCGGTGCGAGGAGTACCGGAACAAGGTACCGGCAAATTCGCTGGACCTCAATCCGTCGAATCCACACAACGAAAAGCAATCCCCCGATGAGAATTGCCAGAAGAAATGTCACAAGCGGGGGTGTGATGTGATGAAGTCCGATGTCGAATGAAACCAGACTTGCAAGGGCTTCTCGGACTGCATCCCGCCACTCTTGCCTGAGAGCCCAGAAGACACACAGAAGAGTGATCCCAATCGCTGTGATCAAAACCTCTCGACGATTTCCGGGCTCCGTGAGACGAACCAGCTCGCGGCCGGCAAGGAGGCTGAAGGGAACCAGAGTCGGCAAAAGATAGACTGCCAGCTTCGAACGCACGGCGGAAAAGACAACGAAGAAGACGAGAAACAAGATCGAGATGAAGGTCCAGCTCGAGTTCCGCTCCCGTATGGCCCGAAACAGCCCCAGCGCTCCCCATGCAACTGCGAGGGGCAGAACGAGGATTAATTGATTCACGTAATAGAGCGGACCCAGTGCCTTCACGTTTCCCTCAAAACCGACAGCAATGCGTGTCCAGAGATCCGATCCGGCCACAAAAAAGAGGGGATCACCGCCACCGTGCTTGATTGTCATGTACACATACCAGGGGGCGGCAAGAAGAAGTCCGAGCAGCGTGATCTTTGCGAGGGCGGCGTAGTACTTGCGTCTGTCAGTGACTCCTCCGAAGACAATCCAAATAAGAAACGCCAACCCAACGCCGAACCCGACAAAGGAACGGGAAAGAAGTGCCAGACCGAGCGCGAGTCCGGCAGAAATCCATTGCACACCGGCTTTGTGGAGTGCTAATTCCTTGGCGATAAGGAGCATCGTGAGGGCAACAAAGAATGTCATGGTGACATCAAGCTGACCCTGCCGCGAGTAGAAAGTGACGAGAGGAGAGAGTCCGAAAAGCATCGCACCGATGAAACCCGTTTTTGGTTTGTCCAATGCTCTCCCCGTTTCATAGAGAACGAAGAGGGTGGCGGTGCCGGCTGCGGCCGAAAAGAATCTCCCGGCGAATTCATTGAACCCAAAGAGAGCTTGTGCGATTCCTGTGAGCCAAATATAAAGAGGCGGATGAAAAGAAGAATAGAGACCATCAATCGAAACGGAGGTTTGGTCGATCCATTCGCCAAATCTGAGCATTCCCATGGAGCGGACCGCATAGACCGCCTCATCCCACGCCTGCATATCGTCGAAGCCGAGGTTGACGAACCGCAATGCCCCGACCATTCCGAGGATGATGAGATACCAATACTGCGTGGGAATGGAAGTATAGAGGTCAGACAGCCGCGAGAGTAATGATCTCATAGAGCCAGACGGAAATACATCCACTGAGAAGGGAGATCAGCACAATCCACTGCACCGTTGTGAGCGATCGCAAGGCTTCGCGTGAGTTGCTCACGAAGACACAAGCAAAGATAGTCAGGAAGGGCATCAATGGGAAATGAAATCTGCTGCCGCCAAAAAAAACGATACTCGTCGCCACAATGACCAGTGCCATGCCGACAACGAAGAACCAAAGGTGATCCCGCGGCAAGCTAACGATTCCAGCCAACCCGAGAAACAAAATCACCATAGAGGGGAGGTTTGTCACGGCGATGAGCGAGAGAGGGAGTGCGGCGTAGCGTTCCGCATAGCGCAACGGGGGGAGAGGTCCATCGTTCGAAAACGTGAAAACGAGAAGTTCCCCTTCACTTGAAAACAGGTGTCCGATTTTCTTGAATGCATTGATGACGGTCGTTCCGGGATGGTCAATGAGGTAACCAAGCGCCATCGCGCGTGCAGTGCTGTCAAGAGCAACTTCGTCATGAATGAGAGCTGTCAATTCATGCGGAAATATTCCTTTGTATCCCCCCGTCGTGTGCGGATTGTGACCGATGTACAGATTCATTCCGCCATTGAGGGAGAGAGCGGGAGTACCAAAAGTGACAGCATTTCGGATCACCCAGGGAGCGAGAAGCATGAGGAACAATGTGGATGAAAGAAGAACATCCCGCGTCCGATCTCCCCGCCAAAGCGAATAGCCGATCCAGAATGCGGCAAACAGAATCATCCACGGCTTCACAAGCGTCAGAAGTCCGAGCAGGAGACCTGTCAGAAACGAGCGGGCGAGCCCGTGAGGAACGCTTCTCGTGACGACAAACGCGAGCAGTACGAGAAGAAACGCGAACAATGTCTCGGAAAAGAGGAGGTTCGCATAGAAAAGTGCAGGAACGAAGAACATCCACACGATCGCAGCTGCAAATCCACTCCTCGCCGATCGTCCCGCAGTCAGAAAGAACAACAGCAGTCCGGTGAATACATCGAGAATCGCCTGGAGAAGTTTGACGGTGATGGGGGAGGAGCCGCAGAGGGCGTAGAGGGAAGCAACGAAGAATGGATACCCCGGCGGACGGTATGCGGTCGGCTTCCCGTCGATCGCGTAGGTTCCATTCTCCGCGAGAGACGAGGCAAGGGAATGGTATTCGATTTCATCAGACGCGATCGTGTGGTCGCTCAGTCCAATGAAGAGCACTCTTGCGGCGAGTCCAACGCCGAGAAGAAGCGCCAGCCAGACCGCGTCTCGCCTTGTCAGATCAGCAAATATGGTGTTCCCGATAGAGTTCTGTGAGTCTCCGGTGGACTGATTCATACGAATGGTACTGTTCGACCCATCGCCGCCCCGCCATTCCTTTCTCTCTTCGCAAGGATGGATTGTCGATGAGTTCGAGAAGACGGTCGTAGAGGGTGTCGGCATCTGCCAGCACGAACGGATTTTCCGGGAGCCACGCGACATAGTCGGGAGTCATTTCCGTAATCGTCGGAATTCCCATCGCGAGGAATTCGAGCGAGTTCCGCCCATATCCGGTGCCGCCGAAGTTGCCGACTTGTTCGATCGCGATGTCGCATCGCTTCTTGGCTTCGATCACGCGTGCATGCGGCGTCCCTTCGAGCAGAACGAAGTCGATTTTCCTCTCCTTCTTCAACTTCTCGATGACAGGCAGAATCAGTCTTGTCCCCTTCATCGCTCGATTGCTGGGGGAGTGGATGATCCGCAGGAGGTCGTTTTCGTTGGTCCGCACGGCGTACGGCGAAACGTCGAAGGGAATAAAGAGATAGTGAATATTGGGATGAAGAAGCAGGTGATCACTCTCGTTTGTCAGATTCAGATCGCTCAACTTCTCCATCGTAGGATCCACGCCTCGCACCCGGAGATCGCTTCCCATGTAATGGCAGATGATCTTCTTTCCCTCCGTCTTCCAGCGTCGGGCGACCCGGGAATCCCGAAAGAAGTCCAGCCCTCCGTCGTAATGAATCACGTCATATTGATCGAACTGGTGTTTGCTAAACGCGCGCTGGATGCGGCCGCGTCTGCGGACGTCATCATACCGAAAATAGACATATTCAAAAATGTTGGATGCTCTGTGAATCCGGGGAGAAGGATGATTCGCGGCACGCTCGGGCGTGAATTCCTGTTCGCGGTCGATTCGCTTGCGGGTACGCCACCATCGGGCAACGGGATTGCGCGGGAGCGGAAGATCAAGACAGATATCCTCGGGAAAGGAAAGGGTGTTCCTGTGCAAGGTGACGAGTGCAGCCTCATGGCCATGCCGTCGCTGCATCTCCATCATGTTGTAAGGAACGCCGGCAACGTTGATCGGTGCAACGTGGAGAATCTTCATGGATCAGATGAAGCGCTTGTAGTAAGTGCTCCGGAGTATTCCGCGCGAGTCAAACTTTTCTTTGAATGTAATCAAACTCATGGCGGGCGTCATCTGGTTTTCCGCATGCGTGTCCTGCGAAACGCCGATATCGACCCAGCGCAGGCCCTGTTCAAACGACCATTTGACCACTTCATACATCAGCGCATAGATGGGGTTGTATTCCTCGTACTCGTACAGCAGCATGTTGTAGAAACAGAGGGCGACCTGTTCGTTGCATCGCAAGACCAGAGAACCGGCAACCGGCTGCCCATCGTGCTTGGCCAGGAAGAGCACCAGATTATCGGGAAGCAACGTCCGCAGTCTCTTGAGTTCCTCAAGAGTGTGGGTCGGTTTCACACGATGGCGGTTTTTGTTCTCGACGAGAATCGGATAGAATGCATCGTAGTCATCACTGAGATCAATGACGAGTTCATTCTCGCGCCGGTACTTGTGGATATAGCGACGGGCGGTGCTCTGAAAACGCGAGAGGAACTCCCCATCCGTAAGGGCGATTGCATGAGAGATATAGTGCTTGTCGGTTGTGAAGCCGCGGTAGGAGAGGGCGTAATCGATGTTTTGAGAATACGATCGGTGATAAATGAACGGCGGCCCAGTAAGAAGCACCCGCTCGACGCCATTTGAGCGGCAATAGTCCCCGAAGAGATCCACTACATCCAGCGCTTTGGCGAACGGAATATCGCCGGTCACGAACGACCCGTACGATGCCCCGATCGGCGACTCGAACACCGTCCCGTGAAGCGCCCCCGGCAAAACCGACACGATTTCGTCGTTCTCAAGAACGATCAGATGATGCCACGCGAAGCGACCCTCGGGATGATAATCAAGGAATTGCTGAAGATGAAACATCGTACCGTTGTTCGATCTTCGCACAAATTCGTCCCATTTGGTGCGCCAACTGCTGTCGTACGGAATAATCGTGAGTGACATGCCGTCCTTCAGAGTGAAATGCTCAGCGTGGCGAGATGAGCGTCGCCCAATCCGAACTTGAACGGAACGTAGCCATAGTCAAGGGCGATTGTTCTATAGACGACGCCTAATCCGGTTGACAATCCTCTCGCCTCGGAACCGCCATGATAGCCAAACCTTAAGGAGAGATACTTCTGGTAGGTCGCTTCAAGGCCGACGCTCATGTAGCTTGTGATGTCGGCCAGATTACTGACATATGCGGGGTAGAAGGCCAGATCAAAATCGTCGATCGACCGTGAATATTGTGCACCCAAATGGAGGCGGGAAGGGAGATCTCCCGGCATATTCCGAAAGGCGGAGACAGAACCGACGTTTGTGAGGGAAGCGGCTACAACGACACCAGGAATCTTCGTCAGATAAGTCATTCCAAGGTCGACCGCGTAACCTGTCGTTTCGTCAATATAGATTTTTTCGTACAGGTATTTTCCGCTCACTCCCGCGACGACGTCAGGTCCAACCGATGTCGCGAGCGAAACACCCATGCTGGCAAACTGAGCCGCAAACGATCCAAGCGATTCGCCTGGTTGCGTGCGGATTTCGATGCCCGTCACCCGAGACGAGGAGACGGAGAGACCCACGGTGGTGCCAAAAAGAGGGAATCGGACTCCGACGAGTTCGGTGCTCACGTCTTGAATCCACGCGCTGTGCCCAAGGAGAATATCGGTTTGGGATTCAGCATTGAGCGACGCCGGGTTCACGAGGAACGAGGAAAAATGGCCGCGATCGGCAACGACCGACTCACCGAGCGCCGCGGCCCGAGCGCTAACCGGGAATTTGAGGTACACCGATCCTACGGCCGTCCCCTGCGCGAGCGCTGATGCAACGATCGATCCTGCAAGAAGCAACGTAACTGCGGATTTCTTCATGGCAAAGTCGGTTTCAAATCAAGATCGGGACATCTTCTGCTGGCACGACGGCGAGCATTGTGCACAAGATAGAAAAAGAAGTTCGAAGACGAAAGCCACGGGATGGGCTATTCGAATCGTACGGAGAGAGACACAAAGTGCATCCCTCCGGAACCATAGGGATCGTGAACAAAGGCATAGGAAATCCCGGGTCGCCAGGTTTCGTACGATGACTCAAATGAAAAACCGAGCGAAATCCGGGGGAGGAGATTCTCCTTCCATGTCAATTGATCGATGCCTGCGCGGATTTGAAACTGCTCCGCAAGCGTCATGTTGGCGCCTAATCGGACGATGGGAAGCGAGCCGATGTATTCAAACTCAGCACCTGCCATGAGGCCGATCTGAGCATGCTCGTAGCCCAGCGACAGCTTACGTCTCAAAGGAAAACGATCGGTCATCGAGTTGCCGCTGTTTCCGTAGAGGGGTGAAGTATCCCACCTGTACTTCGAGCTGATATCATGTATCACCGCGCCGACGCTCCACTGAGGATGCAGTCTCATCATGACGCCAACGTCGAAACCAACGGTCGTGGAGGAGACATCTTCGTAAAGCGAATAGTAGAAGATCTTGGGAGACAGGCCTATCGCCATCCATTCATTCGGCTTGAGACCAAACGAAAAGACAAATGCGTTTTCAGATGTGGAATAGATTTCCGTGGGACGCCCATCCCGATCGCGCCCCTGGATATCCCCCACGCCCGCGTTAATAACCCCGAATGAAATTCCCGCCTTCGGAGGGAGTCGTCGCGCGTAACCAACGAAATTGAGATTCCGATCCAGCGTGAGAAGCCCCAGTGTGGCGCTCGCGTACGGATGGTCCAGGAAAGCGGTGAGTGCGGGATTGTAGTACCCTGCGCTTGCCGATGACGGAAGTGCAGAAACGGCATTGCCCATCCCAGGACCAATTGCCCCAAAGCCGAACCGAAACGCGGGAGCCGGTTGTCCCCCTAAGGAAGACCTGGGTTGAGCCAGGAGGACGCGCTGCGGGTCCAGACTGCAGGCTCCAACGATGAGGAACAAGGCGCATGCAAGAGTCTTGCCACTATTGTACGACATGGATCTTCCCCCAAATGGAATCCTTGTTTTCAATGTCGACACGATAGAAATAGACGCCGTTGGCGACGCGGCGATTGAAATCATCCTTTCCATTCCACAACTCATCGTGCTCGAGATCTCCCGAACGGACTGCGTTCTCGATTATCGTCCTCACAGGGATCATAGCAAAATCAAACACCCGGATGGTCACGGGCGCAGTCTTCCCGGAGGTGGAATAGTGAATCCGTACCACTTCGTCATCCGGCGAAAACGGTGTCGGGTATGCATATGTCCGTCCGCTCGATCCGACGGGTTCGTACGTTCGAAAGATCTTCCACAGAGATCCAAACGGTGTGGACGGATGATCCACCGTATAAGCGATTCCTTCGGTGCCCGACATCCAGAGGGTGTCACCCTTCGTCGCTACTGCATATGTTGTCCGATATGCGAACCGCTGTCTGGTGTTCAGGTCAACAATCGATCCGCTCCTGATCCAGGTCTTTCCGATATCCGCCGATCGAAAGAGTCCGTTGTTGGTCGCGACATACACGATCGAATCCCTGAAGGCGATGTTGTGCGCGCGCTCCCCCAGGAGAGTGGTGCTCCACGTTTCACCCCCGTCGCTGGTGAAGCTGACACCCTGACGTTCGTTCGCATCTCGAGTATTGACCGTGGCTGCCCAGAGGATGCGCTTGCCCGACAACACCTGCTCGTTGATCGCCACAACCCAATTTCCGGAGATCGGCTTCAGCTGGTTTTGAGCGGTGAATTTTCTCCAGCTGATACCTCCATCTGTGGATTTGTTGATTCCGCCGGACGTTCCTACCCATATCGTGGAATCGCTCGACGCATACACCGAGAATGCGATGTGATTCAGATTCTCCTGTAATCCCAGTCTGCCGCTTGACGGCGAGAGATCGAAATTCAGGGTATCCGTCGGCGCGATTCGATCAATTGGCCCATCAGGAGGAAGAATCACTCTATGCCATGTCCTCCCGTGATCCGTGGATTTGCGAAACATCCCTCCAAACGAAGTGATCCAAACCGTATTGCGCGTGAGGGCGATGTCGAACGTAATATTCTGCTCCGGGACCGTGACTGCCAGGGCCCGAATCTTGTTGATTCCGTACGTCAGCGTATCGACCGTTCCGCTATCCATGGGCTGCTTCACATAGCTCCACGCATTTCCACGGTCCGTCGAGACGTGAAGACCTCCGCCGATCTGGATTGTCGATCCATCGCGCCGTTCGGAGTATCCTATCGCGACCCAAACGGTATCCCCGCGCGTCGCGATTGCGGAAATGCCCTTGTAGTCAAACGGTGGCACCGCCGCAAAGTGTGTCCAGGTCTGGCCGCTGTTCGTGGTTCGGGACAATCCTCTGGCAGTGCCAAACCAGAGCATCCCGCGATCATGCACCGCTACACTCGCGGAATTGCTGAGCGGGAGTCCGGCATCACTTGCCGGGGATCCAAGCTCAAATGTATTGATGATCTGTCCGTTCAGGGTGAAGGAGATCACATGGACGAGGATCAAGATCGATACTTGTTTCACGGGCGCACGGAAATGTGATGGGTGATTGTGTTGCTTGCCGCATCAGACCGATCGATCGCCTGAAACACGAATCGGTATAGACCAGCGGTTGTTGTCGGCGGGAGAACAACCGTGAGACTGTAGATGCCGTCCCCCTTTGTCTTGTCGCCGCTTCGGATGTCGGGCTGCGAAATGATCGCTTCGCTTCCGTCATCGTACATGGCAAACGGATTACCGCTCGAGGTGGACCCGTCGGGTCTGAATGAGTTGAATGATACTCTCTTGATATCTGCCAATCCATCCGGATCGGTGGCCCGTACCTGGAGCAGCAGAAACTGATTCTGGGTCCCCAACCGGAGCGTGTCGGGAGCGATCAGGTCGGAAAGTTGTGGAGGTTGATTGAGGCGGACGAGAGAGAGTGGGATGCGGTGAGCTGGGCTGGTCAGACCGTATTGGGAAGTCGCCCATACGTCGGCCTGAAATGTTCCCACCACAGATCGTACGATTTGGAATTCGATCCGTCCTGCAAAGACGGCGTCCCCCTTCACGTGGTCGGGGGAGACCCCGTCGTCCCGCAATTTCCCGGCACTATGCAGACTTGTCCGATCCTGGTTCCAGAGCTCATACTCCACGCTCTGCTCCGCAGATCCTATGTCTGATCTCCGGAGTGCGGCGCGGGCTGTCACCGTAAGCTTCAGTGTGTCGGTTCCCTTTCTCTCCGATCCGACCATCACGGTGTCCGTGTTGATGATTCCCGGCTGCAGGATTGCGTATTCGAGGCGTCCGACGCTGAGGCTAGAATCCAGAATCGACTCCGACTTCTTCTCGCACGACGCAAGAACCAGCAGAAGAAGGGGGATCAAGTGACGAGCGTATGCCTGGAATCGCAAGACATTCTCCCATGATGGATGAAAAAGGACAGTTATGAATGTACTGAGCTACGACGAGGAAGATTCAGGATGGTAACAAGTGGGGTCGGAGGGGAAACCTCTCTGTGAAGTCAGATCGCCATGTTCACTTACTGCGACTGATGCAATAGTAGGGAAAAATTGACTTCCTGTCAAGTCTCAAACGATGCGGAGTAGCATCCGAGACTTTTAGCAGGTTGTTGAAAAAGTGTTTTTCTGTCATTCTGAAGGAGCGAAGCGACTGAAGAATCTCGCTTTATGAGTCAGATTCTTCATCCCGCTAATAAACAGCGGGATTCAGAATGACATTGGACCTCGTTTTTCAACAGCCTGTTAGTAGAAGACGGTGAATGGAACAAAGGAGAAACAGATGACAAACAGAAAGAGACACCCCCATCCAATCCACATGCGTCGTTCATCGAGGGGAGTCTCGTCCGGCACAGGTGGATGATACAGCTTAACCAAAAAGTACGATATCAGCGCCCAGAGAAACCAGCCGCTCCAGCTGTATTCAACAAACGGGAGAATATGACCCGGAACATCCCCGGAGACAAATCCTACGGCCAGCTGGAGCAGGATATCGGCTACCGAGGGGAGACCAAGGAAGAGGAGGAGAATGAATGCGGCGCGTGCGATCTTTCTGTGCTGATCACCAAACATTGTGTAGACGAGATGGCCTCCGTCGAATTGGCCGATCGGGAAGAGGTTCATCGCGGTCACAAAGAGTCCAAACCAGCCCACGCACAGGGCAGGATAGTGATAGATCTCAGACATCGGTGGGACGAACTGAGTCGATGGATCGGTGAAGAGATACACGAGGAATTTGAATGCGAGAGTCTGACCGAATTCAAGTCCGAGACCCTGGCTTCCGGGGATTGCGTTCAATTGGAAATCGTAATCCGGATGCATTTGGAGAATGAACTCCGGCCCCGGGAGCGTCAGAAGCCCGTAGACCAGAACAATGACGGTCGCCACAAAACCGGCGATCGGACCACCGACACCGATGTCGAACATCGCTTTCCTGCTCGGGACGACCGAACGGGTGCGGATGACGGCTCCCAACGTACCGAAGTTGAGAAAACCGGGAACGGGTGGGAATGGGATGAAGAAGGGGAGTGTTGCTTTGACACGATGATAGCGCGCGGCAAAGTAGTGGCCGAACTCGTGTGCACCAAGGACAAAAAGAATCGCAATCGAATACTCGAGCCCGTGGTGGAAGTACCTCAGTTCGAACGCGTCGAGATTCTTCCATTGAACACCTGCGACGGTTGCGGTGAAGAACGTGAGGAGGAAAAGGCCGAGATTGATCAGGAGACGGGGATCAAACGATGCAGAGGGGGAGGCAGATGATTCCTGGTCCATTCCGATTGTCCGTGTGAGCCGATATGCTTACGTGAAGATACGGAAGATTGCCTTCCGATACATAGAAAAATGCGGCAGCAGGGAAGCTCGAACCTGCTGCCGCCAATATGAACTTGCGAATATTTCGATCTCGCGATGCCGCTAGATCGCAGTCGGCCGGGGAATATCGCTCGGAGCAAGTGGCCCACTGCTGCGCGCGGAAAGAACCTGAGCACGGGTCGGACGTGGGATGTCCGACGGTGCGAGCGGACCGCTGCTGCGAGTGCTAAGTTCTTGCCCGCGTGTTGGCCGAGGAATATCGGAAGGAGCAATGGGTCCACTGCTGCGTGCCGTGAGGTTTTGGACGCGCGTTGGACGAGGAATATCTGAAGGGGCGAGCGGACCACTGCTACGAGAATCGACCAGCGTCGGTCGTGGGATGTCCGACGGTGCGAGCGGACCGCTGCTGCGAGTGCTAAGCTCTTGCCCGCGTGTTGGCCGAGGAATATCGGAAGGGGCGAGCGGACCACTGCTACGAGAATCGACCAGCCACGGTCGTGGGATGTCCGACGGAGCAATCGGTCCTCCGCTCCGCGGAGTGCTGAGAATGATGCGAGTATCCAAAGACGCATCCGTCGCCTGAGCATCCTGGACCGAAACAGAGATTCCCCAATTGGTCACCC
>VGVZ01000006.1 GCA_016873805.1 Ignavibacteria bacterium
GTCGGGGAAGAGCCAGAGGAATGTCTTCGGCGGTGCGTTCTCGATCGGTTTGTTCGGGTAGTGCTCTGTGCAACCCGATGAACCAGCGAGGATCAAGAAGACCGCCAGGCCAATCCGGATCAAACCGGTCAGTTCCGGTTCCATCCACGATCGCTTCATTGTGTTTCCAATCGCTCTCACCACGCTCCGTTACTTTAGGTTAGTATCAAATGATACCAAGGCAGATTGTGGGTATTTTGTCATCACCAATGCCGGAGGTATCATATGCTCGAGCACCAACTTTCTTCCCGGCTTCAGTCGAAGTCTGTCAAGCAGTCGATCGTTTCGAGTATCGCTAGGGATTTCAACCTCACACCGATTCTCGCTGAAGCCTACTTCACTCAGATCAGTGATTACTTTCTGCGCCATGCCGAGGTGAACCTTAACGCCGGCCAGATGCACTACCTCGCCGTCGATGAGAACGAGCCCGCCGGCAAGCCGCTTGCACTCTGCAAGAAGGTCTCTGTCAAGCTCACGTTGCATACGCCAGCAGAAGACCTGGCGGTCTACAAAAAGTCAGGGCTCCGAGGTCTTCGCCATCACAAGATCATCCGTATCACCAATGAAGCCATCGATCAGGGCGGCATCCTCTCCTCTGAGGACATTGCCTTCATCCTCACTACCAGTGTCGTCACCATCAAGCGTGACATCAGCCAGATGCGACGCAAAGGCATCATCCTGCCTTCCCGCGGCTGGCGTCACGAGATGGGGCGTGGTCAAACCCACAAAACCCAGATCCTGGAGCTCTATCTCTCCGGCTATCAGTTCTCTGACATCGAGCGCAGGACCCATCACTCCGAGACTGCCATCAAGCGTTACATCCAGGACTTCGCCCGCGTCGTCCTCTTGCACAAGAAAGGCTTCTCGCTGGACCAGATCCGTATCTCCACCGGCTTCTCACACCGTTTGGCGGGAGAATATCTGAAGCTCTTCAAGCAACATCGCTCAAGTTCACAGCTCAAGCGCATCCTTCAGAACCCCAAAAAAAGGGGGCGCTGAACACTATGATTGCAAAGAACTTACGCTTCCTGCCCCGAGATACCAGAGACTTCTCTCCGGCTGCCATCGCCCTTCGAGAGTATTGTCGCATCAAGGGCAAATCCTTGAAACACATCCTCCTGGATCGTTTCCTCAACCACTACGGCTATGACAAGGGCGCGGTCACCGCTCAAGCCATCATCGATGACATGCTTTCACTCATCGAACACTATTACCGTTACCACGACAACTCCTTCCTGAAGCAAGGCCAGATGGTCTGGCACGCTGTCCCCGTCGATGAATATCCGAAGAAGGGCAAGTCCATGGCCCAGACCAAACTGAAGCCCGTCGTCCTGGATATCATTACCGACAGCGATATCGAAGACATGAAAACACCCATCCACCACCGGGAACTTCGGCTCAAAAAGATCGAGCGCTGGACTACCCAAACCTATGATCAGGGCGCCTTACTCTCCCAACTCGATCTCGCCGTCTTGCTCAACACTTCCTCCATGACCGCCGGTGAGTATGTCCGGGAATATCAGAACCTCTACCACCGTTCCTTACCAACCCGCGGCAATATCCAACTCATCGGCAGTGGACAAACACACAAAAAACAAATCATTGCTCTCCATCTCAAAGGCTACCTCGTCCCAACCATCTGTCAAAGAACCAATCACTCCAAAGAAGCTGTCGAACGCTACATCCGTGACTATGAATCTGTCAAACTCTTATCCACCAAGTTCGATGATGTCGATGTCATCTCTCGCATCATTCGCCTCACCCCATCAGTCGTCAAGCAGTACCTTGACCTGGTCCCGCTTGACTCCTGAGTGGATGAACACTACTTTACAAACCCGCCCACACCTGGTATCATTTGATACTATTTAATAAGGACCATTCTCTTTGTGAACGAAACCTCTCCGCTCACGAGCCGGTAGAAGTAGACGCCGCTTGGCAACAGTCTCGCATCAAACCGGACTGAGTACCGCCCTTGACTCTTTTGCTCATCGAGCAGAAGGCGCACTTCCTGCCCGAGCATGTTATACACCGATAATCTCACGTTTGCAGACTGGGGAACATCAAATTGGATAGTTGTCAGCGGATTAAATGGATTTGGGTAGTTCTGTGCGAGATCGAATGACCCGGGCATAGTCTCGGCATGCCTCGTCATGACGCTTGTGGTCAGCATTCCGAAGTCAGAATCCTTGCGTGGTACCAATTTGTATCGCCCGTAGCTGAAGTAGATGATACCTTGTACATAGGTAAAGCTGTCTCCCTGATTCAGAATTGTCTTCCCTCTACTTGTGTCAGTCACGATATTAGAGAAACGATTCTTTCCATCTTGACGAACAATTATTGGGCCTGTTCCATCGTCCAATTCATATTCAGTTTGATCAGAGAAAGTGGGCCATACATTCGTAACTCGGACGTTATCAAACCGAACTAGCATGCCTTCCCACTTTTCTGCGATTGGTGCACCATTCGCTACAGCGGGACCGAAATCACCTGTCTTCAGCGAAACCGGAGATGGAATGGCTAAGCTCCTTGCGTGGATCTTGATCGAAGTAGCGGTGTCAGGGATCGATATTCTTGTAACGTCGCTTGCCTCTTGAATTGTACCACTCACGCTAATGCTATCACCTCTTGTGAGGTGTGCCAATCGTGCCTCATTTGCACTGAAGATCCAGATTCCACTCCAGGGAGAATTCCCATCCTGCATATACCAAGCTGAAGTTCCTCGAACGGTGAAAGGATAAGTGCCTACATCACTACTGTCTGCCGTTACGATGCCACTTAGAGTGACAAGTGATCCAAGATATGGAGTTCTACCATGCGGGTATTCTGTGTACTGGATATCGCTTATTCTTACATTCCGATCGAGCACAACGTATGAGAAGAAACCTTGAGAGGTATCAGAGGCCCCAAAAGAACTTGAATTGGCAAGTAGCGTTTCATTACCATCGGTGTCTACTGCTTTGAAGAAATATTTGACACGAGTATTTGCTGCAAATTTTGGAAACACTACCCTAAAAGTATCCGGGGCGACAGAGCGCAGCGTATCAAGAATCCATACGCCATTGTTGATGCTGCGAAGAGAGACGACAAATCTCAGTGGAGCTCCTCCGGGTTGACCATACGAACGGACGGACAACGTCACGGAATCAACTGGACTTACGACAACGGGCTCTCGTCGGTGAGAACCAATCCATGGTTTGACCTTGCCAACTGTTATGTCTCCTGGAAAAATTGGAGTGATGAGATAACCCCTCGATTCCCATGCAGAATTCGCCATAATGACGCCCCTGATCGTGTCGATGGTCGAGTTTGGGGCGGGAGCAACATATGTCGAAAGTGGATCTCGATGACCCCGTGTTGTAAACCACCTCGAACCATCATGCGTTGTGATCATGTTGTTATCGGCATCTATTAGGTTTAAGGTGTTTGGTACCCCACTGCTACTGTTGGTCGTCGAAACATCGAGATTTAGCAGTTCTACATATGCACCTTCGTAGAGTTCTCCAGAGGAATACTTGATTACATAACCCGAGCCGTGAACGCCAGAATGGAAGTCTCCGATCCTCAACCTGATCGGCTTCGGTGCGTTTCGGGTCTCGATTACTGAGATATTGATGCCGGGTATAGGAACGAATTGTGTTCCGCTAGACATATCGTTGCTGGGAAACTCAGTTACATATCCCCGCAATCGAATAACATCTCCGGCTTCAATGTTCAAGAAACCCTCGTTCTTTAGTGCCGAAGTGTCTCCAGAACTTGCTCTCGCAAACAATCCGGCGAAATTGACCAGATTAGTAGCGGTATCTTTCAAGACCAGTGTCCACCCCGCGCCTGTCCAAGTAATCACCTTTGGCGGAACAAGGCACTGTGCCACTACTTCAACCGTTTCGCGCGGCGTAATTGCGAATCTCGATGCCTGAAGACTCCATCGCGAGTTCTGCGTTCGCTGAAGCTGCTCTGCCAACTTCAAGGAATCCGGGTGCGCATATTGAATATCATAGATTGTCACGGTCCGATATTTACCCTGCGCATTGGCTGATATACTCAGAGCAGTGGTGATTATGACGGATAGGATAGATCGATTCATAGCTCCTCCTGTCTAACATAAAGACATCCAAAATCATTTCACAACCATGAATTTCCCCGTCTTGATCTCTCCCGTCTCCAGATCCTTCACGCTGAAGAGGTAGAGGCCCGTCGCGATTGCCTGGTCGTACCTCGTAATGAGGTCCCAAGCGTGTTCGCCTCCGGAAAACTGAATCTTCTGATCGCGTTCGCCGAACTGTCTGAACCACTCGATGTCATCCCCCCGATACGTTTGGGCATCGTGCGAAAACTCCGCCACAACATCACCGGCAACCGTATAGATTGTGATTGTCGAGCGTGCGGGAAGATTGGTGAAATAGATTTTCCTCAAGCGTTCCCCCTGGCCGTCCCAGTATGCCCGCGCATAATACGGATTGGGATAGACGCCAACTTCCTTACTCTTCTCACGTGTCGGCGGGGTTCCGGGAACCACACGGACAAGGACACGCGCGCTCTCGAGGATCGGAAGATTGTTCGCCGGATCGCCGCGATCGAATGCCGAAATGCCGTACACATACTGCCAGCCGTTCAGATGCGTCAGCTGAGTATTCTCCGGGGGGAACCGATACCAGTACTTGTTTGTGTCCCCCTCGAATACTCTCGGTGCCGGAAGCTGGATGGCGGTAAACCCCGTATTGTAGCCGACATCATTTCCCTTCTTGTCGAACTCCCCCACAAGCGAAAGACTCAGCAGGAAACTTTCCGGGTTGAGAAAATCCATTCCCGGCGCTGAGCGGTAAATACGGTACCCCTCAAAATCCTTCTGTTTCGAAATCGGATCAACAGATTCTTCTGCCGAGATCCTGTCCCAATACACAGCCACCGATTGATTCTCCACAACCCCCCTCACCCGGGGCTGGCGCGGAGGCGAGGGAAGCTGATAACGATCGAGCTTTCCGTTCCCGTTAAGGTCTTCGCCCGGATCAAGCTTGTTGTTCCCGTTGAGGTCTTCCCCGTCGTACGTCTGTTGGGCCCAGTTCATGTTCGCAAGGAGCGTCTTCCTCTGTGCGGGAGAATCGAATCGTTCGGGATCGGTTCCGGATTTCTTCGCGCACACGACGGCAATAACGACCTCCACAGATTCGCCGGGAGCAAGCGACTTGAAAGGCCCCACGCTGAGGAGTGTGGTCATGTTATCGGGACGTTCCCGGAGCGGGGTGATCTTGTCAAGCGGCATCGACTGAGTCATCCGTGTGAATCGACTCAGGTAGCGGTCCGATACGTAATCGTCAGTGGGAGAAAAGTATGCAGCATCACCCTGGCTGCTCCGGAATCTCCACGCGTTATAGTACGTCTGTCTATAGAGCGCCGCAAGGGAATCGATACCGATGGGAAATGGAGTAGTTCCCAACAGTTTCACGGCAACGTAGCTATCCGACGGCACTCCGCCCGGTGTTGGGTCATATTCAAACGTATACATCGCACGCCCAAGCGAGTCATAGCCGTTGCCGCCTCGGTCAAAGTAGCCGGAAGTACCCGGACGGACGGCATTCGTATTGCGGACGACCGCGTTGTTCCACAGTCCAACATGAACATCATCAAGCGTGTCTTTACCGGTATTCGTAATCGCGTAGCGGATGATGACAAAAAGGTCCGCAAATGGAAAATTCCAAGCATAGCTTTGCTGCTGGACAGTGATACCGAGCGGTTCGTGGAACAGGATGGAATCCCCTGTGGCGGGCACGCGTGTGTAGCGATCGGTGTACTCCGAAATGAAATCCTGATGGCTAATTGCGTCGGGATGGAAGTACCGCGAATCGGAAATTAATGAGCGTTGCTCAATACGCTGGCCCAGCTCTGAGGTGAACTCATAACCCGCTCCCGATGAGCCGGAACGATCGTGCACGCCCGTCGACACCAGTCTGAATCCTGTCTTGCGGGAACGTGCGCCAATCCAGAGTCCCCCCTGATAGATGTGCTCGATACGGGATCCTTTGGGATATTCACAGGAGGGTTGATTCGGCCAGTAACGATTCCGCGTTCCGATTGTGCCGAAATTGGAGACCGTGAGGGCAATGTTGCCGACGTTCGTGAACTGCCGATCGTCGTCATCCATTGTCTTGCGCAAGGTCTGCGCACCGGAAGGATTCGTGAGAACCAGGAAAAGAATAGCGAAGGTGAAAACTCGTAGCCAAGGACGAGTCATCGTCACAGTAGTGATCATACCAGGAGGAGACGTCTCGTGAGCAAACGGCTCACGCTCGCGGACCGCACGAGCGTCCGTGCGATCCTCGATGCTATTGTGGCTTAGGAATGGCTATCTGATCCCCCACACGCAAACCATGAGAAAGATCGTTCAATGCTTCGATCTGATTCATCGGGACTCCAAAATCCCTTGACAATTTCCACAGCGAATCACCCGGTTTCACGCGATAGTAGAACACATCCGACTTCGGAAGATTCTGAGACGGGATACGCAAGATCTGACCGATCGATAGATTGGGCGAGGAAAGCTCGTTCAACCGCATGATGGCATTCACGGTCGTTCCATATCGTCCGGCGATCTGCGTCAGAGTTTCTCCCATTCGGACGCGATGCGTCTGTGCCTGTTCCGCCGCTGATGAACGCTCGACTTGTCCGGTCACGACAGCCGGGCGTGATGGGTTGATGATCTTCGTTCTGACATCGGGGCGACTGAAGATATCCAGCGTCTGCCCGGGATAGATCGTGCTGCCGCGAAGACCGTTCCACGCTTTCAAATCCTCGACAGAAACTCCCTCGCTCCTTGCAATCTCGTCGAGCGTGTCTCCGGGACGAACCACATACTGAGAGAATCCGTTCGAAACGTTCGCCGCAACACGTGTGGCCTGCGGACCGGGATCTCCAGGACCAAGATCTTGTTTCTCTGTAAACGACAGTGCCGACACGCTCTTGAGCTGGTCCGCTCGTTCGGCCGGGACGTAGACGGCGATTTCCTGGCCCACATAGATATGGCTTCCGTAGGCGATATTGTTCCAGTTTCGGATATCACTCGCCCTCACCCCATACCATTGTGCGATATGACCGATCGTGTCACCCCGTTTCACAAGATAGACGAGTTTTTGCTTCCCGCGCGGTGCTTTCGCAACCCTGCTGGGAGCTTTGGGAACCGGTCGAACAGCTTCGCGTTCCGCCGTCGTACGCGCTTTTCCAAAGGTAACCGGTTTGTGAGCCCGATCGTATTCGAACTCAGTCTTCCTCCCTTTCGTGAGGGCCCCCGCCGGCAGGGGGATCGTGAGATTTGCCCCGATCGAGAGTGCCCGCACGTTTCTGATATTGTTGACTTCCTGCAGGATTGATGAGTTGAGCCCGTACTTTGCCGCAATCCCGGAGAGAGTTTCCCCACGCCGTACCGTGTGCACGAGCCAGTCACGAAGTTCCTCACGGGGCACCTGGGCAAGCTTTGCAGCGAACGTGTCAGATCGTCCCGGCGGAATCCGCAGTCGATAGCCGGTGACGCCGGGAGGTGTACACCACTGCAAGATTTCCGGATTAAGCTCGCGAAGAGTTGCCACATCCGTTTCCGCGCATTCTGCAAGGATCTGGAGTTCGATGCAATCGTCAATAGTCACCACGTCGTACTGGAGCGAATCGGCCCGCGTGATTCCCTGAAAACCGTAGCGCGCCGGATCCATCGCCATCCGGGCCACCGCAATGAACTGAGGGACATAGTTTCGCGTCTCACGCGGCAGATGTTGTCTCATTTGCCAGTAGTCCGTGGAGCCGCTCCGACGAGTTGCTCGGAACACTCTCCCCGCACCCGAGTTGTAGGCTGCGAGCGAAACATGCCAATCCCCAAATTCTGCGTAGAGATCCTTCAGGTGACGAGCCGCAGCCCGAGTGGATTTTTCGAAATCCCGGCGCTCATCGTACCACCAGTTGCCCCGCAAGCCGTACAGATTCCCCGTCCCCTTGACGAATTGCCAGAGTCCCACGGCCTTTGCCCACGACCGTGCGTCGGGACGGAGTCCGCTTTCAACCATAGAGAGGAACACCAGCTCCTCCGGGACTCCCTCTTCGGCAAAGATTCGCTTCATCATTGGGAAAAACTTCCCCGAAAGATGCATCCAACGCTCAAAATGGACGCGCCCCTTGCCTACGAAGAACGCGATATTGCGACCGACGTGCTCGTTGTACGGCAACGGGACGGTAGTACCCGTGATTTCGTACGTGGGGATCGAGATTTTCGATGGATCGGCACTCTCCACGACCTGCGCCAACTTCTCGCGCAGCGCGAAGATCGACGCTTCAGGGGCAAGATCATCAATGACCGCGATGTATTTTTCGTAGTCTTCGATGATATTTCGACTGAGGTCGGTAAAATCGGTGTTGGTTTCGATCGAGGGGTAGTAGCTCAGACGATTGAGGATTTCGATGGCTTGCTCGAATTCCCGTTCAGAGAGAAGTGTGTCGGCAGATTCCTGTGCTTCGAGGGCGGCGAGATAGTGTTGACGTGCAAATTCGAGGAGTGATTGAATCGTGCCGGCGTAGGCTTCGGTGGAATCAACCTCCAGGGGATAGCTCGCTACTTCCTTTCGACGGAGGGTATCCTGCTGGGCCACCGCCTCGAGATGCTGGAAAATGGCATCGGCGGTCTTGAGGGATCCTTTCCGTTCATCCCGTGTTGTATCTTTGCTGGTACATCCCACGACCACGACAAGCAATAGTACGACAAACGTGTTCCGCATTATCCTCCTCTATCCACGATGAAAACTTGAGGCCAATATACCACCAGATCCCCTCAAAATCAATGAAATGCGTCACGTTTGCCCGCTCACAACGGAATGTTTCCGTGTTTCTTGCGAGGATTCTGGTCAACCTTGTTTTCGAGAAATTGAAGCGCTCGTATCAACTTGGTTCTCGTCTCTTTCGGCTCGATCACCTCATCAACATATCCTCGGCTTGCTGCGATGTACGGATTCGCGAACTTCGCGCGGTACTCCTCCACCTTTTCTTCGATCGCTGCCTCCCGAGAAGCTGCCTTCTCAATTTCTTTGCGGAAGATGATTTCGACCGCCCCTTTGACGCCCATGACGGCGATTTCGGCGCTCGGCCAGGCATAATTTAAGTCGCCCCGGATATGTTTTGAGTTCATCACGTCATACGCGCCGCCGTACGCCTTTCGCGTAATCACGGTGACTCGCGGGACGGTTGCTTCACAGAACGCATAGAGGAGCTTCGCGCCGTTCTTGATGATCCCTCTCCATTCCTGATCCGTTCCCGGAAGGAATCCAGGAACATCTTCAAATACCACGAGAGGGATATTGAAGGCATCACAGAACCTTACAAATCTCGCCCCCTTGATGGATGAATCGATGTCCAATACACCCGCGAGGACGGCAGGCTGGTTCGCAACGATCCCGACCGGTCGTCCACCCAAACGAGCAAATCCCACGAGGATGTTCTGAGCATACAGCTCATGCACCTCAAAGAAGTCTCCGTTGTCCACGATACCCCGAATGACTTCCCTCATGTCATACGGTTTGTTCGGACTCTCCGGAACAATTGCATTGAGGGCTTCATCCTGACGATCGATCGGGTCGGTGATCTCCACCACGGGCGGATCATCGACATTGTTCGACGGGAGAAACGACAGGAGCTTTTTGATCCGATCGAAGCACTCCACTTCATTCTCGGTCGCGAAATGTGCTACGCCGCTCTTGGTCGCGTGCGTCACCGCACCCCCGAGTTCTTCGTGTGTGACGTCCTCGTGGGTAACCGTCTTGACGACATTGGGACCGGTCACAAACATGTAGCTGGTCTGCTGAACCATCACGACGAAATCGGTAATCGCGGGAGAATACACAGCACCGCCGGCACACGGTCCCAGGATGGCCGATATTTGTGGCACAACGCCGGATGCAAGCGTGTTCCTCAAAAAGATATCGGCATATCCCCCGAGACTGACGACTCCTTCTTGAATGCGCGCGCCGCCGGAATCGTTCAGTCCAATCACCGGCACGCCGATCTTTAACGCATGATCCATGATCCTGCAAATCTTTTCGGCATGTGCTTCCGAGAGCGAGCCCCCAAAGACCGTGAAATCCTGGCTGAACACGACGACTGGTCGTCCGTTGATGGTTCCGTATCCCGTGATGACGCCATCGCCCAAGTATTTCTGCTTATCAAGTCCGAAATCACGTGATCTGTGCTCGACGAAGGCGCCGATTTCCTCGAAGCTCCCCGGATCGAGCAATAGGTTGATCCGTTCACGCGCCGAGAGTTTTCCTTTCTTGTGCTGCTGATCGATGCGTTCTCTTCCACCCCCTTCGAGCGCCTTTTCGCGCATTTCGTGCAATCGCTTGATCTTTTCGTCATTCATGAGTGAATTCCAGGAAAAATGATGGGGGACAGTCGCCTGAATATAGGAAAGCCCCCCTGCGGATGCAAGGAGGCTTCCTGACGTTTAAGGCGGAACGTACAGCCGCTACGGCATGAGGAGGTAACTGAGTTTGACCATCAACACATTCGCGGGCATGACATCAAACGTCTCGGATAGCGCCGCGATTTCCCGCGGTCCGATTGTCGTATCGCGAAACGAACGCGCCTGTGACCAGACGACATAGAGAACCGATCCGGGATAATATTCCCATCGCACCACCGAGTTGAAATTCAGATTCTTCCGATGGAAATCTTCTTCAATCGGATATCCTCGAAAATCATAGAACGTACTCGGATTCAGGAGCAGTCGGTACTTTTCATAATCAATGCGCGCAACAAATGCTTGCATATAGAGTTGAAAACTCAGGTTCCGGGTGAGGATAATGTCGGGGCGCAATGTGAAGTCAACTTGCCGGTTATCCCGATCCGTGAAGACGCTTATCTTGTACTCCCCATCCTCATCCGGTTGAACATGTCTCTTCACAATTCCGGAGAACCACTCCCGTTCTTCAGAAGACGAAAAGCTCAAAAGGTAGGTCTCGCCCTTTCCTTCCAACGTCCACCCCGAGCTTGTCTCATCAACGTACACATTTCGGACCCACGCTTCGGCATTATCGGTTCGACTGATTCCCAGCGATCCGGAGAACCGGATCCCGGAGCCGATCTTGACGCTTGAGAAGAGTTCCAGCTGGAGGTCCCTTCTGCGCAGGTCGTCGCGTCCCATTCCGAGCTCGACACCATAGACGAGGAGCTGGCGGCTATCCGAAGAAAACTCGACGCGTGCATTTCCTGCCGGTCGATGCCGATAGAGACCGTTGTTTCGTGTTTCCCGATCATCATACCCGCCGAGTTGGTTCAGGGAGAAATTCACTTGACCATTCCAGAAGTTCATGAATTCGGCGCTGAATCCGCCGTGCAGGCTGCCGCCAAGGTATCTCCCCGCGAAATTCATCGTAGACCAGTGTGACAATCTCACTCGTGCCCGACGAAACGGTCCGAATGGTTCATTGTTGTTGAGACTGTACCCAAATCCCGCATTGCCGGAGATATAATCGGACCTCCTCAGCCGTCCCACATCGTTCAGGTTGAACTCCGGCGAGAACGCTCTGATTCCGGAATGGAATGTCATGATCCCTGCGATCTTATCAAAGCTCAGACGCCCCCCATATCCGGTTTCACGGTGATCGGCAATCAGCCGATTCGAGAAGACCGCTTCGCCGGCGGCCGCATACGTATTGTTGTCGAGGCGGATATCCCAATCCGCTCCTCCAGTCCAATTCTGGACAACGGCAGAAGGATCACTGAACTCCGTGAAGCTGGTGAGTATCGATCCGATGTACGAATTTGTGTTTAACTCCTTCTTCGCACGAATGACCGCGAAATTCCTCTCCGGCCCCCAGTCTCGACCGGTGACCGCATTGAGCATGCCGATCGAGAACCCTTCCGACGATCTTCCCGAAAGCTTCAGCGCTCCAATGATGGGCCTGAGTGCACCAATTCGTCTGGTGTAAAGGATGGCATCACCCATGCCGAGATTGAAATCGAAAATCTGGACTCCTTCGATAAAGAACTGGCGGCGTTCCGGAAAGAAGGTTTCGTAGGTACTGAGATTGAGCTCTGCCGGATCAGCATCGATTTGACCGAAATCAGGATTGATGGTGGCATCGAACGTGAAGTTGTTCGCGATACCAATTTTGAAATCCGCTCCTGCGTCATATGTTGCGCTGCGGGGAAAGCGCGGGTTTATTCCCGGCCCCGTTTGATACTTGCCGAGAGAATATGGAAGAATCTGGATGTTCCGACGCGGCCTGATTCGTTCGATACCGGTCAACACCCCGAAATGAGAGACATATCCGCTCTGCGTCCTCGGCACCATGACCCAATCGGCGATCTCAGCTTTGCGCGAAATGTAGCGGCGGAAGTTGATTCCCCACCGCTGCTGCTCCGCTTCCGAAAAACGAAGCATGGAATACGGAATCCGCATTTCGAGGGACCAACCCCAGTCGTGCTCGGCGACTTCGGATAGCCAGACCGCATCCCAGGATCGGTTGATGGAAAACGACCCGCGGCGGCGGCCACCGAACGACTGCCCATCATTGGTGATGATGCCGTCAATCTGCGACCCGCTCGCGTTCACGCCAAACACATAGGCCGTCTTTCGGTCGAAGTAGCTATCGATCATGACCGTGAACGCATCGACTTCAACTTCGTCGTCGCGACGGGCGAGCTTGCGCACAATCTTCGACGGCTCGGTGTCATACATCCATCCTGCGATGTAGATGTAGTCGTCGTCGTACAGCAGCCGAACGGAGGAACGCTCCGTCGCCGGCATGCCTTCCCGAGGCTCGAACTGATAAAACTCAGTCGCTTCTTCGGCTTGCAGCCATGCCTCTTCGTTCGGAACACCGTCGATGACGGGAGACGCCGTTCGCGAAGCCTGCAGCGATCGCTTCATGGGAAATTGAGCACTGAGATCGGCATATACAATACCGATAGTAACGAGGAGGGTAAGTAGGGTCGTTCGCTTCATCAAGCGGTCGGTGAAATCACTCAGGGGAAAGAGAATCCAGACTGTTATCGGCGCACAGGGCTATTCATAACGAAGCGCTTCGATGATATCGGCCTGTGCCGCCTTCCAGGCAGGATAGATGCCGAAGAAGATCCCGACCATCGTCGCAAAGAGAAAGCTGACCACGACCGCGTTGATCGAGATCATGGGTGTGAGATTTCCATACGTCGTGATAAGATATGAGGCTCCCACCCCCGTGAGAATGCCGAGAAGTCCCCCCGTGACACTCAATGCGACTGATTCAATGAGGAATTGAGTCATGATGTCTTTTTTGCGAGCGCCGATCGCCTTTCGGATTCCGATTTCACGCGTTCGCTCCGTGACAGAAACAATCATGATGTTCATGATCCCGATACCGCCAACGACGAGCGAGACGGCCGCGATCCCGGCAAGCAGAAAGGTAAAAGTCTGCTGAGTTTCCTGGAATGTCGTGATAATATCGGCCTGGTTACGAATGATGAAATCGTTGTCCTGCTCTTCGCGAAGCTTGTGCTCTCTCCGGAGGATTCTTTCAATATCGAGGAACGCAGCGTCCATCTGCTTGTCGTCAAGGACTTTCGCAGTGATATTGGAAATGAAATCGACGCCAAACAACCGGCGTTGGGCCGTCGAAAGCGGAACGATAATCTGATCGTCGGGATTCTGCCAGCCGCTCCCCCCCTTTGTCTCAAGTAGCCCGATCACCTGGAAGGATTGTCCTCCAATCCGAATGGTGGCGCCCAGCGGATCGACACCGAGGAAGAGGTTCTCGACGACTGTCGATCCAAGCACGCACACTTTTGCGGCCGATTTCTCTTCCGCCGCCGTGAAGTATCGTCCCTCAACGACCACAAAGTTGCGGACCCATTCGTAGTCGGGTGTGGTACCGAGGACGCGTGTATTCCAGTTTCGATTTTCGTATTTGACTTGCGCGTTGCGCGAAAACTCCGGCACAGCCGCCTCGACGGCAGGCGAACCCTTGGTGATCGCCTCGGCATCGGAGAGTCTGAGACGCTGGCTCGTTCCGAACTGAATGACGACAACTCCGCCACCGCGCTGAGCTCCCGGGCTAATGAACAACAGATTCGAACCGAGCGATTGAATGCGCTCCATCACGCTTCGCTGCGCCCCCTCCCCGATCGCAATCATGGTAATCACCGCGCCCACACCAATGATTACGCCCAGCATGGTGAGCAACGCGCGAAGCTTGTTCGCCACCAGCGCACCAATGGACGTCAAGAAACTCTCTTTGAAGTTCATGCGATCTTATCTCCTGCCTCCGCCACCCATGCTACCGCCACCGATACCACCGACACCCTGCGAACTTCTGATCCGGTCGGTCATCTGCTGGCTGGCCACTTTGGCTCGTGAGATCGACGTGATCTGAATCTCGTCTCCCTCCTTGAGCCCCTCGATCACCTCCGTAAAGTCGAAGTTGCTGGGTCCCGCCCTAACCATTTTCGGGACGAACTCCTCACCAACTTTTACCATCGTGACGCGATTGCGTACTTCGTCTCCACCGCTTACTTGGGCCTGGCGACGCTGTCGCGGTCCAGATGAACCTCCACCGAACATCATCATTCCTCCGCCGCCCCCCCCCTCTCCGCGAATGACAACCTGACCGCCTCCGAACCCTCCACCGCCCTGCTGGGCAAAGTTCGCGAACATTCGCTGACGCTCTTCGGGAGACATTTTTTGAAATCGCTCACGCATTTCATTCCTCAGGCGATCGCGCTCAGCATCCGTCGCATTCTGCATCCGCTGACGCAGCTGATCCATCGACAACGACGCGAGATCGTTTTTTGCGTCTCCGTTCGTCTTTCCGGAATCAGGCTTCTTCTCTCCCTCCGGGGTCTGGAGAGCCTGAAGTCGAGCCAGCATTTCTCGTCCTTGCTCGCCCCGGGGATCTTTCAGCGCGTCATTCGGCACCAGCAACACGCCTCTCTTGTTCAGGATTTCCAAATCGACCGACGCACTCATGCCCGCCTTGAGCTTGGCCCCGATGTTCTGCACTTCCACGATCACGTTGAACGTCGTGACGTTCTGCTGACTCCGACCGAGCGGAGAGATTCTGATGACCTCACCTCGGAACGTGTCGTCCGGATGGGCATCGGCTTTGACCGATGCCGATTGTCCGACCTTGATCTTGCCGATGTCGACTTCATCCACATTCGTTTCGACGTTCACGAGTTCCATATCGGCGATTGTCGCGAGGAGCGTGCCGCCCCCCACATTCGACACCCCCGAGGAAATGATCTGACCGAGTTCAACATTCTTCGTCAGGATGATGCCTGTGACCGGGGCAATGATACGCGTTTCACGGAGCCGCTCCTCAGCCGAGGAGAGGACCGCCTTCGCCTTCACGAGCTGAGACTTCGCGCGAACGTAGTCCACATTGATCTGGTCTTTCTCCTGTTCAGAGATCAATTGTTTTTCGAACAGCTCGGTTGATCGGCGATGGTTGTTCTCCGATTGGATCGCATTGGCTTCCTGCACAGCCAGATCCGCCTTGGCCTGCTCATAGTCATTCTTCGCCGTCGTCTGATCGAGGACGATCAGGAGCTCGCCCTTTTGAACAGATTGTCCTTCAACGAAATTCAGCTGTTCGATCTGACCGCTGGCTTTGGATTTGATTTCAACCTTGTTGATCGGCTGGACAACTCCATCCGCAGATACCGACAGATTCAAGTCGCCGCGAGTCACTTTGACGATCCTTGTGACCTGGCCCGTCGGGGTCGTCGACGCCTCCTCGCCAGATCCCAAGAAGAGATATCCCACAACGGCGACAATGATCACCGCGCCTCCCAGAAACAAAAACTTTCTCACCTTACGCATATAACGTCACTCCACAATAAATATGATCGATATCGGCTATACTCGTTGGACGCACTATCGTTCCTGCCTTTGCCATCGCGACTCGCGCTCCTCGATGTCCTTGATGAACTCCTCATACAGTCTTTTCTGATCCTCCGACAGATGCTTGCGGATTTCCGATCGGAGCGTATCGCGCCGGACGCGAAACGTCTCCGCGTACGATCGTCTGATCTCGTTGAATCGGGCACGACTGGTTTCGAGGATTGAATCAATCAACGCCGTCTGGATCGAGTCGAGCTTCAATCTCGCGGTGAACTCTTTCATCACATCGGATTGCGTGGATGACCGATGACGGGGCTTCTCTCCCCCCAAGAATCGTGCACCGACAACTCCCCCGGCGACGGCACCAAGCACAAAACTCACAACGATGAACACGAAGGTTCGTGATTTTGGTTTCATCGGAAGTCTCTCAATTACTTTTGCGCGACGGCAAGCAGAATGTCATTTTTCGAAATTGACTCACGTTGGAGCAGAGAGACCGGCGTGTTCCCTTCCGGGACCTCTCCGCTCAGATAACTCTCCATAATCACCGGTTGCTGGGGCTCCGTGGCGAGCAAGAACGCCACGAGCACGATGACCGCCAGTGAGAGTCCGAAGACGGTCTTTCGCGCCAGTGCTTCCACCGGCATCCAAAAACTTGTTTCCTCTTCATCCTCTCGTACCGTCTCCAGCACCCGGCGGGAAAACCCTGCCGGAAGCTGAATCTCCTCCAGACTTCTCACGCCCGATCCGATCAGCCTCCATGTCTTGAGAAGGGCGGCACATTCCTCGCAGCGAACCAGATGATCCTTCATGACCGATTCTTCATCGGAAGAAAGTTCGCCGTCATGGAGCGCACTCAGTTGTTGGCGATAGTATCGATGATTCATGTTCGCTCCTCGAAATAGTTGCTCAGGAGTTTCCGCAACTCCTCCCTTGCCCGGAAGATTCGAGATTTCACCGCCTGAGGTGAAATATTCAACGTCTCGGCAATTTCACCGTAGGACAATCCCTCATACTCCCTCAGTACGATCGCCACACGATGCGCTGGGCTTAGCTTGTCGATCGCCTCGCGAATGGTCACCCGCTTCTCCTCCAGGAGAACGTGATCGCTGGGCCCCTCCGATTTCCTTGTCTTTTCCTCTCGGTGAAGAACAGCTTCGCTGAAGTAGTCGATCGATAATGTCTTCTTGATCTTTCGCCGTCGGAGTTCATCGATCGAGATATTGACTGCGATCCGATAGATCCATGCAAAAAGGGATGCCTCGTATTCAAATCGAGGCAATGACCGGTGAACCCGGATGAATACTTCCTGTGTGAGATCTTCCACATCATCCGGTAAACCAAGCGTCAGATAAATGACGTTCGCGACCTGGCGCTGATACTTTCGGACGAGCTCCGCAAAGGCCGTCTCATTGCCGCCTTTGATTGCCTCGATAAGCCGGAGATCTTCCCTGGCTTGGGTCACGTTTGACTTGCCTGATAAACGTTCCACAGACTAGAAAGTTTCCTGGAAAAACTGTGATCCGACCTTAGACGCCGAACAGGGAGTGCAGGTTCATGTGGTTGTGCGCTTTTCTCAAAAAAAAAGAGCCCAACCATCCGATTGGGCGCTTCCTCGCAGCATGCAATCCGGGATCACCGCCCCCTTGCTCTCATTTCGAAGAATCGATAATCCCGCCCCCGAGCAATAGGTCATTCGCATAGAAAACAACTGATTGGCCCGCCGTGATCGCCCTTTTCGGCTGTTCGAAGACCACCCTCACGATGTCCCCTTCCTCCGGGTAGATTCTAGCCGATGTGGCAACGTCATTGTACCTGATCTTTGCTGTCACGTCCATTGGAGCCAGGGCCGGATCAATCGACACCCAATTCAGCTGAGAGGCGGTGAGTTCCGAGCGCTCGAGATCGCTCGCCCCGCCGACATAGACCTCGTTGCGCTCCTTGCCGATTCCCGTCACATACATCTTACGGCCGAACGCCCCGATACCCCTTCGCTGTCCAATCGTATAGAAGGGAAAACCCCGATGGGTTCCCACCACGGCGCCGTTCCAGATGATGTTTCCCCCATCGACAGCCGACTCGAGCGCTGGATCCTGATACTTCAAGAATCGCTCATAGTTGTTGTCCGCGATGAAGCAGATCTCGAAGCTCTCATCTTTCTGTGCCGTCCGCAGGCCAAGACTTTTTGCAAGTGCTCGGACTTCCGGTTTCTCCAGATCGCCGAGTGGAAACTTCGTTTTCGCCAGGGCTCCTTGCGAGAGTCCCCACAGCGCGTACGACTGATCCTTGAGTTTGTATCGCCCTTTCAAAATCGTATGACGCTGACGATCCGGATCGAATTCCGATCTCGCGTAGTGCCCCGTGGCGATATAGTCTGCCCCCAACGCGTTGGCTTTCTTCAGCAATTCTCCCCATTTGATGTCGCGGTTGCAGACGACGCAGGGATTTGGAGTCCGGCCATCGAGATACTCAGACACGAAGTTGCTGATCACCTTTTGCTCGAACGAATCCCGGAAATCGACCACATAATGAGGAATTCCCAGCGTGACCGCAACGGCCCGCGCATCATTCATAGCACCCAAACCACAACAACTCGTCTGGTTCACCGGACCACCTCCGACATCCTCGAAGTCATAGGTCTTCATCGTGATGCCGATGACTTCAAAACCTTCTTCAAGGAGCAGAGCAGCAGCCACCGACGAATCGACTCCACCACTCATTCCCACAACAACTTTCTTCTTCATCCTTCCCCGTACGTTTGCATCAAAATACGAAAAACTTCGTGCACACGCAAAGAACGGACATGAGAACAAGACGGCCGCTTGCCGCGGCCGTCAGATCATTGGCATGCGCGGGCGGTCATCATTTCCGTCCGGATGGAGAGACCCGGTTCTTCACATACTTGTCAGCCCATTCGAGCATTTCCGCGATCACGTGCAACACCGATTCGCGCGCAGAATATCCATGACTCTCGTAGGGAAGCATCACGAGCCTGACCGTTCCTCCGTGTCCGCTCACGGCCTGATAGAGCCGATCGGATTGGATGGGATGAGTCCCCTGATTGTTATCCATCTCTCCGTGGATCAACAGCAACGGTTCATTGATCTTGTTCGCAAAGGTGAAGGGAGAGACTTTCGTGTAGGTCTCCGTCGCTTCCCAGAATGATCGCCGCTCGCTTTGAAATCCAAACGGTGTGAGGGAGCGATTGTACGCGCCGCTCCGCGCAATTCCCGCAGCAAACAGATCGGAGTGCGCGAGCAGATTAGCCGTCATGAATGCGCCGTAGCTGTGACCGGACACGAACATGCGCGACCGATCCGCGACGCCCATCGAATCCAGCTTGTCGATCGCGGCTTTCGCCGATGACACGATCTGATCCACAAACGTGTCGTTCATCGTCTCCGGATCGCCGACAACCGGCATCGTGGCGTCCATGAGCACGGCATATCCCTGCGTGAGGAAGAAGAGCGGCGAGGTTCCCCGCAAGAACGTGAACGCGTTCGGCGAGCTTCGCACCTGCCCCGCAGTAGCAGGATCGGAATATTCCAGCGGATAGGCCCAGATCAGAGTTGGGAGACGCGTTCCTGTCTTGTACCCTGGGGGAAGGTACAGCGTCCCCGAAAGCGCGACGCCGTCAGGGCGGTTGTATCGCAACAGTTCCTTCTGGATTCCTGTAAGCTCGGGAGCAGGATCTATGAAGTCGGTCAGAAACGTGCGTTTCTTCGACTTGCGATCGACGATGTAGAAATTCGGCGGCTGTGTTTTGGATTCGAATCGAGTGAGGATCGTGTTCCTTCCGTCATCGACAAAGGCGAGGAATTGTTCCAGACTTCTTTCATCAGACTGAAAAAGACGTTCCTTCTTGAGGGTCTTCACATTCAGTCGATCAAGAAACGGTCTGTCTCCCTGCTCGCTCGCGCCTCGACCTGTCAGGTAGACCCAATCACCATCTTGGAGGATGGTTGTCCCCCCTTTGCGATCGGTCTGCATGACCGGACGCCCGGGGTCGTTGTAGACGTCGTTGATGCTGAGATCGAAAAGAACTTTCCGGTCCTTCGCAGGGTGCAGCAGGTTGACGAGCGCTGTGGTCCGCCATCTCTTGTCCCTGTTGACTTCTGAGAGAACGGCATGGTCCCGATGACTCGTCCATTCAATCCCCGCGAACCGATGTTCCAGCTTCAGAAGTTCGGAAGGTTCAGCGGAAAACGGGGCTGAGAGGGTCATGAGCTTGTCCCGATGGGGAACTTTCCTCGTCGGATTTCCCTCGTCCAGTGCCTCCGCCCAGACGAGTTTCGCGGGGTGGAGTTCTTGCCACTGAACATTGCGCGGTCCTTTCGGAACACCCTGGGTCGGCACCTCATCGCTCACCGGTAGATCGGCAATAACTTTGACGAGTTTACCGCTTCGCTCCCACACCTCACTTGTCCTGGCAAAATAGAAGAAGGGGACCCTCGTGGAGAATGGTTGACGCACCTGCGACACCAGAAGGTAGTTTTCATTCGGCGAGAACCTCACCGAGGTGTAGATCCCCGGCGTCCCAATCGCCGTTGATGTTCCTGTCACGACATCCACCGTTCGTAATTGCGACTCTCCGTAGTACGCGAAGAGATCCTCATCATGGGCTGTGCGGAGGAGGTCTTGGTAGGTGGGAATGCGCGACGTCTTCCCCGCTGTCTCTTCCACATTCGGACCGACCGGCACCGAGGGAGCGGCGGGAGGAGCACCTCTGGCGGAGACGATCGCCTTCACGAGGAGAGTCCGATTATCCGAGAGCCAGCTCATGGGTGATCCGAAAATATCATTCACACAGATTCCGGCCACCGCTTGTGACTTGTGAACACGGTCGTCCGCTGACGAGAATTCAATACTGGATTGATCCTCATCCCGGCGAGTCGGAGCATCGGCTGAGCAAGCATTTCGATCGAGGGATGTGGCTCGTACTCCACAAACATCATTGCATCGTTTCGCGGACTTACGGATGTCACGGGAGTCGGCGGTGCATCAAGAATATCGACGATCTGTGTTGGGGGGAGCTTGTACGGATCCTGCGCACTGACGAAACCGGCTGCCAGAAGCAGGAGGAGAACGACAACGGGAGTTCGCATATGTCCGTTCCTTTGTTGTTTGTGCATGTTCATCATCCGGGAACTTGTTTCAGCAACGAGAAAAGGCCCACCGGCGGTGACACATCGTATCCAACAGGATTTCACTATATCTGAACTTCGAGTTGAAGCGTGAATCTGTTGTCGATGTCCCCCTGGATCTCTGAAGAACCCGAACTCATCGATTTGGCCCCTTCGCGAATTGTCGCGGCGTATCGGAACCAGACGTCGAGACTCTTCATAACCTCGTATCTGCCGGTGACGTACCACCGCACGCCCCGCCCGTACAGGGCAGGATTGGAAAATGTCCCCCCGACGTCGGTCTCAAATTCATATACTCGCGAATCATATGAATCGGTTTCGAACACACACACGCGACTATCAATCAGAAGTCGCCTGATCGGGATAATCCTGATGTCCTGGTAGATCAGATACCCTTTTTCGTATTTGCCGCTGATGCCATAGCGTACGTTGACCAGCTCGAATCTCGTTCGCCATCGAAACGTGATCGACGGTACGAACATGAGAGTCATGCGATAGTTTTGTTGCTCGCGATCCCCGACCTGCCGGACACTCCGTTGGACCTCGTCGAGCCCCGACTCAGTTACCGATTTCACCTTCGCCTTGTACTGCGCGTGGAGCGCGAGTTTACGGGTGAATGTCACTTCCGCGAGCGTGAGGAGATCATGGCCCCCCGATGGGAGTCGGATGAGCGTCGTTCCCCATGGAAAGCGGAAGTGGTCATAGTATGCGGAGAGCATGAGCCAGCTGGTCGCGCGCAACTTCAGACCGGCGTACACCCCGCGTTCATTTCGAGTGCCGTCGCTCTCTCCAAATCCATTTCCGTGAAAGCTGTTGAAATCGAACGGATAATCTCGGCCGATCACAACAACGTTGAACCCGCGAACCGGGCGAAAGAGGATTCCTGCTATCCCGGCGACGGTTCCATCGTCATCCCTCGCGACCTCCGCAAACGCGCTCACTCTTTTTTCCGCGTAGATCAAATCGACGCTCGTCGCCCCCACGTCTCGTCCTGATGGGGCGAATGTTCCGGAAAGGGCAAGGGGATGTTCAAATCGTGCTCGATAGCCCGTGGTTCCGACGGCAATTCCCTTTGTGATTGCATAGACGAGCCGCGCGCCCATCATCCGTTCGCTGGTCGTGTTTCTACGGAGGAGTTCGCTCTCCGTCCGAAAATATCCGGCGGTATAGAGGCTGCTGATTTCCCCGTTCGGAGTCACCGTCGCATGAAGCGGTTTCTGTGAATAGGCGATTGACAGCGATGCCGGGCCGAATCCGACCGTGGCCGCAGCTCCACGGAAATAGAGGTTCTCCTCAGTCGAGAGAAACGGCTTGATACCTCCCCCCCGCTTGCGAAACGGCTGCAACACATCACTCCCCTTTCCAAACGAGAGCGATCTCCAGAATGTCAGTCCGCTCGCAGCTTCAAAGACATAGTCCCCAACAATCAGGTGCTCAATAGGTCCCAGCCGCCGAACGTCCACGTATCCCGCAACATGGTCCCCGATTCGACGTTCCCCCGCATCCTTCTCTGCCAGAGCGCCGATCTCGACGATGGTCCCCGGCGTTCCTTCGAAAAGATCGATGGGAATCGAGCGCGCCACAAGTCGGTTGTAGATTTTGAACGAGGAACCGGTGAAGCTCCCGTCTTGGAAGCCGCGGCGCTTTTGGAGGTCTTCCTGGACCCTGCTGCGGAGGCGCAGCGATCCAATTCCGAATGGAGATTGAAACCCCGTAGTCGACCCGACAGTCACGAACTTCCGTACGGTCCCAAAGATATCCGGCGTGATCCCATCGATTTCGAACAAATCGTCGATCGATCTGAACGGGTCCCGCTCTCGCCGTTCGAGAATGTTCAGAATGGTGATGGGATCCAACCCGGGAATTTGCTGAAGCTCTTCATTCGTCGCGGTATTAAGATCGAGGGGGTTCTCTTCGAGTCGTGTCAGGAGATCGATCAGCTCAGAATCCTCAGCATCTTGCGTGGCATTCTCGAGAATACTTTCCAGGTCCGGCTCGACGATCGATACGGTATCGCGGACCACCTCCTGTTCCTGCGCGCTCAAGCAGGATACAATGAATGCAAGAATGAGGAGGACTATGCAAAGGCGGGCCATGGTTCGCTAACGTCCCACGACAATTCCAACTTCTATCTGGTGAGTCCATCCGAGATCGGGATGGTGAAATCCGGCATATTCGAAATCGAACATCGAATACGACATTCCTATCCCCCCAGAAAAGATGTCCGGTTGAGAACTCGTTCCCAAACGCAATGACAGGATGTCGAAAAATGTTTGTTCGACGCCCGCTTTGAGACTGAGCGGAAATCTCACATCTTTCTCGAGTTCAACCGCGATATTGAAATTCCGGATGGGCGAATAAGCAGTTCCAAATGTGAAGAGGCGAGGGAGCCGCTCGTTGGTGGATCCGATCGTGGTTCCGGATATGTTCTTTGCGGCAAAGCCGAGTCGAAGGTCCTTCAACGGTGTTGCCTGCAGTCCGCAGTCGATGAGTATCGTGGTCGTCGCGCCATAGCGATCAAATGAAAAGCGATTGACATGAACCGTTAATCCTCCGGCAATATCCCAATCGATTTCCCCACCGACCGAAGCGGAGACGTTCGTTTCTTTGTAGAGTTCAAATCCGAACTGAACGGCATTGACTCCGATCGAAACCGGCCCCACCGGCATCACGCCCCCGATTCCTACGGTTCGCAATTCTTTCAATCCAAACAGTTCCGGCATCAAGAAAGCAGATACCACGATCGCGCTGATTCCTGCAAGTCGAGCAGGATTTGAATGGACCGCCCAGACATCCGCGGAACCGGCAACGCTCGCTCCCCCCATCGCCGTGGACCGTGCACCGCGATGTTGCGCACTCAACGTGTCGACAGCACATACCCCAAGCACGACAACGAGAGAGACAATGACTGATCCTTTCATGACGCTATTTTCCTTGAACAGGTAGATCGAATTCACTATATTTTTCGCAATGCTTCTCGTCCAACGATCCATACGCCGAACTCTACTTCTGATCGCAGGAGTCAGCTGGACCCTCCTCTCCTCCCTGCCGAACGCGTCTGCCCAGGAACTTCGATGTGATGTTACCATAAATATCGATAATATTCCATCGGCGCAGCGCGACTATCTCAGGAATTTTGAGGCCGATGTCGAACAATTCCTCAACGGTTACCGATGGACCACCGAGGACCTGGGCGGCGAGAAGATCGATTGCGCCATGACAATTTCCTTCACCGGTGCGACGTCGGATTATCGGTACACCGCCAAGGTGTTCGTGGGGAGCCGCCGACCTGTCTACATCGGCAACGAGAGATCTCCGCGAGAAACGTTGGTTTTGCGAATACTGGACGAACAGTGGGAATTTGAATACGTTCCGAACAGGCCGCTCTATCATGACGAGTATCGGTTTGATCCGTTGGCGTCGTTTTTGGCCTACTATGCATATCTCATCGTCGGATTCGATCTTGAGACGTACGTCGAGCTCTCCGGAACGAAATATTTCCAGAAGGCGCTTTCAATCTGCAACCAGGGGTCCTCTTCTGCGTTCGGAAAGGATTGGAAGCAGCAATCGGGGGGATCATACAGCAAGTTCAGCTTCGCTGAGGAATTGGTGGATTTGCGGAACCAACAATTCCGCCTCGCGTTTCACTCCTACCATTTCAACGGAGTCGATCTGCTGGCAACGGAACTCAGCACCGGAATGGAAAACATGCTTCAAGCCGCTGAATCGATGGCTGAAATGCGACAGAGGTTGAATCCTCGCAGCTTGCTCGTGAAGACCTTTTTTGACACAAAGTATCTCGAGATCGCCGAGACCTTCCTCCAATATCCCAATCGATCGGTCTACGATCGCATCTCCAAAGCCGATCCTTCTCATCAAGGAACGTACACCGACTACAGTCGGCGATAATGTCACACCCCTCTATCTGCTGATTTCCATCTTGACGATGCGATCGCCGACTTGGATACGATCCACGACCTCCATCCCGCTCACCACTTCACCGAAGATCGTGTATCGGCCATCCAGATGCGGCTGATCGGAGTGTGTGATGAAGAACTGGCACCCCTCAGTGTCTTTGCCGGCGCTTGCGACGCCCACCATTCCGCGAGCATAGTTGATCAAACCAAATTCCGATCTGATTGAATAGCCGGGCCCGCCCCATCCGTCCCCTCGCGGATCTCCCCCCTGGATGACGAAGTTCGGCACGACTCGGTGAAACGAGAGACCGTCGAAGAACCGTCGTTCCATGAGTCGAATGAAACTGAGCACTGTGAAGGGTGCAGACTCTCTCAGGAGATCGACGAGGACGACTCCTTTGGTTGTTACAAGCCGTATGCGCTGACGTTTCGCGATGCTCTGCAGTTTGGGCCAGTCATAATCGGTGTACGCCGGTGGTTGAACGGGAGGAATCGCGATCGCGGCAGATTCACCCTTGAACGCCTTCAGACCATTATAGGCAACGAGGGCGACCGAGCGGTCGGAATCATGCAGCGCCTGTTCCAGCAATTCGATGCAACGATCATCTTTCGATGCAATGAGAGTTGTCAGCAACGATTGCATTGCTTCGACATCGTCGGGCGACCGCTGTCGCTCGTACACGTCCATCAGGAGGGCCGCAAGCTCTCTCATTCGTCCGCTGCGAATCATGACATCCACAACCAATGAATCGCGAAACGCATCGGAGACCGCGGTGGTGAGAGCCATGTCTCCGCGCGAAAATGCCGTCCGCGCCGATTGGAGAAGATCGTGAGCCAAGAGATCCCTCTCCCCCGCACTCGCCGGCTTCCCGGCATTTCTCCTCGAAAGTGATTCCCTCACAGATTCCCACGCGGCCCTCGCGAGCCTCTGATTGCTGTTCTCTAACAGATTCCGGATCGTACGCCAATTCTTCTCCGTTTTGAGTTTCGCGACTGCGGCAATCACGCGGCTCTTGAGAAACTCGCTCGTCGCGGCGTCGCTGATGAACGATTCATAGATGAATTCTTCAGGCACAAAGATGGCCGTCGCAATGACGGCCTCTCCACGCAGTGCATCAGGGACGTGAGATCCCGTCACCAGTCGTTTGAGTACAGCAACGCTCCCCATCGAGACGAGATATGGGCGGGCGTTCTCTGCACTCAACGTGTTGAGACTCGCGAGCGACGCGTTGACAACATGCTCGTTCCTTGCCTCCAGGAGATCCAGGAGTGCCGGCATTGAGTCCGGATGTGTTCGGCTCACGGAGGCGAGAGCACGCGCAATCTGAACTTGTACCCTCCATTCGGGATTCTCCTTCTCTCTCCGATGGAGTTCAAGAAGTAGATTCCGTCCTGCTTGAGAGACCACCCTGCCCAGCAGCGTCGCCAGATGCATCCTGACCTCGGGTGATCGATCCTCCATCACTTGCCGGATTTCATTTGCGCGCAATTCAACCAACGAATCGATGGATGGATGCGGACCTGACCTCCAGAGTGCGTACAGCGACTTCCAGCGAATCTGCGGATCGTTCTTGTGAAGCTGGTCGAAGCAGAATGCGATGGATTCCGCCGATATCACAGAGCGCAACGCGAAGCGCGCAATCCCCAGTGCGCGGTCCCCCTCTAGGGTGGAATCAATCACTTGGCTTGGCAGGCGAATCAAGCGATCGAGATCTCCCGCGGTGCCGCACCTGCCGATGGCTTCAAGAATGCGCGCCCTTACCCCTGGAGCCGGTTCCGTCGTCAGGCGTTCCAGCATCACGACGGCGGTCGAACGTGCTCCGATTTGACCCAGAGCGAATGCTGCCGCTTCCCGCACTTCTGGAGCAGGGTCGTTAAGGAGAGGAATCGCGAGAGGAACTGCGGCAGAATCCTGCAAGTTGGCCAGCGCCAAGGCCCCCTGTATCCGAACATCACTCGAAGGATGAGCAAGGTGTTGCGCGAACTCGCTCCGATCAAGTTGTCGTTGATCCTGCAAAAAGAGGATCCGGGGGATGGGTTCGATGGATTGCCGAGCTTCTGCATAGGACCATCCAAAGAGGAATGAAACATAGAGGATCAGTTTCATACAGGATCACGCGGAAGGATGTTTGTGGATGTCAGGGAATGATTCTATCAATCGGACTGCTTGAACACACGCTTCTGGATTTCTCTGCCGGTCTTGGTGTTCGCCAGTCCCCCCTGAGCGGATTCCTTCAGACGGGGCGACATTAAATCGCCCACCTCTTTCGTTGCGAAGATGACCTCGTCTGCGGGAATGAGGCTCTTGATGCCGGAGAGCGCCATCTGTGCCGAGACGAATGCGTTCGCAACACCGACGGCATTCCGCGTCGTGCAAGGTTCTTCGACCAGACCGGCCACGGGATCACAGACGAGTCCCATCGATCCTTTGAGCGCGAATCCGACCGCTTCGAGTATTTGTTCTTCATTCCCCCCGAGGAGGTACGTGATACTTGCTGCCCCCATCGCCGCGGCACTTCCGGTTTCCCCCATACATCCCGCTTCCGATCCCGCAAACGACGAGTTCCGGGCAAAGATCAAACCGACAGCTGATGAAACAAGAAGCGCGTCGAGGATCCGTTCGCGCGACAGTCGGTGCTCTTCCATCATGGTGACAAGTACCGCAGGCATGATCCCGGCCGAGCCCGCGGTCGGCGCCGCAGCAATTCTCCCCATACAGGCATTCACCTCACCAACGGCAATCGCGCGTGCGATCGCTTTTTGGAGCTGAGGCCCGAGCGCACCGAGCGGATGTTCATAGATCTGCTTGGCCCAGTTGTTCAGCATCCCGCTCGGCGAAACGACCTGCTGCGTCAACCCCTGTTCGACCGACTCTTCCATGACGAGGAGAATCTGTTTCAACGATGCGTAAACCTGCTCGCGAGTGAGATTCTTGTTGCGCATCTCATAGTCGAGCATGGCCTGAGCAAAATCTTTCCCCTCAGTGTGACAGTATTCGGCAATATCCGATAAGAGGCGGAACTCCATGGCTGATCCTATTTGTCGTATCGCGAGCTTCCCTCGACCATCGGTGCGATCAATCTCGCAAAACGCACCCAGGGAAACGTCCGGATTGCGTTGATCGTTCTCGGCTCAACCGGATGGTCGACTTCGATCACCATATTGGCGAGTCGTTCGCTTCGTGAGACGTACATATTTGCGATGTTGTTGTTGGTATCCGCGATTGCGGCGCTGATGTTCTTGATACTGCCGGGGATGTCTTCAGCGATGATGACGATCGTATGTGACTGCCCGCCAAAGTTCACGCCAAATCCTTCGATTTCATCGATTCGAATTCTCCCCCCTCCTAACGAGACGCCGACGATCTCAACATTGCCACCGCCCACGCCAGAGAGCTTGATGCGCGCCGTATTCGAATGATATCGGTTCGGACCGGATGAGAACTTGAATTCCCACACCAGACTCTCTTGTTTCGCAAGCTCGAGGGAATTACGAATGCGTAGATCATCAGGACCGAATCCGAGGATTCCCCCGATCAGCGCCTTGTCTGTCCCATGGCCTTTGTGCGTCTTCGCAAAGGAATTGTAGAGCGTGATGACCGCCCGTGTTGGCGTATCGCCCAAAAGCTGGCGCGCGACGTAGCCGATGCGACTTGCGCCAGCCGTGTGAGAACTTGAAGGTCCGATCATCACCGGACCGAGAATATCGAATATGCTTGGAGGTTCCGACATGGGAATTCTAGAAGTACGGGCGGAGCTTGAATTCACACCCGAGGGTTTCTTCGATATCCTTGCGTGCCTTCTCGATGTCGACCTCCGGCAATTCCACAATCGTCATCACGACTCTCGGGAGGAGGCGCTTACATTCTCGCGTGAACTCGATCATGGCCTGGTGAAACCGCTTTCCGTCGATTCTCATCAGCCGGCCGTATTGTTCTGGATCGCTCGTATTGTAGCTTATCGAAACGACATCGACCAGTCCGACCAATTCGGGCACGATGTTGCGCTTGTTGATGATATTGCCGTGGCCGTCGGTGTTCAAACGTACGCGGCCCCCTCTTGACTTCACCCATCGGGCCACATCCTTCATCACGTCCAGTCGTATGGTCGGTTCGCCGTATCCGCAGAATACGACTTCTTCATAGTCCAGCGGATTTCCGATCGAGGCGATGATCTGGTCGAGGCTGGGCTCCTCAGCGATTCTGAGGCTGTATCCCTTGACAATCGCGGCCCCTTTGCGATCACAGAAGACACAATCGGCGTTACAGCGAATGGTGATGTTGAGGTAGAGTGAATTTCGCAGTTGATATGCAATGCACGGCTCATCAGGTTCTCCGATGCCAAAGAGCCGCTTCGAATTGAAACGCGTCGCCCGGGCGACGTCCTCCTTCGATGCATCGACGATCTCGGCAATTCGTTCAGCAATGATCCCGATATGAGCCGGTTCGTTCCGCTTTCCGCGATACGGCACAGGACTCATGTAGGGTGAATCAGTCTCCAGCAGAAGATGGTCGTAGCCGATCCGTTCAAGCGTCGTGAGGACCGGGGATTTCTTGAACGTGACGATTCCGGGGTACGACACGTAGAATCCCATGTTGATGACGCGCCAGGCATCAGATTCATTTCCCGAGAAGCAGTGAAAGACTCCTCTTGGATATCGGACCGCCTGACCGTCCTCAAAGGCGCCCATTCTCCACGTGGCGTCCTGTCCGATGATCTCCTCCACAATGCCCATCGTTTCGGCAATCGAATCGCGCGTGTGGATCACAATCGGATAGTCCGTTTCAATCGCGAGCTTCACCTGGTCCTTGAACAGACCGACTTGAACATCTTGCGGTGCAAAATCGTAGTAGTAGTCGAGACCGATTTCACCGATACCCACGACTTTCGGGTGACTCAAAAGATCGGCAACGGTATCGAGATCGTTGCTCGCCGCCTTCGCCGCCTCATGGGGATGGATCCCCACACAGACGTAGACACCGGAGTGACGTTCGGCCAGTTCAATCGCCTCTCGCGACGTTGAGATGTTCGTCGCAGGAACGACAATTGATTCCACCCCGGCATCTGCTGCTCGTTGAATGACGTCGTGCAGTTCGTTGCCGTAGTCCGCTTTGAAGAGATGTGCGTGAGAGTCTATGTACATGGGATTCACATTTCATCCGCCGTGTCCGGACGATTTCCTGTGGGTCCCGGAGACGGCAATGTGGGACGGCACAAGCCACTTCTGTAACATTTCCAGGACAGTGAAGTGTTCCAACATACTCGAAACTCGACAGGAATTCAATAAAGGAGAAGAGTAGTGGAGACGTGCAAAGGGGAAGTGGTCCGGCTCCTGCAGGATTGTCAGAACGTTCCCTCGATCGTCAGGAAAAAGGTTCGGACGGGGGCGAGATTCCCGATCAGCTCGACGTAATGATAGTTGAGAAGGTTGTTGACATTGAAACCGATCCTCATCGGCAGTCCATACGCCGTGAGAAGATACGAGCTGTGGAGATCGAATACCCTGATTGGAACCCGTTCGGCGCCGTCGATCACAGGGGCAAAGCGAACCAACGCATCGTCAATCCGCTCAAGCCGACTCACGAATCGAAAATCGATTGAGGCATTGAAGCCGAGGTAATACAGTGCGGCGGAACCATGCAGGATGTGTCGAGGCCGGAATTTCAGAGGTGCGTCCTCCGTCACATCGCGAGGCCAGATGTAGGTGTAGCCCACATCGGTGGTGAGGAGACGCTTCAACCAGTCGATTTTCACGTTGAATTCCGACCCCTGGATTCTTGCCCGCGTCACGTTTTCAAACTCTGCAACAGCGCGTTCCACTTCTGCCGTGTCCGAAGGCGACACCCGAATCTTCTTGATCTTCACACCGGCTTCAATGAGATCCCGGAAATCATTGTGAAAGAACGCCACATCGACGTGAATCCGATCGGTCAATGAATGACTTCCCCCAAATTCCATCGAAACGCTTTTCTCCGCACGAAGTCTTTCGTTCGGAATAATCACGAGCTTTGAAACATTCGTCGAGCTCTGCACAAACAGTTCACCGATCGATGGATACCGGAAGCCGGTCCCGACGGAGACGCGGATATTGGTTTCCTCCCGGGGCGAGTAGACGGCAGAGAGCTTCGGACTGAACAACGACGATCCGGCGAGCAGCGACACACGTTGAAAATCATACCGAACTCCGGCAGTAAGACGGAGCGGTTCGATCGGAAGAAACTCATGTTGGGCATACGCCGCAGCACCGAATCCCACGTGATCGCCAAAGAGGCTCGAATAGACCCTGTCGAAGTTCGCCGCGAATCCTGCGGTGAAAATGTTTTTTCGCGATACCTCGTAGGTTCCCTGAACCTCTCCTCGCACCACGTGAGAGCTGGAGACGTTGCCGACACGCCCCGCACTATCATCCTTCCAAAAATTGCCGAAGTAGATACCTTTCACGGAATAGAAGAACCGGTCCGACAAAAACTCCTTGTACGCGAGGCTCAAATTTCCGCGGCGCGAGCGAACCTTTCCGTTCAATTGCATATCGGCCGGGAGGGTCGCCTCTTTGAGACTCTTCCACCAGAAATAGTTCCCGTGCGTGCGATCGAGGAAGTTGCCACCGATTGCGAGATTGCTGGAACTCGAGAGTTCGTATTTTGCAAGGGCGGAAACATTCCAGCGATGGTAGACGTCATTCACGCGATAGCTCTCGTCGACCGAACGTCTGACACTGAAGACGAATCCAAACGGCCCGGTCTTACGCGCATAGCTGACGAGTGCACCGCTGTTGAAGCGAGGCCTCTTCCACCATTTCCACTCTTCGTAGCGAGGACTGTCATACAATCCGGCATAGAGCTTGAACCTTCCTTCGGCGCCTTCCGTGACATCGCGCGTGATCACATTGATCACTCCGCCAAGAGCACTCGAACCATAGAGCGCCGAGCCCGCCCCTTTGACCACTTCGATGTGCTCGATCTGATGGACCGGAATTGCTTCCCAGTTGATCTCGCCTGTATCTCCCGTAAGCATCGGCAGTCCATCCAGCAACAGCAAAACCCGGCTCCCCACGCCGCGCGAATAACCGCTTGATCCCCGTATGTTGATCTGATCCTGGACCATATTGATGCCCGGGATATAACGCAACGCCTCATCCAATGTGACGCTGTTCCGCATCTGGAGATCAGCCGCCGTGATGGTCGCAATACTGACCGGCGCCTCTTGAATCCGTTGTTCGCGACGGCTCGCGGTCACGATCACCGGTTCCGAGGGAATCGCCGACGCCTTGAGCCGCACATCCAGAACCTGTTCCCCATCCGCCCGCACGACGACTGGACCAATCTGCACCCTCTCATAGCCGAGCATCGAAAAATAGAGCGTATGCTCCCCGACTGGAACTCGCCTCAGAGCAAACGATCCGTCGTGGTCGGAAGCCGTACCCAACACAGTTCCCTTCACAGTAATATTCACCCTTACAAGGGGCTGCTTGGTGACTTCATCCGTCACGCGTCCGCGGATCGTGCCACGCTCAGGCTGTCCGAACGCCAGCGATACGGCCATCACGCTTATCGCGGTATTTGTGATGATCCTATTCAAAAGGGGAGCGGAGGAAGATTTCTGAAATCGACATTGATTGATATGCCCCTCAACATCTCATTCCCATCGATGCGAATCGCGACGGGAGTGAATCCGGCCTTTCCCGCGGTATAGACTCCGACCGGCCGCCAAGCTACAAGACTGGAAGCATATTGCTGAAATACTGCAACGTACTTGTATTCGCCCCGGGGTAATCGAAACTCGTAGTCGATAGCGCTCACATCGTACGGCAATCCCGATTCTCCCAACGCAGGATATACCTGAATGATCCCCTGCAAGACGAGGAACATGAGGTTCGTTTTCGTTGTATCGATGGGAAAGATTGGTGAGGCGATGACGCGCAGATCGTGAAGACTGTCGGCCGGCGGCCACGGACCCTGAAACACGATGGTCCCTGCGATGCCTGGTTGTGTTTCCTCCGGGAGCGTGAGTCCGGGATCGCAGGCGACGAGGAAAACGAGCGGAAGAATTGAAAAGATCTTCTTCATAGGCACGGCCTAAAGTAACAAACCCGCGACAGAGATGCAATTCAGCGCCGAACGTTCGCAGTACCGGACGCGTGTGTCAAATCGTTGGAATTCAGGCTCTTGTTCAGTATATTGAGGCTCGTACAAACGTCAGCGGACATTCTTCATTCGCCTCGCCGCGGCGATGCAGGACAAACTAGCAAGACGCACCTCAGTTGAATCGGGATCACGAACGACACTCTGCCAATCGAACCACGTACTCCTCTTCGTACGTGGCCGGGCTTTTCGATTCAATTGCACATCGGTATGATCTGCTGAACCACCTCCTCAGTTTTGGATTCGATTTCGGCTGGCGCAGGGCCGCCATCCGCCATCTGCGCAGGTACAGGCCGAAGACAATACTTGACGTCGCCACCGGAACCGCAGATTTCGCGCTCGCGGCCGCCATTCTGAAGCCACAGAGCATCGTGGGCATCGACATCGCCGAGCGGATGCTTGCGATTGGAAAGACAAAGATCGACAGGGCCGCTCTCTCTTCGCTCATCCGTCTCGAGCGATCTCCTGCGGAATCGATGCCCTTCAGCGACGAAACATTTGACGCGGCAATCGTGGCGTTCGGCGTGCGGAATTTCTCAAACCTCGCACAAGGTCTGCGGGAGATGCATCGTGTCCTTAGACGGGGCGGCGTCGCACTCATTCTGGAATTCTCGACTCCTCGGGGCCGGCTGGCCGGTGGCGCCTACCGCCTCTACTCTCGGCATCTTCTTCCCCGCATCGGCGGGCTGATCTCTCGCAACCGGAGCGCGTACGAATATCTTCCGGCAACGGTGAACGATTTTCCGGATGGCGAGAATTTTGTCAGTATTCTTCAGAGCATTGGATTCGAACAAACTGCATGCTATCCGTTGACGTTCGGCATAGCCACCATCTACGTCAGCCAGAAACAGTTTCAGAAGAATCAGGAATAGCCAGACACCCATGACCGAAAAAGTGATTCGCGTTGGTCATAGTCCCGATCCCGACGATGCGTTCATGTTCTACGGACTCGCCAGCGGCAAGGTCAAACTCGAAGGGATCATAATCGAGCATCTCCTTGAGGACATCCAGTCGCTCAATCGGCGGGCATTGGAGGGCGAGCTGGAAGTCACGGCAATCTCCGCGCACGCCTTTCCCTATGTGGCCGACAAATACTGGATCATGGCAACAGGGGCGAGTATGGGAGAGGGCTACGGACCCGTTATCGTCTCCAAGCGATATCGTTCACTCTCAGAACTCGAGGGAAAAACGGTCGCCACACCGGGTCCGTTGACGACAGCAACGTTGCTCTTCCACCTTTTCACGGACGGAATCAAGAACGTCGACATTCCGTTTGATCAAATCATGGAGCGGGTAGAAAGAGAGGAATTTGCGGCCGGTTTGATCATCCATGAGGGGCAGATTACCTATTCCACGCAGGGATTCCATAAGATCCTCGATTTCGGAGAACTGTGGCAGAGGGAATTTGCATTGCCACTCCCCCTCGGGTTGGATGTCGTGCGTCAGGATTTGGGTGAGGATCTTGCCCGACGTCTGTCGCGCGGCCTCAAAGAGAGCATACACTTCGGCTATACGCATCAGCGGGAGGCGATTCCCTACGCGCTTCAGTACGGCCGGGGAATCACCGAGGAACTTGGCGAGCGTTTTGTGAAGATGTACGTCAGTGAGCTTACGGTCGATATGGGCGACGCTGGAAAGAAGGGACTGGAGCTTCTGTATCGGCTTGCTGCGGAACGTCGGCTCATTCCCCAAGTGCCGGAGATCATTTTGTTCTAAGAGGTTATCTCGTAGTTTTCACATCCGGTTATGGTTGGACTCTTCAAAATATTTGATTCTCACGTTCATTTCTATTCGAACTCCTTCTTCCGATTTCTCATTAAGCAGAAGCCGAACAGAGCGGATTTCAGTTCGGAGTTGCGAAGTATTGCCGCGAAGGGACACATCGAAATTCCAGGCGACGATCCCATCCAACTCGCCAAACGATGGATTGAGATTATCGACAAATGGAAGATCGAGCGGCTGTTGCTCGTCGCAAGTATTCCCGGTGACGAAGATGCCGTGTTGAAAGCCGTTGAAGCGTATCCGACGCGGTTCTCGGCGCTGTTTACGATCGACCCGAACTCGAATCTTCTCATGGAAAACGCCGAGACTCGATTGAAGAAAGAGAACTTTCGAGGATTTTACCTCTATCCGTCGTTGTACCAAATCGGCGTCAGCGACGAATGGCTGCAGAGTCTCTATGCCCTCGCGGATTCCGTGAACGCCGTCGTTGTGGTCCACTTCGGAAGACTGAAAATCCGACCCAGGGAATACGCGGGGATATCGACGGCGACCGAAGAGGCCTTTGCGAATCCGGAAGATCTGATTCCCGTCGCAACCAAGTTTCCGAACATTCGATTCGTGATACCGAATTTTGGCGCCGGCAAGTTTCGCGAAACGCTGGCGGTGGGTGCGGCGTGTCAGAACGTATACGTCGATACGGCGGGTTCGAACTCATGGACCCAGGAACACTCGGAAAAGATCGATCTGCGGGGGGTCTTTCAGCAGGCACTCAAGGCATTCGGTCCGGGGCGGATTCTCTTCGGATCAGATTCGGGGATGCTGCCTCGAGGTTATCGCTACGATATTCTCGATAATCAGATGAAACTCCTTCAGGAAATGCGCGTCCCGGTCTCCGACATGAAAAAGATCTTCTACGAGAATCTCGACTCACTCATCGGCAGCTAGTCCCCCCGCTCCGTTTCCTCACGCGACATCAGCCCGCGATTCCACGTGGAGAACTTCATAGAGCGTTGAGCGCTCCGCCGGAATGAATCCCGCTTCGAAGATCAACTGCTTGCATTCCTCGACATTCGTCTTGTTCACAAAGTTCGCCGCTGCATGAACGTTTTCTTCGAGAAGCGTTCCCCCGAAATCATCTGCCCCGAAATGGAGGGCAATCTGACCCGTCTTCTTTCCCTCTGAAAACCACGATGCTTGAATATGCGGAATGTTGTCCAGGAAGATTCGCGAGAACGCGACGATCTGCAAGTAGCGAGTCGACGTCGCGTACGACGGAATGATCTTTTCCAACGGTGTGTTGCCCGGCTTGAACGACCAGGGGATAAATGCCGTGAATCCACCGGTCTCATCCTGGAGCGCGCGAATCGCGTCGAGATGAATGACGATATCCTCATCCGTCTCAAGATGACCGTACATCATCGTCGCCGTCGATTTGAAACCGATCGTGTGAGCAATCCTCATCACCTCCAGCCAATCTGCCGACGATCCTTTCTTGTTGCTGATCTTCTTCTTGACCCGATCCGACAGAATTTCAGCACCGCCGCCAGGGATCGATCGGAGACCTGCCTTCCACAGGTTCTCGAGCACTTCGCGAATGGAACGCCCCGAGACTTCGCTCATCCCGATGATTTCGGAGGTCGAAAAGAAGTGAGGGTATACCTCGGGCACTTCGTTGATGGTGCGGCGCACCAGCTCGAGATAGTATTCAAATGGAAGCTCAGGATTCACTCCTCCCTGGAGGAGAATTGTCTTCACGCCGCTGGCAGCCGCAGTCTTGAACTGCTCGATCATCTCATCGACCGAATAGGTGTACGCGCCCGCCTCGCCCGGTTTCCGGTAGAAGGCGCAAAAAATGCAATCTACCGTACAGACGTTGGTGTAATTCGGATTGGTATCGATGACATATGTGACCCACGGATTGGGATTCTTCGTGAACCGAATGTCGTTTGCCAGGTCACCGAGGTCGAGGAGCTCGGCATTGGACAGCAGAAAGATCCCCTCATCTTGTGTGATCCGTTCACCTGTACGAACCTTCTGTATTGTTTTGTCCAACGTCATCGGTCTCTCCTACAACGAAATCTTGTATCCGCAGTTTTTCAATTCCCGAATCAACGAAAGCGCGGCTTCCTCCAGCTTCACGACAATCGGTTTCACAATCACCCCCGGGACTCCCTTGGGGAATTCGACATCACTCATGTGTAGAACGAACACCTTGCCGTTCCCGAGCTTTCCAACGAAGTGTCCAACTTCGAACATCGCAAACGTTAGATCTTTCGCATCGAACACAAAGAAGGCACAGCGTACCATGGGATCGTGCTCGACAGATTCCAATCCGAGCATTTTGCCGTGCTCACGTTCGAGCGGAACCTCCTCGATGCCGAGCTCCGCAAGAAGTTGTGACAGTTGGGCGCGTAAAGGGTCCCCCGCATCACCGATGACATAGACTTTGTTGATGTCGCCGGATGCGGCCGATTCCTGGGGGGAAACGGCCTTCGGTTCACGCTTGGTTGGAGGTTTCAGGACTCGCGTGGCTCCGCTAGCCCCCCTCTTTGCCGAATCAGCTGCCGCCGCCTCCTTCACGCTCTCGGCGAGTATTTCCGGTGAGGTCTTGCTCTTTTCAAGCAACTCCTTCATCACCTTGAGAATGAGCAACGCCGATGCCTGAAAGAACTGACCTCCATTCGGATCGGCCGTAATCTTATTCTTGTACGCAAATCCAACCGGACCGACCGCATCAAGGAATTCGATGCACGATTTCCGCCACGCGGCGTATTTGTCCTGAAGACGCGCATTGAATCCGGAATGTTCAAATCCGCCGAGCGGCGCGAGCTTCTCACCGCTCTCGACCAATTCAGCCAGCGTATTGATTCGATCAGATGCCATGATCCATCGATAAATTGTCGTGGTGGGCTTTCCCCTTCTCCATTCCCTATCCGGCCGTTTCTGGTGAATCCCTATGGGATTCGATCTCAATCTCACGCAGGAGCGACTCGAACTTCTCGACAGCCTTCTGCTCTCTCTCTCCCATCCGATAGTTGAAACCCTCCAGGTAGCGAACGGCTTCATCCGCCGTGATGTGAAGGCGCCGCGCGTGTTCCCGGCTAATCGATTCGAGATTCGATTCTCCCCTCGCCAATGCATCACTGATCAGTTCCTGCAATTCACGCTTTCGGTCATCCGTCATGTCTTTCCGTACTCCCCAGATCGCGAAGACAAACGGCATCCGCTGCCAGTCGTACCACTCGGTGGCGAGATCGTACACAAGTTCAAATTTGCCAATGCCGAACTTGTTCGCCCGAAGCGCTTCGTCGCCAATAAGGAGGAGGGCATCGTACATCTCGTACGCGTTCACACCGGCGTGCATTCGCTGAAATGTCGCGCGCACATCGTATTTTTTTTCAAGAAGGATCTTGAGCAGCTTCACCGACGTTGCCGTGTCATCCGTAATGCCAATCACCTTGCCGGAGAGCTGACGCCAACCATAGTTGGAAAAGAGCATGACGCTCCGTACCTGATCTCGCGTCGCGATACAATACGGCAGCGGTTCAAGCTCATCTCGGAGCTCCAGAAAATCCACGAGCGAAAACAACCCCGCATCGATCTCCCCCTGCCTGGCAAGTCTTCCCATGCGACGCGGCGTCACCGGCAGGATGCGAAATTGACGTTTTTCCAACGGAACGTAGAATGGAACGGAGTTCAAGTACGGAATCTTCCCGAGAACACGTTCCGTATGCACACGCAATGGATTGTAGAACGCGTCTCGCTCAACCGGAATCTTGCCGGCGTCTCTGACGATTCTGACAATCTGCTCCTTGGCCAGCGTCATGGGGCTTACCGCACCGGCATCGTGGGCGATCTTTTCTCCTCGCACCGTTCCGTCCATATCATCGGCCCCGAAATTCAAGGCGACGGATGCCACCTCTTCGGTCAACATCACCCAATATGCCTTGATATGGGGTATGTTGTCCAACATCAGCCGCGAGATCGCGATCATCTTCAGATCGTCGATCGCGGAGGTGAAACGACCCGCCGGTTTGATCCCGGTCTGCCCCGGCTGAAACGCTAGCGGAATGAAGGAGAGAAAACCGCCGGTTTCGTCCTGTAAGGACCGGAGGGAGAGCAAATGATCAACGCGTTCACCGACGGTCTCAATGTGGCCATAGAGGATCGTGCTGTTGCTCGGAATCCCTATGGCATGCGCAGTCCGGTGAATCTCCAGCCAAGTCTTCGCACCGATCTTCTGATTGAATAACAGTCGTCGCACCCGTTCCGAAAACACCTCCGCACCGCCGCCCGGCATGGTATTCAACCCGGCCTCTTTGAGCTGACGGAGCACGTCAACGATGGGAATGCGAAACTTCTTATGAAAGAAATCGATCTCGACCGCCGTGAAGGCCTTGATATCCACGTGAGGAAACTTCCCCCGGATCTGCCGAAGGATGTCGAGATAATATTCCCATTCCCACGTCGGATGCAGTCCCCCGGTAATATGCACCTCGTGCACGTCCGGAGTGATCTTCTCGAGAATCTCGCCGATGGTCATTTCATACGCATCGGGCCTGCCGGTCTTTGTCGCGAAGTCACAAAACTTGCACGAGAGGACGCAGACGTTCGTCGGTTCGATTTTCTGGTTCACCACGAAATAGACCGCATCGCCGCTTTTCTGCTGCTGAACAACGTGCGCCATTTTTCCGAGCGTAATCACATCGGGAGAAGCAAACATCGTGAGGCCGTCGTCACGCGTAAGTCGAACGCCTTCCCGCACCTTTTCCCAGATGGGACGCAATTGCTGATCCCGAGGATGTATCGATGCCGTTGTCACTCCAGTTCCTCCGCTCATCGCCAATACTCTTCCCATCTCGCATCTACACGTTTTACAATTTCATCATCCATCTGAAGCGGCTCCGGGTATCCGTTCTTCCATGTCGCATCGATTCCCATCGGTCCTGAGAATCTCGTTGCGATTCCTCTCACCTGCCGCCGGGCAAACGTCACATCAAGTGCACAGTCGAACCGCGAAAAGATCCCCCAGATGACCTGAACCTGATCATGGACGTCGATGTCATCGCTGACCACGCCAATCAACGGAAAATGCTGGACCTCCTTCCGCTTGAGCAGACTTTCGAGCACGGTGCGACCGTTTCGCTTCCCCTGGACCACGAGCAAAGAACCTTCCCAATCCCGCCCATCCGAAATGCGATGATCGATTTGGCGGATGTCCTTGGCGGTCATCGTCTTTTCAGGGGGTTTCCGGACCGGATTTGTCTTGTGCGTTGCGTCGAGAACCATCCTGCTTCCAAGTTCAAACGCTCCACTCGTGAAATCAAGGGTATCAATTGCCACTCCGGGAATCAACACAAGATCGGTGGCAGAATCGAAGTTTTCCCGGACCGCCCTCAAGACCGAACGCCAGTCACGCACATCGACATCCTCAGAAACCAGAATGAGGCATTTCGTCAACGAGAGCTGACCGGTTCCAAGAAGCCCGAGGGCTGCTTTCAATGCCTCCTTGTGATAGCGTTCCTGCACCGAGACAACCAGAAGATTATGGAATCCGGCCTCGTAGTATGCCCAGACATCTTTCACTTCGTGATGGAGCAGCCGGGCAAGCGGACCCAACATGTGCTGCGTCGCATCCCCAAGAAATTTGTCCTCCATTGGAGGTATTCCCACTACCGTTGCGGGGTAGATCGCGTTCCGTCGATGCGTAATCGACTTCATCTCAAAAACAGGAAACGGAGCGGCCGTGGAATAGTGTCCAAAATGATCCCCAAATGGACCCTCGATCCGTCGTTCGCCCCCCCTCACGATTCCTTCCAACACGAACTCCGCATTCGCAGGGACGTCGATCGCTGTGCTCTTGCCCCGGGCGAACTTCGTCGGCGTCCCCCGAAGGAAGGCCGCGAAGAGTGCTTCATCGATTCCCTCCGGAAGAGCCGCGATGGTCGCAAGCAGGTACGCAGGGTCGGTCCCGAGTGCGACGGCAACTTCCAGATCTCGTCCCATCTGTTCGGCCTGGTGATAATGGAATCCCCCGCCTTTCTGAATCTGCCAGTGCATCCCGCTCGTCCGTTCATCATAGATCTGCATTCGATAGATTCCGGTATTCCGCTTTCCAGTCTTCGGATCATAGCTGACAACCTGCCCGAGCGTGATGAATCTTCCTCCATCTCCCGGCCAGCACGTCTGGATCGGAAGGTCATTGAATGAGACCTTCCCGACAACCTGTTGTGACAGCGCACCGTACACCCTGCGCGTTCTTGACAGGAACAATCGCTGGAGCATCCTCCGATTGTTCCACAATGTCTTGAGCGACGGAGGCACAACCTCTTCCAGAAACGATACGAGCCGGGCACCAATCTCCTGCGAGGGTCGCCCGAGAGCCAATTCGATACGCCGATCTGAAGCGTAGAGATTCATCGCGAGAGGAAATCGCGATCCCTTCACACGCTCAAACAAGAGAGCCGGTTTTCCTTCCCGAAGGGCACGCGTCGCAATTTCCGTCAGCTCCAGGTTCGGATCCACTTCAATCCGCACGCGATGGAGTTCACCAACGGCCTCGAGGTACTGCGCAAATTCACCAAGCGACGGAAATTTCATTCTCCTCATCCCGTTATGAGCTATTCCAGATCCTGACTTCGCCATCCTCGAGAAACATCAAATCCCAACGTGTGGATCACCTTATCCACAAAGCCACCGACGTATTCTTCAACTGTCTGCGGCACAAAATAGAGGGGCGGCGAGATCGGCATGATGATCACTCCATCGCGTGAGAGTCTCGCACACTGCTCCAACGCAATGGTGGAAAGGGGAGTTTCCCGAAGACAGATGATCAGCTTGAACCGTTCCTTCAGGGCGACCTGTGCGGCTCGGGTGATCAACGTGTCTCCGATACCCGAGGCAATCCGGCCCAGCGTCGAGGTTGAGCATGGGAGAATCACCATCGCATCAATCCGATTCGAACCAGACGCAATCGGCGCAGTGAGGTCATCGTCAGAGAACAGCCGCGTGATGAACGGCTCGAGATCCTTTTCCTTCATCCCCAACTCATCCTTCAGGATGGCCCTCCCCCACTTGCTTACGACGAGGTACTTGTCTCCGGGACAGCGCTTGAGAAATTCCCGAGCGTATATCGCACCCGATGATCCCGTGATCCCGACGACAATTCTCATCCGAAGTAAACTCCTGTGGCGACCATTCCGAGGATGTTGAACCCCAGGATCGAGTTGATCTTGAAGAATGCCAGCTCAACGTTGTCAGCTTTCTTTTGTTCCAGATACAGAAGAATACCGGAGAGGATGAGGAACGGAAGCGCGGCAAACGCCTGGATCGAGAGGACGAACAGGGCAACCAGCGAGAGAAAAGCTGCAACATGAAGCAACGCTGAGTATCTCAGCGCACGGGCTTTCCCGAACACTGAACTGAACGAATAGAGATTCTCCTGCCGGTCGTAGACTTCATCGAGCGTCGAGTAGATAATATCGAACCCTGCTACCCAGAAGAGCGTGAAGAGACTGAGGAGAAGCCCTGGAAGAATTCCCTCGAAAGAACTCTGGACGGCAAACCAGCCACCTAACGGCCCCATTGCGAGTCCCAGTCCAACACCGAAGTGTGCATACGGGGTAAACCGCTTCATGTACGGGTAAAGTGTGAAGACCAATAGTGGAATAGGCGCGAGAAGGAGGCAGAAGGTTGAAATGAGTGCGGCGGCTCCGAAGTACACCAGAACGCCAAGAATCAATACGCCAATCGCTTCCGGCAGTGTCATGCGTCCGCTCGGCAGCTCACGCACAACAGTCCGCGGATTCCTCCGATCGATCTCCCGATCAATAATCCGGTTCAGAGCGAGAGCGGCCGTCCGCGCACCCGTCGCGCCGATCAGGACGAGCACGAGCAAGGAGAATGAGAGGGAATCCTTGTCTGCCAGGAGGACACCGCTGTAGATGAGGGGGAGGGAAAATAGGGTATGTTCGATCTTAATGAATCTTGCGAACTTCTCGAACTGTTTCAAACAAAACCTTTGATTCAGGAGCCGATTATGATGATTTTGCCTGAAATATATCAGTATTTCGGGTTGATTTCAACCACCTGTCGACGAGTGCACGCTGGTCAGGATGGCACTCACCGAACGGCACTGCCGCTCTCCACTTCACTCGAAAGGGTCACAATCGCCAGCTTGCCGTCGCCATGTGCGGCCAGAAGCATTCCCTGAGATTCGACACCCATGAGTTTCGCCGGTTCAAGATTTGCGACCACGACGATGAGCTTATTCACCAGATCGGCAGGCTGATAGTGCTCTCCGATGCCGGCAACGATTTGTCGGCGTTCGGATCCGATTTCTATCTGGATCTTGATCAGCTTCTCGGATTTCGGGACTCGTTCGGCACTCAACACCTTTGCGACACGAAGGTCGATCTTCTTGAAATCGTCCAACTTGATGACATTCGTCGGCGTCGGCCCCGACGAATTCTTCACTTCCGTTGAAGCCATATTGTTCTCCAATGATTTCACAACCTTCTGAATTTCCTCGTGTTCGATCTTCTTCACGAGGATTTCAGCTTTGTTGAGCGGACGATTGACACCTAGATGCTGCCTGCCAGCACTGTCCCAACCGGCTCGAGTAATGTGTTCCTCGATGTTGAGAATACGCCAGAGTTTTTCCGAGATCCCCGGAGTGACCGGATGGAAGAGAATTGCAAGAGATCTCGCAATCTGCAGGCAGATGTTGATCGTTGTTGCACATGCCTGAGGAGCATCCTTTGCGGTTTTCCATGGCTCGCTGTCGTTGAAATACTTGTTCGCCGCGCGGGCCAGATCCATCGTCTCAAACAGACCATCCCGGAATTCGTACCTCTCATAATGATGGCCGACTTTCTCGGGAGCGATTCGCAGAGTCTCGAGCATCGCCCTGTCTCGATCGGTGAGATGTCCCGGTTGAGGAACGCGGTTGGCAAATTGCCGTTCGGCGAACGCGAGAGTGCGATTGACGAAGTTGCCAAAAATGTCAGCGAGTTCGTTGTTCGTTCGCGCCTGGAAATCCTTCAGGTAGAAATCGGAGTCGCGGTATTCCGGAAGATTGACGGCAAGGGTATACCGAAGCGGGTCGGCCGGAAAGCACGCCAGGAAATCCTTGAGGTCGATCCCCCATCCCCGGCTTTTCGAGAATTTCTGACCCTCAAAATTCAAGAATTCGTTGGCCGGAACGTTTTCCGGCAGAACATAGCGCGAGATCGAGGCATCATTCCACGCCATCAACATCGCAGGAAAGACAATACAGTGGAACACAACGTTGTCCTTACCGATGAACGCCACATATTTCGTGTCGTCCGATAACCAATAGTCTTTCCACCGGTCACGAGTCCCCTGCGCCGCAGCCCACTCCTTGCCTGAGGTGATATATCCGAGGACGGCATCGAACCACACATAGAGTACCTTCGATTCATAGCCCTCCACAGGGACCTTAACCCCCCATGTCAGATCTCTTGTCACCGCACGATCCTGCAGTCCTTCCTTGAACCAGCTTTCGCAGTATCGGAGGACATTCTCTTTCCATCCATCTCTCTTATCGCGTTCGCCGACGTACGCCTCCAGGCGTGATTGAAAATCGCCCAAAGGAAAGTACCAATGAGACGTCTCTCGAATCACTGGTGCTGTGCCGCAGATCTTGCACTTTGGCTCGATGAGGGAAGTCTGACTCAGCCACGTGCCGCAGTTTTCGCACTGATCGCCTCGCGCTTGGTCGGACTTGCAGTTGGGACAAATCCCCTCAACGTATCGATCCGCGAGGAACATCTTCTCCTTCTCACAGTAGAGCTGTTGCTCCTTCTTCTCTCTCAACAATCCTTGACGGTGGAAGAGTCTAAAGAACTCCTGTGATGTTTCGTGGTGCAGCGGGAGGGAAGTTCGCGAGTAGTTGTCGAAACTCATTCCAAACGCTTCGAATGCCGTTTTGTTTCGGAGATGATACCGATCGACGACTGCCTGGGGAGATGTCTTCTCTTTGTCGGCGGTCACCATAATCGGAACACCATGTTCATCAGACCCGCAGAGGAACAGGACATCTCTCCCCTTCAATCGCTGATATCGGACGTAGATGTCTGCCGGCAGATACGCGCCGGCCAGGTGACCGAGATGGAGGTCCCCGTTGGCATAGGGAAGTGCAGCAGTCACGAGGATTCGTTTGAAATCAGTGCGCACGGCCTTTTTCACTCGTTCGGTGTGTTTCGAATCGCGTTTCTGAGATTATTGGCAAGGTTCAGAAAGACGAGTGGAAGGTAGATGTTTTTGCGTACAAGGGCAATCGACCGCTCAACTTCCTCCTGAGCGAGAACGAGGTTTGCCGCGGGAAAACGGTTGAGAAAACTCTGGAGATCCTCCCGTTTGTGAAACGCTCCGATGCTCTCCGGGCCGACTTCACGAAGCACATATGCCGCGCGGATCCAGAGTTGTAGAGTCCGCAGCCAGCGGTCGAGGTCCAATCTGTCGGATTCCGTCGTGAGAACCTCAATCTCTTGCGCCGCCTTCGCGTGACTACTCCCGAGCGTGCTTCGCATGAACGCGACGACCTCATCGCGGTATCGATGCATATCCGCGGAGAGAATCTCACGCGCAACACCATAGCTTCCGTTTGAGAGTTCCGCCGCCATGACTGCCATTGACATCTCGACGCCGTCCCTCGCATTCAGCGTTTCGCTGATTTCGGTTTCAGAAAGCAAATCGCAATCGACGATCTGACAGCGAGAGATGATTGTCGGGAGAAGTTGGTCCGGGTGTGCAGAAGTCAACATGATGACCGTGTTCGGCGGGGGCTCTTCAAGGGTCTTTAGCAGAGAATTGCTCGCTTCGAGGTTAAGCCGTTCTGCTCCCAGCACGAGGAAGATGTTTCGCCCGCTTCCCGATTGCGCCAGTGCCACGTCGCGCCGGATTTGTCTGATGCTGTTGACTTTGATGAAGTTCGCACGCGGGATTTCGATCCTCCGATACGGATCTTGGGCTTTCGCTTTCACCTCCGACCGAACGGCCTCGATGGCATCCTCGGACAACGCGGCGATCGGATCGTCACCGGTCTTTTCGTTGCGTCCGGTTTTCAGCGCGAAAATCAATCGGACGTCAGGATGCTGAAGCGACTCCATCCAACGGCAGCTTTGACAGCGTCCACACGCCTCCGGCTTTCCCTGCTCACAGTTCAGGACTTTCGCGAAGGCAATGGCAAGAGCGTCTTTGCCCACTCCCTCGGCTCCAATGAAAAGATAGGCATGGGCAGTCGTTCCGCTGGAGACGGCATTCCGGAGTAGATTCTTGACTCGTGTCTGTCCGATGACCGAATTCCAACTCACTCGCCGAGCTCCATTGTTTTTTTGTCACGCGGAACCAACGCGGCCACCGAGACTCCTGATTGAGGAGGCTTCTCAGAATGCATGTCCAATACCGAACTGGATCAGACTGTACGTTTCGTGGAAGAGCCGTCGTTGAGTTATCCAACGTCGCCCCTCCTGTTCCCGAGGATCATAGGTCCGGAATGCTATGTCGATGCGAATGGGTCCGGCGATCGTATCCCAGCGGAAGCCGACGCCTGCCGCCATGGCCAGTTCGGACATCCGCACTCGTTTGATCTCGGACCATACGTTTCCCACGTCATAGAATCCCACCAGAGAAATGTTTTTTAGATCGATGAACCAGAATTTCCCGGCATCTTTGAAGAGATGCCATCGGGCCTCAACGTTTGCCTCGAGAAGAGCGCTCCCTCCCTCATTCGGAAAACGAACAGCGCCCAGTTCACGGGATTTCCATCCGCGGACGCTTCCACCGCCTCCCCCGTAAAAGCGACGGGTGAGTGGTACCGGCGCGGGAGATCCGCCGTACAACTGTGCCATCCCTCCGTTCAATCTGGCCGCCCATACAAGTTCCCGATCATGATCCGCATCCCAATACCACTGACCAACGGCAGAAAGCTTGACATATCGAGAATACGGAAGTCTCGATGAAAAGAGACTTCCGAACGCCGCCGGGATCAATCCTGCTTCTTCGACCGTTGCGGAATGGAAGAACCCTTCGGACGGCGCAAACGGATCGTCACGCTTGTCCCTTTGGAGCGTAAACGTGATGATTGAATTGAATTGCGGATCGAGATCCTTCCGCCTCGTGATGATGTCTTCTCCGCGAGGATTCAGCACTTCAGGCTGGATCCGTTCCAGATACCAGTCGATGGTTCCCCGCGTGTAGCGGGCAAGTTGGGCCGCCACACCGAGTCGGCCGCGCAGGATATCCGCAAGGTACGGCTTCTGCTTCTCGAGAATATACCCGATCGAGGCGTTCACGCTGATCTTGTTTGTGAAGAAGAAGGGCTGAATGATCTGCGTGGAGATTTCGATTCTCGAAACCAGCGTGCTGTCCTTGAATCCTGTTTCGCGGAGCACTCTCCGCAACTCCAAATCCTGGATGGATTGGAGATTCATTCGGGCCCGCGTCGAGAGATTACGCGCCCCGCCGAAGAAATTTCGATTACTGTAGCCGATGCCGAAAAGCAGGTTGAACGTCTTGTCCTCGTCATTCGCGCCGATTTCGGGCGTCAGTTCATGGAAGGGTCGGGAGCGAATAGAAATGGTTACCGGAATCTCAATCGCTCCATTTTCCCGCTCGTCCATCCCTGCTTCAATTCGCGTGGCCTCGAACACGCCCAAACGGTTCAGATTCCTTTCACTCTCCATCCGCTTGGCTTCGCTGTAGAAATCCCCCGTCTTGAAATCGATGTGATCGAGAATGATGCCCGGATTGATCTGATCACGCGCGGTGTCCTGAGAAACAAGAATCGATCCAAATCGATACCGAATTCCCGGATCGAGGGAAAACACGACGGTGACGTTGTTCGTCGATGCATAGTGTTGGACCCTGATCGGATCGACTTTGACACCACCATAGCCGTTGTTGGCGAATGCACTCACATATCGACGCAGCTCCGCTTCGATGCGAGCAACGACGACCGGATCGCCGGTCCGGATCAACGGAGCTTTGTTGACCTCATCGACCACGACTGAGGGCATCCCTTCCAGGCCGCGATATTCCAGAGTATCCACAAACGAGCGCTTCCCCTCCGTGATACGAAACGTAATATCGACTCGTCTTATCCGATCGTCGACAACAAGACCGGTGTCGATCCTCGCATGGAAGAATCCTTGATCAGAGTAAAGTTTTACCAGGCGAAGATAGTCGGCCTCGAGAGCCGTGCGATCATAGTACTCGGCTCTTTCCCCCAGCTTCTCGCTGATTCTGTACAGGAATTTCCAAAACGCTGCCGGGCTCTCGCGTGTTTGGATGGCCTGACGCAGCAAATCGTCATTCAGCGTGGCGTTTCCTTCAAACCGGAGATTGCCGACTTCGATTGCGGATTGGGTCTCCTGAGCGCGCAGCGTCATCAAGGTCGCAAGCAACAGTATGATGGTCGTGAGTGATCGCATGAGGTTCTCACATGGTCCTCATGAAAAAACCCAGCGAAGGGGTGCTGGGTTTCTTACGGTGAGGCCATCCAACCGATCGGTTCCATGTGCGTGACGGTTCAAATGCCCTTACGGTCAGTAATCCTTTTCGTCTTCGTAGAAGAAATCATCATCCGTTGGATAGTCGGGCCAAATTTCCTCAATACTTTCGTACGGTTCCTCACTATCCTCCAACTCCTCGAGATTTTGGATGACCTCGATTGGAGCACCGGTTCGCAGGGCAAAATCGATAAGCTCGTCTTTCGTCGCGGGCCACGGGGCATCATCCAAGAATGAGGCCAGTTCGATTGTCCAGATCATCTCGGCATCTCCACAGAGAAGAGATCTACCTGGGCGATAGACAACTTGTGATCAGGAAAAGTTTAGTTGGCTGATCCGACTTGACCTCGATACTCGAGAATGCTGACATCATCGAAGAAGAAGTCAAGCGGGTTTTGGCGGATTCCGTTCAAGCGTACTTCATAGTGGAGATGCGGACCCGAGACAAGCCCGGTTCTGCCGCTCCGCGCGATGAGTTGTCCTCTCTTGACCTGCTGTCCCTCCCTCACGAGCGCCTTGCTCAAATGAGCATACGCGGATGTGTAGCCAAACCCATGGTCGACTTCAACCATGATGCCGTACCCGCCTCCCGTTCGACCAGCGTAACGAACAATGCCGTTTCCACTCGCGTAGACAGGCGTATCGACATCATTCGCGATATCCAGTCCCGGATGATGCTTCATGATTCCCAGCACCGGATGAAGCCGCATCCCGAACCCGTACGGAATGTAGTATCCTTCCATCGGCTTGATTGCCGGGATGTGGGAAAACTTGACCTTGTTGAGCTCGTAGTTTGAGAGCACCTCGTTGTAGCTCTTGGTCTGCAGCTGAAGCTCCCTCTCGGTTCGATCCAGCATGCCATGGATCTCGCTCATCATCTTTCCAGCATCCGGAGAAAATCCGAGTCCCGCCCGATCAATGGCTCCTCCAACACCGACTTTTCGCACATCGTCATCGATCTTCGGGAGATCGACCAGAAGTCGAAGTTCGTTTCCGCTCTCACCAAGCTTCGCAAGCCGTTGCTCGAGCGTACCGATCCGGCTGGTGATGCGCCGAAGCTGGTCCTTCAAGGCGCTGTTTTCCTCGGCCAGGACTTTCGCCCTGCCGAGCCCCAATCCCAATGTATCATCGAGGTAGTGATTCACTTCGAAACCCGCGAACAAGGTGACCAGAGTCGCAGCCGCGACCACAACGATCATCCTGGTCTTGGCCCAACGTGCCTCGACGAAACGCAGTCTATCTTTGGAGAAGTAGTAGAATTTGCCCATATGATATGGCTGCGGTGCTCTGGTTCAAACCGCACGCGCATTTGCCCGCCACCTCGATCTTGGAATTGAGCGGACAAACGGGTATGTCGAATCAGCCGTGCTGAGTATAGGGAATATTTCAAGGTTTGTCAAGAACAAGCCGGCCTACTCAAAATCGTGCTCAAAATAGTCAATGACCCTCTTTCCTCTCGATTTTGACGCAATTGTCGCATCCAAACGCGAGGCGAATTCCTTGGCGGCGTCGTACCCATAGTGCCTCAAGAGATAGTCGAGCGCAATGACTTCCGCGATCACGGTAATGTTTTTTCCCGGGAAAATCGGCAGCTTGATGTGCGGTATCTCAACACCAAGGACGGAGATGTGACCGTGGTCAAGCCCTGTTCTAGTGAATTCGCCATCCGGTTGCCAGTCGAGGAGCTCCACCACCACTTCGACCCGCTTCTGAAACCGAATGGCCCGAATGCCAAAAATCGAACGGATATCGATGAAACCGAGACCACGGATCTCCATGAAATGCTTGACTACGTCGGTCCCCGCGCCGATCAGAATCCCCTCCCCTTTTCTGGTCACCATCACCACGTCGTCGGCAACAAGCCGGTGTCCGCGTTCCACCAGATCAAGTGCGATCTCGCTCTTTCCGATTCCCGAGCGGCCAACGAGAAGGATCCCGACGCCGTAGACATCGATGAACGAGCCATGAACGACCGATTGAGGAGCAAACTGATCATCCAAAAAGTCTCCCAGAAAATACGTCAGCTTGGTTGTCTCAAAGGGCGATTGGAGGAGACTGATTCCGTGATTTGTCGCGATACCGATCAACTCTTTATCGAGCGGATTGTTGTTGGTCACCACAAGACAGGGGACGTTGAACCGAAAGATTGTCTCAAATGCCTTGATTCGGTCTTCGAAGGAGAGATGCTGGAGATACTGAATCTCCGTATTGCCGAAAATCTGAACGCGATCGAACGAAAACAACTCCACATACCCGGCCAGAGCAAGCCCTGGCCGGTGGATGTTTCGATTGGTGATCTCTTTGCTGAAGCCGATATCTCCGTTCAGGCTTGTCCATTTGAGACGCTCTTTGTTCGATTCGAACAGGAAGCCAACGGTGATGCTCTTTTTGACAATTTCTTTAAGATCTTCCAAAGCCATGGAAAGCTCCTCCAGTGTCTACGCTTTCGCCCGCACTCTTCGGACAGCCACACGATCCTTTGAGCGCAATTTGTCTTTGTACTTTTTGAGACGGACTTCGAGTTTGCCTACTGCTTTGTCGATCGACTTCTGGAAATCATCGGATGAATGTTTCGCGGTGAGTGTGGCGCCGTACACAGCTATCTTGATTTCGGCAATCTTCGTGCTGTTGCGCACCTTTTCGAATATCAGAATCACTTCGCCTTTGATAATTCCATCATAGAAATGTGAAAGTCTGTCGACCGCCTCCGTCGCATAGTCGACAAGAGAATTGTGCGCCTTAAAGTGACGAGATGTGACTGTGATGGACATAGATCCCTCCTTCCTCTCCGTGAATGCCTGATCATGCTTTTGGATGGGATTGCCTGTAGACTTTCTTGATGCGATCTGTTGAAACGTGAGTATAGACCTGTGTCGTCGAAAGGCTTTCATGGCCGAGCAGTTCCTTCACGGCCCGGAGATCGGCCCCTCGATTCAGCAGGTGGGTGGCAAATGAATGTCGAATTGTATGAGGACTCTTCCGCTCGGTATCGGCAATCCGTTCGATATATTTTCTCACGATCCGGTTTACCATATCCGGCGAGATGCGGGTTCCCTTGTCAGATACGAAGACGGCACCTGCACCGTGATCCGCACGTTTAGACGTTTCCGAACGGCTCCGAGTCTCAAGATATTCTGCCGTTGCCTTGAGGGCCTTCTTCCCCACCGGGACAATGCGCTCCTTCTTTCCCTTTCCCTTCACGCGGATCGTCTCCTGATGCCGATCGATGTCTTCGATATTCAGGTTCACAAGCTCCGATCTTCTGAGACCACAACTGTACAGAATTTCCAGGATAGCGGCATCCCGCATACCGGTCAGCGTTGTGCGATCCGGCTGCGCGAGGATTTCCTCCATGTGACGCTCATCGAAGTACGTCGGTAACCGCTTCTCGAATTTCGGCGGTGCCAATGTGAGGGCGATATTCGACGAAATGACGCCGGCTTTCTTCAGGAACTTGAAGAAAGAGCGGAGAGCGGCGATCTTCCGTGCAATCGTCCGCTTGCTGATCCCACCATCCAGAAGCAAAGCGAGATATGCCCGGAGGGTTTGCTTGCGTACGTCACGAAACGAAGAAATGTCAGAATCGGCAAGAAACTGATAGAACTGAAGCAGATCACTTTCGTAGGCAAGTACAGTGTGCTCAGAATAGTTGCGCTCTTCGTCGAGGTACTCCAAGTACTTCCGGATCGTCTTTTCCATCAATGGCCTCGCTATCGCCAAAAAAGATTCACCTCGCCGATCTATGCACTGGCCGCGAGTTCTTCCCGGACAAACTCCTCCTTGCATTCGGGACACTTCAAGAAGTTCCCTTTTGCCTGCGTGTACTTGGCCACGAGATAGGGATTTCCACATTGTCCGCACTCTTCCCCAACAGGGCGATCCCACGACGCGAAATCACAATCGGGGTAGCGGGTGCAGCCGAAGAAGGAGCGGTTCCGTTTCCTCGTCTTCCGTTCGACGATTTCCCCTTCGTTGCACTTTGGACACTTGATCCCCAGAGTGATGGGTTTCGTGTTTGTGCATGTCGGGTAGTTCGAACAGCCGAGGAAGGATCCGAACCTTCCGGCCTTCACAACCATATTTTCTCCGCACTTGTCGCACACAATCCCTTCAGCATGGTTCTGGTCGAGGGCATCTTCGGGCAGCGGCTTGGTGTTCTTGCATGCCGGATATCCAGAACACGCCACGAATCGGCCATTCCGCCCCCATTTGATAACCATGGGTTTCCCACATTGTTCGCACGATTCGTCTGTCTTTTCAATCAGGGATTTCTTGATGGAGGTCGCCTTTTTGTCGACCGCCTCAACGGCGGCAATGAACGGGTTGTAGAAATCCTTCATCACCTTCACGTACTTCTGCTTGCCCGATGCAATCGTGTCAAGTTCTTCCTCCATTTTCGCGGTGAACTTGACATTGAAGATATTCGGGAAGTGTTCCACGAGCAGCATGTTCACCTGAATCCCGAGGTCCGTCGCAAAGAGTTTCCGGTCGGTTTGTTCGACATACTTCCGATCGATGACTGTGCTCACGATCAGCGCATAGGTGCTCGGACGGCCGATCCCCAGCGATTCAAGTTCCTTCACAAGACTGCTCTCTGTGAAGCGTGCCGGCGGCTTTGTGAAATGCTGGCGCGGGAGAATATCTCTGACAACTGCCTCTTGACCGGTGGCCACGTTCTCGGGCACCTTGGACGTGGGATCTTCGTCCTCCTTCCCGTTCTCCTCGGCCATGTCGTCGTAGACCTGCAAGAATCCTCGGAACTTTGGGATCTGGTCTGATGCGCGGAAGAGGTAATCTCCGCCGGTCACTTCGACGCTGATCTGTTCGAACTGAGCCGGCGTCATCTGGCAAGAAAGGAACCGATTCCAGATCAATTCATACAAGAGATAGGCATCTTTTTCCAGGAACTTCATGACGACCTTCGGCGTGTACTTCATCGAGGTGGGACGTATCGCTTCGTGCGCGTCCTGAGACGCCTTTCCCTTCTTGAACAGACGCGGCTCTTTCGGAACGTACTCCTTGCCGTAGTTTTCGTAAATGTATTCTCTCACTTGGCTGACGGCTTCGTCGCTGAGGCGCGTCGAATCCGTTCGCATGTAGGTAATGAGACCAGTGCTCCCTTCATCTCCCAGCTCCACACCTTCATAAAGTTTCTGTGCCAGGGACATCGTGCGCTTCGCCGAAAAACGAAGTCGTTTCGCAGCCTCTTGCTGGAGCGTACTGGTGATGAACGGCGGTGGAGGACTGCGCTTGACCATCCGGCGGTCCACGGCGCCGATGGCAAACTTCTGTCGCCGGATGTCGTTCACGTAACCGATCGCGGTGGTTTCATTCGGAATATGTGGATCGTCTCCCGAAACCCTCATCAGTTTGGCAAAAAACGGTTCTGAAGATCCCGTTTGAAATTCACCCGTGATTGACCAGTACTCTTCCGGTACGAATCCTCGAATCGCCACTTCGCGTTCGCAAATGAGTCGCAGTGCCACCGATTGGACGCGTCCCGCCGAGAGCCCGTAATAGAGCGTCTTCCAGATGAACGGACTGATCTTGTACCCCACGATGCGATCCATTGCCCGACGCGCCTGCTGAGACATGACGAGATTCGTATTCAGCTTCTTGGGATGCGCCATCGCCGCCTTGATCCCTGAAGCCGTAATCTCGTGAAAAAGCACTCTCTTGATATTGCCGTTACTCGAACCGATTTCCTCGGCGATGTGCGCGGCGATGGCCTCGCCCTCACGGTCCGGATCTGTGGCAATAAACACAGACTTGCACTTCGCGGACTTCTGTTTCAGTTTCTCGACAACCTCTTCCTTCCCGCTGATCGTTTCATACACGACTTCAAAGTTCTTGTCGACATCCACACTGAGTTTGCTTTTCGGCAGGTTCTTGATATGGCCAACCGAAGCTTCAACAACGTATTCGTTTCCAAGATACTTGTTGATCGTCTTTGCCTTGGCGGGTGATTCAACGATGATTAACGCCTTCTCCATTACCTTCCCATCTAGTGTATTGTGTCGTTTCCGTCGAACGAAATTCGCGAGGCCCCCCCCTCCGAATCATCGCTCCCAAACAGCACTGCGGCAACAAACGTCTTGATCTCCTCGACTCCGACGGACGAAAATCCCGCAGACATAATCTTCTCAATGATGTTCTCCATTTCAACAACGCCCAGGAGTCCGAGCTGATGGCATTGCAGCAGATATCCCTGAGCTTCCCTCTGGATCACTTGCTTCTCCGCCTCGTGCAACACGCGGTGCGATTTCTTCTCCGGCTTTTCGTTCAACAGCACCACCTGTCCGACAGACATCCGATCGAACAGCCAGGCAAACGCTGTGGAGATCTCGCTTTGGGTATACCCTTTCCGCGTCAAGAGCGATACGTCCACCTCGTTCAGTTGTTTGTTGGTCCTCAGCTCATTCACCAAGAACAGAATGATTTCGACCACGCGCTCGTACATGCCGTATCCTTGCTATTGGCACATCCGGAGATACTTGTCTTCGAGTTTCCTCATTCGTGATCTTCCCGCACGACTCGCATCGCTGTAGCCGAGCAGATGCAAGGTGCCGTGGATCAACAGCCGGCGCACTTCCTCGGTAAACGCGACACGATATTCTCTTGCCTGGCGTTGGGCGCTGTCAAGATTCACGTAGAGCTCGCCATCGGGCCAGGTATCGTCCCGAAACGGAAACGCGATCACATCCGTACTGGAGTCATGATTGAGAAACTTGCGATTGACGCTCCGCATATGCGCATGCCCCACGAATACGACAGCGATCCCCCGTTTCGTTTCTTGATCTTTCAAAACCGTCTCGATTGTTCGTATCGCAGTCTTCGACGGGAACCGCCGCTTCGGGTGCTGATTATGGACAATAATCATCGGTTATCGACCCGATCGTCTCTTTCTCTGGCTGCTTGTCGAGTCCTTTTTTGCGGAAACCTTGGTTCGCCTCACTTTTTTCCCCGCACTGCGCATAGGTCTCCGGGCTGATCCTTCCGCCGACGAGTGTTCTCGAGCCGGGAGAATTTCCTCGGTCAGCGAGAGCGCGATGCCGGAGAGCATCACCTCCGGACCGAGCGTCGTGAAGTCCCCGGAGAGGATCCCGCTGTCGACGTTCGCATAGAGTGAACAGCCCGCCTCCCGCTCGACGATGAGTCCGGAGAGTTTCCCCTGCACCTCTCCAACAAACGTGACTTCCCCGAGAGTTTCACTGGCCACGTATCCGGTGCAGAAATGGAGCTGCAAGTGGGCCGTGGGGGTATAGACGGAAACGAGATTACCTCGTTTCCGGCCGATCCTGATGTTCGGGTAGATTTCCAGACTCAGTTTGCGTCCAAGCTCGGGACGGCTGAGATCGTAGCGGGCCCCGTTTGATGTCTTCGCGGCAGCCACGCCCAGGACCCCGGCGATCTTTTCGAGATCACGTTGGCTGAATTCGAAGCTCATAGGTGGTAGTTCCTCATATCAATAAAAAACCCGCCCTGCACCGGAATCAGTACGTCGACGTGCAAGTCGGGGGAAAGACTCTCTGATCGATGATTTGTTGTCGAAAATCTTCGAATGATCGCGTGTTCCCCGCTGTTCGTGTTCGTTGAATCCTCGAACCGCCGCCGGCTGTCCAATCGTCTCGGTTCTCGCCAGCATACGGCAGTGCCCATCCAGACTCAGCCAATTGCAATATACTCACGGAGTTCCCGATTGTCAAGAATCAGAGCTCAAGCTCGAGGTTTTCCTCGGCGGCAAAACACTCAAACGAGTATCCCATCCTCTTGATCTCGTTGCGACACGCCTTCACGATCTTGTCGACGTCGTTATCCGAATGGTTTGGATCGTGATGGAAGAGACACAGTTTGCGAACACCTGCCTCGGCGGCGACGCGCAGCGCGAACAAGTAGTGCGAGTGCCCCCAACCGACACGATCGACGTACTCTTCGGGTGTATAGGTCGCATCGTGGATGAGCAAGTCTGCGTCCCGACAGAATTCGAACACCCGCTGGTTTGGATCGCCGTTTGTCTCTTCAAATTTGTCCTTCACCAGATCCTCGAAATTCTCCAGCGAAGCCGCCGCCCCCCGATCATACGGTTCATTGTCCGAGATATACACCAGGGTCTTTCCATTGAACTCGATCCGATACGCGACCGTGAAGCCGGGGTGGTTCACGTACATCGTACGAACCTTCGCCCCATAGACATCGAGATTCTGCTCGTCCTTCACCGGGCGAAACGTCAGCGTCGCTTTCAGCTCATTCAGCTGGACCGGGAAATAGATGCGGTTCATCTGATCCGAGACAATTTCGCTCAGTTTCTTCTCCGGTCGCTCCGTCCCGACGATGACAAGCGTGTTGCCGCTGACGAACGCCGGTTTGAAGAACGGAAAGCCCTGGATGTGATCCCAGTGCGGGTGTGTAATCAGCACCGTGGCATGGACCGATTGCCCGCGAGCCATCAGTTGATCACCGAGTTTCCGGATTCCGGTCCCTGCATCGAGAATGATCAATTCGTCGTTTCCGAGCCGGATTTCCGTGCACGGGGTATTCCCGCCATACCGGACTGTCGATTCGCCGGGCGTTGGGATAGATCCTCTGACTCCCCAAAATCGCAGTCTCATGTTCGAAGTCCCTGGTTGCTCATCTGTATGTCTTGACATAGTCCATGTAGTTGCGGGCGGATTGCACAATCTTCATCCGCTCGGCTTCGGTCAGATCGCGCTTCACCCGCGCCGGAATTCCCGCCACCAGCGTTCCTGCCGGCACATGGAATCCCTCAAGCACGAGCGATCCGGCCGCGACAAACGCGAAATCGCCAATGTCCGCACCGTCCAAAACCTTCGCTCCGAGTCCAATCAAACAGCTATTCCCAATCTTGGCGCCGTGGAGGATCGAACCGTGTCCAATCGTGACATCCGATCCGATCACGAGAGGATGCGTTCGGTGGGAGACATGCAGCACGCAACTGTCCTGGATATTCGTCCGCTCTCCGATCCTGATGAAATGAACATCGCCGCGAATAACGGTGTTGAACCACACACTGCTCTCTTTCCCGATCTCGACATCGCCGATAATCTTCGCTCCTTCGGCGACAAACACCGAGGCGTCAACTCTGGGCGTGATTCCTTGATAGGGTATGATCACGGCTTCTTCCCCTCGGTGAATCGTGGCGGAATCCAGTTCGTGCGCTTCCAGCGCAGAAGTTCGATGTGGACGCTTCCCAGAATCACATTCATCCGCGCCTCAATGGGGATCCGCGCGGAATCGTTGCTGAACCACCCGCGAAATCCCCCCGTCATTCCATAGATCCCGACGTAGTCCGCTTTGCCGTCAAATTCCAGGACATCGACAGGATAGTTGATCGCGTCGATCTCCGAGCGGGTTCGTTTCCCCATGAAGTTGATGAAGGTCTTGACCTCGACGTCATCGATGATCGTCGGGACGTTGACTTTCTTCGTTTCCAACACGTTTTCGCGGGCATAGAAAAAGAGAGACAATCCGTCCTGAATAGGCGCCGAGATCGCGATCGTGTCCGAACGAATGCGCTGGATCGGCTTGCTCCTTTCCTGCTTGATCAGATCGATGGTTGCGCGTTTCGCGTCGTAGTCGAACTGAATTTGCCGACTCACAATCTCTTTTTCCGTGCTATCGACGGAGAGAAAGACATGTGAGTAGATGCCCCGGTCAACGATGCTCTCAAAAAGGACATGAAGGTCAACAAGCCAACCAAGCGATGGATTGGAATCGATGTACGCTTTGGCGTGATACACAAGTTTTCCCCTGTGTTCACGCTGGTCCAGAACCTGAATCTTAATCGTCCCGAGATTCAGGAAGGCATAACTCACCTTGTAGACGAGTTCCTCACCCACCTGGAGCATGGGACCCGCAGGGGGCAAACCCGGGGCAATCTCCGCTATCCTCTCAGCTGCCGGGACATCTTGCACCCCCGAAAGGGAAACCCCGGCAGCGATGACGAGAGCGAGAGGCAGCTTCCAGCTCCACGGTCGCTCAGAACGCCACGTCGGCATGTCTATCGCAGCCTCGCAATCTTTTCCGCCTCGGGAAACAGACTTATGGCCAGCTTGAACTGTCTGTCGATTTCAAGGAAGAACGGAAACATCGATTCGTTGCCCCATATGCTCTGAGCCACATATGCTTTCAGGCTGGCTTCGATGTATGCCCGATCATGCCCGAACTGATTCTCGATGATGGTAATTCCCTTTTTCTCGATGAACGACCGGAACTGAATCATCATCGCGTCAGAAATCTTGTAGGATTTCTTGAATTCATCGAAGTTCTTTTCGTATCTGGCGCGAATGCTTCGTCCTTCACGATCGAGGTAGCCGGAAATGAACGACACGAAGAGATCGCGACGTCGAATCGAAGCGCCGAGGCTGGTGACGCTGTCTCCCTTGACGATGTAATCCGGGGTAATCCCTCCGCCGCCGTACACAAGCCGCCCCGCGTTCGTTGCGAATGTTGGACGCGCAGAATCCGGAATCGTCTTCTGCTCCATCTCATGCTGAATGTTTGCTCCTTCTTCCTCTTCCCGTTCGAACGCTTCACGCTGATAGAGCGATTTCTCTTTCCCTTCGTACGGGCGCTGGATGAGTCTGCCGCTGGGAGTGTAGTAGCGCGAGATGGTCATGCGAATGGCTGATCCGTCTCCCAGTTTCCACTGCCGCTGAACCAATCCTTTGCCAAAACTTGTCTCTCCCACGATGAGACCGCGATCCCAATCCTGGATCGCTCCTGCGACGATTTCGCTTGCGCTCGCCGATGCATTGCTCAGCAGGATAATCACCGGCAGTCTTTCATATTCCTCACCCGTTTTGGCGTAGTAGACCTCATCGAATTCGCTTCGTCGTCCTTTGGTGAAGACGATCTTCTTGGGTGCGGCAGGCGTCCCGCCGTCAATGAAAAGATCCGCCATGCGCACCGCTTCTTCCAGAAATCCACCGGGATTCAATCGCAGATCGAGGATGAGTCTCTTCATCCCCTCGGCTTTGAGCTTCTTGAGCGCACGCTGCATCTCTTCATTTGTCTGCTCGTTGAAACGTGTCGAGCGAATATATCCGATTTCCGGCGCGACCATGATCGATGCATCCACGCTGTACAGAGGAATCTCATCCCGCGTGATCTCGAAGTCCAAGGGTTCGCGTTCACCGACCCGAATGATCGTCACCTTCACCCGGGTCCCTTTTGGTCCTCGAAGATTCTTTCGAACCTGTTCATCGGTGAATCCGATCGCCGACTTTCCTTCAATCTTCACGATCTTGTCGTTCGACAGAATTCCCAGTTTCGCCGATGGTCCGCCTCCAATCGGCTCGAGAACGGTAATCGTATCATTCAATACCCGGAATTGGATTCCGATTCCTTCAAACTTCCCGCGGAAATCCTCGGTCACCGCCTCAAACGCTTTGGGCGAGATGTACACGGAATGCGGATCGAGGTTCTCGAGCATCCCATGGATCGCCGCTTCCGTGAGTTTCTGGGCATCAACTTCCTCGACGTAGTACTTCTCCGCGAAGCTGAGGACATCCTTGAATTTTGTAATTTGCACATAGATGTTGTCGCTGGAGATCAGTTGATTGATTTCCATTCCGACAAACATGCTGACGAGGACCAGCACGAAAACACTGATGGTCGAAAATCTCTTTTTCATCACTTCTTTCCCTTCTTGCCAATAATCCGAATTGTCTGGACGACCTGTACGCGCCAGTCTGTTGTGAGCCTTATCTGCCAGTGCGGAAGAATGACCGAGCTTTGAAAGATTCGTTCAAATCCCGCCTCCGACAGCGAAATGGTTTCAACCGGGTATCGCCAGAACGTCGCGGGTTTGTCAACACGGTATCGAACATCCACCCCAAGCCATTCGTCCCGCAGACCGATCATCGACAAATTTGAGAGTTCCCCCATACTTCGCAGTCTGGCATCTTCGAGATGGCGGTCGGGTGCATAGTAGAAACGGTCTGGAGCGTCGCCTGCCTGGAGACCCACGTTGCATTCCATACCAAACAAAAGATCAACCGGCGATTGTTCCAAATTCCGCAGGCGGTAATTGATGATGAGATCTCCCCGGTCCTCGGTCATCGTGATCGCCTTTTCAAGACGAATCCTCTGATCGCGTTCTCTCGACCTCACGACTCCGTCGCGCACAAACTTGATCGTAACAGACTTCCGATCTCTTCGTACGTGGTGTCGAAAAGGAGTCCCCACAAAATCGCCCAACTCACGATACCGTGATTCCGCAACCGAATCTAGGGTTACGTCGCTCTCGAAGAAGTGCTCGATGAGAGATCCGCGCCGGTATGAATCATAGTGCAGCGCTTTGTCCAGATCAGGTTCTTTTGAGAGCACGGCATCGTGAATACTCACTGCCCCCTCCACCAGATGTTCCACGGGGACGCTTTTCCGGAGTTTCTCGTGGTAGCCCTCCTCCTTTCGACTCACTATATCAAGTAAATTAAGCGAACGGGGCTTAAAATCAAGTTCATAGAGAGCCCCACCCGCATCGGGCTTGAAATAGGCGCTCAGGACGTTCGACTCCACGATCACTTCCCGGTGTCCATCACAGTCAAAATCAACTGTCTGAACTCGAATCCCCTCGTTCTTCTCGATCCGGTCGAACTGAGATTCCGCCTTGATCAGGTGACGGTAGATTGGATACCGGAGGTTCGGGAGGTACAGTCCGCCGAAGATTCCGTGCCAGTACGGATCGTTGCATTGAGCGGCCAGAACATCGTTCATCGCCTTTCTTGCCGCACGCCGGGTGGACGCGTGGTTCGAGCGTTGGACGAGCGCTCTTCCCCTCGCCGAGACGCGCATCATCTTCTTGTGCATATGATTCGCCTCGGGATACTTCGCGAGGAAATTCCGCCAGAATCCCCCCTTGAAGAACGATCCATAGGTTTCGAGGATTCCCTGATCCTTGAGATGCCGTTCGAACTCATCATACAGTCCGTAGTGATGCACCGGAAGCGCCCAGTGCATCATTTCAGCATACGACGCGTTCGGTAAATAGGTTCGACCGAGCGGTGGGATCGTATCGAGCACATCTTTGAAGTGGACGATCTTGATCCAATCGCTGTTCTCGGAAAGCGCCTTGAGAAAACCATCGAGCCACCCATCTTCATAGACGTGCTTGAACGTCTCAGGCCATATGCCGAACTTTTCGCCGTCATCGGCATAGACGACGATCCGATTTCCCTCCTCGGTGGCGAGATCTCTCAGGTACTGGATGAGGTCCTTCACTTCCCCAAAGGGGATTTCATATCTCAACTTCTTGCTGATGGGAAAGATGTCAACCTTGAAACCCTGCTCTTCGGTCACATAGTAACCCAGCAGTTCTTCGTCAGCAAAGCCTGCGTACTTGAAGTGCGTGTCATCGACGACGATGTACCGAAGGCCCGCCTCCGCGATTGGTTTGGCGAGATGTTGTTCCCAGACGCGCTCGGCCAGCCAGATACCATGCGGTGTCGTCTTGAAGTGCCGTTTCGTCGCCCTGTTCATCAGCGCGAGTTGTTTCGCTTTGTCCTCGTCGGGTATGATCGAGAGGATTGCCTCATAGTACGCTCCGCCCATCATCTCAACCTGTCCCGATTGGACCATCCCACGGAGCTCACGGATAAATTGCGGCTTTTGTTCTGTCAGCCAATCGAGGAGTGTCCCGGTGAAATGCTGCGCGATCTTGACGGCGGGATACTTCTTAAGCGTTCTGAGAAAGGGCAGGTATGCCTTCTGATATGCTTCTTCAACCACCCAGTCAAAATTGCCGAGCGGCTGATGGTTATGGATACCGAGTACAAGATTGATTGTCTTCAGCGGAAAGTCACCTCTTGTGTATGTGTTAGATTTCAAACCTCAAACCGACTCTCACGCGACGCGGATCGTGATACGCCCCGGGATCACCGAGTTCGCCTCCGATCCGTCCACTGGAGTCCATCCACTTAACATTTTTCATGTTCAAAAGATTTCTGATGTCGGCGTACACGACGATGGCAGACTTACTCGCCGGATCGAGCCCAAACCGCCGGGTCAGTTTCAGATTGATGGTGACGAACTCGTCCATTCTCCGGTTGTTCGGCACCAGTACCTTCGTCGTATCAGCCGGCGAGAATCCGTCGCGAGTCGGGAAATAGGTATAGGGTCGCGCCGAATTGTACAGTACGATGAGGTTGACGTCGATGTCCCCTTCCAGCCGGAAGTCTGCATCCAGTTTCACCGTATGGCGCTGATCCCAGCTCAATGGAAACGATTGTGTCGCAAGGGGGAAACCCCACTGTTCATAATTCATGCGCTGTCCAACGTATTCGCTCACACCTTCTGTCATCATGTACGTGTACGACAGGCTCCCGGTTAGTCGCTCGTGTTGTTCCCGGTGAAGGACAAACTCCACGCCGGAAGCATTCGCCTCCGCGTTGTTGACATACGAACCAAATCCATAATCTCCCGAATACTTGCTATCGAACGGCACAAGAGTTTTTGAATCGATTTGATTACGGATAGCTTTCCGGAAGTATGTCGCAGAAGCCACAACACGTTCGCTTACGCCGTGCTTGAATCCTACCTCCCACATGACGGTGCGTTCCGGCTCCAGATCAGGATTCCCGGCGGAGACGTTTTTGGCGCCGCTTCGAAGTGTTGCCGGATTGATCCCCGAGTAAAGATAGTCAAACAGAGGAAACTGGAAGTAGTGGCCGAAGTTGGCGAAGAAGAAGCTCGCCGGTCCCACGGGAGCCGCCAACGAAATCCGAGGACTGATCTGATGCTTGAGTCGCGCACGCACGTTTCCGCTCACCACCTGCGTATATTCGTTCGGTCGAACCGGAATGAACTCCACAGTCGGTCGCTCGGCACGAGGATCAAAGAAATCCCACCTGATCCCAAGACTGACGTTGGAACCTTCCTCGACGATCTGAATTTTGTCCTGGAGAAAGAGACTTCCTGTTCGTGGACGATAGGAATATGCATTGCTGTAGTTGAGGAGAGGCGCATCGACCAACGGTTTTCCGAAATACGTCAACTGCGGCTCGTACTTCACGAGGTCAGAGTAGATTTCATACTGGTTCAACTCGAAACCGATTTTGACCAGATGAATTGCGGAGACGTGCCGGGTGAAATCTCCTTTGACGGTATAGATTGTTTGCTTCGTATCCGACCACCAATTGCGGTCGCCGCCCGTCACATAGCGAAGAAAGAAATCATATTCGTGCGGGAGCAGCGATAACTCTTCTTTCGATCCGGCGTTGATCCGTGAGCGCATGTGAAAGGCGTTCGCGCTGAACGTGTAGTACGAGTGAAGAGACAGCGTGTGAGATATATTCGTCGACAATCGCAATGCGTCGCGGGATCTCACGGGAAGACCGTTGAGATTGAAACGCCAGCTGAATTCATAGTCACGCCATTCCCGCATCGAATAGAGCACTTGCGTGCTCACGCGGAACGTCGGATTCAGGTGGTATTCGACTTTTCCGAAGCCGCTGATCTCCTGACTGACCGGCGACTGAAAGAAGCGGCTGAAATCCTGCCACCAGCGCGTGTCGGTGACCGTCACATTCGTTGCTGTGAAATAGAAGAGTCTTCGTTTCACCATCGGGCCGCCGGCCGACAATTCCAGCTCACTGAATCGATCCTGTTGACGGTGCCATCGTTCCGGCAACCATCCATCCCGTTCATATCGCACGGATAGATTATGCAGATCGCTCCCCCCTTTGGTGATCACATTGACGACACCCGACATGGCATTCCCATATTCTGCATCGAATCCTCCGGTATGAACGGTGAGACCGGTAATCGAACTCCGGGGGAGATTGGTGCCCAAACCTCCGGTGATGACGTCCTGAGCCGGTATTCCATCGATCAAGTACATCACTTCGGTCGTTCTCCCCCCCCGAACATTGCCCTCCAGCGTCGTTCCGGGTTGGAGACTCAGCACCTCCGAAAAACCCGAAATCGGCAGGCGCTCGATCTTCGCCTCACTGATCGAGAACGCCGTCGCGGCAAGATCTTTTTGGATCAACGGACGCTCCGCGCGGATTTCCACGACCTCCATTTCAATCGCCGCCTGACTCAGGTCAACATCAATTCGCGTCTTCAGGTCGGGAAGAATGGTCACCCGCCGCATCACGACGGTCGCATACCCCACCATACTGAAGCGAACATCATAAACACCGGCGCGAACGTTGTTGATCAGGTATTTGCCCTCCACATCGGTCGCGGCGCCAAAGCTTGTACCCATGATGAGAATGTTCACGCCGATGAGAGGTTCCCCGGACGATTTGTCCGTCACACGTCCCTCGAGCATCCCCGTCGTACCGCCAAGCGCGTTCGAAATGACGATAACCGTAAGCACAGACCCAATGAATTTTCTTGTCACATACAAGATCATAGCTGAATTTCCTTACCACTGGCTGCAAGGGAGATCGGTTCGGATGCTGACGCACGCCTTTGGATCGATGAAGGCCGACACGTGACAGAACTCATATTCAGATGCCTCCGATTCGACTTCTGCCACTTTTTCGAATACCTTCAGCCGAAACCGGAGTGCGAAGATCTCCATATCCGAGATCCGACGTAATGTGCAGGCCGGATCGGTCGTGTACCGAAAGAACGACTCGCGCAGATCTCTTCCCAAATCATCACGATAATCCCAGGTGTAGGCCAGCACCAATGTGTCGCCAGGGTTCATCGTCAGTCTTCCATTGAGCGGATTGTACTTTCCACGCGCCCAATTCGCCGGCGTTATCCTGAACGTTTTCGTGAACCCGACATCGCGTTTGGGAGCTATCGTTCCAACGCCCTCCAGAATTCCTCTTGCCTCGAGTGTTTCATCGAAGGTGTTGACGACGATGAGATCAATGCGGACGCTGTTTTCGGTTCGCGAAAGCACATAGCGCCCGCCCGCAATCCCCTTGAATACATCACGCGGGTCTCGGTATTCCGGAAGCAGCTCGCTGCATCCACCCGCGCCCAACGTGCCAACGAGCAAAAGCAGACCACCCACAACCGGCAGTGCGCGGACCGGACGAGGGTTCATCATCCGAGCGGACACAGACTTCATTCGGGCCTCATGTGCGGAAAGAATAGGACGTCACGGATGGATGTTTGATTCGTCATCAGCATGACCAGCCGATCAATACCGATGCCGAGACCGGCTGTGGGAGGCATGCCGTACTCGAGCGCCCGGAGGAAATCCTCATCCAGGACCTGGGCTTCCTGATCTCCACGCGCGCGGAGGCGGGCCTGTTCCTCAAACCGTGCACGTTGATCGAGGGGATCGTTCAGTTCGGAAAACGAGTTAGCAATTTCCTGACCGTTGACGATCAGCTCGAAGCGTTCCACCAGCCCCGGCTCGCTTCGATGTTTCTTTGCCAGCGGGGACATTTCCACCGGATAGTCGATGATGAATGTCGGCTGGATGAGCTTTGGTTCGACCAGCTCGCCGAAGATCGCGTCAATGATGCCACCGACACCGATACCGGGTTCTATTTCGAGATGGAGTTCTTTCGCGACCCGTCGAAGGTCCTCCTCGGACTTTCCGCGCAGGTCCTTTCCCGTGATGTCGCGTATCACGTCAAACATGGAAATGCGTTTGTATGGAGGTGCGAAACTAATTTCTTTTCCAACAACCTCGATCTTCATGTCGTCCCGCACAGACTTGGCCACCTTCGAGATGAGTTCTTCAACGAGTTCCATCATCCAGATGTAGTCCTTGTAGGCGACATACAACTCCAGCATGGTGAATTCCGGGTTGTGAGTCCGGTCCATCCCTTCGTTTCGGAAGTCCTTTGAAATCTCATAAACGGCGTCAAATCCCCCTACAATGAGTCGCTTCAGATAAAGCTCATCGGCGATTCGCAGGTACAAATCGATATCAAGCGCGTTGTGATGAGTCACGAACGGGCGCGCCGACGCGCCGCCGTACAACGGTTGGAGCACCGGTGTCTCGACTTCGAGATACCCTCGCGCATCGAGGAATTCCCTCATCACGCTGATGATCTTGCTTCGTTGAACGAAGACTTCACGGACCTTCGGGTTGACGACGAGATCGACGTAGCGCTGACGGTATCGGAGCTCTTTGTCAGAGAACGGGTCGTAGACCGTTTTGTTCCCCTGCTCGTCCACTTTCTCCTTGACGATTGGCAGAGGACGCAGGGATTTCGCCAACAGCGCAACCTCGTTGGCGTGGACCGAGACTTCGCCCATCTTTGTTCGAAAGACGAATCCGCTGACACCGATGATATCGCCGATATCGAGGAGTCGCAGATTCTCGTACCACGAGCCCAGGTCATCTTTCCTGAGATAGACTTGAATCTTTCCTGTCGAGTCCTGGATGTGACAGAAGGCCGCTTTTCCCATCCTTCGCATCGACATGATGCGACCGGCGATCTTCACACTCTTTTGCGGGGCACCGTCAACAAACGCCTCGATCAGAGGACGTGCGCGGGCATCCACATCAAAGTGAGGCGGGTACGGATCGATCCCATTCTGTCGAAGATGATCCAGCTCCTCGCATCTCCGCCTGATGAGAACGTTGACGTCCTCGATATCCCGATCCTGCGTCGCATCGTGACTGATGTCTCGTTTCTCGCTTGTCATAACTTCGTTCAATTGATTTTTCGCGAACCATCCCCCCAACGACTATGCGCCGGCGCGCATGCCGCTGGAAGGAATACTCTCGTGCTCACTGTGGACATGCAGATTGGATTCGCTTGAAGACGGGATTCCACAACCTTCGACGACATGATGAGAGAACCATCCAATGCGGAGGTCAGATCACACCGGCAAGCGACCGCAGTCCGTTGATCTCGGTGGCCGTGAGATACCGCCACTTCCCGCGTGCCAGTCGCTCGGTAGTGATCCCGCAGAAGGAAATCCTATCAAGTTTCTTTGTCTCGTACCCCAATGCCTCAACCATCCGTCGAATAATCCGATTACGTCCCTTCACCACCGTCACGACAGCTTCGAGTCGCCGCGTGCCGGGAAGCACCTCCACACGCTCCGCTTTCGCCTTGCCGTCATCCAGCAATACGCCGCGACGAAGCTTCTGCAGCGCGAGATCCGTAATCTCTTTGTCCACCCGTACATGGTACACCTTCTCCAACCCTCGGCTCGGGTGCGTCAGCGCATGGGCGAGCTCACCTTCGTTCGTGAACAAGAGCACACCGGTCGTATTCCGATCGAGCCGCCCGACGGGGTAGATCCGCTGCTTTTGCTTCACGTAGTCCATAACCGTCGTTCGACCCCGTTCGTCACTCATCGTCGTGATACAATCTTTGGGTTTGTTCAAGACGATGTAAACATGCTTCTGCGTGAGGGAAACCGGTTGACCGTGGACCGTCACTCGATCCCTACCGGGTCTGACTTGCACCCCGAGCTCGGTAATCGTTTTTCCGTTTACTTTCACCGCGCCGGAAAGAATGAGCTCGTCATTCTTCCGTCTCGAGCCCTTCCCGGCCATCGCCAGGAATCGATTCAACCGAATAGTTTCTTTATGAATGTCTGAACTCTTTGTTTCCATGCTTGCCATCGCGACGTTGACCGTTGTTCACCGGCGTCCTGCGGTTCGAGGACCGTCGGCTCTTCGATGCTTCTTTCAATCACGCTCTCCTCTGCAAAAGGTCGGTGGAGCAGACTCTGCTCGTCCGCAGGAATCGATGCGCGTGCAGCTTCCATTTCTTCATGCTTCAGCGGTTCGACTTGCGATAACTGATCGAGCTCTGCGCTGCGTTTCACAGGGCCGAGCGCCGAGTCGGACAACGCCGGCTCGATATCTGTTTCCTTTTGCTCCTCCAGAGCTTCGAGCTGTTCGGTGGGTGGTGGAGCCGGACTTGTCTCCGGTTCAAATGAGATGAAGGGGCTTTCAACAACCTCCCTCACCTCGGTCGGCGGCAGAAACGGGGGTAAAGGAACCGTCTGATCAATTGCCGTAGCCGATGAACTGGACGGCGGAAGGATATCAGCGAAGGAATTGTTGATCTCCCCGACTTCAGCGACTCCGGGCACACTCACATCCTGCTGCTCGACCGGTTTCTTTGGGTGTGACGGCGCGACAAACATCTCAGTTTGGTTTTCCGGGGGGCGCAGCTTGATATCACGGGGGCGCTTTTTCGGAACGATCTGAACGGTCTCATCCATTTCGGGCTTCCGCTTCGGGATATGTGGAAGCCGTGATTTGAAATCTTCCGCTTCCTTCTTCGCCTTTTCGGCGGCCTGCTGCGCTTCCAGCATCCGGCGTTCGGTCTCGAACTGGCTCTCGCCGAGGATTTCCTCGATCTCACGCGGGCGCGGCAAATCCGTTACGTTGTTCAAACCGAAATGCATCAGGAACTGTCTTGTCGTCCCGTAGAGAAGCGGCCTTCCAACCGTGTTGGCCCGGCCTGTAATCGTGACGAGATCTTTCTCGAGAAGCGACTTCAGCACGTAGTCACAATTGACCCCGCGGATCGCTTCGATTTCTGGCTTCGAGATGGGCTGCTTGTATGCAATGATCGCCAGTGATTCGACGGCCGACTGGGAAAGTTTTCGCCTCGATTGTTCCCAGCTCAACAAACCAATCCACTCAGCATATTCTTTACGCGTTGCGAATAGATAGCCCCCACCGATGTTGATGATACGGTACGGACGATCTGCAGATTGATACTCTTCATTCAACATCGCCACGGTGCGCTCAATCTCGATCGGGTCCAGATCGCGCTGTTCCAGGCCGCTCGCCGATTCACCATAGAGGACGCGAATATCCTTAACGCTCAAAGGTTCGTCGGCGGAAAAAATCAGAGCTTCGAGAAGACTCTTCAACGTCGTCGGAATCTGGATTGCCCGCTTCTCTTCGATGGCTTTCTGCTCTTCCATGTCTTATGCCGGTGCCTTCATCATCGATAGTTCTCCAAACGGCTCATGCTGTCGAACCAGGATTGTCTTGGCTCGAATAAGTTCCAGCAAAGCCAGAAACGTCACCACCACACGGATTTTTTCTTCCATCTCGGCGGTGAGTTCTGCGAACGTCGCTTCCGATCTCTTGGTAAAGAACTGCCGGATAAACTCAAGTTGCTGATCGATGGTGACTTGCAGTCTGATAATCTCGTGGACAAACTTCTTCGGCATGCGATCCATCGCAAACTTGAACGACGCAATCAGATCGAACAACGTGACGTCTCTCAGAAGATCTCCGTCATCCTGCTGAGGCATGATCTTCTCGTCATGATCGAACGATCCTCGCAGAAAGATCTTCCGGCGCTCCGATTCCATCTCGGAGATTTCGCCGGCGAGCTCTTTGAACCTCTTGTATTCGACCAATCGCTTGATGAGGTTGGCCCTCGGATCTTCTTCTTCCTGCTGACCGGGTTCGGGTGGAAGCAGCAACTTGACCTTGATCTGCATCAACTCTGCCGCCATGACAAGAAATTCTCCGGCTACCTCGAGATCGAGCGACTCCATATAGTGGACGTAGTCGAGAAACTCCCGCGCAATGCGCGCAATGGGAATGTCGTAGATATCCAGCTCGTCTCTCTTGATGAAAAAGAGAAGCAGATCAAGCGGGCCTTCAAAATCTTGCAGTTTTACGGTGTACATTCAGCGATCTCCAAGCCGTCATCCCATCCGCATTGCTGTGCGGACCTCCGTCATCGTCTGCCGAGCAACCTCCCTGGCGCGCGATTCGCCGTCAGCCAGGATGCTCCGGACTTCGTCCTTGCGAGTTTCGTAATACCCTCTTCGGTCCCTGTGCGGAGCAAGCGCGTCCACGATGCGGTCCGCACATCGCATCTTGCAGCCGACACAGCCAAGCGCTCCGCTTTCACATCCCGCACGGATTTCGGGCGTTTCGGCCGCGTTGAATTTCTGATGGTAGTTGAAGACAAGACAAACGTCCGGTCTCCCGGGATCTCCCTTGCGCACCTTCCGGGGATCGGTCACTGCGCTCCGCATCTTCGTCCGAATCACGTCGGGAGGATCCGAAAGAAGAATTGTGTTGCCGAGGGATTTACTCATCCTATTGCCGTCGAGCCCGGTCAATCGTGCGAACGTTGTCAGCTTCGCTTCGGGCTCTGGAAAGACCGGCTTCTCCGGTGCGTACTGGGCGTTGAACCGTCGCGCAATCTCCCGCGTAATCTCGATATGAGGAAGTTGATCCTCGCCGACGGGTACTACATCTCCCTTGTAGAGAAGTATATCGGCGGCCTGCAGAACCGGGTACCCGAGATGCCCGTAGGCGATATTCTCAAGCTTCAGATCTCTCACCTGTTCCTTGAGTGTGGGGTTCCTCTCAAGACGGGCGGTTGTGATGAGCATCGAAAAAATCAGGTGGAGCTCGGTATGTTCCTTGACCTGTGATTGACGGAACATGGGACTGATCCTCTCATCAATTCCCGCCGCGAGCCAGTCCATCACCATCTCGATTGCATTCTCCTCGAGATCTCTGGAATCCGGATTTGTGGTCAACGCGTGGTAATCGGCGATAAGATGATAGTTCTGGTACTCCTGCTGAAGGTCAACCCAATTCTCAAGGGCACCGACCAGGTGACCCAAATGCAATTTTCCTGTCGGGCGCATGCCGCTCAGGATGACCTTTTTTGGCTGTGGCAATCCGCTGATGTTCTCCTTCACAGGTTCGGGATAGACCCCCGCTTCATCCAGACATACGATGCAGGGGAGTTAGTTCATGAAGAGATATGGTTTCCAACCCTCGTCTACGCGACCCGAGAAATTTCTGAGAAACATGACATGGTTGGGTCGAAACGGTTTTCGATGAAGATTCATTTGAGATTCGGCGGGAGTCCGGTCCCCTTTCTTGTTATTGCATCGAACACACGCAGAAACGAGATTCTCCCACGAATCGGCTCCACCGCGTGCTTTGGGGATAATGTGGTCCACAGTCAAAGGAACATCGCCACGACCGCAATACTGGCAGCGGTGCCCGTCACGACGAAGAATGTTCTTTCGCGAGAGAATGATCTTCTTGTAGGGAACCCGTATGAAGAGGGACAGCCTCACAATGCTTGGCAAAGGCATAGAGATACTGACCGAGCGGACCAAATCTCCGTTCCGAGCTTCCACTAGCTCTGCCTTTCCAAGGTAAAGGAGAACCACGGCTTTCCGGACATTGCAGACGCTCAAGGGCTCGTAATTGTGGTTCAGTACGAGCACCTTGCGATTCATCTTGCCATTTGGCCTAGAATGCTTTGCGATGGTACTGAAGTCCTACACACCTCCCCGAGAACGCAAACATACGGTTCTTGAATAACAAAATCCTTGAGCATTGCCCATTTTGGGTATGAAAAATATAGCACAAACGATGAGTAGAGTCAAGATCCGGCTGGAATAGATCAAATTTGGCTATTTTGCGGATTCCCGGTGTCTTCGAAGCTCGTCGACGCTATCGCCACCAAATTTCTCCAAAAACGCATTTGCAAGGAGCGGGGCGACGACGGCCTCGCCAATTACCGAACATGCGGGGACGGCGCATACGTCTGAACGCTCGTAGCGTGATCTTACTTCTTTTCTAGTCGCAAGGTCGATTGATCGAAGCGGTTTTGCGAGTGTTGAGATCGGCTTCATCGCTGCCCGGAGGACGATCGGCTGGCCATTGGTGACGCCCCCCTCCAAACCTCCTGCGCGATTGGTTGTCCGGACAATGTCGGTCCCTTTCATTCTCATCTCATCATGAGCTCTGGAGCCAACGCGCGACGCTATGGTGAACGCATCGCCGATCTCCACGCCTTTGACCGCATGAATCGACGCGAGCGCCTGACACAGCTGGCCGTCGAGCTTTCGATCATACTGCGCATACGACCCGAGCCCGATGGGAACACCCGTCACGAGAACTTCAAAGATGCCCCCAAGGGTATCGCCATTCTTTTGGGCGCGCTTGATTTCAGCGATCGCCTTGGCAGATACTCGTGGCTCAAGCATTCGGACCTCTGAGAGGTCCGCCTCTTCGGTGATCTTGTACGCGCCGCATGAGGCCTCAGTCAGTTTTGCGATTCGCCGATCGAGTGCGCTTCGCTTGGCAGGACCGGCGGTACCGATCGAGAGAACGTGACTTCCAATGAAGATGCCGCATTCTTCAAGGAGTTTCCGTGCTATGGTGCAACACGCGACGCGCATCGCGGTCTCCCTCGCACTGGCGCGTTCAATGACATTGCGAATGTCGTCGAGACCGTACTTGGCATAGCCGGCAAAGTCAGCGTGACCGGGGCGGGGAATCGTGATCTTCTCGACATCTTCAACTCTCGGAAGCACCGACATCTGCCTCTTCCAGTTTGTCCAATCTTTGTTTCGGATGAGCATGGCGATGGGAGAACCGATTGTCTTTCCAAATCGGATGCCTGAGAGGATCTCCACCTCGTCCGATTCTATCTTCATGCGGCCGCCGCGTCCATAGCCCATCTGCCTCCGCTTCAACTGATGGTTGATGTATTCAGGAGCAATCGAAAGGCCCGCGGGGATTCCTTCAACAATTCCGACCAGCGCCTGGCCATGCGATTCTCCGGCGGTCAGATAACGGATCACGACAGGTTCTCCTCCTTGACATGAGATGAGAAAAGGCGCAAACTCCACCGGAGAGTGTCGCTTGCGCCCTTTGAGAATCACGTTGATTTATCGCTTTGGAATTTCGACCGCGACGTACTTCGTTCGCTTGTCCGTACCTTTCGCCCGCAGGAGTACAGCGTCGCCGGTTTTCATGGTCTTGATGAACTCTGCAAACTGTCCGGCGTTGGCGATCTGCCTGTCGCCGACGCTCAGAATCACATCCCTCGGCACGATCCCACGCGCGGCGGCTTCGCTACCGGGCTCGACGGACTCTACGATCACTCCACTGTCTACGTTGTATTCTTTCTTGAGTTTGTCGTCGAGGTTTTTCACCGTGAGGCCGATACTCTCCACCTTCGCCGTCTGTGCTCCGGTCTCCTTCTTCATTTCCTCGCCTCGACGCGCATCCCCGGCCGCCACAAGGGCCTCTTCTTCGTCATCCCTCGGCTTCAGCTTCACCCGGATCTCAAGGGTCTTCTTGTTTCGGAACACCTTCAGGACAACGGTTTCACCTGGCGCCTTGTTGCCGATGATACCCTGGAGTTCGTTCGAGCTATTCACGTCGCGACCGTCGACCGAAAGAATCACGTCGCCGCTCTGCACCCCGGCCTCCTCACCCCCGCTCCCCGGATTCACCGACACGACGAATGCTCCTTTCGGCGTATCAAGCCCGACCGCCTTTGCGACGGTGGCATCAACCGATTGTATCCGGACTCCGATATAGCCGCGACGAACCTTGCCGTGCGCAACGAGATCACTTGCGACTTTCTTCGCGATGTTGATCGGGATTGCGAAGCTGTATCCTTGAAACCTTTGGTTTGTCGTGGCGATGGCGGTGTTGATGCCGACAACTTCCCCTTTCGTATTGACGAGCGCTCCTCCACTATTTCCCGGATTGACCGCTGCATCGGTTTGGATGAAGTTCTCAATCCCGTACCCGGAGCTCTCTCGAATGATGTTGAGCTGGCCGCGCCCCAGCGCACTGACGATTCCCTGCGTCATGGTCGACATGAGTCCCAGCGGATTTCCGAACGCGTACACGACATACCCCACTTCGAGTTCGTCGGAATTACCAAGACGCGGAACCGGAAGATCTTTTGCATCGATCTTGACGATTGCCAAATCGGTCAGGGGATCATTGCCGAGAACTTTTGCGTTCTTAAACTTCCGGTTGTCCCAGAGCGTGACTTCGATGCCGCCGGCATCCGCACCCTGCACGACGTGATTGTTGGTCAGGATATGTCCATCCGGCGTAAGAATCACTCCCGATCCAGCGCCGCGCTCCGGCAACTGGCGGGGCATATCGAATCGGAATTCCGGTCCGAAGAAGTGGAAGAACGGATTACTCTGAGGTTGTTCTGAGGACTTTTTTGTTGTCGTCACCTCGATGTACACAACAGTCGGGATCAATTCTCTTGCAATCGCCGCGTTCGATTCGTTTTGCGATTGAAGGGCCGCGCTCGTTCGTGGCGACGGGTTGTCGGATCCGAGTTGAACCGGACCCCCTGCAAAGGTGAGGTCGACTCCCTTGTAGCTCGATACCAGAACAACACCGAAGATAATCCCGAGTCCGATCAATAAGATGGCGGTGACGATGGACCTTGTAGACATTGACAATCCTCCTTTACATCTCTCCTACACATGAGTCAGTGAATAATAATTACCGATCTGCGATGTCACACCTTCGCTTGAAACATCGTGAGGGATCGTGGCATTCGCAGATCATCAAAGTGGCTTTGAAGATACAAACGCACAAGTTCAAGAAGTTCGTTCCCCATCGAATCACCAAACGCGAGGGACGTTACTCGATCCATAGAAACGGATGACAGGCGCTCGAGCAGTTTCGCCGCAGGAACCGATATTCGGATGAGGGGCGTTCCCGCGATTCCGGCAACGTCCGGTCGCCGAACACTCTTTTCCCCCCGGAAGGCCTCGTACTCAGTTTCGTCAAGGTGGCCGCTGCACGACCGACAGTAGAAGCCCCCTTTTGGGGCGCTGAAGAGGATTCGGTGCGTTCCAGATTCCGAGCTCAATAATCCACCGCATCTCAGACATTTCCGGAATTCGGGTCGATAGCCGAAGAGTCCTGCCAGTCGCAGCGCGAATGCCAGAAAAACGCTATTGGCCCCTCGCGATGAAACCTCCAACGCGTGGAGACTACCTCTCAGAAGATCAAAGAGCGCCGGATTCTGTTCCTCTTCGTGCGTCACCTGATTCAAGAGCTCCACCATCGCAAGACCCGAAGGCAAGCGCTCGAGATCGGATTGAATGTTCTTATGATGACGAAGCGTATCGCACTGCGAGATGAGATGAAGCTCCCGCCCTTCCTTCTTGTAGAGCACGAGAGCAACATACGTCAACGGTTCCAGCGACGCGCCGAATTTGTTCCATGCGCTCCGCGCTCCCTTTGCGATTCCACTGATCTTGCCGAACCGATCCGAATAGAAGGTGACAATCCTGCTCGAATCACGATATCGCATCGACTTCAGGACAATCGCTTCGGTCTTCTCAATCATGTTTGTCGACCGTCAGCCGTTGCTGGCGGCGGAACGCGTCACGATAGGGAGCCCGGCAAATTCCCCGGTCGGTGACAATTGCAGTGATCAACCGGTGGGGCGTCACATCAAATGCCGGTGCATACGCCGCCGTTCCGTTGGGGGCAATCCGCGTGCCGACAACTCGCGTGATCTCCTCGTCCGCACGCGTTTCAATCGGAATCTGTGCACCGCTTTTAATGTCCCAATCGATCGTCGACCTTGGCGCCGCGACGATGAACGGAACGGAATGGGCCGCAGCGAGCACCGCAAGCCCGTACGTGCCGATCTTGTTCGCCACGTCGCCGTTGGATGCGATGCGATCGGCCCCGACGACGATACTCTGAACGCGTCGTTGCTGCATGAGAAAAGCAGCCGCGTTGTCCGTGATCAACGTATGCGGGATCCCCATTTTGCCCAACTCCCAAGCGGTCAATCGTGAACCCTGAAGCAAGGGGCGTGTTTCGTCAATATAGACGTGTTTGATCTTTCCAAGTTCCCAGGCCCTGACAATCATCCCCAAGGCCGTCCCTCTTCCCCCCGTCGCAAGCGCCCCGGTGTTGCAGTGAGTCAGGATCGTCGATGCTTCGCCGAGCAACCCCGCTCCGAATTGCGAAATCGATTCACACATCGCCCGGTCTTCGTCATGAATGGCATGCGCTTCACGGAGAAGGGACGAACTCCGATCGGCGATCGGCTGTCCTTCGGACTCGGCAACAACCCGGCGGATCCTGTTGAGCGCCCACGACAGGTTCACGGCAGTCGGGCGTGTGGATTCAAGCTCGGCAGCCGCCTGTTCAACCTGCTTGGTAAAATGTGATTGGTCATCGCCCGAAGAGTTCCGAACCGCAAGAGCCGCCCCGTAAGCGGCCGCGATGCCGATCAGAGGCGCCCCCCGGATCGCCAGCCGGCGAATCGCGTCGGCGATGACGCGATAGTCTCCCGTCACAACATACTGTTCTTCCTGCGGCAATCTGGTCTGGTCGAGAAATCGCACGCGATCGTTATCCCACACGATCACATTCATCAATCGTATCCCTCATCGAATTTCGAGAGTTGCATAAATGATCGATAGCGATCCTGGATCTGAAAATATGAAAGGTCGCGCAGTCCATCGATGCTGAACTTCTCCACACAGAACGATGCCAGCGTGCTTCCATAGATGACTGCGCGCTTGAGATTCGCAGGAGACAGATCATCCGTTTTCGCGAGCCATCCAACAAATCCACCGGCAAACGAGTCTCCTGCTCCGGTCGGGTCGAAGATCGTCTCCAAGGGATACGCGGGGGCCGAAAAGATCGTGTCACTTGTGACCAGCAACGCCCCGTGCTCCCCCTTCTTGATGATCACGATCGAGGGTCCCATGTCGATGATCGATTTCGCCGCTTTGATGAGATTCGGTTCCTGCGTGAGAAGCCGCGCCTCGGAATCGTTCACGACGATCACATCCATCACTTTGAGGGTTTTACGAAGTTCGTCCGGACTTGATTCGATCCAGTAGTTCATCGTATCGCCGACGACCAATCGCGGTTTCGATACTTGAGCGAGGACATCGCGCTGAAGAATCGGATCCATGTTTCCGAGACAGACATATGCGCTGCCACGAAATCGATCGGGGATATTCGGCTTGAAGTCTTTGAACACGTTCAGTTCGGTATAGAGCGAATCGCGCGAATTCAAATCGTAGTGGTATCGTCCGCCCCACCGGAATGTCTTCCCCGTCTCCACAATCTGCAGTCCGTCCAGATCGATTTCGTGGTTTTCGAGGAACCGGATGTGCTCACGCGGAAAATCGCCTCCCACCACCGCCACCATGCGGATGGGAGGGGAAAAATAGCTGGACGACACAGAAATGTACACCGCCGATCCCCCGAGGGCGTCCTCAACTTTGCCAAACGGCGTCTCCACCGAATCAAACGCGATCGAACCGACGACGAGTAGACTCAAGGTCCGCTCCTTTCTGATGTGAACTCACGTGACAAACTGCTGGAAGACCGGATATTGTTCCCCCGACCGGATGAATTGATCAATGAGTCGGACGCATTCAGCCTGTCCGGGAAATGGAATGATCGCAGCAACTTCCTCGATCGTGCACCATCGACACTCCGTGTGTTCCGGAGAAAGTTCGATTCCATCAAGCGCCTCTACTTCGGCTGCAAAAAACGGGCTCAAACATACAGTATTCCTCGCGGCGGAATAGAACATGTTGACCCTGGGGACTACCCACATTCTCCTTGGACTCAGCCCCGTCTCTTCCTTGATCTCCCGTCTCGCGGCAACTTGCACATGCTCATCCGGCTCAAGCGTCCCGGTGACGACTTGCCAGATACCGGGATAGAGCGTATCCTCCTGTGACCGTCGGAGAAGGAGGTACTCGGGAGATTTCTCTTTTCGCCGAAACACGCACACTTCAAAAACGTTTGACTCAATCTTCGTCACCATTCCTCCGCGACAACTTCCTACAACAACCACTTCACGACGACAAATCCCGTGATCAGCAAGACCACAAACGCGATGGTCAACCCCTCGAAGTACCTATCGATGAGGGGCTTTACCCGCGGCCCAAACCAGTAGAACAGGCCGGCAACGAGAAAGAAACGAGCGGGCCGACTGATCGCGGACGCGACAACCAGAGTTGTGAATGACACCTGAAACGCGCCCGCGGCGATCGTGAACACTTTGTACGGAATCGGCGTGAATCCTGCGATCGCGATCGCCGCAAATGCATTTTCCGAGTAGAGACGCTGGACGTGAAGATACTGTCCCTGAACCCCATAGAATTCGATGATCGGTCTTCCGAGGAATTCATAGAATTCCAGACCAACCAGATATCCGAACATCCCTCCGAGCACCGAGCCGACCGAACAGATGAGCGCGTACCGGAACGACTGCTTCGGGATCAGAAGAGCGAGTGCGATAAGCAACACGTCGGGAGGTATGGGAAAGAACGACGATTCGATAAATGCCACAACGAAGAGGGCCCATCCGGCCCACGGCTTCGACGCATATGCTTCAACCTGCTCTTTGAGCCGACGCAGCCACCCGAAAACCCATTTCAAAGAAGGAATCCTGTCTGTTCAGAGTGAGAGAGATGATCGGATAATCAGCAAAACGTACGAAAAATAAGGTTGAATGAAAAGAAGAAAGAACCTACTGCAGAGGAGCACCGAGGTGAAAGATTGCACTCGGGGCGGCCGCTTGAAGGATCATCAATGGCCATCAACCGTCCCCAGTGGGTGGACTTACGCCTCGGCGTATCGCCTCGGCCGTAAGGTCGGCGGCGAGCTCGGCGACAAGATCAAGATCTGCGGAGACAACACCGTGCGAGAGGGTGAACGTGACGTCCCCGTCGTAGGTTGTGTGGACGGGGACAATCGCCCGCGCCATCCCGTCGTGCATTCGTTGAGAAACTTTGTGGCAATCGAGTTTTGTGAGCGAAGCGTTTGTTGCGGCCACCACCAATGTTGTATTCGATGTCTCGAGTCGTCCTCCCCTCGCGAACTTCCGCACGCGCTCGTCAGATCCCACGAAGATCCCGTGTTTGTCCCTGGCTCCGGCAATGATCGTTCCATTCTTATCGACGACATCCCCCACCGCGTTCACCACAGCAACAACGTGCACAATCAAATCGCCGATCGAGGCGCTCGCAGATCCAAATCCCCCTTTCGTCGCAAATTCGATTCCCCGCCACTTGCCGACCATCGCACCTGTCCCTGCTCCGACATTACCTTCCTCAATCGGGCCGTCGGATGCTTTCGAACAGGCATCGTACCCATCTTCGGCGGTCGGCCATGTCGTGTTGCTCCCGACATTCAAATCGAAAATAACGGCACCCGGAACGATAGGCACTTTCGCCCAGGGAGTCTGATATCCGATGCTATGCTCGAGCAGCCATTGCACAACCCCGTCCGCCGCGCGAAGGCCAAACGCACTTCCCCCCGTCAGTAGAATCGCATGAACTTCCTGCATTGATTTTTCGGGGGCAAGAAGCGACAGTTCGCGACTGCCGGGCGAATTTCCCCGCACATCGCAACTGCCTCTCGTTTTCGGTGGACAGAGAATGACGGTGCATCCCGTCAATGCCTCTTGATCACTCACGTGACCGAGTTTGAAACCCGGGACAGCCGTCGCCATCGCTAATCACCTCTTCCGGATAATGATCGTTCCATGTTCCATCGGACCTGAGCGAGGACGATACCGCAGGCAACGACAACGTTAAGCGATTCTGCCGCGCCGAACCGAGGAATCTTGAGAATATGGTCGGATTCCGAGCGAAGCGGAGCTCCTATCCCGTGCGCCTCGCTTCCAACGACGAACAGTTGCTTCTGCGTGAACTCCACTTCGTGAATTGCCTGCTGTCCGTCAGCGGAAAGGGACGAGATGGAAAATCCCTTTCTGCGCAGTTTTGATGCTGCATCAACGAGATTCACCTTCTCGACGATCGGGAGATGAAAGATCGAACCGGCCGTCGACCGGATAACTTTCTCGTTGTGCAGCTCGACACATCCTTCCCCCAGCAGAACTGCCGAAGCACCGAACCAATCCGCGGTCCGGATGATGGAACCAAGATTCCCTGGATCGCTGATCCCGTCGAGGGCAACAACAATCACATGGCCGTCGAGTGGGACATCTTCAAGCGTCCACGTGCACTGATGGACAAGCGCCACCACTCCCTGCGCGTGCACCGTGTCGCTGACTTTTTGAAGTTCACGGTGGGAGATTTCCTTGATGGGGATCTTCTTTTCTCGGATCAAGCGTAGCAGCGAGCGATGTTCCGGGTTCTCCCGTTGCTCCGGCACCACTGCCACATACTCGATGACAAAGGATGAATGGACGGCCTCATGAAGTCCCCGCCATCCCTCGAGGACGAATTTCCGTTCCGCTCGACGGGCTTTCTTCAATGAGAGCGTTGCGAGATATTTCAGTTCACTCTTCGTCATTCATTCGAAGCAATATAGACAAAAACGGGAGGAACAAAAAGATCTCAATTTGATTGTTCACCGCCGCGGAAGGCGGGCAATGCATCACGAGTCGAAAACCGGTGAGATCGAATCCTCCCACAATCATCACTGTTCGTGTTCACCGAAGACACTCCGGAGCGTATCGGATATTTCCCCGACGGTCGCATATGCTTCGACCGCAGCAAGGATCGCCGGAATCAGATTCCCGGTGGACTCGGCGACTCTCCTGAGGGAATTCAGCGATGCCGCCACAGATTCCGGGTTTCTCTCCCTCTTCATTGTTCGGAGTCGATCAATTTGTTTCTCCCGAACGCTTTCGTCGATCCTCAGAATATCGACGCTTGAATCCTCGACAACCTGGTACTCGTTCACACCCACGATGATTTTTTCTTTTGCCTCGATCGCTTTCTGGTATTCGTACGCACTGGCCGCGATGTGAGATTGATAGAATCCCCGTTCGATGGCCGGGACCGCTCCCCCCATCTCGTCGATCTGTCTGATGTAATCGAGTGCACGCGCCTCGATTTCGTCGGTGAGTTGTTCCACGAAGTAAGATCCACCGACCGGATCGATGGTGTCGGCCACACCCGATTCATTGGCAATGATCTGCTGCGTCCTGAGCGCAATGCGGACCGATTCCTCGGTGGGCAGGGCGAGCGCTTCGTCGCGCGAGTTCGTGTGAAGCGATTGACATCCTCCAAGAACCGCAGCGAGCGCCTGAATCGTCACCCGCGTAACGTTGTTATCGACTTGCTGAGCTGTGAGTGTCGCGCCCCCGGTCTGTGCGTGGAAGCGGAGCTTCATCGTTTCTGGATCGGCCACATGAAATCGGTCTTTCATGATCCGGGCATACAGTCGCCTCGCCGCCCGGAATTTTGCTATTTCCTCAAAGAAGTTGTTATGAGAGTTGAAGAAGAACGAAAGCTGTCGGCCAAAGGAATTGACATCCAGTCCTCTCTCGATAGCCGCGTTCACATACGCGATGGCATTCGCGAGCGTAAACGCCACCTCCTGGACTGCCGTCGCTCCGGCCTCCCGAATATGGTATCCACTAATGGAAATCGTATTCCAACGCGGGAGCTGGCTTGCGCACCACTCAAAGATATCGGTGACAATCCTCATTGACGGCGTTGGCGGATAGATGTGCGTGCCTCGGGCGATGTATTCTTTCAAGATATCGTTCTGGATCGTTCCGGAGATCCGGGAGAGATTGGCCCTCTGTTTCTTCGCCAGGGCAACGTACATGCACAACAACATCGCGGCAGTTGCATTGATGGTCATCGAGGTGGAAACCTTCTCGAGCTGGATTCCCCGAAAGAGTGTTTCCATATCGGCGAGGGAATCGATGGCAACGCCTACTTTGCCGACTTCCCCCTCGGCCATCGGATGATCGGAATCGTACCCCACTTGGGTCGGGAGATCAAACGCAACCGAAAGTCCGGTCGTACCATGATCAATGAGGTACCGATATCGCTCATTGGATTCCTCTGCCGTTCCGAATCCCGCGTACTGCCTCATCGTCCAGAATCGATTTCGATACATCGTCGGATACACGCCGCGAGTGAACGGGAAGTCTCCCGGAAATCCGAGGGCGGTCACGTAATTGCGATCTACGGGGAGACAGACGCGCTCGATTTCGATTTCCGAATCGGTCTTGAATCTAACTTTTCGTTCGGGCGCTTTGGCCAAAACCGGTTCAAGCCGTTCCTTGCCCCATCGCTCTTGGTGTACATGCAAGTCTTTGTTCTTCATTGTATTCCCGACGGTGTGGGTGATCAGGCCCCCAGAAGATCTTCGAAGCGATCCTTCAGGAGATCCAACGTAAGATGTGGATAGTGGATTTCGCGCGCAAATTCCTCGGCAGTGAATTTATGACCCATCGACCAGAGCTCCATGAGTGCAGAGCCCGCGCGCGGATTGACAAACCAATCCGCATCATAGTTTTCGGTGAGATGCTGACTGAGCATCGATTCTAGAATCCATGCACGAAGATAGCGGACGCAGTAGAACCATGGATCAACATCATGGAGAAAATTTTCGGGTGTGTAGCGCGCACGCGTGGCTTCGCTCAGAAACTGCACATAGTGACGTTCTTTTCCCGCCGCCGGCCGACCGTCATGCAGGAGAAGCTCATACGAGAGCTTGGCGGCATAACGTCGGAACATCATCAGATCGATCAATGCCGCGTGACGGATGAAATCGTCGTTTGCTTGAACATCGAGGGTCCGGCGGAGCCAATGGTTGTTCGATACCAGATGATCGAAGAGGAATGCGTAGCCTTCCGTGATCGAGGAATCGCCAAACCTCCGGTACTCCCACGCGAGAGCAGGATCAGTGTGGCCGAAATGGAGCGCATGTCCCAACTCATGCAGAAACGCCTGATAATCCTCAATTCCACCTCCGGGGGCAATCACAAGATGCACCTCCTCCGGAATACGCACCGGCGAGCAGAACGCGCGTGGAGATTTCGCCGGTCTGGATTCGATGTCGAAAAGAATGAACCCCCTCACGGTCGGATCGATCCCCATCGTGCGGACGAAACCCAGAATCGCTTCAAGCATTCCATCGACCGGAAAGAAACAATCGTACTCGTGAAGCCGCGCGAGATATGACAGGTCATGCTTTTCGAGATCGGATGGACGGATGCCAAGTTTCCGACGTGCGAACCAGGAAAGCACTTCCCGGTACATGTCATCGGTATCGGAGAGAAACTTCTCCGTCATGGTATGGAAGCCGTACAGATCCAGTCCGCTCAGAGTCTCGCACATGTCGACGGTGTTCTTCCAACCCAGTTCGAGTACTTGTTCGTTCGACAATCCATGAGATTCCGACAAGATCGGGTTCAGTTCGCTCTGCACAAACCGATCGCGCGCGCGGGAAATAGCGGCACGCCGCTTTCGATTCGGCTCGTTCATCAACGCGATCGCTGACGACCGGTAGGAAAGTGTTTCTGATTCTTTGCCGACGGTAATCGTTCCACGTCCCTCCGTTTGCAGGAGCCGGTCGGTGAGCGTTCGCGTCGTATTGCTGAGATACGCCTGGACGGTAGCTTCGAAGAAGAGTCGGGTGCGCCGGAGCGCATCTGCCTGCTCAGACCACTCAGGGGCTCCGGCGAATTGTCGCACCTGGGACTGAAGCGAGAGAACAAGTTTCTTCTCCGAAAGTTCGCGATACTTCTCATGAATGCTCGCAGTGTTCACTTCGGATTTCAGTCCTGCTCCTTCGAGATAGAGCTCTGTTTCGAGTTCGCGGTAGAAATCCTCTGCCTTGCTTCGGAGAGAATCAAGTTGTGGTCGCGTGGGATCTTTCGTCACAAGTCAAAACTCTTTCTGGTTTCGAGAGTCGCGCCATCGGATGCGCTCAATGGTGAAGCCGTCGCTCCGCATGATGATTGCTCCTGCATCGTCGGTGCGAAGCGTTGTGATCCCCTTTCGTGCGAGCCGGTCGATCACGGCTGGCGAGGGATGGGAAAATCTGTTTTTCTTTCCGACCGATACGATCACCGAACGGGGGGAGACATTTTCGAGAAACGCCGTCGAGGTGCTTGTTTTGCTTCCGTGGTGTCCGGCCTTGAGCACGTCGCTCCCGAGAAACGTCCCGTAGCGCTTGACCATTTTCGTCTCCGAGGGCGCTTCAGCGTCACCCGGAAACAGGAACGACGTTCCCCCATAGACCACGCGAACCGCGAGGGACTGATCGTTCTGATTTCTGGGCGGTGCGTCGCCGAAACCGGGATGAATCACATAGATACGGATGAGCGAATCGACATCGATGGTTGTCCCTGCGCTCCGCACCTCGACCGGGATCTTTCGCCCTGCGGCAATCCGACTGAGCGTATCATAGGTTGCCGAATGACCTTGGGCGGCCGACTCGACGAGTCGCATGACAGCAACGTTGCCCAGGATGTGCGCCGCGCCGCCGATGTGATCCGAATGGGGGTGCGTCAGCAGGATGGCATCGATTAGTTGAATTCCCTTTCTCCGGAGAAATGGATCGATGATTCGTTCCCCTGCATCGAATGCGGGTGATTTCGGACCCGCGTCGATAAGAACTCGTCTTCCCTGAGGAGTCTCGAGGAAGATCGCATCGCCCTGTCCGACGTCAAGCACCGTGACTGTTAGAAACCGCCGGTCGGATCGTTGTGCGCCCGAATAGACGTGGACGATCGCCAGGAGAAGAATCAGGACGAGCCCTTGTTTCACGTATCGTGCATTCTGGACATTGAAAAGAACGACAATGCCAAGATAATAAACAAATGCAAAGCTTGCATTCAAATTTGGTGTTTCGACAAATGCATACGGGAGTCGGGCTGCTTGCTCCACGAAGCCGAGAACGAAGTTCACGAGAAGGTCGTTCACGGCTCCAAAGCAGTGTGCGAGCCATCCCGATGCAGCACTCGCGATCACGGTTGCGAATCCGATCATGACATTCAATCCGATGATCGGAACGACAACGAGGTTCGCGATCAGAGCAACAATCGATACACGATCAAAGTAGTACGCCGTGAACGGCAGTGTGCCGAGCTGAGCGGCGAGGGAGACTGCGAACAACTTCAGCACGTAGTCAATTGCCTTGATCTCCTCGTACTTGGCAGGTATGAGTTTGATGAGCCGTTCCAACTTCGGGTACAAATACACAATCGAAACCACAGCAGCAAATGAAAGCTGAAAGCCGACGTGAAACAACTGATGCGTCTCGCCAAGCAGAATAATCAAGGCGGCGATCCCAAGGGATTGATAGACATCGACGTCTCTTTCAAAGAACCGGGCAAAGAGAATGACACACGCCATAATCGTTGCACGCGTGACCGAGGGGGGCGAACCAGTCAGCGCCATGTAGATCACCAGACCGACCATCGTGCAAATCGTTACTGCATGACGCGGCAGGCGAAGCAATCCGAAGAATGCGTGGAACATGAGCGCCACAATCCCGACATGCAAGCCCGATACCGCGAGCACGTGAATCGTCCCGGTATTGACAAAGGACTGCTTCACCTCCTCCGAGATCCCGCTTCGTTCCGCGAGGATGATTCCGCTCAGAAAGCTCGAGACCTCCGGCCGGTGATACTCCCTGAAGAGGATGCTGAGATGAGTCCGCACCCTCGGGAGGATCGTTTGCATCCCTCCGTCCACTTCCGACTGAAGAAGCCGAATCTGATCATCACTGCTCAGCACGACGGCATTGATTTCGTTCAGTTCGAGATATCGCCCGTAATCGAACTCTCCCGGATTTCTCCTCATGGGAAACCGTTGTAACTGCCCCGCAACACTGATCCGAGTTCCCTGGGTCGGCGGAACAGACTTCGCCGAACGTTTGCGAGCAAACACCAATGCCCGTATTCCCCGGTGCGTGATCCCTCCCTCCCGCTTGAGTGAATCCGCATTGAGGACAAACCGCCAGCGATCATGCCGTTCCTGCGGCACACTTTCCACCGTGCCGTTCAGTTCGACCGGTTCTTCGATCGTACGAGACTCGACCCGCTGGTGACGTAATGCCGTCCGATCCTCAGCATACATCAATACACCGAGCGAGACGACCAACAGTACGATTGGAATATCGACAGTCTGGCGGAGCCGTTGAATCAGAAAGGCAAGGAGAGCACAAAGCAAGAGGAATGCGCACACGAGGAAAGCGGCCACCCGGGCGATCTCCAATTCATGAGAGAGGAGAATACCCGCGGCGAAGAGGAGCACGAACCTCAGTGCCGGCTTTGATCCGAAGAATGGACCCCCCATCAGTCGGTCAGAAGATCAACGATTGTTGGCGTGATGTGTGTGATGTTGTCGACGCGCTGAACAAGGTCCCCTGCCCGACGTCCCGTGACGATGATCGGAACGTCGTTGCGCGTATGGGTCTTGGTTGAAAGATCCTCGATGTTGCCGTGATCGCTCACAATTGCCAGGAGCTGATGTTTCAGATCGATATGCTCGAGAATGCCTCCGAGGAAGTCATCAAATCGCTCGAGCACATCCACCGCAAAAGAAAAATCCAACTTGTGGCCGGCGTGATCCGTCAGCCAGTATTCGAAGAGGGTGAAGTCGACATCCCGCGATAGTCGGGCGAGATGTGCGCCGGATTCGCGTGCCGAGATTGGAGTAAGCTCAGGATATCCCAGGTCTGCCCAACGTTCACGCGTGAGGTCAGCGGAAACAGCGACGTCGTCTGCGAGATCCTCGGCGGTGCGCAGTTCCACGCCGGCTGACAGACACGAGAGCGTCGTGACGGTAAGTCGCCGCGTGCCCCGCCGCACATATTCAAAAAATTGTCTCGGAAACGCGTTGGCGAATACTCCCTTCTTCTTGCGATGAATGAGTCTTCTGAAAATGTTGTCCGACTCCAACACCCCTCGGAGACCGGAGGGAGGATACGGACCGAAGTGCGCGCCATGCAGGCGAGGTCCGTTGGCGCCCGTGAAGATCGCGATCTGACCCGTTCCGCTCTGCGGCAGTCCCTCAATGTCCAAAACGGCATCGATTGGTTTCGCGATCGCTCCGTTGAAAGAGAATCCGGGACTCTTTTTTGTTGGGATTCCGCCGCCCAGCAACGCGCGAAGGTTTGTCATGCGCGCACGAAGGAGAGGATTCACGCCGGCATCCTCATCTCCGATACCCAGGCCATCCACAAATAGAAGTATCGTCTTCATCCCTGAACCCGCGTGAAGCAGTGCATCGATTGAACAGTAGATTCTTATGAGCCGCTCTCGGTGCCACCCTTGCTTTCGATCATGAGTGTGACCGGTCCATCGTTCACGAGTTCGACATCCATCATTGCGCGAAAGATACCGGAGGCGACCCGTCCATCTCCCAGCACGTTCCGCAATCGCCGAATGAACACTTCATACAGTCGTTCGGCAAGTTCCGGAGGTGCCGCGTCGGTATAGCTCGGCCTATTCCCCTTCCTCGTATCCCCGTAGAGCGTGAATTGCGAAACAACCATCACTGCGCCCGAAACGTCCTGAACGGATAGATTCATCTTGCCTTCGGCATCTTCGAAGATCCTGAATGCGGCGCATCGATCGGCGAGATATTCCGCATCCCGCTCGGCATCTCCCTGCTTCATACCGAGGAGCACCAGCAGACCGCGATCGATCCGGCTGTGTACGTTCCCGTCGACGTGAACGGTGCATCGGCTTACGCGCTGAACAAGCGCCCGCATGCTTCCATCCTCCTGCGTTCAATTCTTGTTGTGTTCATTGCGAAACCGGGGCGAGCATTGAGCCGTGACCACTCGAGGGATACTTCCAAGATCCTCCGTGACGTTCACGTTCCGGTATTCGTGACTCCGCAGCAACCTCACGATTTCCTCGACCTGGCCAAAGCCCATCTCCATCGCCAGCCATCCTTCATCCTGCAGAAGATACGGTGCGATGTCCACGATCCGACGATGAAACTCGTAGCCATCCTTGCCGTCACTCACGGCCTCCTTTGGTTCGTATCTCCGGATTTCCATCTGCAGGTCTTCCCATTCCTTCATCGAGACATAGGGAGGATTGCTGACCAGGATGGTGAAACGCCGGAGGAGTAGTTGGTCGACAGGCTCAAAAACGCTCAACTTCCGAAAATCAATTCGATCCGCCACCTCGTGAAGCAGCGCGTTGAAGCGGGCGATTTCCAGTGCATCTTCGCTGATATCAATCGCCGTCGCCTCGCATCGTTTGACATACTTTGCCAGAGCGATGGCAATATTCCCGCTGCCAGTACCGATGTCGAGGATCGACACGGTCTTTCGTTCATCCATCGTTCCGCACAGCAACATGGTTTGTTCGACCAGGCTTTCGGTCTCGGGCCTCGGTATGAGGACGCGCCCATCAACCCGCAACAGCAGACCCATGAAGTTCGCCGTTCCGATGATGTACTGGAGTGGTTCCCGATTGATTCGTCGCTCCAGGAGCTGCTTGTAGTGACCGAATTCCTTCGCGGAGATGGGTTTCGTGGGATCGGTGTAGAGGTCAATGCGAGGACATTTGAGCGTATGGGCCATCAGGAGTTCGGCGTTGCGTCGCGCCTCCTCGATGCCTTTCTCCTGAAGAAACTCGATCGCGAACTTCATCAGGGATCGGACGGTCCAGGATTTCGTCCCCTTCTTGAGCATTATCGGCGTGGACGACGGGATGCGGATCTTCGCCCTGTTTCCCTCGACTTCTTCGGGGAACGAGCGGGTGTTTTCTTTTTCTTCGACGGTTGGACGGATGCTCGGCGGGGAGATGCCTTCTTTTTGGCTTTGGGTTTCCCTGGAGAGTCCTTGGGTGACTGTATTTTTTTCAGACTTTCCGAGAGACTCTTCATCTTCTCAGGCGAGAAAGTCGTTTGGACTTCCTGCTGGATGCTTTGGGCCTGGGCAAGGATGTCGAGGAGTTTTTCTTCGGTTTCGACATCCCCCTGAGGTCGGAGTTCCCACACTTTGGAAAGGGCATCCATCGTCCGGTCGACTTTCGTGCGGAGAATTTCCCCCAGGGCGTCCGGCGTGAGTTGGATCCTCCTCAATTTTATTCGATCGCCGGAGTAGAAGCCCAGCAGTTCCATCTCGGTCTGCTCATCGCCGACATCTTCTCTCTCCGGATCGACGATATCATCCACCACCGATCTGTGTGCGGGGAAGAACTCGAAACGAGGATCTGCCTCTATCATCGCAGTGAAATCGGCAAGTCCCGCCACGGTAAAATCCTGCGCCCGACCGGCAGCAACCACCTCCTGCCAGACTTTCTTGACTGGCACGATGATATCCTTGTCCACTGCGAGAATGCGTTCAGCTTCGTCGAGGGATCTCTCAAACATCGCCGGCGAATCTCCTCCTTGGCCGGTTCAATGTAGAACTATTTGGAGGAAAGCGCAAGCTGATCTCCTAGCTCAACTCATGAAACTTCATTGCATGTTTCGGCGGCGAGACTTTCAGGAGAAGGTACAATCCGACAAGCGAAAAGAGAATGCTGACTGCAAAAACGATATTGTAGCCGAACAGTTCACTGAGAATGCCGCCGAAAAATCCGGCCGCATAGAACGGCGCCAGTGTCGCGCTCATGAGGCCGATGTATTGCGTGCGATTTCTCTCCGGGGCACAATCGATGACAAAATTGTATCGTGCCATCGTCTCCGCTCCCATGATGAGGCCAACGAGGGCAAAGACGATATACGCCCAGGCGTTCGTGGAAGCAACGATCGCGATCCCGGTGGACACAACCATCGATCCGGCACAGAGGAGCAATACCAGTTTATGGCCGCGCGCGTCGGCCAGCCATCCCAGAGCTCCTGCACTGATGATCTGTGATCCCACCATGATCATCGTGTAGATGCCAATCGCGCTGTCCCCCACATTGAACCGGGCAAGAAATGCCACCGTGAAGAACGCGACAGGCATCGAACCGACAATCGAAACCGACGACGCGACAAGGAAACGACGAAAGTTGTGATCGACCCGAAGCAACGACCGCGCGTGTGCGAGAATCCGGGAAAACGGAACGGGTGGATCGACGACGGATGGAACCGTCTCCGTCGTCTTTCTCAAAATTCCCCATGACATCATTTGAAGAACAAACGCCAGCAGAAGTGCGATCGAAAAGCTGAACGGAAATGCTACCACGGAGAGGAGAAGCGTGAGGAGCAGACTATTGAAGAGACCGACGGCAGCACCGATCGATGTCCGAAAACCCATGAGCCTTCCTCTCGCATTCGGCCCAATAGTTTTGGCGATGTAGTCAAACCACACCGGAGCAGCGATGCCGCCGAAGATTTGATTGAGGGAGAGGACGATAAAGAACGCGATGAGTCCGAGTTGTTCATGGATCCATCCCGAGATTCCGACGACTCCCACAAGCACGAGGATCTGGAGCCGCTGCAGGAGGCCTGCCACAAGCACCCAGGGTTTCCGATACGGCGTTCGGATCGAGTAATTGGCGGCAAAGAGCTGTGGAAGGAAATGTGCCCCGTAGATGATAATTGGGAGCAAGCCAACCGAAAGATCAGATCCGCCCATCCGTTTGACAAGGAGCGGAAAGACCGTCTGTGCGTTCAGAAACGCCATGCTGGCGAGATAGAACGATCCCTCAGTCAGATGGAGCTTGAAGTTTCTTCGCTGATGATATTTGATGTCAGTGGTCTTCACGGCACACAACAAAAAAGGGTCACCGAAGTGACCCTGGCAGCAACGGGACAGTCGCTGTCCTCACATCCGTCATTTCTTTTTTATTTTCTGCGCGAACAACTCGGCAACCTTCTCGATGTCGTATCCGACCTTCGGGAGGTAGAATCCACCGAACCGTTCGACCATCGCCTTGAGTGTATCGTACGCATCTGCGCTGCAGAAGAAGATGGGCGTGCTACGATTCAAGCCCTCCTTCTTTGCCAGTTGCAGCAACGCAATACCGGGGAGATGACCCTTCAGATGATTATCCTTGAAGTCATTGTCCAGGATGATCAGATTGAACAGCTCGGTCTTAATCTTTTCCCAGGAATCAACGCTCGTTGCCGTCTCTACGATATGAATCTCGTCTTCGAGGATGGCGGTTGCCACTTCGAGGGCGAATCCATGTGACTTCCGCTGTCCCTCGTCATCATCAGCAACCAGGACTTTGTACGGCATAATGCCCCACGGTGAAGGAATATTCGAAAGTTGCCCTTGAGTTTAGCAATTTTTGAGAGGAAAAACAACACGCGACTTCAAACACTCCGACCGGACATTCAATCAGATATGGGAATTGTGTTGTGCAGCACCTTCCCCCCCACGACCGTCATCACAGCATGGATCTGCGGTATTTGGTCTTCGGCAACTGCCATGATGTCATCCGACAAGACAACAAAATCCGCAAACTTTCCCTTTTCCAGAGATCCTTTTTCTTTTTCCGCGAACTCACTCCACGCCGCCCAGGTCGTGAACATCCGCAGCGCCTCTTCGCGAGTCAGTTTCTCCTTGACGTACCAGCCGTTCTCAAAATCGGCAGGATTCGAGATGCCGGAGGGTGACAACTGGAAGTTGCGAACGACATCCTGCGCGTCGATTGGATGTCCCTGAAGATCGCGTCGCGTCACAGCGGCATAGATTCCATGAATGGGATTAGGCCGTTCGACCGGAAAATCCGAGCCGCCTGGAATAATGGAGCCGGCATCGCGGAACGATCGCCATGCATACGCTCCCTTCACGCGCTCAGGACCGAGCCGCGCCTCCGCCCAATACATATCAGACGTGCAGTGGGTCGGTTGCATGCTTGGCAACACGCCGAGCTGATTGAATCGAGGAATATCGGACCGACTCACAACCTGCGCGTGTTCGACGCGGAGCCGATAATCTCCGCTCGGAACGGTCGCCAATGCTTTCTCATAGGAATTGAGGACGATGTTGTTCCCGCGATCGCCAATAGCATGTGTGCAAACCTGAAATCCATGTTTCAACGCCTCTTCCACATCCGATCGAAATTTCTGTTCGCCGACGATGGTCAGACCTCTGTTTTGCGGATCATCGGTATACGGCTCGATGAGCGCAGCCCCTCGTGATCCGAGTGCGCCGTCGATGTACAGTTTGAGGGCACGTACCGTCAGCAGTCCCTCCCCATATCCCACCAGGGGTCCCTTTTCGACGAAGTGATTCCATGTGGATTCCGTTCCACCGATTGCGGCATAGATGCGAATCATCGGGAGATTGTTGTCGATTGCCTGTTGGTAAAGGAGAACATCCTCCAGGTCAACTCCCATGTCATGCACCGTGGTGATTCCGAGGGCGGCGCACTCTGCAACGGCGAGCCGCAGGGCCTCCTGAATCTCCGCATGAGAGATGCTGGGCATCTTGCTTGAAACGAGTCTCATCGCCGCATCGATGAGGACGCCTGTCGGGTTTCCGCGTCCATCCCGAATGATCTTTCCACCCGGGGGATCAGGAGTCGCGCGGGTAATTCCAGCGATCTCGAGGGCCTTCTTGTTCACCCACGCTGCGTGTCCGTCGATGCGAGTCAGGTAAACCGGGTTCGATGGAGAGACGCGGTCCAGCGTGCGATGTGTCGGGAACGATTTCACAGACCAGTCATTCTGGTCCCATCCCCTGCCGCGCACCCATTGGCCTGCTTCGACGCGCGCGACCCGATCCTTCACTCTCTGGACAATCGTGTCGGTTGATGTCGTGCCGACAAGATCAACGGTGAGTTTGGAGATTCCCAGACTCAGCAAATGCGCATGTGCATCGATCAGTCCGGGGACGACGGTCCTTCCCTGAAGGTCTACCGTCGCCGGAGCGCGAAACTTCCGCTCGATGTCATCTCGTGATCCGATGCCGATGATTTTGTTGCCGCCGACGGCCATCGCCTCGGCGATTCCGTTTTCTCCATCCATCGTATAGATCTTCGCGTTGACATAGATCGTGTTTGCGTCGGTCGTGGAAAAGAAGAAATAGAGCCAAAGGGAAAGGACAAAGACAAGGAGGAAGAGAACAAAGTACTTCGCTCTGGGATTCATGGACGCGTCTCCTGTGCAGGATAAATCACTATATCGGAATACGATCCTACCGAATCAACGAACCGAAGCCGCGCCGGGCGTTGAGACGGTAGATCGACAGTGCCGCAAGCAGACTGATGACCACATACGCTGCCGCAATCATCGGCGATCCGAGGATGAGTTCACCGATCCCGAACAACATCGAGTATACGAGGACAATTCCCGCAATCCAACTGAGAAACAGGGTTCGATACCCCCGGTCGCCGGTGATGTCTGGAACCAGGGCTGCTATCTTCTTCCATCCTGCTCCGCCCGGATGGACTCGGGTGTAGAACGCCTTGAGATGCTCCGCCTCTGTCGGGCGCGTGAGATAGGTCACGATCAGCCAGGAGACCGTCGTTCCCCCGACAATGACAAACAGGCTTTGTGGAAATTGAATGTTCGTGTACAGCTTCAGGATTCCGAAAATGACGAGCGGAGCCAGCATGGCGGAAATCTCGCTCCATGCATTGATCCGCCACCAGAACCATCGGAGGATCAGGACGAGACCAAGTCCCGCTCCTGCCTCAATGATGAATGCCCACGCGCCGGAGATCGTCTCGAGAAGACCGGTCACGACAAGTGAAAGGATCATGACAATTCCGGTTGTCACGCGTGAAACGAACACGAGGTGTTTCTGCGATGCATCACGACGGACAAACCGATTGTAGAAATCATTGATCACATACGAGGTCCCCCAGTTCAACTGCGTGGCAATCGTGGACATATAGGCCGCGAGAAAGGCCGCCACCATGATTCCATTCAGTCCTGCCGGCAAATGGTCGCGCATGGCAAAGACATATCCAAGTCGACGCTGTTCCGGATCCAGATCAGGGTAGAGAACCAGCGTTGCCAATCCGACCAGAATCCAAGGCCACGGCCTGACACAATAGTGTGCGATCGTGAACCAGAGCGTCGCAAAAAGCGAATGCTTTTCGTCTTTTGCCGACATCATTCGTTGAGCGATGTATCCCCCGCCGCCCGGTTCCGCACCGGGGTACCACGATGCCCACCACTGGATTCCCACGAAGGCCAGGAATCCTGTGATACTCAGCGCGAGGGTGGCGCCCACCCCCTGAATGTCCTGTTCGACGATACGCGGCAGAAAGCTCAACGTCCACTCGGGAAGCTGCGATTTCAATCCCTCTATTCCTCCGACTTGAGGCAAATCGAGAACGATGATCGCAAGGGCAATCGTTCCACCCATGGCGAAAATAAACTGGAAGACATCTGTCGCAGCAACGCCCCACAATCCGGAAAGGGCCGAATAGATTGCCGTGATGACGAGTGCAAGCGCAACATAGAACATGACCTCATTCGCCGGGATGCCAAACATTCCCTCGAGGATCGCCGCCATGGCAAGATTCACCCACGCCATGATGACGCAGTTCATGAATATCCCCAGATAGAGCGAACGAAAGCCGCGCAAGAACGCCGCTGCCCGGCCGGAGTAGCGCAATTCCACAAATTCGACGTCCGTCATGATTCCTGCCCGGCGCCACAACCGCGCAAAGAAGAAGACGGTGAGCATTCCCCCAAAGACAAAATTCCACCAGAGCCAATTCCCTGCGATCCCGTTTTTTGCAACCAGCTCCGTCACGGCAAGAGGAGTGTCGGCGGCAAATGTGGTTGCCACCATGGAGGTTCCGGCAAGCCACCACGGAAGATTCCGACCTGACAGGAAAAACTCGCTTGTGCTGGATCCCGCGCGTCGTGTGAAGTAGAGACCGATGGAAATGGTTATGGCAAAGTAGATCGCAATAATGATCCAGTCGATATTGCCCATTGTGGCCGCTGTCTATGAAGTGTGACGGAAGATGTTGAGGATCGGGACCGACCTCGCGCTGAATCGGTTCGATCCATGAAGTGCTGCTTAATGTACCTTTTCCATCAAGGATTAGCAACTTGATTTTTGAACGCGGCGGAAAGAGAGGAACATGATCTCCTGCTCGTTCAAGAGCGATGATATCCGGCACTCTCGCCCGGCAAAAAGACGTACCTGCAGAGTCAACATCAATTACCTGACCCGAGGATGTGTTCCGCGCTCACGCCAGCGCTGTTCTGCATACACGGTTCAATCAGGGTACCTGTGACTGTCGAATCCCCTGCGGGCAAGAGATCGTGTCTGCGACTCAGAGCATCGCACGCACGACAATGGCATCTTCGTCGGTCGAATGCTTTGACACCACCGGAGTCTCACTCCTCGTGCATCCCGGCTCACCGCTGCTCTTGCCGGACGTTGAGCGAGTCGGCCCTTCCCTGCGTGCGACGATTCTCGCCTCAACGATTCCTGCTGGAAGGAAACAACAAAAAACCGTCTAAAAACGATGACCAAGCGATCTTTCGGCCATCGCACCCACGGCGAAGCCCGCGAGCAACATGTTATCGTGATGCTATCAAGCTCTGCTCGAATTTTCCCCTCCTAACCTTGCGCTAGTCGGTAAGAATCCATATTTTCCCCCGATTTCAAACGCTCACATCGGAGACGATCCTTCCTATGCCGATTGACCTCCTGGATCAGATTCTACTCCACATCCGTCGTTCGATCTATCCCGCAGTGGTCGATCTCAAGACCTGGAAGATCAAAGAGGCGGATCTCGAGGACGGTTCCTCCACATCGCTCAGAGACAGCTCTTGGTCGGATTTTCACGTCCCGTCGTTTTGGGGCGGATACGATCGTACGGCGTGGTTTCGAAGAAATGTCACCGTTCCGAACGAGTTTTCGGGCAAATCAGTTGTCCTCCTTCTCGACCTCCCTGGGGGACTCCTCTATGTAGATGGCGAGCCATTTTCCGGGATCGATGGTAACCATCAGGAGGTGCTTCTTTCCCCCTCCGCGAGGGGGGGTGTTGAACTCCTAACCGCAATCCAAGCATACAGCGGCCGGTCAAAAGATGTCAGCTATTTCAATCGGGCACAGCTCGCCGTCGTTTCTCCGCCGGCGCGAGCATTGTACCATTCCCTTGTGACTCTGCGCGAACTGGAAAAGCTCTTCGGTACGGGATCCCCCGAATCGAAAGAATTGAAGGAAGTCATTCGCCGGACCCTCATCTTCCTGAAGTACTTCGATCCGGCGGGGGAGGAATATCCCAACGCGATCGGACGCGCTCTTTCCTTCATTGAAAAAGCGATCGACACCGACCTCCGCACCTCCATCGAAGGAGTTCTTCATCTCATCGCCCAATCGCATCTCGATGTCGCGTGGCTCTCCACAATGCCGGATGCGCGGCGAAAATGCGGACGGACGATTTCGACGGTGTTGCGCCTCATGGAGGAGTTTCCCGAATTCAAATTCACACAGAGCCAGGCGTACTTCTACCATTCTCTCAAGCAAGATTATCCGACGCTTTTCAAGCAATTGAAACAGCGGATCCAGGAGCAACGATGGATCCCCATCGGCGACTCGTGGGTCGAATATGACTGCCACATCCCGTCCGGTGAATCGCTGGTCCGTCAACATCTGTATGGGAGACGGTTTCTTATGTCAGAGTTTGGTATTTCATCTGACATTTGCTGGTTGCCCAATACGTTTGGTTTTTCCGCTGCGCTCCCTCAAATCCTGAAGAAAGCGGGACTCACGCGGTTTTTCACAACGAAGTTGAACTGGAACGATTCTCCAGAGTTTCCGTACCACTCATTCCGGTGGTTTGGGCTTGATGGCACTTCGATCCTCAGTCATGTGCAGCCGACGCGGTTTGACGGCCAGCTTGCGTCAAAAACGATCAGGAAGGCGTGGGAAGACTATAAGCAGAAAGATCTGTCTCGGGACGCGGTGTTGCTCTTTGGTCATGGTGACGGCGGAGGAGGACCTGCGAAAGATCAAATCCTTCGGTCGTTCTCACCCAAAGAGGCTCCGGGACTTCCCCGGGTTCGTTGCGCCATTCCCAGGGAATTTTTCGAGCGGTTGGGAGAAGTTACTCCGCAACTCCCGATGTGGGAGGGTGAACTGTATCTCCAGAAGCACCGGGGCGCCTATACCACGCAGGGCTGGCTGAAGCGTGAGAATCGCATGAGTGAGACGGCCTTCTACAACATGGAGCTCCTTTCGACCCTTGCGATGTTGAATGGAAAATCTGCCGCAGCAAGAAAATATCCGGCCAGAGAAGTTGAAGAACTCTGGCGGCGGCTCCTCACATTTCAGTTCCATGACCTTATCGCCGGCACAGCGATCGCCGACGCTTATCACGACGTCAAAGAGGGATTCGAGCAGATCAAACTCCGCACGGCAAGTCTCTCCAACCGTGCGCTGAAAGCGCTTGCAGGTCCCTCCCCGAAGGGGACAAAAGATCAGCGATTCACGCTTTTCAATACGTTGGGATGGTCGAGAAGCGAATACGTGGAACTCATTGTGAAATCGCCGGAGAAATTCATCTCTGTCTGCGATGAGACGGGCGCGCCGCTCGAGTTCCAGATTCTCGGCCACTCGAAAGATACTCTCCACCTTCTCTGCTACGTGCCGGAAATCCTTCCCTTTGGCTCCAGGACGGTGATCGTGTCGCCTTCTGACAAAGCGCCGTCGCACGATACCGACTGGAAGATCACGGCTCGGATTATCGAGGGACCGATCTACCGCATCCGCACGGATGCGTCCGGCCGGTTGACCTCGATCTACGACAAGCGGCTGAGACGCGAGCTTGTGAAGAAGGGACAGCGGGCCAATTTCCTCCATACCTATTCCGACAAGCCCGGAGAGTATGAGGCGTGGGACCTCGACGCGGGTTACGAATCGAAACGAACCGACGTTCTAAAATTCAAGTCCGGCAAGATCGTTCAGAGCGGACCCCTTTGTGTTGTTCTGCGACTTGTGTACAGATCAGCAAACGGTTCCGTGCTCACTCAGGACATGATCCTGTATCACAAGGTGGCTCGAATCGATTTTCGCACGCATCTGAAATGGACAGAAAAACAGACCCTTCTGAAGGTGGCATTCCCAACAAACATCAAAACGGCGCTCGCGACTTACGAAACGCAGTTCGGGAGCATTCAGCGTCCGACGAAGCCAAGATCACCCGAAGACGTAGCGAAATTCGAAGTCCCTGCCCAACAGTGGGCCGATCTCTCCGAGCCGAAATTCGGCGTCAGTCTGATCAACGATTGCAAGTACGGATATGATGCCCGCGAATCGACGCTTCGTCTCACGCTTCTGCGGTCGCCTCGCTTTGCTCATCCGACGGAACCTGCAGAACGTACGGACGATCGCTACACCGACCAGGGGACGCATGAGTTCGCCTATGCGCTCGTCTCTCACAAGGGGGATTGGCGGGCGGGCGAAACGGCGCGCCGTGCAAAGGAATTCAACGTTCCGCTGCTCGTTCTGAAAAACACGAACCTCCATCCCGTCGCCCCAATTGTCGCAGGACTCCCTCCCGGCGTTCACATCGATTCCGTCAAGAAGAGTGAGGAGGGTGATGAGGTTATCCTCCGTATGCATGAGGCCCACGGAGAAGCTTCCAAAGCAAAACTCGAATTCGGCTATTCGATCCTCCAGGCCTCCGAGTGTGACCTGATGGAACACGAGACTGCGAGGCTCAAGCCCGCGAAAGGAGCGCTCAGTCTCAAATTCGCTCACTACGAAATTAAGACGCTGAAACTGAGGCTTAGAGCGAAGAAGCGGAATCGGTAGGTACGCGACTGTTGTTGCTCTACAACTCACCACGAACGCACGTGGTTCGGAATCCCCCCCTGATGTTGTAGATCGTCGTCACGCGTAGTCGATCGGTTTCGAGGAGCTTCGTGAGATCCTGATGGATCCGGGTTGTGCACCTCTCCTGATAGATCCCCACATTTCTGAAAGTAGTGACGTAGTACTTGAGCGATTTCAGCTCGACACATTTCCTGCCGGTCGGATAGTACTCGATCTTCAGGTAGGCATAATCTGGGAGTCCGCTGAAAGGACAGACGGCCGAAAATTCATGCGTTTCAGTCTTGATATACTGCTCGACGTCCTCAAATACAAATGCCTCAAGGTAAGATGCGTCGATCGCATCCTCTCCGAGAAAATCAAATTCCATTCCTTCTGCTTTCGCCACTCCGCACGCCTCCTATGATTCGTACCGGGTAGGATCAGGGACGCCGGCCAATTGAAAGGCCTCCTTGCGCTCATGGCACGTACCACATCGGCCGCAATGATCTTCTTCCCCTCTGTAGCATGAATAGGTCAGCGAGAGGGGCACCGCGAGTTTGTTCCCCAATTCGACGATGTCGCTTTTCTTCATCGTGATAAATGGATCTTCCACCACCACGCCTCGATACGTTCCGACTCGTGCACACTGGGCGATGGCTTGGAGAAATTCGGGGCGGCAATCCGGGTAGATCGCATGGTCGCCCGCGTGACCGGCAAACATCACCACGCCCGCGTCGATCGATTCGGCAAATCCGACCGCAATCGCGAGCATGATTCCGTTTCGAAACGGAACGACCGTTCGCCTCATCGACACATCCTCATAGTGCCCCTCGGGGATCTTCCCTCCCCTCAGGAGCAAATCCGATTTGAACAATTCGTTCACAAAGGGGAGCGGAACGATGGTGTGGGAAACGTTCGCGCGGCGCGCAATTAAAGACGCTGCGGCTTGTTCCCGCGCGTTGTGCTTTGATCCGTAATCAAACGTCAGGGCATGAACATCATGAGATGTTCTTGCGTAATACAGGAGCGTCGACGAATCCAAGCCGCCGGAAAATATGACAACAGCTTTCGGCCTCATTTCCTACCGGATGTTGAGTAGCTTGTGTTCCTGAACGGACAAGCTCCACTCGGGGTGTTCCTTCACAAGGCGGATGCAATGCTCGATGTTCTCGCGATCCGGGAATTCGCCGTTGAATTCCGGGCTGAGAAAATAGTGATCCGCACGAACCATCGGCCGGGGAATTCCCTGGGACCGATTGCGAACGTATCGGAGCTCATGGATGTGGACTCCCTCAAACTTCTGCGATACCACGTGTTCGGCAACCTTCGGACTGACGGCCACGTAATCGATCCCCTTCGGAGGCCGCTCGGAACCGTTCGTCTCAAGGGCCACAAAGTAGCCGGCATCCTTGAAGGCGGTCGCCACATCTTCGGTCAATTGCAGCAACGGTTCTCCCCCTGTGAAGACGACGTTTGGACATTTGTATCTACCGCATTCCGAGAGGAGTTCCTCCAGACTCAATTCGCGGTAGCTCTCGAACTCAGTGTCACAGTACCCGCAGGTGAGGTTGCAGTGTGCCAGGCGGACAAAGATGTTTGCCGATCCTTTACGCGCTCCCTCACCCTGGAGACTGTAGAAGATTTCGTTAACGCGCAATTTCGGCGTAGGAATCATGGGTTTCATAGAGCACAACACGTGTAACAGAATATGATTTGTTCCTGAGGGCTGTGTCGAGTTCGTGAAAAATCAGAAGCGCGATATTTTCGACTGTTGGGACCTTCAGATGATCGTTGAGATTTTGATGATCAAATCTGTTCAAAATGTGCGTTTCCACCTCGCTATCGAGTTCGGCGAAGTCACAAATCCATCCATTCTGATTCACCTCCCCTTCAATCTCGATGGTAAGCTCATACCGGTGGCCGTGCATTTGCTGGCACTTCCCGTACTGAGCTCCGTTGAGCTGATGTGCAGCTTCGAATGTAAAATGTCGGCCAATTTTCGTCTTCAAGAGATATCCTTGCGAGAAGTTCAGAATGTGTTGAGTTTTGCAGACAGTGGAATTTACGCAAATACAGGAAGAGAGACAATGGATCAGCATCGCGATCCGTACGATGCAACCTCGCACGGAGAATAACGTAACGAGAAACTGAGGCATTCCAATCAACTCGGTGTCACATCATTTCACCAGGGAGATGTCATGAAGCCCATCACACCTGTTGTGCTCATCGTGGTGGCAACACTCCTCATTGCTGCAAGCGCGTTTGCCTCCACTCCTCCCGACCGCGCGGCAAGCCCGTTTTCTTTCGACAGACTGAAGCTTATCGAGGAAAACCTGATTGCCTGTCTCGGTTCTGACATTCCCGGTGTGCGCGCAACTGCCGCGCTCACATTGAAACAGCTCACCGACCTCGCGCCGGACTATTCGTTCGACCGTTCCATCATCCCATTGATGCGTATTGTGAAGGACGAGGCTTGCGATGGCCCATCACGCATTGCTGCGGCACTTGCTCTCCATGCGCTCAGATCCGATCGGGGCGATTATGCGATCAAGATGAACGCCCGCTTTACACGGTCCCAGCGGATCAAGCACATGTATGAGCATCTCGCCCTCGCGCGATCGCTTGAACGGCAGGCGGTGCGTTGATCTTCCGCTCACCAGTCCACGAAATGCAAGGGGGTCACCTCGAGCAAAGAGATGACCCCCGACAGTGGGAGCCCCTTGAAGTTGGAGTTGATGCGCCGACCCCCCTCGCACTCTTCCCCGCGCAATTCTTTTTGATCCGTCTAGCGTTTTTGTGCCTCGCGGATCCTTTCGGGAAGAAGAGGAAGTCGAAACACCCGGACACCAATCGCGTCATACACTGCATTTGCTATTGCCGCACCGACCGTCACAATCGCAGGTTCACCACCGCCTTGCGGCGCTGATTCCATATTGTCGATGATAACTGTCTCAATGGACGGCAACCATGAGAATCTCGGGACCTCATACGTGTCGAAATTCACGTCGAGGATATCGCCTCCCCTGAATCGGATTCTCTCAGTGAGCGCATAACCGAGCCCCATCATGATGCAACCCTCCATCTGGACGGTCGCTCCCTCGGGATTGACCACCATCCCCATATCTTGAGCACAACCAATCCGCTTCACTTTGACTTCTCCACTCCGCTTGTTTGCCTCCACTTCCGCAATCATCGCGACATAAGTCCCAGCGTCCACACCGCACGCCACGCCGCAGCCCCGTCCGCTTGGGGCTTTTTGAGGTTTCCAGCCGAACTTCTCCGCCGTAGTTTCCAGAACCCGGCGCAATTGCGGATGCGACAGATTCTGAAGTCGGAACTCGACAGGGTCCCGACCAATTGCAGCTGCCATCATATCAATTTGCGATTCGCGCGCAAATGTATTGGTGTTGTTTGACGGTGCGCGCCACGCACCCGTCGCGAATGGGTGGGTGCCCGGTCCGGCTGTCCAGCCGCGTCCATAGCTGGTGGTTCGATGATGCGAGACATCATAGAATTGCTCGGCCCCACGCTCACCGGCAAAATAGACATGATAGTCCCACAATTGGATCTTGCCGATCTCCGTGACCCCCGAGCGAATCTTCACCACAGCGGCAGGTCTGAACGTGTCATAGAAGAACTCCTCCTTCCGGCTCCAGGCAACCTGGACCGGCTTTCCGCTCAGTTTCGCCAGTCGAGCGGCTTCCACCACCTGGCGATTGCTGGTTTTGCCACCGAAGCCGCCGCCGACGAAGGGCGTCAGAATCCGAACTTTGTCGGCGGGGAACCCAAGCTCGCGCGCCACTTCCTCTTTCGCCCGAAACGGGGTCTGGGTCGACGCCCAGACCGTCGCCTTGTCTCCTTCGATCTTCACGAGTGCGGTATGCGGTTCGACTGGCGCGTGCGCAACGTAGTCGTTGAGATAGGTGTGTTCCAGGACGACTCTCGAGGCTCTTTTTCCCTCCTCAAGATCGCCGCGGCTTGAGACAACGTTCGGCGCGGGCGCAACGCGCAGGAGATGGTCGAATATGGAATTCTCATCGAGTGGCGACGCTTCCCGTTCGTACGTAGCCCGGATCTCGGCGACTGCGCGTACGGCCACATCCGGATATTCATGGAGGGCGGCGATGAAGTCCCCATCGCGCACGATCGCCACCCCTTCGATCTTTTCGGCCGCCGAGGTGTCCGCGTGAACCAATTTGGCCCCATGAGCAGGCGGGCGCACGATCGAAGCGCAGAGCATGCCAGGGACGCGGATGTCTCCGGCGTATTGTGCCGCTCCGCTCACCTTGTCAGGGGCGTCCCGCCTCGGAACCGACTTGCCCATAATTCTGAATTCCGAGGGTTTCTTGAGGACAGCTTTGCCGGTTACCTCTCGCTCGATCTTCTTTCCCTTGGAGAGATCGGCGTATGAAATACCGAGTTTTCTGTTCGTACGGTCGAACACCATCCCGTCCTCGGTCTGCAATCGTTCTACCGGAACTCCCAACCGCTCGGACGCAAGTTCCTTGAGAACAAGACGCGCTTCGGCCCCGGCTTGCCGGAGTGAAGGTCCGAACGACCTCGTCGACAACGATCCAAACGTTCCCATGTCCCACGGGCAGAGGTCCGTATCACCCATCACCATTTCAATCGATTCAAGCTTCACATCCAATTCATCTGCAAGCATCTGACCGAGTGAGGTCACGACTCCCTGGCCCATCTCGATCTTTCCGGTCAGGCAGGAAACACGTCCCTCCGGGGCGATGCGAAGAAAGGCATTGAAATCACTCGGAAGCCGTCCCTGACGCTCCTGAAATTCAAGCAGAGAATCACCCAGCGTGAAGAGGATGAAGATTCCTCCGCCGGTACGTTTCAGAAACTCACGTCGATCCATCGGCGTGGAGATCGCTCCATCGAGCGAATCGATATCTTTCTCATGTCGCATGATCAGATCCCTCCTTTCGACGTCGTGCTGACCGATTCGATCGCTTGCACGATTCGATTATGTGCAGCGCATCGACACAGATTGTCGTTCATCCCTTCAAGAATCTCCGACGGCGTTGGTGTGGGATTCTTGTGGAGCAATGAGACCGCGGTCATAATCATTCCGGGAGTGCAGTAGCCGCACTGGAGAGCATTGTGGTCGGCAAACGCCTTTTGGAGCGGATGAAGTGAGCCCCTCTTCGCCAATCCCTCGATCGTGACAACGTTCTTTCCGCGTACGTCTTTCAGCGTGACGTGACACGATCGCGTTGCTTCATTCTCCACAAGCACGGTGCAGGCGCCGCAGTAGTTCTCCCCGCAGCCGTACTTGGTTCCTGTCAGGTGCAGATCGGTCCGGAGGACCCAGAGAAGCATGCGGTTGCTGTCTGTGGTGACCTTCACCGGCTTGCCATTCAGGGTAAGATCAATAGTCTCCTTCATTGCATCCTCACGTGTTGAACAAATTGACTGTTGGTTTGTGCGCCTTTATTCCTTCACGATTTCCTGAAAGAGCTCGTGGGTTCGCAGATTCGCAAGATCCGAATCGTTCCGTGCCTGCACTTTTAGCTTTGGATTGAGGCGGATGGCCTCAGCGAGCGCTCCGAGGGCCCCCTGCGCCTTTCCGTCGGCCAGTCGAATAACGGCAAGATCATAGAGTAGCTCCGGATTGTCCGGCGCGTAGGTCACCGCCCGCTCGATGTGTGGGAGAGCTTCTCGGGCCTTCCGTTGAGTGAAGAGCGTCCAGCCCTCGTTCCACGCATAGTTCATCTGGGCGTATCGGAGCAGTCGACCGAGTTCCACAAAAGGTTCCGCATGATCATCGACACGGACGTCAATCGCGCGATCCGTATACCCGCCGTAGCCTGCTCCCCGCTTTACAACAAGAAGCGAAGACGATTGCTTTCCTCTCGAGTCACCCCCCTCACGATCGCCGGCAATGAGTGAAGCATAGAGCCGATCGGCCAGGGTTCCCTTCGTCGCGAGAAACGCCTCTTCCATGGCGATCACGACCGATTCTCCCGTGAGAATGTTCCCCTGAATCGCATAGTTCCTGCCGTTACGTCCGCCGGCCCAGGCGATGCATCCCTGTCCCGTGTACGTGTGGGAATGTCCGCGGCTATCCACGATTCCGAACTGTCGGCGCCCCGGATCCTCATCGTTGCGAAGAAGGACAGCCGATACTTCGGTCGGCGTCGCGCCGGCCTCGAGGAGTTCCAGCCCGCGCCATCCGAACGAGGTGTTGGCGAAGGACTGCGTCGCGATCGCTCCGACATCCGCCTGCGCCCAAGGCACAACGGCACCGACGGCAAAAAACTTTGATGCGACCGCGATGCCGAGTTCTCCGGTTGAAGAATCCCGCGCCACAATCGAGAAGGTTGAGATGCTCTGTGAACTGGCGGGAAACCCCGCATACAGGAGAACAAGGATCATGAAGAGACACTGTCTCGGCATACTCTTCCCTTCCATAATCAATGAGCCTATCGTGCTTGAATGCCGCCACCTGGTGCAAAGAGAATCTCGCTCTTTTCGAATCGAGTCGCAAGTACAGAAATTCTCGCACCATCGCGCACATCATGTTGGAAGCTCACAGAACAGCAGTCGTGGATTGATTTTCTGGATTTCGTGAAATACATTCAAATCAGTAACCCGAGATGATCATGGATCAACCGAAACTCCCTACTGCGTTTGCCCCCGCCGAGCGGTACTCGATAGAAGAGGTCATCACGCAGGCCGACCGCTTCTCGAACGAACAGATTATGCACACCCTCGTCGCCTCGATATTCGACATCTTTCTGATCCTGAACAGCAAGCGACAGATCGTCTTCGCAAACGACCGGCTCGCGGCAATGGTTGGGGTTGATGACGCAACGTCGCTCCTGGGGCTTCGGCCGGGTGAGGCACTTGGCTGCAGCCACGCGACCGAGACCGAAGGGGGTTGCGGCACAACGGAGTTTTGCCGGGAATGCGGCGCCGTCAGGGCGATTCTTGAGAGCCAGCGTGGGAACGTTTCCATTCAGGAGTGTCGAATTTCGAGAAACGATGGGAAGGAATCGCTTGATCTTCGCGTCTGGGCAACGCCGTTACAGAAGAACGGAGAGATGTACACCGTTATTGCGATCATGGATATTGCCGACGAGAAGCGCCGACGCGCGCTCGAGAGGATTTTCTTCCACGATGTGTTGAATATTGCGGGCGGATTGTACGGATACGCCCAGCTCCTCCTCAAATCGCCCGAAACGGAAAGAGATGAGTACAAGGCCACGCTGCTTCAGTTGACCCGTCAGATTCTCGAGGAGATCGCCGCGCAGCGTGACTTGACGGCAGCAGAAAGCAACGACCTTGTGACCCATCCATATATACTCTCTTCACATTCCGTACTAAAAGAAATCGCAGAGAAGTATGCAAATCACCCAGTCGGGACAGGTCGTACCGTCGTCATTGACCCTGAATCGAAGGATGCGGCGATCCAGGCGGATCCAAAACTTCTGCGGCGCGTCATTGGAAACATGTTGAAAAATGCCCTGGAGGCATCATCGAAGCGGGAGATCGTCACCCTCGGCAGTTCGCTGGATGGAGACACGATCATTTTTTGGGTTCACAACAACGGATGTATGACGGAATCCGTGAAGCGTCAGATCTTCCAGCGTTCATTCTCCACAAAGAGCAGCGATCGGGGACTCGGGACGTATAGCATGAAGCTACTTGGTGAACGATATCTGAAGGGGACTGTGGCTTTCACGTCGTCTGTCGAAACGGGAACAACCTTTTCGATTCGACTTCCGATGAAAATGCAAACGAGCAGCTGATCCGTCGTTTCCAACTCTCCCAGTTTCACCATCTCCACGCCGAAAACTCCAATGGCAGTTAAGTTGGCAATCGCGACCGAATCGGCGCCTGGCTGGACCATTCAACAACAAAAAACCCGCCTTGTCTGAGGCGGGTCATCGTGGACAGGGGCGGAATCGAACCGCCGACACATGGATTTTCAGTCCATTGCTCTACCAACTGAGCTACCTGTCCGAAAATTTCGTCACTTAACGAACGAAGTGAAGTTCAGTGACTGAAATTGTCAGGATCCCCGTCGTGTTCTGACGGGATCCAAAAATTTCGTCACTTAACGAACAAACTGAAGTTCAGTGACTGAAATTGTCAGGATCCCCGTCGTGTTCTGACGGGATCCGAAAACTCGTATTCAACGAACGAAGTGAAGCTACGTGAGTGGCGTCTACCGGAACAAAAACGGTGCGGCTACCTATCCGCACCGCCCCTATCTTATCGAACTTTCTCCCCAAAGTCAAGATCAGACTCGAGCGAAGAAGCCATTACGACTGGCGCATCGAGCCGTTTCTCTTTAAGATATCACGTGCAATGACGACTTTTTGAATCTCGTTTGTTCCTTCGAAGATTCGATTGATCCTTGCGTCACGATAGAACCGCTCGATCGGAAGTTCCCTCGAGTATCCCATCCCACCGTGAATTTGCACTGCCATGTCGGCTACCTCCCCCAGCGCCTCCGAGCAGTACAGCTTCACGATTGCAGCTTCCCGCGAGACGTTCTTGCCGGCGTCGTATCGAGCCGCCGTTCGATACACCATCGATTCCATGGCGTAGATCATCGTGGTCATTTCCGCGAGCATGAACTGGATTGCCTGGAACTGTGCGATCGGAACATCGAATTGCTTGCGCTCTTTGGCGTACTTCGCCGAGCGTTCCAGGAGTTCCTTGGATGCCCCCATGCATGCGGCACCGAGACCAAGCCGACCGGCGTCGAGTGTCTTCATGGCAACCACAAATCCCCGACCGTCTTCTCCAATCATGTTCGTTGCAGGGACGCGGACGTTGTCCAACGTAATCGCATTCGTCACGCTCCCCTTGATACCCATTTTCTTTTCGGGGGGGCCGGCGAGATATCCCGGCATCTTCGTTTCGACCACGAACCCGGTGATTCCGCGCTCCGTTCGTGCGAACACCGATACGATGTCGGCGATGCCGCCATTGGTAATCCACAATTTTTCCCCGTTCAACACCCACTCATCTCCCTCTTTGTGGGCCCGCGTTCGCAAATTGAACGAATCGGATCCGGCAAGCGCCTCGGTGAGGGCAAACGCTCCGATCATCTTCCCTTCGGCCAGTGGAATCACGTATTTCTTCCTCAGTTCCTCTGACCCCCCCAGATAGATCGCATTCGTACCGATCGACTGATGAGCACCGATGAATGTCGCTGTTGACAGGCAGCCACGCGCAATTTCTTCTTGGATGATGCAGTAGCCGACTTCGCCGACACCTCCGCCACCGTACTCCGCAGGAAAGACCGCGCCGAGAATTCCCAGGTCGCGGATCTTGTGGATCAGCTCAGGAGGAATTCTTTCCTCTTCATCGATTCTGTGTGCGACGGGCTTGATTTCTGTTTCGGTGAAGTCACGCACCATCTCGCGAAGCATCTTCTGTTCTTCGTTGAATTCAAAATCAAACATGGCAAATCACCTTTGTGCAAATGAAACGTCGAATGCGGAGATCCTTCGGGCGATTATCCGATGTAGCTTACCACATCCTCAGCCCCGTCAACGCCGATGACGTTTCCGGAGACCCATGAAGCCCCCTCTTCCGAGAGGAGGACGATTGCCCTGGCGACATCCTCCGGGGTCGTCAAACGACCATGCGGATTCTTGTGTTTCGCCACCTCGAGCATCTTGGTGGCGTTTGGGATCTTTCGAAGGGCCGGCGTATCGGTGACACCCGCCATGATTGCGTTTGCCGTGATTCCCATTGGACCCAACTCGAGCGCGAGCTGTCGAATATGAGCTTCCAGGCTTGCCTTGGCGGCCGACACAGCACCGTAGAACGGAATAGCTGTACGTCCCCCGGAACTCGTCAACCCGAAAATGCGTCCCCCCTTCCGCAGAAGGTTTCGGGCAATCAATCCTTGGACCCAATAGACGAGGCTATGCGCCATAACGTCGAGGGTCATTTCCATCTGGGCCTGCGTGATCGCCTCTTCAAGTTTCTTTGCGATGAACGGCTTCAGCGTACCAAACGCGAGCGAGTGAATGACAACCCTGACGTTGTTGCCGGCATTATCCGCAAGCCGCTCGGAAATGTCATCCAAGGTCTCGTTGCGTTTGATCGAATCGGCAGCATTGATGTTGTAAAACATCGACTTCGCCCCCGCTTTGCTGATATCCTTGATCACATGCTGCACGGCCGGCATGGTCGCCTGCCTGTCCAGATGAACGCCGATGATGTTCATCCCGTGACGTGCGAGTTCAATCGCCGTCGCTCCGCCGAAACCGCTCGACGCACCCAGCACGAGCGCCCAGTCCGTCGCCTTGAATTTCGCTTCCGCTTTCATCTCTTCTTCTCCTCTGCTTCACTGAGAATGACGCAAAATATAGGAAAATAATAGAGCGAATTCAAAACCTCTATTCCACGGTCACACTCTTGGCAAGATTCCGGGGCTGGTCGACATTGGTGCCACGACTCACGGCCATCCAATACGAGAGGAGCTGGAGCGGAATGATATTGAGGATCGGTCCGAAGAAACCGAACGTGTGAGGGACTCTGATGACGTGATCGACCATCTTGGCAATTTCCTCATCGTCTTCATTCGCGACGGCGATAATCCGCCCCTTGCGAGCGCGCACTTCCTGGATGTTGCTGGCGACCTTTTCGTAAATCGCATCTTTCGGCACGACAAACACGACGGGCATATGTTCATCGATCAGCGCAATGGGACCATGCTTCATTTCCGCGGCGGGATATCCTTCGGCGTGGATGTACGAAATTTCCTTGAGCTTGAGTGCCCCCTCGAGGGCGACGGGGAAATTCGCACCGCGTCCAAGATAGAGGAAGTTGCGCGCATCCTTGTATTGTTCTGCGATTGATCTCAGTTCATCGGCATGATCGAGAACGCGTGCTGCTTTATCGGGCAAGGATTGCATTTCTTTTGCAAGCACCGCTCCGTCCTTTTGACTCATCCCCTTCGCCCTGGCGAGGAACAACGTCACGAGCGCAAGGACAGTGAGTTGAGAGGTGAATGCTTTGGTCGAAGCAACCCCAATTTCGGGTCCGGCGTGGATGTAAACGCCGGCTTCAGTCTCCCGAGCAATGGTGCTTCCGACGACATTCACAATGCCCAGCGCCGTCGCGCCTTTGGATTTCGCAAGTCGCAATGCCGCAAGGGTATCCGCGGTCTCGCCGCTCTGACTGATCGCGAACACAACATCCTGGGACGTGACAATCGGATTGCGGTAACGGAATTCAGAGGCGTATTCGACTTCTGTGGGAATCCTGGCAATCTGCTCAAGCATATACTCCCCGACCAGTCCTGCATGCCACGATGTCCCACATCCCAGGAGGATGACGCGTCGCGCATGAATAATCTTCTCGGATACGCCGCTGAGCCCGCCGAGCTTCACGTCCCCCGACTCCACAAGCAACCGTCCACGGATCGCGTTCCGAATCGTCTCCGGTTGTTCATGAATCTCTTTGAGCATGAAGTGATCGTATCCCCCCCGCTCGATCTGGGCAAGATCGAATGTGAGTTCGTGCACCTCTTTGTCAACCGTAACATCTTCGATCGTAGTGGTGCGAAATCCTCCCGCGGAGATTTCCGCGATTTCGCCGTCCTCGAGGTAGGCAACGTGTCGGGTATATTCGACGATGGCGGCCGCATCAGCGGCGACAAGATGTTCCCCCTCGCCGACGCCGACGATCAACGGACTTCCCATCCGCGCCGCAATCATGTTGTCGGGTTCCCGGCTCGAAAGGACCACCAGCCCGTAGGTCCCCTCGACATCCCGCAGCGCGATCCGGACGGCTGTGAACAAATCCCCCGCACGGCGATATGTTTGTTCGATCAGGTGGGCAAGAACTTCCGTGTCGGTCTCGCTCTTGAACCTGTGGCCATCGCGGATGAGCTTCGTCTTGATCGATCGATAGTTTTCGATAATCCCGTTATGAATGACGGCGATCGTCCCGGAACAATCGGTATGAGGATGGGCATTGGCGTCATTCGGCTCACCGTGGGTTGCCCAACGCGTATGTCCCATTCCCACTGTTGAGGATGCAGATCCACCGTCTCTCTCCACCAGCTGCGCCAAATCGGCGACCTTGCCCGCACGCTTCTGCACGCGCAGCTGCCCTCCGTCGATGACGGCGATTCCGGCCGAGTCATAGCCGCGATACTCCAGTCGTCTGAGCCCCTCAAGAATGACCGGGATGCACTGCTTGGGTCCGATGTATCCAACAATGCCGCACATACTTAATCCCCCTTCTCAGAGATAATTCCAAGAATTCCCATCATACGTCCCGACCTGTGCCCATCCCGGCGATAGGAATGAAACACATGCGGAGCACAGATCGTGCACCACTCACTCGTTTCGATATTTTCGGAACGGCATCCTGACTCGACAAGCTGTCGAATATTCTCCGCCACAAGATCCAGATACATCGCTCCTTCCCGACGGTGAATCACTTCGGACCTGAATTGACCCGCAACATCCTCGCCCACTGCATAACAGCACCTCCGAGCAGACGCTCCGAGATGGGCGAAGAGATCCTCCGGACGCGAATGAAAATGCTCCCGCATCTTTGCCACCGCACAAGTGATGATTCCTGCGGCAGATCCTTTCCAACCGGCATGGATGACTCCGATCGCCCTTTTGCTCGGATCAAAAAGAAAAATCGGCACACAATCGGCAACCGTCACCGCCAGGAAAAGGTCTCGCCGATCCGTCACCAGGCCATCGACATCAATATATGACCCCGCGCCGTCTGCAAACATCACATGTGAGGAATGGCATTGTACAGGGATCGCAATTTGATCTTCCGCACATCCCACCAGTTTGAAAAACGCTTCTCGATTCCGCCGCACATGCTCGGGATCATCTCCCACTCGAAAACTCACATTCATTCCATATGGTTCGGAACTGAATTCTCCCTCCCTGGTGGAAAGACCGAATCGAAGGGACGAATGCCTCCGGACAAACATCGGCCGACGATCAATAGACTCAGGATCATGCGTGGGTTTTGACGGGAAGGGTGATCTCGATCGTTGTTCCAACGCCCACCTTGCTTGTGATTGTGATCGAGCCGTTCAGATCCTCGATGATCTTCTTTGCAATCGCCAGTCCCAGCCCCATTCCCTCCGATTTCGTCGAGAAGTTCGGCTCGAAGACCCGCGCCAGCAGCGGCTCAGGAATGCCCGGACCGGAATCTTGGATGCGGATGATGCACGCCCTGTCGTGTGTCTCGGAAGAGAGAACGATTGTTCCCCCGCCTTCCATCGCCTGGATCGCGTTCCGCACAACGTTGATGAAGACGCGTCTCAACTCATCACGATCCGCGACGAGGTCCGGGTCAGTATCCGCAAAATTCGATTCAAATTCAATTTCCTTCACCTCGCGAAAGAGATCAATGGTCTCTTGCAGAACACGGTTCACCTTGACATGTTCGAATCTCCTCTGCGGCATACGAGCGAATTGTGAGAATTCACTTGCGATGCGCGTCAACGCGTCGATCTGCTCCATCACGGTTTGAGAAACGGTCTGAACGATCTCATCAAAATTCGAGACTTTGTCTTTGAAGGCCTGCCGCAAATGCTGGATCGAAAGCTTCATCGGTGTGAGGGGATTCCGAATTTCGTGCGCAACCTGCTTGGCCATCTCTTTCCACGCCATTTCACGCTCAGCCTTTGCGAGCTCGAATCGACTCTCTTTGATCTCGGCCGTCATCTCATTGAAAGCCTCAACAAGTTCACCGATTTCATCTCTTGATCGAGGGGCAACCTGGATGTCGAGATTCCCCTCCCCAATTTCTCGTGCAGCCCGGGTCAACACACGAATTGGACCTGCCAGGGTGTACGCCAGCACGATCGCAGTCCCGACGACGAGAACAAGGATGGCGATGTAGATGCTGAGAAAGAAGACGTTCCTCTCGACGAGTTCGATTTCCAACTCGGCTTGACGAAAGAGTGTGGGCACAGCGATGACACCGAGCGTCCGTCCATCGATGACGATCGTTTGATATCCGACCGCATAATCCGTTTCGCCGACTCTGTCCTGTCCGATGTATCTGGTGCGGCCCAGCACAAACAGGTTGGCATAGGCATCGGCGGGCAGACGCGGATCAAGTATCGTTGCGGCATACAACTCCGGGCGACTGCTTGCCTGGAGGTACGAACGTCCGTAGACCGAAAGGTCGATTCCGAGCTCCGATGCGAGGATGTCACAGAAGTCGTTGGTGATTCCCTCCTGGAAGTCAAGTTCAGATGAGATAGCCCCAAGCATTCGACGGTGCACGAGGTCAAGATGCTGAGATAATTCACGATCGATGCTCGATTCCAGCCGTTCCACTGCGAATTGGGTATTGTAGTATGCCAGAAGGAAGAGCGGCGCGATCGAGAGGAGTGCAAACGCGGCGATCAACTTGGTTCTGAAACCGAACCCCCGCGGCCCAGTCGCGGATCGTCGCCTCCACATTCGTACTGCTCCCAGCACAACGGAGAGGAGCGCGTAAATCAGAAAGAGGCGCGCAAGGTTTGAAACGTGCCATCGAAGCGTCGGTTCCTCCAGAGCAACCGCGACGATTCTTCCCGGCGTTGATCGATCCTCCACAAACAGCGTTTTGAATGACCTGTCCCCGCTTGTCAGTCGGTGCCAGGCCTTTCCATCCGCCGCTGTACGGATCATCTCCCTCACCTTCTCGTCGAGCGGCATTCCGGCTGCAAACGAATTGTCGGAGGTTGCCGTCAGCGCGTTGTCCTGATACTCGGTCACGATGATGTCTCGAAGTCTTCCGAACCATTCCGATTCATCGATCCGACTCAGAGGATGATTCACATCCCCCCGGAAGAAAGTGGGCGGACTCGCCGAAAGCATCAATGAGACGATCGCATGTAATTGACCCTGCTCGTTCCGGATGGTCCCCCAGATGCCGTAGTATTTGATTGTGGCTGTCGGCGTTCGCCGCTCTACCACCTGGAGCATTTCCTCATCGTATTCGTACAATCGTCTGAGAAACTCCGTTTCCTCGTACGTTGTCAAACCAACGGAAAACTTGCTCCGCAGTTCACCAGCTGCGTCGTACAGAAAAACTCCGGAATTGTATCCCTCGCGACTCATCAGAGTTTCTGCCCACAACGCAAGCGCATCCCCTGAGGAAGTTTCCCGGAGTCCGCCTTCCTGTGACTTACGTTCATCAAACTCAGCAACGATGGCTTGCAGGCCATCGGAGACAACAAATGACAACCAACTGTCCGCCGGACGAACGAGCCGTTTGGCCAGCGACTCGACATCCTGTTCATCTTTCCTGTGCGATTGGAAGTTGAGCGCCAACGCGTGCCCGACGAAGGAGAGGATGATCAGCATCCCGAGGGAGAGAAGCGATGAGGTTCCCATACTCATGCGGCTGTCCTGCAGCCGTCGAGAAACAATAAGCGAGGCCGACCCGCTGCCGTACACTACTAGCGGAAACACCCAAGGAACCTGGGAATGATGATCAAACAATGAAAATGCCACCCACGCCACAACGAAGAGAAGAGAGAGAAGAAGCCAACGGTTGGAAGATCCCAATGCTCCCGCTCGTCCGGCCTGAATCCATGAAACCCTCACGACAAGGCTCGCAATCATCAGAAGGCCGATCGTCAGCAGCAACGCGTTCAGGTGCATGACTCCAGTCGTCAGCGGCGGCAGCAGGCGAGTCGGGTCATTGTACCAGATTGTGGAATCGAAGTGAAAACTCCGGATCGCAGCCCCGTACATTCTCGTCAATCCGGCGAGGAGAATGAACAGCGAGAGAACAACGAGTAGCCTCCCCAGACGGTTTGATCGATCTCCCGGGGTCTGCCGTGCGCCGTCGAAGAATGCGGAGAGCTTTTGGTACGCGTAGCTCAGCGACGCGAACGCAAGGAGGATGCTGATGAGAGTCTCCCCCGGTGATGCCGCGAGCCCCCCACCAAATGTGCTCCCATAGCGAGCCGGATCGAATAGGTCCCCGCCTATGGTTGCTCCTGGAAAGCCCAGGGCCAGCCATGCGTAACGAACGCCGAGGAAGGCGAGAGGTGCGGTGAGCGGTTGGGTCCAGCGAAACCGAACGGCGGACGCGAGTGAGAGTAGCACAAGTGCCAGACTGAAGATCCCAAATCCTGCCGCTGCACTGAGAATCGGCCAAATGGACTCGGAAATCATCTGCCGCGCGAACTCAGGGGACGGCAGCGGAACCAGAACGATCGCGAGCACCTCACCATGCCGCTTCGTCAATGCAACCCGACGGTAATGGTCTCCCTGAAGATCAGACTCGACGGACCCAAGAATCAGCCGAACTGGACGTCCAATGATTTCCGAAATTGATCTTGCGAAACTTACTTGCGATATGAACCGGTTGGAAATTGGATAATTCACCTCAAACGGCTCTGCGCACGCAATCCAAAGGGATCCATCACTCGACTTCACTGCGGCAATCAGATATGTATGGAGATCACGCTGGACGATCGCAAGAAGAGAGGAATCGTTCGCAAGGAACTCACCTGCCTCTTCACTCGGCAGTTCCAACCCGCGACCGCTCCAGGCGATGGGCGTTCCGCGTGGATCGAAGACCGCCAGACTGAGTCGGTCATCCCGACGATGGGATTCGAGCCTCTCAAATGCCCGCGCAGCATCCAGTCGATCATCCGACAGAATGCAGCGAACTAGTTCGTTGTCCGATTTCACCCCTTCGGCAACGCGATAGAGACGTTGCGCGTGCATCTGGAACTGCTCGATCACGAGATCTGCATCACGCTCCATCCGCGCTTCCTGCCATGTATCCCAGTCGGATTCGACGGTCCACATCCATCCTACGCGGACAAGCACGAGACCCAGGACAACGGCACCGAAAAAGAAAACGCCCCACAGTGCGGGGCGAGCGTACGGTTGTCGGAAACCCTTCATGAAGTTTGCGGACCGGGATCAGTACAGGTTGAATTGGACAATTGCCCAGCGCCCATTTTGCCGGGCGAACGAGACGTAGACTTGAACGGACTCCTGCGAACCCTTGTAGACGAAGGTGAGCCTCCCCGTGGCGAACAGAATGGGGGGCGTTGCATTGGTTCGCGAGAAGGCAAATGAAATCGGTTTCCGGAAGGAGAAATAGTTCTGAAGCAAGGCGGACGCCTGAGCAGTCGAGTACGTTCCTGTCTCTCCCCCGCCGACATGCATCGTCACCTGTTCGGAAAAATCTGCCGCGAAGCCGCTCACATCCCCCTCGGCCAGCTCCTTTTCGATTCTGCGGACCAACGACTGGAACTCACCTGATTGAGCTTCGCTTTCGGTTCTCCGTTGTTCGATGAGCGAATTTGCTTTGCGATCTTTCGGTCGGGGACGAACCTGAGCGATGAGATCGGCCGAGAAGAAGAGCATCAATACGATCAACGTCAATCTCATGGTGTCTTCAAAGTATCAGAAAAGGGATTCAAAGTCAACGAAGAGCAAGACCACTCATGACTCGATGTCACCACGCATGAGTGGTTTTCCTCTTCGCCTTCGACATCTCAATACCTCTTGGCCTCATCCCGCGGACGAATCTGACGCACACGAATTCCGCCCAATTTCCTCAACTCCGGATTCCCTTTTGCGGTCTGATACGCCCAGTCGAAAATGATATACGACGATCGCACCTCTATCAATCGAATCTTTGCGTAGTGATCGTCCCACGTCCAGATCACATACGTGTGTCCCGCTATTGCCTCGACAGATTTCGATGGAGCCCAACCTGAGGTCGGGGCAACCGAGATGTCGTCGAGGGAGCGGGTGTACCCCATGCCTTGGATATCCGTGTCGCTCCACACGTTCAGGTAGCTCCGACCATTCACGTATTCGTAGAAGACATCGGTGTAGTCATCATCGTACGGACCTACGGAGTACGTCGAAAAATCGTACCCCGATGCATTTGGATTTTGTCGAAAGTTGTTCAGCCGCACGTTGAATCCTTCGGGACGGGGTGTATCATAGACAACTTCCTTGCTCAAAGGACTCTCGTTGCCGACAAAATCGAACGCAGTCAAACCATAGTAGTACGTGATGCCGTTCTTCGCGCCGCGGTCGATGAATTCGTTCGTTCGCGTCGTTCCGATGAGTTCGTATCTACCGTCGAAGCGGTCGCTGACCCAGATTCGGTACCCATCGAGATCAGGTTCCGTATTGTGCAGCCAGTTCAGCTGGACCGCGTTGTCCAGGGAGATCGTGGTGATTCCCCGCGGACTTGCCGGCGGTGTCTCGTCGATTTCGTGAAGCCGATCGCATCCCATCAGAATTGGGGCGAAGGCAAAGATCAAGGTCAAATATCTCATGTTAGGCTCCAGGATTTTTTTCGCTCCGTCGCGGTTGTGACAAACCGCGTGCCACCATGCGAGGATTCACATTCCGGAGTAAAAGAGAGCGAAAATAGCCGAGACAAGCTTTGCGGCTCACCCGGCGTTCAGAATTCTAAACAGGAATGTACTCAACCACTACCGCCCGGCTGATCAGCCGGTGAGGAGAATCTTCCCATGATTGATGATGCCGATTGATCTTCCAACGAGGGCTCTCCCGTGAAACGGAGAGTTTTTGGATTTCGATTGAAATCGTCGGATGTCAACGGTCCAATCCATGGTCGGATCGATCAGGGTGAGATTTGCCGGCGTTCCCTCGGCAATGACGATTTCGGGAAGCCGAAGCAGACGACGAGGATTCGTTGAGAGCTTTTCGATCAACTGAAACATGGTGATATACTTCTGCCGCACCAATTCAGTTATCGACAAACCGATCGCGGTTTCGAGACCCACGATACCGAACGGAGCAACCGTGTATTCCACTTCTTTTTCATCGATGGTGTGCGGTGCATGGTCCGTGGCAATGACGTCGATCGTACCGTCGCGCAGCCCCTCCTTCATCGCCATCACATCCTCTTGTGTCCGAAGGGGAGGATTCATTTTTGTATTTGTATCGAAGCTTTCGACCGCCGCGTCTGTAAGGGTGAAGTGGTGGGGGGTGACTTCGCAGGAAACGTTGAGTCCCTCAGACTTCGCACGTCGGATCAATTCCACCGTGCGAGTCGCGCTCACATGCGCGACATGATACCGTGCGCTGCGAACGTACTGCAGGAGGATGAGATCGCGCGCCACCATGAGTTCTTCGGCGATGGGAGGGATTCCGCGCAACCCCAGGCGCGTGGAAACGAATCCCTCGTTCATGCTCCCTCCCTCTGTCAGCGCCGCCTCTTCGGCGTGTTGAATGACGGGTGCATCATACATCGAGCAGTACTCGAGCACTCGGCGCATGATTTCCGCGCTGGCGATTGGACTCCCGTCGTCGGAGAATCCGACAGCCCCCGCCTGAACCAGTTCCGCGATTGGCGAAAGTTCCGTTCCTTTGCGCCCCTTGGTCGCCGCAGCAATCGGATGGACATCGACGATTCCGTCGCACACGCTTTTTCCCTTTTCATGGACGTAGCGCGCGACCGACTCATCGTCGATCGCGGGCGAGGTATTCGGCATACAACAAATTGCCGTAAAGCCACCCGCGGCAGCGGACCGACATCCCGTTTCGATCGTCTCCTTATGTTCAAATCCCGGCTCGCGCAGGTGAACATGCATGTCGATCAGTCCGGGGGAAACGATCTTTCCCTTCAGGTCCACCACAGTGAACAACCGATCGGCCGCAACGCTCTTTCCTACCTTCTCAATGACCCCATCGACGATGAGAACATCGAGCGTCTCGTCACGTCCCGAGAGGGGGTCGATCAGCGTTCCATTTTTCAGATAAATGTTCATGACAGCATCCTCAGTTGGTTGATCCGAGCAGGTACAGGACCGCCATTCGGATAGCCACACCATTTGTCACCTGTTCAAGGATGACGGAATGTTCGCTATCGGCTACGTCGGCGGAGATTTCGACGTCTCGATTGATCGGTCCGGGATGCAGGATCGTGATGGGTTTCGGAGCTTTTGAAATACGATCGATCGTGACTCCGAAGTACCGATGGTACTCGCGCAGGGAGGGAAACAAGCCGCTCTGTTGACGCTCGAGCTGGATACGGAGCACGTTGAGCGCATCGACACGCGGGATGATATCCTCAATCCGATGATACACCTTCGCGCCGAGAGCTTCGATGTCATGCGGAATCAACGTCGCCGGTCCACAGACGGACACCTCGGCGCCCATCGTACGAAGGCCAAAGATGTTCGACCGTGCGACACGGCTGTGCGTGATGTCGCCGACGATACAGACGCGAAGACCTTCGAGTGTGCCGTACTTCTCCCGGAGCGTGTACATATCCAGCAGCGCCTGAGTGGGATGCTCGTGCTCGCCGTCTCCCGCGTTGATCACGTTTGCGTCGACGACCCGGCTCAGGAAATGAGCAGATCCCGGGGAGGAATGCCGGATCACCACCATATCGATTTTCATCGCCTCGATGTTTCGTGCCGTGTCCTTAAGCGTTTCTCCCTTAGACACGCTGCTGCCGGAAGCGGCAAAATTCACGACGTCAGCAGAGAGCCGGCGTTCGGCAAGTTCGAACGAGATTCTCGTGCGCGTCGAACTCTCGAAGAAGAGATTGACAATGGTTTTTCCTTGGAGAGGGGGAACTTTTTTGATCGGGCGATCCAGCACTTCTCGAAACGACTTTGCCGTATCGAGAATCATCACGATATCCTCTTTCGAGATGCCGTCGAGACCCAGCAAATGCCGACCCTGAAGCTTGGGTGATCCCATGTCACGAACCCTCCAGGTCGATGAGATAGGCAGCATCCTCCCCATCGACCTCTTTCAGATGGACCTCGATTTGTTGAGTGGATGATGTCGGCAGATTCTTGCCGACGAAATCCGCTTTGATCGGCAGCTCCCGGTGGCCGCGATCGATCAGGACGAGCAGCTGGATACTCGACGGCCGGCCGATGTCTGCAAGGGCATCGAGCGCGGCCCGGATGGTGCGTCCCGTATAGAGAACGTCGTCAACAAGGATCAGAATTTTTCCATCGATGTTGAACAGAATCTCGGTGCTCTTGAGTTCGGGATGATCGAGCCGTCCGCGTAAGTCATCCCGGTACAGCGTGATATCGAGGAATCCGACATCGATCTTTTTTCCCTCGATCTCTTCGATCGCGCGTGCAAGCCGCGCGGCCAGATGATCACCCCGCTTGCGTATTCCCACAAGCACAATGCGTTCTGCGCCTCTGAACTTCTCCACTACTTCGTGGGCGAGCCGCATCACGCTCCGCCGGATGCCATCTTCATCGATGACTTGCATTCGATTCATTGTTCGACTCCAAAAAAAAAATGGCCTTCGATCCCACCAGGGATGAAGGCCACAACCACAACCGAAATCTGGATTGAATTGACTACAGCGGTACATCGTGATTCTCCTTCCCTACCTCACAGGATAAGAATTAAAGGAGCGTTTGGGGGATACGACGACCCCGTCCGTCATGCATCAACATGGTTTCCCGCCAGATGCGTGGACGATGTAGGACTCGAACCTACGACCTTACGGATGTGAACCGTACGCTCTAACCAGCTGAGCTAATCGTCCGAAGACCGACGGGCGAGTTGCTCACCCTGTTCGGACTGCGCGGAAGCGCAAAATGTCCCGCTTTTTGCAGGATTTCGGCGAGTAATGTACCTAAAAGGGGGTCTAATGTCAAGGCGGATTGATTCAACCGGGATGGGGAAGATGATGGCGAAATCGTTAATGAGATTTTGCTTGAAAGTTCATCGAGATAATTCTATATTGTTGCGTCAATAAAGGTACACCGTTGTTGTCCTTTTGTCACAACCTTTCTCAATCCGTTTTGCGCGAGTGAAGTAGCACCCGCGGCAGCGATACGGAAGTCAAGTCCAATGATATTCCCTGAGACTGGACTACCAAGGGCACATCTGGCAACTGTACACCGATTCATCCGCCGGTAGCGGATGCGAAACACTCATTGAAAGGAATTGTTCCATGGAGAAAGGAACAGTGAAGTGGTTCAACAAGACCAAAGGATTTGGTTTCATCACCCGCCCGGGTGGCGAAGATGTCTTCGTGCACTACAAGGCGATTGAAGGAAACGGCTTCAAGAACCTCGAAGAGGGCGAAGCTGTCGAATTCGAGGTCGAGCGCGGTCCGAAGGGATTCCAGGCGACCAAAGTCGTAAAAATATAGTACGACAAAAACGCAAAAAGCCCGATCCGGTTCTTCCGGGTCGGGCTTTCTCGTTGTACAACCGTACTGCCAGATCAGAATCGCATACTCATGCCGGCAGCGATGGAGAGCATGTCGTAGCTGTGCGGGGAGAACAACATTCCGGCATTTTCCGTCCCAACGTCGAGAGTCACGTTGGTCAAATCGAGACTGAATCCGGCACTCCATCGAAATCCGTCCTTTCCGCCGAGTGAGATGCCCGTACGAACGGGAAGAAAGGGGATCAACCGGTGCTCGATCCCCAGCGCGAAACGCGGCCGCGTCGTATTTCCCATCGACGAATTCAATCCCTGTGTATAGCCCAACGCCACAGAAAAACTCCCCAATACCCGCCTGACACCGCTCACCGAATCCGAGTCGAACATCACGCCGACCCTCAACACGGTCGGAAGATCCGTCGAAAACACAGATCCCTTTCTATTCTTTCCTTTGAAGGCCTGTTCGACGCTGTCTTCATTCACTTCTTCGAACGGATCTTCAATGGTGAGATTGTACGATCCGTAGGTCTCAACAACATTCCGACTCCATTCAATCGATCCATAGTCGGTGATGCTGCCATGGATGGAGAAGCTCCCGTAGTGTGCCACGTACCCCAGGTCCACCCCGACACCCGTTCCTGCAGGTTCCGGAAAGAACGAGAATCCCGGGTCGCGTTCCTCGTGCAAGAGATCGATACCCGATCGTTTCGTCAGGTAGTCGAATACGAGGGATGCCCGATACTGGTTTGTCCCTATCCGTTCGTTGGCGATCGAGGCATTGTAGCGTTCGGTGAGGAATGCCCCGTATCCGCGCAGAAGTTTGACACTCAGTCCGACGAGAATATCTTTGGGGTATTTGAGTTTCAGCGGAAGCCGCATGGCATACGAGAGGTTGTACTCACGCCACCAGTACGCCGAAACATTCGTCTCGTTGAACACGTAGCTCGAGCCTGTGGAATCCAGTCCGAAGAGGAAGAGTCGGGCAAAATCGCGAGACACATCCACCCGTCCGACCATCCGTTCTCTCGTGGTAAAGCCCAATGCAAACGTTTGCGTTCTGACCCCGAATCCCAACACATCGTACTCGACATCAATCTTTGTCGCCGCTGATCCGTCAGGGAAGGCATCAAGAATCTTTTCCTTGTCTGCGGAAGTCAGGTACTTTGGTGCCCTTCCCCCAGAGCCATCCGGCACGCCTGTGAAATAGTTGTTGTAGATTTCGTATGAGAGAAGATTTGAGCTGGCATTCACACCCACCGAGAAGAGACCGAACGATACCGATCCTCTTTCCGGAATGGCCAAATTGGCAGGGTTGATGCCCAGCGCGTGGAATCCCCTGGCTGTTTCATTCCCCGTCCGCGCCATCCCGACGCCACGGACGTTCGAGCGATCACCCCCGTAGGCAAGACCGACGAGAATTGCCGCAGCGATAATCAGAACGGTATGTCGGGAAGAATTCATCTTACTGTCGGTTCACCGTGTAGACGGTATTGGCTGAGGCCCGGATACGGATGAAATCCGTGCTTCGGAACTTCACCGGTATCTTGCCCCCGCCTGAGGTCTCGAGTTCGAACTTGAACCAGAGGAGATCAGCGTCGTTCACCAGATTCATTTCACTCCCGGTCAGGCTGATCGCGAACGCGCTCTTGCGGGAGCTCACGGTCACGCCATTCTGGTCCACCGTGCTCGACAGGATCGTCTCCGTTCTGTTTTGCGGTATCCACAGGAGCGTGTCCTTCCGTCCCTGAGGACCCGAGCGGAGGAACGCGGAGCGGAAGCGCATCTGAAGAGGCAGACCGTTATCCACTTCGATGTACATCGTTCCCTTGAGAATCGATTTCGTAACGTCGCGTGGAAACTTTTCTTCATCACCAATATCGACGGTATCCACAAGCTCGCCGCCGGCAATGCCGATCTTCAGCGGGAATCGCATATCAATATCGGTATACAATTTCGTCGTGTCCCAGATTGTCTGCAGACCAAGCGGAGTGTTGTAGACATCGGGAGGATTCAGCAGCACCGTGCCTCGGACAAAGAACGAATCGGGGAGATTCGGAACGAATTTCTGGATGAACGACTCCAGACCCGAGCTCCGATCAAGCACAATCTGCGTGATTTTGCCGGATGCAGGATAGAATCGTTTCTGAAAACTTCCGACGGGCGCCGGCACCGCGAGAGAATCCGTTCTCGCTACTCCCCCATCATACTTCTTGGCAATCAGATAGAGGTTATAGTCTGCGGGAAAACCGCCGGTCATTCGCACACCGAGCGTCATCTTCAGCGAATCGAAGGTGAGTTCCCCTTTGAATTTCTTGTACGCCTCTCCGAGATTGAGGCGATAGGCACTCGAGCTGATGCTCAGGAGCGTTGGCTTGATCCTGCCGGTGACACTTTCAACAACGAAGGGCACACCGGGCCGGATTTCTGCTCGCACCTTATCGGAACTCCGTAATTCTCTGAAATCCTGTGATTCAATTGTTTCGATCCCCACCGAAAAGGTGAGCAGAGTGCCAACGGTCGAGCCGGCAGCCACCATGCGATATTCGCGGGCGCTGATCGGCACGATGAGGGTTCCTCTTCCGTTGAACGTGTGACGAATTGTGAGACTCTCACCCGACACGCGGTGACGAATCTCATTGAACTTGAGCGAAACCGTCACCTGAACATCGATGTCATTCTGGAATACCGCATTCAGTGATCCGTCTTTGAAGGTGGCAACCTGGATCGAGAGTGAATCATCAACTACAAAGACCGAATCGACAACGCTGAAGACGGATTGGCGAGGCACCCGCGCACGGGCCGCCCGCACCGATGTGCCAACGAATGAAAGCGAAAATTCCAGACCATCACTTTGCTGGACAAGAACTGGATTGGATGACCCCGGCGTCTGAATTCGGGTCGAAAGGACTCGCAGCAGGTTCTGCATCCGGATGCCTGCGACGCTGACCGCAAGTTGGCGCGATTCACCGGGCTGGAATTGCTGGACACCGAAGATGAAGCGGGCTACTTCGGACGTATCGACGGGCAAACTTGTTCGAGCGTTCCTGATGATGATCGGATCCGGGAAGGTCACAACGACCGGAAGACGATTACGCACCTCCAACGCCAACGTTCCGGAAGCGAATTCCACATATTCAAATGACGAGATCGGAGGATAGTCGCTCGCAGGCAATGTGTAGGTTGCCGGAGGGATCGGAATGGGAACCGGCAGAGGATCACTCCCCGTGATTTGCTTGTAGCTGAAGGCGGCATTCAAAGAGCCGGGGGATTCAACTTGGAACGTGCCGAGTTCCAGCTCCTGCGCGGACGCCCGGGGATGAGCGGCGATCTCATCGATCCCGACGGGTTCGACCGGGCTTCGATACTCGTACGAGTATCCGCTCGTTCCCGTGGGGAGATCACGCCGAATCAGTGTGTCCTTGACAAACTCATCGAAGTATTTCGTTCTATTGACGAGCGGAACGCTCAGCTGGATGTCCGTTGTCGGGAGAACAGGTTCTTGCGGTATCTCGGTGCATTGGAGGAACGCGATCGAGAGTAGTGCGGGGAGAAGAAACAGGGTGAGAGATTGTCGGCGCAGTCGAAATTTCCTCATGGAATCGAAGACGAATGCGAGATTGGTGCGTAAGGTATCAAGAGAGATTCTCTCAGTCAAGTGCCTCGCGTGACGGCGGACTCGCCCGGGCTGTGGCTGTAGTAATCTTTGATCTGGCACGCTGTTTTGTATCCAACGATCTCCGCGAGTTGCTCTTCCGTCGCGAATTTGATCCCTTGCACCGACCCAAAGGCTTCGAGTAGCTCCTTCGTGCGCTTTTCCCCAATCCCCTTGATCAAATCAAGTTCAGATTCAAGGACTCTTCGTGACCGGACCATTCGATGATACGCAACAGCGACACGGTGCGCTTCGTTCCGGATCTGCTGGAGAAGCCGAAGGCCTGATGATGTTCGGGGAATTGGATGGGGATCAGCGCCCCCCGGGAGGAATACTTCTTCGAGGCGTTTTGCCAGACCGATGATCGCCATGTCTGCGATGCCAAGCTGACGGAGCACTTCAACGGCGCTCGAGAGCTGACCTTTGCCGCCATCGATCACAACAAGATCGGGCAGCGGCACCTGCGCGTCGAGGAGTCGCCGATAACGACGTTCGACGACCTCCCGAAGACTTGCGAAGTCATCCGGGCCGCTGACGGTTCTGATCTTGTATCGTCGATACTCGCCTTTCTTCGGCTTGCCATCGATGAAGACGATCATCGACGCGACGGTATCGGAGCCCTGAATATTCGAAACGTCGAAGCATTCCATCCGCCGCGGCGGAACTGCGAGGCGCAGATCGCGCTGGAGAGCCCGCACAGAATTCGGGACAAAATCGCCTCGCTTCATCTTCTGAATCAAGAGCTCCTCGAGCAGATATGTCGCATTGCTTTGCACCAGGCCGATGAGCTTGGTCCGTTGGCCGCCTTTGGGCGTCTCAATCCTCACGCGCTCATTGCGTTTCTGCGTCAACCATTCTTCCATCACTTCCGTGCTCTCCGGTGGAGTCGAAAGGGTGAGTTCCGGAGGAATATCGTCGTTCTCGAGGTAGAATCGCTTGATCACAGCTTCCATGAGTTCCGAACGGTCAATCTCACTTGCTTGGCGCATATAGTAGTGATGCCTCCCGAGGACTTTTCCCTCCCGCACTTTGAATATCACCCCGCAGGCATCGTCATCCTTGACGTCGACGGCTATCACATCCCGATTCGCGCCCTCGGGATCCACGACTTTTTGTCGTGATCGGTAAACCTCGAGCGCCCTGATGCGATCTCTGATTTCGGCGGCCTCCTCAAATCGCATGTTCTGGGCATGTGCATCCATTTCCCTTGCCAGTCGCTCCACGACAGTGGCAGTCTTCCCTCGAAGAACATCGGCAGCCTGGGCAATCATTTCACCATAATGATCCCTCGTTTCGTACCCCTCACATCCCCCGGCGCACTTCTTGATGTGATAGTCGAGGCATACCTTAAACTTCTTTTTCCGGATCGCCTCGTCCGTCAAGTCATAGTTGCAGCTTCGGATCATGAAAATATCACGGATCGTCTTCAACGCGTAACGGACTGTCTTGACATCCGTGTATGGACCGAAGTATCTCGATCCGTCTCTCACGATCCTCCTCGTCACGAACACACGGGGAAACGGTTCATTCGTGATGACGATGTACGGATAGCTCTTGTCATCTTTCAAATCAACATTGTATCGAGGCTTCAGTTTCTTGATCAGGTTTGCCTCGAGGATCAGCGCCTCTACTTCAGAATCGGTGATGATTGTTTCGAGATCGGCAATTTTTGAGATAAGGGTTTCGACGCGGGGATGTTGAGGACGGGAGGATTGGAAATACTGGCGGACACGCGCTCTCAGGTTCTGCGCCTTGCCGACATAGAGTACCTTACCGGCTGCGTTTTTGAATTGGTAGACACCGGGGCCGGTCGAGAGGGAGTCGAGTTTCTCCCGGAGCGTAGACTCGCCGGAAGAGAATTCGACTTGACGATCACTATCATTGTTCTTCTTCGGCATCGACGACTTTTTCGAGAAGCTCAATCAGAACGCCGTTTGTGGACTTCGGATGCAGGAATGCGACACGACATCGATCTGCTCCCATTCTCGGAATCTCATCAATTATTACAAAACCCATGCTCCGGAGACGGGTCAGCTCGGCGCCGATGTCATCGACCTCCAACGCGATGTGGTGAATCCCCTCGCCTCGCTTATCGAGGAACTTTGCCACGGGTGAATCTGGACTCATTGCTTCCAGCAGTTCGATCGTGGTCAATCCTGCCGCGATCATGGCCGTCCGAACCTTCTGTGAGACCACCTCTTCCTGGTGTCCAACGGTCGAGTCAAGGAGCTTCTGAAACAGATCAATCGATGCGGATAAGTCTTTGACAGCGATGCCGATATGTGCAATCTGCTTAATCATGTTTGAGGTCCTAATTGATACGATCGATGTTCAATGCGGGGACTTGTCGGGCGAGTCCAATAGGATTGCCTTTCCACGCCGGAGAACATTCAAAGCTTCCCGGGAGTTTGCAGATAGAATTCCCAGGAGCACGAGCGACGATCCGGCAAAGATTTCCGGCGGAAGCCGTTCCGCCAGGAGCACGGCCCCAGAGATGATCGCGATGATAGGGGTGACGAACGCGATAAGGGACAACAGCACCGCCTCTACCCTTTTCAGCAGCCAGTAATATGTGGCAAAGGTCATCACAGATCCGAACAGCGCAAGATAGAGCGTTGAGAGGATCGCTTTTTCATCGAAGCGTGCGCCGCTGTAGTCTTCGACAAGAAGACTGAAGATGCCCATTGTGACTCCGCCGATCATCATCCCGGAAAACGCGATGACCATCGCAGGGTAATCCTGCCCGTATTTCTTCGTTGCGACAGTCATGAACGCCTGCAGAAACGCGCTGAGAACGATCGCACCCATCCCGAGGAATACGTACTCGCCTTGAATCGTAATCTCGCTCGCGAAGATCACATAGATCCCAATGAAGCCGAGTCCGCTGCCGACCCATTTCATCAGATTCACATGTTCGGCAGGCAGAAAGAAATGGGAGAACACCGCGACCCAAAGCGGAAACGTCGCAAACAGAATCGATGCCAGCCCCGATTCAATATATTGCTGACCCCAATACACCAGCGCAAACGGAACACTGAACGAGAACAGGCCAAGTGGAATGATCAACCGCAGAAACCGTCGGTCCCGAGGGAACGGAACGTTGCGCAAGCGAACCAGTGTTCCCAGCACCAGGGCTGCGAGGACGAAGCGCATCGTCGCCGCAAGGAACGGAGGGATTGAATCGAGCCCGATCTTGATCGCCAGCCACGTCGTTCCCCAGATCACAGAAATCATGACAAGGGGGGACACCACCCTCGTCTTCATTGTCTGCTCGCTGAATTCAGATCGCTTACCATCCGGTACATGACCAGACCGGAAAGCAGCTTTGGATAGAAGTACGTCGACTTCTGGGGCATTGTTCGTCCCGATTGCGCGATCGCGAAGATCCGCTCGATATCGGGCGAGTTGAGGAGAAACGTCAATTGCGCTTCACCGCGTTCAACCATTGCGATGGCGTCTTGAGCATCGTGAACAAAGTCGATGTTCGTCCTCTCCGCCTGTGCCTCCTTCGTGATGCCGAGGATCCGCTCCAGAATCACTCCGTGAAGAATGGAAATATCAAGATCTCTGATCTGATCCGGAAGCTCGGCGCCCAGCGCCGTCTCGATGGCAGCACCGTCACCGGGGAGCAACAAGACGAAGCCTTGCGCACCATGTAATTTCATCCCTATCCCCTTTCCCTTCGCGTCTTGCATTTCCTTCCGGAGTTGATCCAGCGTCTCACAGCGATTCATGTTGAAGTACGCGGTCAACTGCTTGAGAAACACAGGCGGATCGAATCCGGCAATCGAATGAACCACCCGGTGCGTGGGATGGACGACAAGTCCGTCACTGCTCCTGTTTGCAAAGAACATCATCACGTAATTGTAAGGTTCTTCTCCGGTATGGTGCGGATTACGCTCCCGCTTTCCCTCCCGATACGCCAGGGCCGTTTCATAGCGATGATGTCCATCTGCGATGAGGATCTCCCTGTCTGCCATTGCGTCTTGTATCGACTTCATGAGTGCCGGATTGGCGATGCGCCATATGGAGTTCACAATTCCGTCGAACACAACGCTCCGATCGGGATCCTGACGGGTGCATTCATCGAGAATCTTCTCTACACGGCAATCGGCATCCCTGTAAATGCCGAACACCTGACAGAAGTTTGCCTGGGTCGCCTCGAACAACCTCAATCGATCTGCGCGAGGTTTCGGCAGCGTCCTCTCGTGCGGCAGTACAATCTTCTTTGAATACTCTTCCAGCCGACAGAGACCGATGAATCCGGTGCGCACCACCACGTTTCCCGGCGTCTCCTCAAATCGCTGCTGAAGCACGTAGAACGACGACTCCGAATCATGGCGCAGGATCGCAAGCTCCATCCACCGGTTCAGTGTCTCTGCGGCGGATGAATATGGATCGGAATCCCGATTGAGAATCAGGCGAATGACGTTGTGGGGATCTGTATCATAGAGCGCAGCCTGACGATCGGGCGAGATGACATCGTAAGGGGGGGCGACAACCTGTGCGAGATCTATCGCCGGGCTGTACCGCAATCCACAAAAAGGAATGACAAACGCCAATGCTTCCTCTCTTCTCTGTTCAGGACAGTGCCGAACGCGTGCGAACGATCGGCCGAAGCAAACCGCAATCTCTAGGTGTCACCGTACCCCAATCGTTGAAGCCATTCCCTCTTCTTCCTCCATCGTTCTGCAATCTTCACGAACAGCTCCAAATACACTTCACGTCCAATGAAGCTTTCGATCTGGAGGCGGGCAGCAGAGCCGACTTTTTTCAGTGCCTCTCCCTTCCTCCCGATGAGAATCGCTTTTTGGGAACTCCGCTCGACGATAATGTCGGCGCTGATGAAGATTTTTCCGTGTTCCCGTTCTGTGTAGTCCCGTATTTCGACAGCTGTTGAATACGGAACCTCATCTCTGAATCGTTGAAATATTTCCTCTCGTATGAGTTCCGCCGCAAAGAACCGTTCCGGATGATCACTGACGATATCGTCCGGATAGAGAGGGGGATGAACGGGAAGATACGATTTGATCGTACGGATCAGATCGTCGAGGTTCAATCCTTTGGAGGCGGAAATCGGGACAATTTCTCGGAACACGTCGAGCCGATTCATCGAATCGATGATTGGCAGGATATGGAGTTTCGGCACGGTATCGATCTTGTTGACGATGAGCAGGATCGGCTTCGTTGGGAATCGATTGATGACGCGTTCCGCAATGATGGAGCGGAGTTCAGTGCCGGTTGAGACCTCAATCAGAAGGAGGATCACGTCTGCGTCGGAGAGGGCGATTTCCGCGGATCGAACCATACTCTGCTGAAGCAGATACTTCGGTTCCAGGAGTCCGGGAGTATCGAGGAAGACAATCTGCGCGTCCGATTCGCTCAGGATTCCCCGCACTCGTTGACGTGTGGTCTGCGGTTTCGTCGTCACGATCGACAGTTTTTGCTGGAGCAGGGAATTGAGCAGTGTCGATTTCCCGACATTCGGTTCACCGACAATCGCGACATACCCGGAGCGATATGGAGTTTGATTCTCCGTCATCGGAAATGAAAAAAGCGTTCATCAGGAACCGGCTGGTGCCTGCGACACGCATCGTTTGCGCGGAACGTGGTGGCGCGGCAACGGCCAATTCGGCATCGGAACGCCTTGCGGTGAGGAGTTCGAGAATGTGGAAATCAGATGGCGTCTTCTCCCGATTCCTCCGTCCTCACCCGAATCACATCTTCAACAGGATAGACAAAGATCTTCCCATCCCCGACCTGGCCTGTCTTCGCGACGCGGATGATCGTCGTCACGATATTGTCGACCATCTCTTCTTTGGCGATGATTTCGATTTTGATCTTTGGCAAGAAATCGATCTTGTATTCGGAGCCGCGATAGATTTCGGTGTGACCTTTTTGACGGCCGTAGCCTTTCACTTCGGTGAGCGTCATTCCGCGCACGCCCATCTCGCTCAGCGCTTCACGCACATCATCCAGTTTGAACGGTCTGATAATCGCTTCGATCTTTTTCATGATCAGGCTCCGTGACAATTCTTGTACTTCTTGCCGCTTCCACACGGGCACGGTTCGTTCCGGCCCACCTTTTCAGCGACACGGATCGGCTGCGGCCGGTGACCTGGGCTCGAGGCCTGCGCGTGCTCACCGCCTCCCCGGGGGGGAATTGCATCCCGATTCATCCGCATCCCGGCGCCAAGGGCCGATTCATGCGTCATCACCATCCCATCCGAACCCAACGGTCGTCGCGCTCGTTGGGCGGGCAGTTGTTCGGCACCCTCAGGGAAGAGCTTGAAGACCATGCTGAGCGCCTCATCGGAGATCATCTCGAGCAGTTCCATGAACATCTTGAATGCTTCGGCCTTGTATTCGACGAGCGGATCCTTTTGACCGTATCCCCGGAGATGGATCCCTTCTTTCAGATCGTCCATTTCACGAAGGTGCTCCCGCCACTTCGAGTCGATGACCTGAAGCATGGAAATCTTCTCGAGCGTGCGCATCATGTCCGCACCGAGCCGCTCTTCTTTTCTCTTGTAGAACAACTCTGCCGCGCTCACAATTTCCTTCACAACTCCGTCCTCCCCGAGCGACTGGAATTTCTCGGGGGTCAGTTGCAGATCGACGAGAAAGCGCGATCGGACCTCCGTACGCAATCCCTCGACATCTCCGTCGGAGAAATAGAGCCCGGCGACTTTGGCGGCCACGTCGCGCAGCATATCCATGATGTCGTCGCGGAGCCGATCACCAAGGAGCGCGTGCTTCCGACGCGAGTAGATCACCTCGCGTTGTTGATTCATCACATTGTCGTACTCGAGCAAACGCTTGCGAATTCCGAAGTTGTTTTCCTCGACCTTCTTCTGCGCACGCTCGACAGATCTTGAAATCATGGGATGCTGGATCGACTCCCCTTCCTTCATCCCCATCCGTTCCATCACTCGAGAGATCCGTTCGCTTCCGAACAATCTCATTAGATCGTCTTCCAGGGAGATGAAAAACCTCGAGGAACCGGGATCGCCCTGACGCCCCGATCGTCCACGCAGCTGCCGGTCGATGCGACGGGACTCATGGCGTTCGGTACCAACGATGTGGAGTCCGCCGGCATCAGCAATTCCGGGTCCCAATTTGATGTCCGTTCCACGACCTGCCATGTTTGTCGCAATCGTGACAGTCCCGGGCAGTCCGGCGTGTGCGACGATCTCTGCCTCCCGCTGGTGGTGCTTCGCGTTCAGAACGTTATGCGGAATCCCTTTTCGCTTCAGCATTCGGCTGATCGTTTCCGAGACCTCGACGCTCGTCGTTCCGACCAGGGTTGGGCGATTGGCAGCCCGCATTTCCTCGATTTCTCCAATCACTGCATTGTACTTTTCGCGCACCGTCTTGTACACGAGGTCGTCATGGTCGGTCCGGATCATCGGACGGTTCGTGGGGATCACCACAACGTCAAGCTCATAGATATCAAAGAACTCGGGTGCCTCCGTCTCGGCGGTACCCGTCATCCCGGCGAGTTTCTTGTACATGCGAAAGTAATTCTGAAGTGTGATCGTCGCGAGCGTTTGAGTATCGCGCTCCACCTTGACCCCCTCCTTGGCCTCGATGGCCTGATGCAACCCTTCCGAGTAACGTCGTCCGGGGAGAAGACGACCGGTGAATTCATCCACGATCATCACTTTGCCATCTTCACTGACGACGTATTCGTCATCCTTCTCGTACAGGCTGTAGGCCTTCAGAAGCTGACGAATCGTGTGAATGCGATCGCTTCGCTCTGCGAAGAGCTTGTTGACCTCATCTTTCTTCTTCTCTTTCTGCTCAGCGGAGAGATTCTGATCGCTATCAATGGCACTGAATTCGGTCCCCACATCGGGAATCACAAAGAGTTCCTTGTCTCGTCCGGGATACGATTGTGCGAGATACTCCCGTCCCTTGTCGGTCAAATCGATAATATGCGACTTCTCGTCGATGCTGTAGAACAATTCGTCGTCAATCTCATGCATCCGAGCTGCCTGATCACGGAGATATTCCTTTTCCGTGCTCTGCGTGAGCGTCTTGTTCGCCGGCTCCGCAAAGATCTTCAGGAGTTTCTTGTTCTTCGGGAATCCACGCTGTGCACGGAGCAGGAGGACGCCCGCTTCTTCGGTCTTTCCTTCATTCAGGAGAGCTTCGGCATCGCTGGTCAGCTTCGCGACTAGGGATTTCTGAGAATTCACGAGGCGTTCCACGTGCGGCTTCATCTCGTTGAATTTGTGGTCGTCCACCTCCACAGGGCCGCTGATGATCAAAGGCGTACGCGCTTCGTCGACAAGAACTGAATCAACCTCATCAACGATGGCATAATTGTGTCCCCGCTGCACCATGTGTTCCGGGTCAACAACCATATTGTCGCGCAGATAATCGAAACCGAATTCGTTGTTCGTCCCGTAGGTGATGTCTGCGGCATAGTTCCGTTTCCGCTCTTCGGGCGTCATATGCTGGAGAATAACGCCAACCTTCAGTCCGAGAAGTTCGTACACCCTGCCCATCCATTGGCTGTCGCGCAGCGCGAGGTAGTCGTTCACGGTGACGAGGTGGACACCGCGACCCGTCAATGCGTTCAAGTACACGGGAAGCGTCGCGACAAGGGTCTTCCCTTCTCCGGTTGCCATTTCGGCAATCTTTCCCTGATGGAGGACCATTCCTCCCATCAGTTGCACGTCGAAAGGAACCATCTCCCATTTGACCTTGTGACCGGCGATGTCCCACATTTCTCCTTGCAGCCGGCGACACGCATCTTTTACGACCGCATACGCTTCGGGGAGGAGGGATGCCAATACTTCTTCGATCTTCTGATCAAGGCGCTTCTCAGCATCCTGAACTGCGGCGTAGAGTTCTTCTCGTTGTTCATAGGCGAGGTCGTCGGTGATCGATTGCTTCAGAGATCGGATCTCCCCCGTCAGGTCCGCTGTTTGCGCATTGATTCTCTCCCGAAATTCATCCGTTTTGGCCCGCAACTCTTCAGCCGAAAGGGTGCTCAGCTGAGCGTAGTACTGATTGATCAGCTCGACCGTCGGCTCCAACTGCCGTACGTCACGCTCATGTTTTGAGCCGAAAATTCTTTTCAGAAATTGAAGCATGAAGTGTGGATTCCCCAAAAAATGATGAATTTGGATTTGAATATACCCTTTTTTTGAAGTTCAGTCAAATTTGGCATACTCCAAGAATGAATTGCATTTTTGGTCAATTCGGAGGACATTGTCGACCACACTTTCACACCTTCCACTCAACGCGGTCCTCCATGGGCTCTCGTTCGTTCATCGCACCGGTTCTTTTCCTATTCGTGATCGGATGTGCCTCTTCAGAACGGTTCACGAAGTATCCGGATCCAATCGACCTCCTCCGATCTGATCTCAACCGAATACTTGCCGATTCTCTGTTTGGCGCGACAGTCGCGTCGATCAAAGTCTACTCTCCAGAGCTCAATGAAGTTCTCTATGAACGACAAAGCAATCGACTTCTCAGACCTGCCTCCAACCTGAAGGTCCTCACATCGATCGCGGCAATCACACGTCTTGCGCCGGAATTCGAATTTGCCACAACGGTTCATACGGACACGATTGATGAGAACACAAGGAGCGTTGGCGTTCTCTATCTTCGGGGGGGCGGCAATTCAGAATTGAAGACAGCGGGGCTTGACACGCTGGCTCGTCGCGTTGCGGCACGGGGTATTCGTGTGATTCGCGGCGGAATTGTCGCTGACAACTCACACTTCGATACAACTTGGTTCGGCAAGGGATGGATGTGGGATGATGAGCCGTATTCGTTCGGCGCTCCCCTCAGCGCTCTTTCTCTCAACAAGAATTGTGTCCGCGTCACGGTGAGTTCGACAGGCAAAGCGGGGAGCGCTCCCGGCGTAAGCATCGAACCCCCGACCAGCTACGTTTCACTTGTGAACAATGCCCGCATCGTTTCGGATACTGTTCTCCAGCCACTAAAGATCGCGCGTCGTTATGAAGAGCGGCAGAATACCATCGTGATTGAGGGCGAACTGCTGGCCGGGCAACGCCCGCGATCGGAGCTCGTCTCGGTCTGGAGGCCCGAATTGTATGCCGCAACGGTATTCAAAGAGCTCCTGGAGAAAGCACAGGTCCGCGTTGAGGGGGACATTCGATCGGGCAAGACCCCTCCGGCAGCGCCCCGCCTTGCAACGCACACCATACCTCTCGACAGCGTACTCCTCAGTGTGAACAAGATGAGCGACAACCTTTCGGCGGAGTCGTTATTGAGAACTCTTGCGGTCGTAGCCGATTCCGCACATTCTTCAGTTTCACGCGGGACTGTTGAGGTCAATCGCGCACTCTCCTCGTACGGAATCGACACGACATCGTTCCTCCAGGTCGACGGCTCAGGAGTTTCCCACTACAATCTCATCAGTCCGGAGACCATGGTTGATCTGTTGACACGCGTCGCCGATCAGCCGGACGTGTTTCCAGCATTCTATGCCACACTTCCGATTGCTGGCGTTGATGGAACGTTGAGCACGAGAATGCTCGGCACTCCGGCGGAACGAAACGTCAGAGCGAAGACGGGAACGCTGTCAGGAATCAGCACTCTCTCCGGATACGTGACGACCCAGGACCGTGAGAGATTGGTCTTTTCGATCTTCATGCAGAACTTCATCGGATCATCGCGCCCCTATCGCGACGCACAGGATGCCATCTGTGCGCGCCTTGCCGAGTTCACCCGTTCGCGCGTCGATGTTCAGACCCCTTAGTTGATTTTCCCTGCAGTTTTGTCTAAGTTCGTGCACAATAAGCCGATATGAACGAAGGGGATATGCAATGTCGAAGGAGCACCGTCCAACAAGCGATTTGCCGGCCGATCGGTCAAGATCTGGCTTCCCCCTGTACGAAATTGCGAGGATCATCATCCCCGGATTTTATTTTTCCGCGCTGACGCTGATCCTTCACTGGACCTATTTTTCGGAGTATTTCGAGATTCCGTTCGCTGGACCTCCCCTCTGGCTCGTTTTCCTCGTCGTTACCCTCGTCATCGGTTTGACGATGTACGCGAAGGAAACCCCAAAGCGACGCAAGGCCTTCCAGGAGAATCAACCGAGCCGCTACCTCTCCAACAGAGCCCGGTTGATGAAAGAGATCTCGTTGTTGAACGAGACGGACGCGCGGATGGTCTATTTCTACATTCTGAACAACTTCATGCCGTCATCATTCCACGAAAAAGTCTTCTATTTCGGCACGATCTATCACATCATGATCCAGATTCGAAGAACTTCGTTCTGGTTTGCCCTTCTTACCAGCGCGTTGATTCTCTATCAGATTTCCACAGGACACGAATTGTATCAACTCCAACCCCTCATCCTCTTCGCCGTCGGCATCTGGCTGGTCTATCTTCTCAACGTGCAGTACAACAAAGCTGATCGGAAGATGCAGGAGAATTACCGCGACCAGATTTTCTGGCTTCAGATGCACGACGACTTGGTGGAGTACGTTCTCAAGCGGTGGTCTTCCCAACCCACGATCTAGGCGACGCGTCTATGAAGCATCGTTGGGTGCAACTCAGCTTCACCCTTTCCCCAGGACACCAGGAACTCCTCATCGGACAACTTGCGCACATCGGCTTCTCGGGTTTCGAGCAGGACGGGCAAATGCTGAGATGTATCCTCGATCGCGCCAGATGGTCCAAATCGTTCGAACGCTCTCTCCGACAAATGCTGACCCGATTTCGCGAGGAGTTTCCGTCAGCGGATATTCTCTATACCCGCGAATCTATCGCCGAGAAAAACTGGAATCTCAAGTGGGAGCAGAGTGCCGGGATCATCGACATCTCGGACTCCATGATCGTCAAGCCGAGCTGGAAGCGACTTCGGAAGAAGGACAAAGGGAAGACCGTTCTCCACATCGATCCGAAGATGTCATTTGGAACGGGCCACCATGAGACAACTCGCATGTCTCTCCTCTTGCTGCAGGATCGCCTTCAGCCGCGGTCGGTTGTTCTCGATTTCGGCACAGGAACAGGGATTCTGGGTATTGCGGCGGCCAAGCTGGGTGCGCGTCGGGTAACGGCACTTGACAATGATCCATGGTCAATCAACAATGCCCGGGAGAATGCGAGACGGAACCGCGTCGAGCGAACATTCTCCGTTCGGCTGGGGGGAACTGAAAAGCTCAAGGCCGGAGCGTTCGATTTGATCCTGTGTAACATTGACTATTCCTTCCTCGCCTCTCACCTCGGAATCCTACTCAACCGCCTGAAGGTCGGAGGCGAGATGATCGTCTCGGGCCTCCTCACCGCCGATCTTCCATCCTTTCTGGATCGTCTCGAAGGATTGGGTGTCGTTCCCCTGGAGATGCTTCACGAAAACGGTTGGGTTGCCGTACTGCTTGCGAAGGCCGATGCGCGTCGCCGCCCTTGACATAGGCACGAACACCATCCTTCTGCTTGTCGCAGACGTTTCCGCCGACGGAACCATCGCCACCATTCACAACGATTATCTCATCCCACGTCTTGGTCGCGGAATTGATGAAAGCAGAGTGATTCTCCCCGAGACGTTCGATCTCGCCGAACAATCAGTCGTTTCTCTTCTCACGATCGCGAATGCGTACAGTCCGAATCACCTTCTCGCGTGTGGAACGAGTTTTCTTCGCGATGCAACCAACGCCGGCTCATTCGTGGCCCACATGCGGACGCGCACCGGTCTGGACATTCGCGTGCTCGATGGCGAGGAGGAAGCCCGACTCACATATCTTGGAGCAGTTTCGACGTCGGGCATCGATCATCCCGATCATCACCACGCGGTGCTCGACATCGGGGGAGGAAGCACGGAATTGACCTACGGACTGGGGAGGAACGTCCATCGGCGTTGGAGTGTTGAGGCGGGTTGTGTGAGGTTAACCGAACGGATCCTTGGAGATGCACCTCCGGCCCGGGATCGCATCAATGCAGCCATTCTGGAGATTCGGAATCACCTCTCCGATCTCGATCTGCTTCCCCACGGCACGACTCTCTTCGGGGTTGCCGGAACAGTGACGACGCTCGCAGCTCTTGATCTCGGGCTCTTCCCTTACGATGCGGAACTAACAACCGGCCACGTTTTGCATCATTCGAGCATCAGGACGATCCTTGACGATCTTTCCTCTAAATCACTGCACGAACTTCAGAGCATTCCACAGATTCTCCCCGGGAGAGCGGATATTCTCGTCGGCGGCATTCTGATCTTGTCACAAGTGATGGATGCGATTGGAGCGAAGGAGATTGTCGCAAGCGACCGAGGATTGAGGTATGGAATGGTATTCGACTTCGTCCAAACCAGGATGCGCCCCGGACAGCGTCTTTCCTAGCTGGAGCGAAGGTGGGTAACAACATCAATGAGCGCGTCAACGGATGCATCGATGTCCTCCATCGTCGTCGATCTTCCGAGTGAGAATCTCACCGTTGCGCGGGCAGTATGAAGGTCCCGCCCCATAGCCCGAAGAACGTGTGAGGGGCTCAACGTTCCCGATGTGCAGGCCGATCCGCTTGTGACAGCAAATCCCCGTAGATCCATTCCCATAATCAGCGCTTCCCCATCAACAACTCCTTGTGAAGAGTCAAATGATACACTGAGAATATGGGGAAGAGATTGCTGGATCGGCGTATTGCAGATTGTCCCCTCGAACGACTCGGCGATCTTTGTATGCAGGTAATCCCGCAACGCCTGCAGTCGCTGAGATTCCTCTGCCATCACAGGGAGACATTTCTCAAGTGCGCGGGAAAACCCAATTGCCAGGGCGGTATTCTCCGTCCCCGCGCGCCGCTTGCTTTCCTGTCCCCCCCCATGAATAAGCCGGTCGATTGGGGTACCGCGCCTAATGTAGAGAGCGCCAATTCCTTTGGGGCCGTAGCTCTTGTGAGCAGAAATGGTTAACAGATCGATGCCCAGGTCATGCACGTCGAGGGGCACTTTTCCGAGAGATTGCACGGCGTCGGTGTGAATCACGGCACCCGCCTCATGGGCGAGGAGAGCGAGTTCTTTGATCGGCTGCATCGCCCCCGTTTCGTTATTGGAATGCATGACGGAGAGCAGACTCGTTTCCGGCCGGAGTAGCGTCTTCGCGCGTTCGACATCGACAATTCCATTTTCATTCACTTCGAGAAGATCGACAGCATATCCCTCGTCCCGAAGCGCCAGCGCAGGATCCAGGACCGCGTGGTGCTCTATCGCACTGACAACGATATGGTTCTTGCCGCGCTTGCGGCCTGCCCGAGCGACCCCTAGAACGGCATAGTTGTCGGATTCGGTTCCTCCGCTCGTCAGCACGATCTCTTCCGGGCTGGCATCAATGGCATGCGCGATCGCCTCACGTGAGCGCTCCAGGACGGCCTTCGCCTCCCGCCCGTACCAATGAATCGAAGAAGCGTTCCCAAACGTTGATTGGAGGCATTCATGCATCGATTGAAGGACATCGGGATCGATGGGCGTTGTGGCGCTATGATCGAGGTAGACGCGTTTCATGCCGTGACAAAATACGGTTGTTCGGATGCATTATCAACAAAAAAGCCGTCCCGAAAGGTTTCCGGGACGGCTTCTATTCGAGCAATCGTGGACTACCGCATTCGTCGTTGCATGCGCTCCCGTTGTACATCCCGCATCATCTCTCGCAGGTTTCTCAGAAAGGTACGATCGAAAATGATGTAGTCGACAAATTGTTTGGGCGTCAGCAACCGGGAGATATCGTCAAGATACTTCTCCCTCGTCTTGTATGCATCCTCCCCCACCGTCCGCAGTTCATTGGTGAGTTTTTGGAGATCTGCGTCAGTCGCATCCTGCTCCCGCATTTGCTGGAGCCTGTCGATGAGGCTATTCCGCCTCTGCTCGAATCCACGCATTTCCTCCTCATGCTTGTTATATCGCGAGAAGAACCTCAATGACGGTTCTTCCTCCATCTTCAGGATCTCCATGAGTCGAATCTTCTTCAACTGCTCCAGTCGTGCCGCGGCCTGCCGATCCATCGGCATCGGTTCCTGGGCGAGGAGACCAGATGCGACAAAGAGGAAGACCACACTCATCAGCGAGGAAGTATGCTTGTTCATAACAACGTCCTTTCTGCAAGTCGGTGAATCACGTTGTTGATCTCCTCATCACTCATCTCTTGCAGCATCTCGTGAGCGAGGACATTCGAGAACGGTACCGTTTCAATAAACATACTCTGTGCAAATACCGCGTCAGCGAGCTGATCGGTAATCAGCTTTTCGCCCAGTGCGTGGGCAATATTTTCCTGTCGGATGATCATCGGGGAAAACGGGAGATGCTCACTCTGCTGGTCCGCCAGATCGAGAAGCTCGAGGTTGTTCCAATCTCCCGCATATGTCCCTTCTCGCGCATCGTTGGACCAATCGGGATCGCCCAGAAACGGGACACTCACCAAGAGCGAAACCACCAGCAGAGCAGCCGCCGTCGGGAGGATCCAACGCGAGTTCAGCGCCTTTCCAACGATTCCAACCGCCGGGCGTCGGGACATCCTGCTCCGGATGCGAGGCAACAGATTGTCAAAGTAGTGAGTCGGCGGTGGAGTCGCCTGTGCGTGGTCGATCACCCCAAACAGTCGCGTAACCTGTTCGAGTTCAGAGCGACAGGACTGACAAGTCAGGAGATGCGCGTCGACGCGTTGGCGTTCTGCGGACCCGAGCCGGTCGCTGACGTAGTCCGGGATCTCAATCCGGACAAGCTCACAACCCGTGGATCTTTTTGACATAGCGCTCGACCTTTCTCACTGCGTGGAAGTAGTTGGCTTTCAATCCACCGACCGAAGTCTTCAGAATAGTCGCGATCTCCTCATACGCGAGTTGGTCATAGTGACGCAAAATAAAGACTGCCTTTTGTTTTTCGGGAAGCAGGGCAACAGCTTGTTCAATGATCTCCCGTTGTTCATTCGACTGGACGATGTGGTCGGGCGTTTCATGCTCAATCGTCTCCGGGGCAATTGTCTCCTCGAATCGAAAGAACTCCTTGACACGTTTCAGTCGAATGTGGTTCAGCGACGCGTTGACGGCAATGCGGTACAACCACGTGTAGAGTTGAGCATCGCCCCGAAAAGTCCGCAATCCTTCGTAGGCCTTGACGAAGACTTCCTGAACAATGTCATCTGCATCATCGTGATCACTGATAAATCGCCGTACAACCCAGTAGATCTTTTCTTGGTATCGGAGGACGATTGTATTGAACGCCGTCTCATCACCGTTGCGGAAAAGGTCTACAAGTTCTGAATCGCTTTTCCCTGTCATCCTGTCGGTCTTCTTCCGGGAACTTTGACACACCCGAGGCAGGAAAGTTTAAGGAACGCTTCAGCAGAATAGGCCGTACTGTTCCAGCCGTGCGAATCACGGCAATTTCGCAGGATCTCAGACATGTGGATCGGATCGACGGAGCAGAAGAAGGGTCAGATCATCTGACTGCGGCTCGGATTTCGTAAAGGCGGCGATGTCTCGCAGGATTGCGTCCTTGAGCTCCGGCAGAGGAAGGTCCTTGCTCACCGTGAGGCAACGCAGGAATCGCCGCTCGCCGTACTCCTCAGAGGAGGGACTGAACGCTTCAGTGACCCCGTCGGTGTACAGGCAAATGTTATCGCCGGGATGCAGTTCGACAGTCCCGGTTTCATATTCGGCTTTCGCAAACATCCCCAGCGGCACGCCTCCGACGTTGAGCTGAATCGCCTCTTTGCCCCCCCGTGAGATCATGTAGGGAGGGTTGTGTCCGGCATTGACATACATGAATGCATTGCGCTTCGTGTTCAGGACGGAGACAAAGAAGGTGATATATTGTTCAGTGGGAGTATCGCGGAACACCGACTCGTTCAGCTTTTCAACCAAATCGGAAAGCGAGATACTCGTGCGGATGTACGCATGCAGCGCCGCATGGAGTGTGGAGACCAGCAGTGCGGCGGGGATCCCTTTCCCCGACACGTCGGCAATGACTAATACATATTCGCCATCCTCGATCTCGATCACATCATAGTAGTCTCCCCCGATCGCCTTGCAGGGAAGCGCCACGGCCTCAAATTGGTAGCGATCGACCGAGGGGAGGTCTTTCGGGAGAAGGCGCTGCTGGATGGTCGCCGCGATCTTGATCTCCCGCTCCACCACCTCTTTCTCGACCATGGCCCGGTGGAGAAAAGCATTTTCGATTGCGAGTGATGCATGTTCCGAAAATGCCTCCAGGAACAGCTCATCTTCGAGATTGAATGCACCGCGAGATTTGTTGATAATCTGAAACACGCCGATGATCTTGTTTTTTCTGTTTTTCATCGGCATGCAGAGCATCGTCTTGGTTTGAAAGCCGGAACGAATATCGAATCCAGAAAAGAAGCGTTTGTCTTTCCAAGCGTCTTTCAGGTTGATCGTCTTGCCAGTCTTTGCCACGGTTCCGGCTATCCCCGTTCCGAGAGGAAGTCGAATCTCGACGAGTTCTCTGCCCTTCAGGACTTTGGACCAGAGTTCGCGTTTTACCTCATCGATGAGATAGATCGTACCGCGCGCGGCGTTGAGATTCTTCAGCGCCAGCTCAAGAATAACTTTCAGGAGCTTATCAAGTTGGAGCGTGGAGCGCAACAACTGAGAGGCATCAACCAGCGACTCCAAGCGTTTGACATACGCGCTCTCGTGTCCCTGACGTTTCACTCTTCTTTTGGAACCCATTTCGCCTCCTCACGTTTTGTGTTCGTGAAGAACTACCAAATGCCGTATCGCACGCCGAGGGACAATTCCATACTGCCCGATTTTGATTGCAGGGGAAGAGCCTCATTGTCAAGATCGATGCTCTTCAGTCCCGCATTGATGAACAGATCTCGGAGGGGTTGCAGTTCGGCGTACGCGCCGAACGACAACTCCGTCCGCAACGGACCATAGAGGAATTCGAGCGACGGCAACCGGTACTGAAATGATACATCCGTTCTTCCCCCCTTCCGATACCGTTCAAAGAATGCACCGACCTTGATCGATCGCGACGGCGAATAACTGATATCGGCATACCAAAGATCGGCATTCTGCCCGATCCAATGACCAAGATCAAATCCGTTGTTCGAAAATGTGGCAGCAGGATACTTGTGAGAATAGACCCAGGGATTCAGGCGAGTGTATTCGACGAGCAATTCGAGATTCGTGATCGGCATATCATAGAGTTGAATGCCGGCCGTAAACCCCGTCTGGTTGCGATAGTCGCCGCCTCCGAGGAAGTTCTCCAACCGGATCTCGTCGATGAACAGCGAGGCATAGGCATTCACGTTTCGGATCAGATTGATGTCAATGCTTCCGAAGATCTGAGAGTTATCGGTATCCCGATTGTAATGTTCTGCTGCCTTGAAGAACATCACCGGGATGAAGTAGATGAAGAGAGGGCCGCGATCGCTGTAGACGACAGACTCTCCGAGTGAAATATCCACGCCCCGAATCGGGGTGAACTCCATTTGATGCGCCGCCATGTATTTCAAACGGTCGACCGGCCGGAAGAAATTCACTACGCTTGACGAGCGCGCCTGGTAGGATCGTGAAGAATCGAGAACGTTGGAATTGAGGTCCGCATGAACATAGACGAAATCCAACCAATCGGAAAGAGGCACCCTGAGTTTGAATTGCGGATACGACGGAGCCTTCGTGGAGAAAATGATATTGCCCCTCCGTCCAACTCCCCAGACGTTGTGCGTCTTTTCGACAGAGAGTTCGAATGATCCAAGCTGAAGCGTGAACTGCGCCTCATTGATGTCATATTCCACGAATCCTTCCGGAGAGCGTGAGATGACCACTCCTGGATCCGGCGTATGTATCTTCGTGACATTGATCTCTTTCCCGGACTCGCGGAAATCCATCAGCCAGAAATAGAATCCGACATTCTTGAACGCATACCCATATGTCCGAAGTCCATGACTCCTGATCCGCCACTCCCCTTCCTCGCGTCGTTTCCATCCGAATTGACCTGCCACATCGATATTCATCACGCCGTCGGTGAATGGGAGTGACACAGCATGCCACCGGAGATCGGTCGGTTCCGCATCCCCCGCCAGCGCACCCATTTCGAAGTTGAATTCACTCTTCATAAATTCAAACCGTCTTCGTTCTACCCACGTCATGTCAGATGTCCGGGCCTCGAGTTCTCGCAGATAGGAGGCGATCTGGCGACGTGAAAACGGTCGGGCAGCATCCCGATACTCCTCGAGGAGGCCTCGTGCTTCCATCCGTTTGAGATACGGGTACACTTCGTGCGAGGTAGGAAGATAGACAACCTGGCCGTCACTCGATTGCGGCACGCTCAGCAGAGCGATCGTGATGAATGCAGAGAGGACTATCCGCTGATTCACAGCGGCGGCAAGTATCTTTGTGATCATGCAGTCTCAGCGCGGGGGGATTGGGATTTTCATTCAGATCAAGCTCTCCATGCCGCACGGCCTACTCAACCTTAGCGAGCTTTTCGACTACTTCAACAAGTTTTCCGTTGAGTCGGTATGAAAGCTTGTAAAAATACACTCCATTAGCAATAGGATTTCCATCCGTATCGCGGGCCTCCCACGGAACTGTGTTGAAACCGATTCGCAGAGCGGACCGCGGAACTGTGAATTCATTGACCATTCTTCCCGCTACGCTGTAGATTTTGATCGACAGCTGCTCAGGAATTTCGTACCCGACCAGATTGAACGTAAATGCGGTTGATCGACGCATCGGGTTGGGAATAGTCACTACGTTGCGAAGATGAGATTCGCGTTCCGTCCGAAAGTGAATGACCCCGGCGGTACTATCGGATGGGTTCCCCGTTGCATCGCGAACCTGAACCGAGAGCACGTGGTCTCCGCTTGCGAGGAGCGGCTTGAACAATATGCGCGCTTTGTCTGACCCGCTCCCCTGTTCGAAGAGGCTGTCTGGGTGGGTTCCCAGCGTAACTCGACGTCCGTCCAATTTCAACACTATGTGAGCCGGATCGGCAATCGGGAGGGGGCTGTTGTCACGAACCGTCACGCGAATCTCGGGGCGGGCGCTCACGTAGTCGCCGTCCATGATCCGTTCCCCATCAAACGTCACATCCAACGAAGGGGCGACAGTGTCACCTTCAACAAAGAACGAAGCAGAATAGAAGTTGTTCGCGCGATAGATCTCATTGAGTGCCGCGTGCGGATCGATCACGATGTTCAGAGTATTCATGCCGAGGAAACCTGCAGTGGAAATCGGTACGGTCGACGTTGCAGATCCACCGGGCACGATTGAAGAGAACGATAACGTGTCAAGCGCTTTTCTGCCCGATCGTCCGACCATCTCGATTGCGACACGCACGTCGCTCGCCGACAAGTATCCCACGTTATGTATCGCTGCAGAGACGATGATCTGCCCTCCCTCGATTATTCTGTTTGATGAGAGCGACACACTTTGATAGTTGAGAGCGAGCTCTGCCGGTGGAGTGGCGTTAACCCGCCATTCGCGGAGGGAGGGGGAGTCCCCCTGCGCATTTGCCTGCAGACGCGCGAAGAGTTGAATCTTTGGGTATGTCTGGGCAGAGATCATTCCGAGGTCAATAGATGCCCCCGACAACCTCGTGATCAACGTATCAACTTCGCCGCTCCGCGTGATCCCCAGGACCGACGTGACGACCGTCGCGCCCAAAGGTACGTCGGCCGTGACTGCAGCGTCACCCCAGGAACCGGCAGGGCCAATCACTGGTGAGAGAACCGATCCCGCGCCATATTTTTTCTTAGATACGCGGTATCGATAATCACACGACCGGTATACGCCTTTCTCCAGGCCTCTGGCACCGATCCACGCGCGGCTCCTTTCTTTTTAATTATTGCCCACGAGTCACGAAATTTCACACTATCGATGTACGCGCTTCCAAGGGTCCGGATCGCGTTCTTCGCAGCTGCCGTAAGGTTGTTTGCTCCCTCATCGATGATCAGTTGAATTACCAACTGTCCCGGAGTCAGAGAATTGATGAATCCTGCGAGCGAATCCGCCATCACCGGGAAACCAAAAGTATCGAACACGCGTATCTGCTGGACCGTGAGAGTGCTACTGTCGAGCAAGACAACCGTATGCCCGCGTCCAAACGTATTCGGCAGAACATTTACGCCGTCGAATTCAACCGCACCGAACGCCCCGTCCACAAAACCCGAAGAGGTGACACGGAGACTAACTGTTCGCTCAGTCAGACTCAATCCATCGGCCCGATTCCCGACATTGATTCTTACGCTCTCTGCCCAATCGGCCGAATCCTTCTGAATCCAGCGGAATACGCCGGGCGAAAAAGTCCTGAACGTTCCTGTTGACTGAGGTCGCGACGAGTTCTCCGATTTGCTCCTCCAATGGTAGAGACGGTTTTCGAGCAGGCCAGCGTTCCCAATCACTGTGGAGACCTCTCCGAACGCGGCGCTTATACGTAGAGGATTGGCGAATTCTGCGCTGGTATCCACCTCACATTCGACGCGAGGAATCTCTTCCGGTGAAAGATTTTGAGGATTGAGGAGCACGATCTGATTCGTCGCTCCGCCAAAAAAGGGATGGGGCTTAACCAAACGAAACGAATTGGACGAAACGAGAATCCTGTGCATGGCCATGTTGTCGTCGGCGTAGAGTTCCTTCAGCGCGTGATCGGGATTCAGCCGCACAGTGAATTGGTGCTCACCCGGCTGACCCTTGACGCTGAACTTCACTCTCAGAGTATCACGAAAGAGTGGCAACGGAAGCTTGTGGGTTACGACGTCTTCCCCGGCGGTGGTTCCGCGTTTGATCGACACCGCGAAACTATCAGGTGTGGCCAATCCGGTGTTCATATATGGAATGCTGAGTTCGACATCGTCGTCGTCATCACTCGGGATCTGCGGTACAAAGGCGATACCATTGGCTGCAAGCGAGAGATTCGGGTCCTGCGGAACCGCCAGATCAATAACGGGATCCCCGATCAGCACATTCGTGAGCATCATGATTCGACTTGTGGGAATCTGTATTCCCCCCGTTTCATTGAGTCGATCCAGCTTGGCTTGCAGATGAATTTCACCAAGTCGTCGCATCCCCCGCGAAAGGAATTGTCGATAGAAGTGGGCCGGCAAAGCCAGCGCATTCGAGGTGAAGCCAAGTGCGCTGTTGCCAACATACCCGATCGCCGATCCCGTTTCGCCAAGAGTAAAAAGTTCACCGAAAGATTTCACATCAGGTTCGGCGAACTTGGCCGTCGAGCAGCCAAAATCCGAAACCAACGCAAATCTCCCGCGCGAGTTTTGAAGTTGAGAAGGTTCTCCGATGCCGTTATCCCACGTCTGCGTTCCGCTATGGCCAACATAGTTGATCGCGATCGCGCCCTCCGCGAGCACACGCCTAACCTCAGCGAGGTCGTACGGCCCGAAGTCCGATTGCGGATTCTTCGTCTTGTAGAAGCTGATCCCTAACCCACCGATCGGCGCAGGTTTGACCAGATCACGAATGATCGCCTCATTGGCGATTCGGAACGACTCCACCTGGCCGGCGACATTCGGATCCCCACCAGCGAAAAAGAGATACTTTTTGTTCCAATCATCGTACCGGGCGTTTTGATATGACTGATGATTGAGAAGGTATCGAAGAACTTCGGCACTGGAACCTATGGGAATTCTTCCGACAAATAGCTGTGGCAAGATGGAGGTATCATCCAACACTGTTAAGTATGGATCACTTACCGGGTGTCCGAACGATGGCACCGAATTCAATGGTCGGGTTTCCGGATTCGGGGACGACATCACGTACTTGAAGTCGTATGTTGCATCCCCAACGATAAAGAGAAACGATGGCATTGGGGATTGCCAGCGCGTGGTTGCTTTCATGAATTCGCGTATCGATTCCGGAGTCGGAAATCCGTATCCGAATTCATCGAACACATCCTCGACATTGATCAGGGTCGTCCGAAGTTTGTATTGCGATTGAATGTGCGACGTGTATGATTGAGCTGCACCCAGGAAGCGAGAATGGGTGAGCAGAATATAGTCAGCCCCGCGCATTGGATTTCGAAGGTTTGTGAACTTCCTTGCACCGAAAAAGACAGGTCTACGAAGACGCGGCACCGACGCGATCATGTACGCATCGCCAGGGGATACCGTGTCAGCAAAACTGACAGCATAAGGACCCGAGCCGTGCACATCAAATGAAGAGATTCGGCGAAGGACAGGACCGCATTTGTAGATGACGACGTCTGTCCGAGAAAGACCCGTAATCCTGACTACGCGAACTCCCGATCCCGCAAGATTGGTGAACCTGAAAAACAAGGTATCATTCTCCACCTGAAGCCATCGCGGGTATTCCGCCTCGGCCCAATCAAACAATATCCAATTCACACTCGACTGCGTTGGTAACGAATGGACACGTATTGTATTCGAACCTTCGTTCCACAGGCCAGCGGGGACATCTGCTTGCATCAGGACGTGCTCGTATTGGCTGGCATCGCGTGATTGCAGAGTATCTGAGGAATTGATTCTCAATCTGACTCTGTGCGCAGGGACGACGTTTTGTGCAGCCCATCCTGCAAATCGCGCAAAGATCTTTCCCGGAGGTCCCCCCCGATAGACGCGACTGGCCTGAAAGGTCGCGCTAAACGTCCCGTTCGCACTCAGCCATCCCCATCCCCACACATCCCCTGCAAGCCACCGAGGATCTTGATGGACGACAATATCTCCACCAACGAACTGAAGGAAGTCATCTCGCTCGATGTGAACGCTTGCCGAGTACCATTCAAGCGTGTCGTTCGTTGCAGCGATCCCCTCGTTCGTCTCCAACCGAAGACCTCGCTGCGATTCCCACGTAAGCCAATACGTCGAGGTATCCGTGTATCGATCCATAGACGACGGATACGATTCGTGCGGCTGGGGGATCCTTCGATAATCCGTCGATCCGTAATTCCGGAAAGCCGGAAATTCGATGAAGTCAGAACCGGAAAACTTCCCGTCTGACTCGCCGCTGAGATGGAGAGGTATTTCTATGCCGCGACGGACGAGCCGAAAATTCCGGGGATCGACCTCGGTTGTTTGCGGAGCGGCACCGGCGAGATCTTCAGCTGTGAGTCGGTATATGCCATCGACTGCAATGTTGAGTTTCACGTATTGGCTCGTGTAGTCGATCCATCGCCCTGTCGAGTCACTCCACTCCAGCGGTGTCACGGAAATGTCATTGCTTTTCCCAATGTTGACGATGAAGTGTTCTCTCACCTTGTCAAAGTGAGGATCGTTCACGGTCTGGATCGGATCTGCAATTCCCTCGCGCCTTTCGAATTCCAGCGAAAACTCGATGCCCGAAAGCGAGACGATCTCTGATTGACGGTTTGTGAAAGGACTGATGCTGATTCTTGCGACTGTAAGTCCCCGAAACCATTCAACGCTCTCGACTGAGACCACCGGCGGGAGTTCGTACATTCCAAGCTCATTTGCATCGACGTAAATGGCATCAATCGCTGAGGTGTCGGACGTGGCGGCAAAACCCACCGTTGCAGGGATGGCTTGGCGTGCCCCTCCCTGTGCCTCAAGGGTAGTGACTTTCGGTACTATCTTCGCGTGGGGCGGAACGGCCAAGTAGAACGAGTGTGAAGGGAGGATCGGCATGCTCATTATGGTTGCGACACCCGTCGACACGAATTCCTGAGGTGAGACACCGGCTCCCGCTTGGTTGCGCGCGTCCGTCTCAAAGTCGATCCTCAAGCGTGTTGAAGACGATCCCTCGACCATCCGTACAGTCCCCCAGGAGAAATGTCGTTCCAAGACATTTTCCCTTGCGGGATTCGTCTGCGCAGGCAAACGGGCGGCAAGCAGCAGCGCAAGAGCTACGACGAGGCCCGGGTAGCCCACCCTGTCGGCTGTGGCTCGATTGAAATGAAATACGCTGAGGATCGCGGTCAAGCTATTGTCTCCGACTCTGCATCGACTTTTCGTACACCTCAACCACAGAACGAAGAAATGTGTCGTACGAATGCTGGACTAAACATCGTTCTCTCGCATTTGCGCCAAGCTCCCGCGCCTTGTCCGGTGATTCAATCAATTGTCGTATCGCTGTGGCCAGCGCTTCGGGATCACGTGGCGGTACTAGAATCCCAGTCACTCCCGGTTCAACAAACTCTTTCACTCCCCCTACGTCGGTCGCCACATGTGCTTTCGCAAACCACGCTGCTTCAAGCAGAACATAGGGGATGCCTTCCTGAACGGAGGAGAGAACAGCGAACTCTGAGATTTTCATCACCGTTGCGACATCCGTCGATCCGGGAAGAAGCCGAACGCGTTCCTCGAGACGACGGTTCCGGACATATTCTTTCAGCGCCTGTTCTTCCTCTCCGTCTCCAACGATCACACAGACGACTCGTTGGAGCGCGTTCTGTTCATTGAGTCGGGCTACGGCCCGGAGCAACGTTGACCGATCCTTCGCTCGCGAAAGGTGTCCGATAGAGCAGATCACTCGATCCGTCGCCCCGATATCGAGCTGAGATCTCATTCGCGCCTGTTCCGCTTCACTGACGTCGGCCTGATGTTTCAACCCGACGTAGACAACGCTGACGCTCTCTGGTTTCTTGTGAAAACGTCGGATCAACATCTCCTCGATGCTCTTGCTGCAGGCAATTGTCTGATGTCCAAAAACAGAAAGTCGATAGAAATCATCGAATGTGTTGTGACACGTGGAGACGTGAGGTCGATTCAGCGAAAGAGCGACAGCGCGGCCCAGCAGGTCTGTGAAGCGTTTGTGCGAATGAATGACGTCGATGTCTTCTCGTCGCACGAGACTGACAAGTCTGGGAAAGGCCTTCGTTGGTCCAAGCCATTGTTTGCGATAGGTGCCCGTCTGAAGGAGTTGAAGTGCCACAAAACGGACGCGAGAGTTCAAGAGAGCGCGCGAGGGCCCGTCCGATGCACACACGATGACGCCGTGTCCGTGTTCCGCAAGACCATTCGCAAGGTCAACGACGTGACGAGGCACACCGCCCAACTGCATGTCGTCGCTAAGAAGCAAGATGTTCATCCAATGCCTGCTTTCTCTCCGCAACCACCGCGTGAAACAGAGCCTCATAGTCAGATAGGTGGCGATTGGCCGAAAAGTGCTTTCTCACGTATTCTGCTCCCGAGGAACCGAGTTTCATACGACGCGACGGATGGTCGCTGAGCGATCGCATCGCCGCGACCAGACCCTCTGTCGTCGGCGTCTCCGCCACCACGCAGCCGATTACTTCTGACGGTGCGTCATTCAGAAATCCATTGCTCTTGATTGCGACAACGGGGACTCCGGCAGAGAGTGCGAGGGCTGGAGCATGTCCGAATGCCTCGAAGTGGGACACATGTGCGTAGAGATCATGTCGGCTCAACTCAGCGTACAACTCAGCGCTCGTGAGCCATCCCGTAAAGCGCACGAATTGCTCAACTCCGAGTCGGCGTGCTGTGCGTCTGAGTGACGGGAGTTCAAATCCATCTCCTGCAATCGTCAGTCTCACACGACACGTCCCTGAGAGGTGCTTCACGGCTTCCAAGAGTGCTGAAACGTCTTTTTCCTTTGCATCCAACCGACATGCCGTGATGATCCGGAGAGTATTCTCCGCAGGGCCCGGGCTTATCGCAGCATCATTCTTGATAACGTGAGGAATGGTCCAGATTCGTATCCTGGGGAAATAGCTTCGAAGCTCGTCCGCGTGTTCATTTGACAGTGCCACAATTGATCCTGCCCTCTGCATGATACGGATCTGAGTCTTCTTTGCCGGGG
>VGVZ01000007.1 GCA_016873805.1 Ignavibacteria bacterium
CCCCAAGTTTCAATCCACGCGCCCGCGTGGGGCGCGACTAACAGTAACCATCACTTAGCTCCTCACTATTTGTTTCAATCCACGCGCCCGCGTGGGGCGCGACTGCGGCTACTACTTCAATCGACGAATCAATGCTTTCTCAAGTATCAAACGCTTGGCCATACCAGTAGGAGGATGCAATACTCGCATGTCGTCGATTTCGCCTGTTTCACGTCATTCTTCGAACGCTAACCCCCCAGCATTTCCATGTATGCTCCAATTAGCGCTAAAGGATCATCGGGGCCTCAATATCTCGAATGGATCCCTTTCCATGGTGCTCGACCCTTCTCTTCCAATTTGAGCCGAGAAAATAGAAGCGAAGACTGTCTTCCTCTCTGTTGTACATTGAAAGCAGCCGGTCTTTCAGGATTTCCCACTGGGCCGGATCGACATTGCATTCGAAGACTGAATTCTGCACCCGCAGCCCGAAGTCGAGACAGATCTCCGATATTTTCCTCAATCGATTTACACCGCTGGGTGTTTTCGTCGAAACATCGTAGCTCACCAAAACCATCATGATGTCATACTCCGCATGGCTGAAGGTTTCTTTCCGCGCGTTGCAGTCTTGATGAAGGAAACCTTCATCACTTGAGATAGAAGGGCGGATACACAGGAATATCTCCTCGAATATGCCGCGCAAGCAATTGCGACTGAATATGGGGAAGCAATCCGATTGTCATCTTTTCTCCAAGAAACGGATGAGTAATCTCCTCCTGCTTCCGCTTCTGATATGCGGTGATGACCGTCTTGCGCGCATCATCAGACATCCGCACCTCACCTGACTCGCGAATCTCGAAGTCCTTCCTTGCAACCTGCTTCAAGTTTATCAGATTAAGCATGATTCGATCACCCAGGTACGGTCGAAATTCTTCCATCATGTCGAGAGCAAGACTCGGCCTGCCGGGTCTCAAACGATGAAGGAATCCTACCTGAGGATCCAGGCCCACAGCTTCCAGTGCCGATCTAACGTCGTTTGTGAGCAGCGCGTAGAGAAACGACAAGAGGGCATTGGCAGGATCAAGAGGAGGTCGGCGAGTCCGTTTTGTGAAAGCAAAGTCCTCCTTTTGGGCCGTCATGAGCGATCCAAGAACCCCGAAGTACTCGCCTGCGCATTCTCCCTCGTGCCCTCGAAGTTCATCCAATCTCTGGGCACGTTCGATATCGGTCAATCTGCTTCCCAGAATATCTGCTGTTGCGATCAAAGCATCCGTGCACTCATCTGGGTGATTTCTTTGATGGCGCAAGAGGAGGCCGCGGCAATTTGCTACCTTTGCCGCAATGATAGGCCGTGCAATGGCGAGAGACTGAAGCTCATTGTCGGAGATTGCGTATTGCGCCTTTCGAAGGAGAACGTTTCCCTGTTGCGCACCCTGTACACGGGCCAGGAACCTGCCGTTCTCTGAAAAGTAGCTCACACCGACGTTATTCTCCGCGCAGAAGGCCATCAACTGCGGGGTCAGAGGCTTGAACCCGAAGCAGACGATGTTCTCGATGGAGTGAATCGGCGCCTGAAAAACCTTTGACCCGTTGACTTCTACGACGAAGGTTTCGCGTTCTTTGCGGACGTAGGCATCGTCCGAGGTGATGTAGAGGGTGTTCAGGTGCTTTTTCATGTCAGATACAAGTCGTTCATGTACTGGTGCAGTCTGCGCTCGTTCATCCCTTTTGGTTGACAGACATCATAGAGCGAGCATCGCTTGCACTTCTGAAGGTATTGCGAAAAGGTGACTTTGTATTGTTGAATCAGTTCAGGGACCGCAGGAACGTGTTTCCTCGAAACCAGCGCGTGCACTGCGGCGATGATCGTTTCGGTTTGATTTCTCAGTTCTTCGTCCAATTCAACCCAGTGCCTCCGCCGGATACGGCCATAGAAAAATGCTCCTCGTGTTATCGTTGTGTTGAGCATTTCTTCCAAACAAAGTGCCTGCGCACAAAGCTGAACTTTGTCGCTGATGTCTTCTTTCGGCTGGCCGACTTTGAATTCTACGGGAACAATCCGAGGTGATTGTCCTCCCTCGTTCGGTTTGCAAAATTCAACCACATCACAACGGCCGACTATGCCGAGACGGTATGAGTGAATACGCAAGCCACGCACGCTCTTGACCGCGCCGCGCGTTTCGTAGGTGTCTGTTTCGACCTTCTCGTGAAGAATATCGCCGCGAACAGTGAAGAGATTTTCGCGCCACACATCCTCGACGTGGATCAGTGCGCACTGCCGCGGGCAAAAAACATAGTGCTGGAGGGCGCTCAGTTGGATAAACTCTTCTTCAGAGTGCATAGGTGCTACTTTCATTTCCGAAGTTGTCGTACCTTTTTCTCCGTGAGGGCTTTGTAGTTCTGACTTGTTACGACCTTCCTGCCCGACTTTTTCTCAAGGTCCTTTCGTGCATTTCCCGCTACGGCGCCCCCGTCGATCGCCGCTCGCTCGTTTTCAGGAAAGCCCTGTGCATCTTTCTTCCGGGCGATTTCGGTCGTAGCCGCCTCACCCAGCATCGTGAAAATGAGCTCAAGGTCCGTCATATGGTCGCGGAGATTTTCCTGCGATTTTTTGAGGCCCTTGAGGTTCTTGTGTTCTGCCGGTGTGAGGTCGAAGGTTGCTTTGCTAATCTCCGCGGTAAGGATCGCATATTCTTTTCCTTGTTTGACGCCCCTTTTTTCCCACTCATTTGTCAACTCGTCGCGGATGGCGATGCCGCGCATACGTTTCTCGATCCATTCATCGCTGTAGCCCTTGGCTTTGTAGATTTGGCGGATACGCGTTTGTGCAAGTTCAGGATTTTCAATTTCCTCAAGCCGCTCATTTCCGACTTGCGCCAGCCATCGTTTGAACGGTTCGGCTTTAGGAGAGGGGACAGATTGGATGATTCTCAAGAGCCCCTGTGCATTGGCACAGCTCATCCTTTGTGTGCCTCCCGGCGTTTCTACTGCAAGGGTAGGTACAATTTGTACCCACCCTTTGGCGAGCTCCGGGTCGCGCTGTTTCATGCGTTTGACGTACTGCTTTGGATCGCTGCTATCCGTTAGAGCGGCAACGACATCCTCGACCACAAAGTATCGCTTCTGGTCCGCTTCGTTCCACACAGAGCGGATTTGCTTTTTCTCAAAGAGTTTGATGTTTGCCACGGTTACTCCTTTTAAGCGTTTGTGTATTGGCGGAGTTCATACCTGCAACAAGTGCTGCATACTCCCGGAGAGTGCTTTTCGCTATCGCTGCCATCGTTCGGTCATGTGCATTCCATTGTTTGGCGATAATTCTCTAACGACCTGTTAGAGAAATAACCACGTTACTCGCCGTCGAGCACGACGGGGTGTTTTGACCATCAAAGTTTCTCTATTACCGTGACTCCTTTTGGCATACTTGATTGCGCAGGAACGGTGACTTCGTAATCACTCCAAGCTCGAGGAGGGTGATTCTCACCCTTTTCCTCATTCTTTCTTCTCTCCACTTTCACCCTTTCAAACAATTCTCCAGCCCGTGCGTTACCAAGATGGCTATCGTGCTTAAACACGATGAGTTTGCGTGGATTCATTTCGCCTCGTGCAGCCGAGCGATCGTGTTCAAAGGCATTGACCAACGCTTCCCAGAGCAAGTTTAGATCATCTTCTGAGAAACGAGTCTTGGCAGCATCGACCGCAGAGATAAACCCGTGCATTTGATAGAGACCGTAAGGGACAGTTGATTTGCGGCCGAATGTCGACGGAAACTCCATCTTCTCTTTAAGATCCTCAAATTTTTTCTCATCAGTTATTACACAACGGGTAATCTGATGATCGGCTTGATAAATCCTGTCGATTGAACGACCGAAGGTAAACTGAACAGGACCACGTACCGTTCCAGCTCCTTTCGTCTTCTTAGTTTTAGCTTTACCAGCCTTCTTTTCTCCCTCACCTTCTTCTCCACCTTCGGCAGCAGTTTCTGTTCCTGTGGAGAGAACAGCACCAAAAGTGCGAATGTCATAGTACTTCTCTAAGAGGTTTTTCTTCTTTTCCTGTAGCGAATCCCCAGACTTCTCTATCTCCTTGTTGAGGTATGGGTACTCTTCGTCGACGCTGCGTTGACGAATGAATACACCGTACCCTGAGACATCTTTCTTCACGGCTTGCACGTAGTTTCTGATCTTCCGCTTGATGCAAACGTCGGTGACCAGTCCCTGTTGACTTTCCGCATCAACACGTGGGAGGTTATCCTGATCGGGATCGCCGTTGGGGTTTCCGTCTTTCACGTCAAACAAGAAGACGAAATCGTATCGATTTTTGATTGAATTAGGCATACGTATTACTCCTTTCTGTTTTGAGTTATTTGCTGAATTCTTTTTGTCGTTGATGATAATAACCAATGGCAAAACTGGCCTGATCTTCCAATGTGAAGACAGCAGGAAATCTCGTGCCTCCGACTTTAGCCATCAGTTCTTGCAAACTTTTGTCGAGATTGACAAAGAGACCGTAGTTTTCGCCCCTTATCTTCGACAAATGGTGTTGTGCAAGCTTACACAATCTCGCAAATGCTGTCGAGGGTGTAGTCGAAGCTGATGAGAAGAAACGTTGTCGGATGGGTGCGTTTATATTGCTTCCCATAGCGAAGTACTGGATTGACTCCAGCACAGCAAAGATTTGCCCACAGACGTAGGCAACGTTTTGATCTGAACCATTTTGGTCAGGCATAGATTGACTCCTTTCTTGAAAGTTATTTTTACGTTTGAGATACAATTGTAAAAGAGCAATTCGTTCTGGAAGTTTTACTTCCCAAGGCGATCTTTTCTTACCTTCTTCAGGCTTTGCAGATTGTTCCGCGCGAATGCGATTTAGTACCGCGTGGATCATCCAGAGTGGTGGTGAATACCCCATAACAGCACATTTCCATAGGACGGCTCCAATCCTCCCGTACTGAACTTCATTCGTGCTTTTGCTCTTCACGGAACGGACCAATTCCCAAAAACGTGGATAATGCTTCACCAGCTTTTCCTGATCTGAATCGTACCGCATAATTTCGATGTCAGTGAACCATTGCGCCAAATTAGCCCGAAGGTTTTCGAGACTGGTCTCGATCCAATCCCGCACGGCGATACGGGCAGCGGCGCCACTGAGTGTAATTGAGTAGAACTTCTCCGATTTAAGTTTCTGTGCTCGTGAAGCTTCTCCAGAATAGACAGAATCAAACAGTTTCTTAATCGCCTCTTCGTTGGGTTGATCCAAGAGAGCAAGATCGGAGGGGTCAAGTTTTTCTTGCAACCAGAAAACAAACTGAGTATCATCCGAAATATCTTTCCTATTCTTATAATCTGGTTTCATCTTTCCTTTCTTCCCAGTTGGAGCCCAAGAACGGGGAGCCAACAGCCAATTCATTGCATCTACGTATGCCTTCGCACAATGAGTACAGATGAGTGAATTATCGTTCCCTTCCAAGCCGTACGAAGAGAAAGCCTTTCCTTCATAGGAGACGAGGTAGTTGCCAAGGGGATTTCGTGGAAGAATTCCGCTGATTGTTCCGTGAGTCGACAAGTTGCGAACTCGATAATCAGACCTTCCGCAAACAGAACACGACTCGCTTGAGTCGCCCTTTAGTTTCTTTTCGCTTTCTTCATATCGCTTCTTGATCTCTTTTATCAACTCTGGTGATGAATGAACCACTGTATCCTTACCGCCTTTTTGGCGAATGAGAAAAGAAAAGTTAGTTCCTGCCTTTAACTGTTTTGATTGAACTTTCGACTCAAATGCCTTGCGTGCTGCGTTCAATCCCTTCTCTTTGTTTTTCTCATAAAAGCTTATGACTTCTTTGATTCCTGGCACGTTATCGTACTCTTTTAGCTTCGTCAGATATGCATCCAAACATTTGTTTGAACGCTTGCCTCTCGGTAGACCAAGAACATATTTCGCATTGTCCAAGATCAGGCGAGCCAACACGTTACTCGTCCTTCCCTTGTTCTCCGTTCTTACCAAGTCTTCTGCTACAGCTCCTTTTTTCTCTGTGGGAATAATCTCAAGAAACCGACCGTCGGGAGCGATGCAAATGAAGGCATCCAGCCTTTCCTCGCACAGAGCGTCGTCGACAAGTGACTGGTCTTTTTTGTCTCTACGCACCTTCTGCGCAAGCGCAACAAGTTCCTGAATCATTGGCACTCCTCCTCCGACGCTTCCTCGGCAAGATTGAATTCGTTAATGAGTTGCTTTGGATATTCGGCTATATGTCCTGGTAGATGATTGCTGGAAAGTATTTGCTCGTACTCTTTGGCACATTCCAACACACCTTGACGTACCGAGACATCATAGAAGAACTTTGGCATCGGAACGCCTTCCTCATCGTACCACATATCGAGAAACATACTGCCAATGGGAATATCCTCGGCGATCGGCTCTTCGTACCCATCTGGCAAGGAAAACTCAGCGGCGAATTCCCTCGTCCCTAAATATGGTCTCCGCCAGCACTGACCAGAGCGTGCCCGTCGATTAAACATCTCTACATATTTTCTTGTCGGATTTTTTACTGGTGATTTTGCTCCATGCACTGCCGCTTCAATGATGTAGGCAACATCTTTGAGGACAATGCTATTCCGCTGTGCACGATACTTTGGTTTTCCTCGCACGTCTACTTCATCAACGAAGATAGGGTCGTCTCCTTGTTTTGAGTTTATCTCGTTACGCTTGAGAGAATAGAACTTCACGGGCTTTAGCACGAGAATGCGCTGCACGTGCCAAGTGAATTCTGGTTTCCAGAGAATGCAGTCTAAAGCGCCTCGTGCAGCAGAAGGCGTCATACAGGGATACGTCATCCGCTCCACTTTTAAGTCAGGACGGGTGAAGCATGCAAACTCTCCCCACACTTTGAGTTGAACGGTGTTGTTATTCATAATTTTTCCTTTCATTGATGGTTAGAAAACTGTCTCGATATCTTCAGGTGAAAGACCCAAGTGGGAATCATATCCGCCATACCAAATCCTTAATCCGCTCTTATCCATCGTCATCTGGTGTTCATCTAAGAACCTCTGGTACACTGGCACGCTGTATTGTTGGAGTTTCCTGTATTGTTCTCTCAAAATAAAACCTGTTTGATCGAAGAATTCCAAAGTTTCTTCTAACAAGGCTCTGCTTTCTTCAGAGTAATTCGCAATGACAATTGGCCAGGTTTTTCCCTTCTCAATGATTTGGTAATTATCAGCAACTCTTTTGAAATTGAACTCTTTCCGTTCGGGGGTGATTTTGTATTTGTCAGCATCGACAAGGAGACTTGTCACTTGCTTGTAGTAGTTCTCGAACGAATCTGTACGATGCAAGAAATCCATATCATCCTTGATGGTAATTTCAGTTAGTGCGGCGCACGCTTCATAAGTCTTGTCTGGATATTTTTGGTTCTCTAACTTGAAAAGAACAACTCTTCCTTTGCCATTGTCAGGATCGCCATTTCTGTTACATCTTCCCGCCGACTGAATGACGGCATCGAGTGGGGCAATCGCTCGATAAACGCAGGGAAAATCAAAATCCACACCAGCTTCCACCAATTGTGTTGAGATTACAGCGATGCGCCGTTTGGCTTTCAGGTCTTTACTGATATTTGCAATGACCCTCTTACGGTGATGAGGGCACATTGCCGTAGACAGGTGATAGTACTGATCGTGTCTGTCGAATTTAGAAATTCTCTTATATAAATCTTTTGCTACTGATTTTGTGTTGACGATGGCGAGGCACGATTGTTTCTCCTTTGAAAGCTGTTCCTCTACCGTATCCATAGTGGCTGGTCTGAGTTTGTTAAGCATCTTGTATTGCACTCGTCGAGTAGCATCAAAGTATGTTTTCGGGTTCTTAATAAGCGGCCTTATGGTTTCGATGCCATCAAAACCCTCACGCTTTGCAAACGCAGGCAAAGTAGCCGTGCAGAACAAGAATGATGTTTTCGCAAGTGCTGCGATATTTTTTAGCATCACAATGGTTGGTTCTGCAAGGTGTTTCGGCAATGTTTGTATCTCATCGAAGATGACGACGGATTCAGCGATGTTGTGATTCTTCCGACATTTGAACGGCTTGTTGCTGAAAAGCGACTCGAAGAACTGCACAGATGTCGTCACGATAATCGGGGCATCCCAATTTTCACACGCAAGTCGTTTCACTGATTCGGCAGTTTTATCGAATCTCTCCTTCTCGTATTCTTCGTCATCGTCAATTATCCCAGAATGGTGTTCGAGCACGCTATCTTCGCCGAAGAGATCTTTCAAGATGGAAGCAGTCTGATCAATGATGTTGATATACGGCAGAACAATGATAATACGTTTCAAGTTATGATGTCGGGCGTGCAGGAGAGCCCAGTACACTGAAGTCAAAGTTTTTCCTAAACCAGTAGGAAGTTGCAGTGAAAAAAATCCTGGCGGCTCTGCAAAATGTTTTGCAGCTTCGTTCCGAGCTTTCGTGCGGAGTTGGTTGATTTTACCATCCGTGGGTAATTCGGCAAAATGTTTTTCAAGGGCATTGAGTAAGCTGTTACATTTCAGCGTTGCGGATTCACGGGCATTGAATCTTTCGGGAGAGAAGTGACGTTCCGTATCAAGCCAATCTGCATCGGTCAGTGCGCTGAATAAGAACCTCGTCAGCGATTCCGTCAATAGCATATCGTTAGGCAAGTCGGCCACTTTCTGCACACCAATGGCTGAGGAGAACAGTTCATCGAACCTTGTTTTCACAATTGAGACGAGTTTTTGGTCTTCACTGTAATCTTCGTTGTTTTCTCTACGATCCTGATTGTCGGGCAGTCCAGCGTGATGTCCTTGTATTACAAATTGCAACGGCAACAATTGTTTTCCCAATGTACTTGCAATGTATGCTCCGATACCTGCGTGTGGAGTTCTTGGCTTACCTTTTTCCAAGTATTCCTGAAAATCATCCTGAAATTTTCCAACATCGTGTAGCAATCCTGCCAAATAGAACAGCCTTTTCATCATTTCTGCAGGAGCAAATGATTCAGCTCGTTGTGCAGTTTCAAGCAGGTGCTTTTGTAGTTCGTGCTTTGCTCCGCGCGGATTTTCTGAGTGGGCGTAGTACACTATTTGCTCCTATACGATTGGGTTGGCAAACTTCCCCATCATCTCCGCCACTTCTTCCAGATGCGTCCAGAGCGGTTGCGGCTCTTTATCTTTCTTTCGCAGGTGTGCGATCAGGTTGGCGTTCACCACAGCCCCTCCTCCACCATTCCCAATCTCAACTCCTCGACCCGTATCGCCGCCGCCGAACGGCTCACACCGAATCGCCGTATCAACGCAAGCGTAAGCTCCTCTTGACTTGCGCCCTGGTTCTCATGCTCAATCCGCCTGCATTCCTCCATCGGCATCAGCAACTCGGCCGCAAAGCCGTTTGCTTTGATCTCTCTGAATTTCTCTTTGTGCCAAGTGAGAAGGTTACCTTCATCCCTGCTTAACCTCTGCCGAAGGTAACCTTCTGCTCCGAAGATGTCACTCTTCGTGCACCGAGCAGAGACCACCTTGTCGGACTCTTCCTGCGAAAAGAGAGGGATCGTTCTCGTGTTCTCGTACTTCAGGTAGACCGGTCGGTAATAGTCGTTGATGAAATGACCAAGCTCATGGGCAAGTGAGAACTTCTGCCGCTCTTCCGTGTCGGTTTCTTCGATGAAGATAATCCCGCCGCCGCGAGAGGCGTAGAGGAATCCTGCGACATCGGAATAGCGGTCGAGCGCAGATTGCTCAAAGGGCAGATTGAGCCGCTGTAACACTTTTGCAACCTTTTCCGTGGTGAGGTTCGCGATGGGTTGCATGGCGATGCTGAATGTTTCGCCAATCATCTTGCTTAATGTGAAGTGCGAAATCGGATACGCGACCTGATTGTAGCCGTTCAGACGGGCATGATTGAAAAACCATCTCACAACGTCCTCAGTGATGCGATGCTTTCGCTCGTGCTTCATTTCTTCTTCTTTCCCGCTTGCCCGCCTGCCTGACCGGAGCGGCGAGCTGCCGCGCGCATGGACCCCGATTGGCCAGGGCTATTCTGTAATTCCCAGAAGTGCAGTCCGTTGAACAACCACTGAGTTAGTACCTGCAGTGCATGGCCGGAGAGATCATACTTCTTGCCGAGAGCTTCCGACATTTCACGAACGGCTTTGCTTGTGAGTTGTTCGGTTTCGGTCAAAAGGGAATGGATAACCGACTCTGATACTCCAAGCTTTTCCCCAGCTTGCTTCTCGTTCCATGCGTTGACGAGCAAGACTTCACCCATCGCATTACCGACGGTGGGCATCGTACGATACAGAGCGGGCGTTTCCATCACCGTTTGCCTCGCCAGGGGGTCGCTTTGGTGAAGGGGAGACAGCTCTTGTCCGGCGTCCTTTTCGTTTGGGCGAGCTGCGGTTTTCCTCTCACGGATTGCACGAAGGAGAATCCCCTCTATTTCAGTTGTCAGATTCTTGGACGGCTGTATCAGCTCGGAGTGAGCGAGCAAGTATTCGATGTCTTCGTTAGAAAGCTCGAAATCTAACTCACCCTCAAGAACTGCCTTCTTGAGAATGGCCTGTAGTTGGTTCAGATTCATCGTTTGTCACCCAAAGGAAATTCTTTTCCATACATCATTTTCAGTCTCCTATAGGCCCTGGATTTTCTTTGCCTATAGGCTTGTTCACCGATACCGAAGAGCTCCATGTATGATTCTTTTGAAACCCCTTGAATGTCGAGTTGGATGAGAATCCGATCTTCTTGTGAAAGTAACGGGAAGATCGTTCTAACACGTTTCACAAATTCCGAGTCTTCAGGAGGATCATCTATGACAGATGCATCCTCGAAAACGTGAACTGGCGTGTCGCTGCCAAGCGATTGCATTTGCGCGGGTTGTAGCAGTCCGCGCCGATACCTGTCGATACGAATGTTGAGGGCAATTCCTGTCACAAACGTTATGAACTTTGCTCTGCCGGGCTCATACGCTCGGGCCGCTTTATCGAGCGCTTCCTTGGCAATATCCTCGCCCGTAACCTCATCCACTCCGAATTTCTTCAGCACACCGATCACTCGCGGGATAAAGTCGTCGTTGAGTACCCGGGCAATCCTTTTGATCTCCTGCGGGTCCTGCAAATAACCCGACAGTAGCGCCCAGATCCTTTGATTGTGGTCTTCTATCATGTTATACGCAGGGGTGTGACAGCGTCTGAATTTCGTTCTCTTTTATGCTGTCCACTGATCCACCTCCTCCCAGCGGGGGCTCCGGTTGAAGCTTCACCTCCTCTGAGATCACGCTAAGGAGAAGGGAATCTTCACCCCACACCCTTCTCCAGCATCTTCATGAAGTTCCGTTTCCGTTTGTGGGTGGTCTTGAGAGACTCAAGATAGCGATCCCATTCTTCCATCCGTCCCAATCGCTTCATGAGGAGGCGCACTTTCTTGATCAACGAAACACCTTCACGATATGCCTCGTTATGTTTTTGCTCGACGGTCGGCTTCACGAAGGTTTGATACACGGCGAGGGCATCTTGGGGGAAATCCTCTTCTCGTAAATGGGCAAGCTTCAACCACAGGTCCTTCGCGCATCCCCCTTGTTGCGCTTCCTGCCATGCCTGCGCAATATCTTGTTCCCACAGAAAGATTCGAACCAGCTCCGAACAATCGATCGCGTGTGCAAACCACTTGCTCTTTGCCTTGGTCTTCTGCCCTGTGATATCCTTCCGGATGCACGCGAGAGCTTTTTCTCTCCACTCCCGCCACGCATCCGCGCCGCCGGCCCGATTGGCATGACTCTTCAACAATTTGTAGGATTCCAATTGAGGGTCTTGAAGAAAGATCTTCCAGACGAGGTCCATTGCATCGTCAAACCGTTTACGTTGTTGATATTCTTGAGCAAGAAATTCGTGGAGCCGCGTGTCATCGTGCTCTGGAAATGCCTTCACTCCTTTCTCAGCCCACTCCAACGTTTCTTCCTCCTTCCTTGCCTTCTTGTAGATTTGTGCAATTTCAAGATAATGGTATGGAAGTGAGAGGTTCTTGGATTTTATTGCAACGAGCTGTTCGACATCACGGCTCTGCGTAGCGAGGGTTTCCATGATATGTGTTATCCGGAATCGGGTTCCCTTGTATTCTTCCATCTCTTTTCCGGGACCGAGAACCGGGACGCGTGCCCATTCTTTCTCCGCGAGCGAACGATATAGCTCCATTCCGTTCGTTCCGAAGATACGTGCGTATCTTTGAGCGGCTCCTGCGAATACGCCCCACTCACTATTCACCTCCCAATGAAACAACTTTTTCACCAGTGCCTCCGGATCAGGCTGAGCTTTTGTGCACGCCTGAAAATGAAGTTCCTGAACTTTCTTCAAAATCCCACTCATCAGCCCATCAGAATCGTCCACCATTTCCATCTGCTTCTCAAGCCGGCGAAGGAAGTATTCCACCAGCCCGATCACAGCCTCAGCCTGTCCGGATTTCAAGAGATCGTACAGGGAGGCGATCACGTCGTCGATTCCTGATGCATATTCGTGCATCGACTTGTAGTCGACGAACCCATCCCAACTCACCGCCTCATCAATCGAATGCTCGAATGATGCTTTGTCTCTCCTCGCATCGGCTCCTGCCGCTTTCATCCGGAGCTTCTCGAGCAACCGGTTGTCAGACTTGACATGATCCATCAATAGAGCAACGAGCGGATCCTTGTTCTGTGTCAACAGGAACCTCTCAATATCGCTTGAGTTCAAAACGCGCTGTTTCAATCTCGTGTGCTTGCCTGACATGCCTGATCCTTCCAGCTCATCGCAGGCCGCAAGAGATGCCGCGACGCAGTGCTTGCAGAAAGCTTCCTCTTGCTCGAAGAACGGGCAGGTGCAGGAAAAAGCAAGATTACTATTATCCTCCCACAGCTCAACGTGGTAGATCTGCGACCCATGTACCCTGGCACGGATATGGTCAGCTTCAATTACGAGGTTTTTGACCCGACCTTCTTCGAAGTAATCTTCACCCCGTGCGTACGACAGCTGACCTGCATGTCGCAGGATTCGCTGGTGGGAGAGAAGTCTTGCGATGTCTTTGGTCTTCTTTTTAGTCATTGTCATCGGTCCTTCCGGTTAGCTGCCACCGGAGGAGCAGCCGGCATAGATAGGTTTGCTTCATCTTGGCTTGTTCGCGGATGAAGGAAACCTTCTGACGGGAGGAATCCCTCCGCATGGGACGTTAATATTTTTCGAAGCTCCCTTTGCATCTGTTCGTTCTTTATAACATCACGCACATATTGCACGTAACCGTTCCATAGCTGAAGGTTTGCTTCATCTTGGCTTGTTCGTGGATGAAGGAAACCTTCTGCAACTTCTGCGAAGTTTGAATATCTCCAATCCTCAGGCATTGTCACCAATCCTGCGTGGACCGGGTTGAGATGGACATAGCATGTCACGTACCACAAGGTCCCTTCGCTTACGGGTTTGTATCGGAATGGCCCCTGAAAGAGATGGCCCACCCGTTTGTACTTGAGGTTATGTCGTTTTGCTGTAGATGTCGCCAGCGCACCCATCATTCTTGACACGCTGCCATCCGCATGCTGTCTGACGACCAAATGATAGTGGTTTGGCATGAGTGTGTATGCGGCTACCTCAACAAGGTAACGTTTCGCGAGGACCTTCATTTTCTCCACAAACGTTTTGTAGTCAGAGGCATCGCCGAAGATTCGTCTCCGATCGTTCCCTCGGTTGTAGACGTGGTAGTAAAGATCATCATCGATGCGTACGTGGCGGTTCATGGTGCCCCTGAGAAAGATCACTTGTTCTGAGCTATCGCTTTGCTGAATGTGGCCGTCTCTGAGAAAGGTCACCTTCTTCTGAATATGCGACTGCCGCGGGACGGGATTTTGGGTGAAGGAGGTGCATGGCCACAATTCCGGCAACGCCCGCATGGCGAGCATACAGATCCATGGAGGTGTTCGTGACGAATTCCCAGAATTTTTCCAAATAGTTGTTGCCCACCCTCGCGAAAGGGATCTACAAGTGTTCCGTAAGCGAATCCGAGTCCAGTCGCCACGGGTCGTCCTCACCCATACTCAGACACTTTATTAGGTCAGGCACTATCGAAGAATCTCCAATTTCGGTCAACAGAAACGCTGCCTCGCAGTCGGTGCCATCGACAGGCTGTTCTGGAACACCGCCGAGCTTCACCTTTTGTGACACAGCCTTCCTGTGGTAGGGTTGAAAGAACTCCCGATCCGCAAGAACAGCATCGATCTCCTTGTCGGTGAGATACCATCGTGATCGCAACGCTTCGCAGAGTTGTTCTCTGTTCAATGTGACTACCTCCTTATTGTTCGTTGTTTTCGACAAACGCATCCAGCACGATCTTCAGGTGCAAGAAAGCCTGCCCGAGGCTTTCCTCTCGCATGGGCGGATTGTCCGGATCACCTTCTTCGTCCTCCATGAGCGCTTCCGTGATGTATCGAAGCACTTCCGGTTCAGCATAGTTGTCCACAAGAGACTCTGACGCGCTCAAGAAATCACCGGCGGAATCCGCCGCAAGCTTTACCAAAAGATCCTCGTTCGCGCGTTGAGCTTTGTTGAGACCTTCTTCCGTAACTCTACGGAGATCCTTGAACCCTCGCTCCATGATCTGCCAAACAACGACGCCGATATAGAGAACCAGCTGCCCCTCATCCTCATCGAACAACTCGTCCTCACTGCTTGCGAGCAAGTACGCCAGGATGATGGGTTGTTCTATGCTCATCTGATTTATCAATTGCGTTGCCTCGTCATCGCAATAGGCAGAAATCTCTTGCCACGTTTGGGCAACGGTTTCAACGGAAATCATGTTTGTTCATCTCGTTTGATATGGGAGAGTTTTCCTTCTTCTCACTTCATCCTTCTCAGTCGCTTGTTCACAGCTTCAAGGTCAAACCACTCAGGGTCGAAGTCGGCGGCCCATTCCAGAAGCCCGCGCTGTTCAATTGTGGCAGGATTTTGGATCGCTTCGAGCAACTCGGTATATCCCCAGATGCCGCCGCAATCCTCGGGCGGACAGGCACGCATACCCTCGATACATCGGGGGTTGCGCTCTCCCTCCTGCACATCAAGAATCTTCTCCACCTTCAGATCGTGCCGCCAGTCGTCGCCAAAGTCGTAGATGTACATGAACTTGCTTCCACGCTTGGGCGCGACTTGCTTCAGCGTTACCTTCTTGTCGCTTATGATCTCGCTTCCGAATTCGGGGTCGGGGCGGCCGAAGGACTGACCCGCAACGTTGAACTCGTGCAGATGGACCTCCTCCCACCCCATGACCGCTTGCAGAACACGATGGAGCTTCGCAAGCGTGTAATCCGCCGGCACAAGAAAACGGCGCCAGATCTGCGGATCTGAACCGCGAAGCGTTACCTTCATTTGATAGATTGTAGACCCAGCCGGAACGGCACGCGTCTTTCGAGGAGTTGCTTCTTCCTGCAATAGCTGCCCGAGCAACCCCGCTTTGAGGGATTCTATTGTTTGGAGATGTTCCCGGTGCAGGATCTTGATCCCAAGTGCCTTTCCAAGAGACATGAGCGAAGTCGCTGTTTCCTTCTCCATCACAAAGAGGGTCTCAGGCAGGAAACCATGCCTTTCTACTGAAGCACAGATTGTGTCTGCCAATGCCTGTGCGATGGAAGTCTCCGGTGGCATAAGATCGAATGCGAATGCGAAACCGGAAACCTGCTGGCAGACGCATGCTATCCGCGTAAAATAAGGCCGATCCCGGTCGTGAATCGTTGAAGGTAAAAAGAACACGCCCGCTTCCCACGGAGAATCGGGCTTTGGCTTGTTCGCGAGCATCCCGTTGATCCGCGCAAGGTCGAGCACGGGCAGACGAAATCTGGGGGGCAAAGGTTGCGGCCACGGTTCCCAGCGTGAAGTGAACGACGAGTGCGCGTCCGTCGCGGGTGAATACACAAGGCATTGGTTCTCTCGGGACGACTCGTCAATCTCCCTCCGCACAACCTTTTCGAAGTGATGACAGATCGCTTCGAGAGCGAGCTTCAGGAACGTTGCCTCGGCTTCGGTCAGAAACCACGGAGCAAAGCCGGGGCTCAAGCTGCGGAACTGCGGCCACGCATGGCGTCCCTTGAAACTGAGTCCCAATTGACGAATAACATCGAGGTCCTCGGGGTGCAGATTCCTTCTCGAGTCTAGCTCCAATTTCAAGCAGTTCTGGGTGGCGTAGAATTCGTCGGCCTGAAAATCAGGCTCCTCGTCGACCAGCTTCCGGTATGTCTCGAATCCCTCTACGCCCCGGTACAAACAAAGACCGAAAAGTGTTCCTCCACTCCCCATCACGACGCCGTATCCGGTTTCGCCGGTTGAGGGATCCCGCACACCGATGATATTGAGGTCATCCAGCATTTCCCACGGCCTAAGTCGCCGGAATTTGAGAGTGGCAGAATAAAGATCGCTCCAAACAGGAAGAGGGACTGCAGGTATGGTTGGTTTCATTGTGGTAGAGAAGTATGTTGGAAGTTGAGGGTGATGTTTGTTTCTGCTCCCTCGTGCCGGTCTATTGGATCGCTTATGGCAAGCAGTGCTGGAACTCGAATCGGAAGGCTCCGCTCTCTGAACCGGCGCAACCAAGTGGTACAGAGGGCCGCCTCAGAAGTGACCGCCAGCCGCGTCGAACCAAAATATCACCGGATACGAACTGAATCAACAGTAATCGCAAGGGGCTGCGTTTTGGAGGGCAAGAACCCGCCGCTGGTCCCGGCCTCAGGAGAGAAGGGTGTTGCCGCCCTGCTCACGATGAGGGAGATCGATGCTGACAATCGCTGTGCATCAAATGCCGTTCAAGCCAAGGAATGGAGATGTTTCTCGGTCTTCACTTGCCCGCTGGCTGGTTGTCCATCTGTACGAGTTGCTTGTTTCCAAGCGCAATTGCGCCAGTCTTAGATCGGGTGAATCGGGCAATCTCTCTGATGACAGCACTTTGCAGGAAATCCTCGGCGCCGCTGCTCATTGTACCATCAAATTCCTCATCGCGTATCGCTCAGGAAGTTATGCCTATGCAAGAACTCATGGGTCGAACTGGCGACGGACGGTTGCAGCAGCGAGGTGGCGGTTCACACAGAGGCACCACCGTGCCGGAGCTCCGTTCGGCTCAATGCAATACTCGATGTCCATGATGAGGATGCAGGAGCTGAAGGTTCGATCCACGTGAGAGGTTGTGCCACATGCAAAGGGGGGATAACGAACACAAGGGAGGTGCCTCTCTCTTGTTCGTCCGTGTGAAATGATTTGCAGATGAAGCGCTGGCGCACGTCTGTCAAGCTGCACGTCTGGCGCGAACACGTCCTGCACATACCCTCCCCTTGTTCACCAACAGTCTGTGGGCTGGCAAGCGCCGGCCTCACACCACTGCTTTTCCCACGACTTCAAAGTTATTATCGGTCGTTTGCCAAGTCAGGACTAATCGTCGGTCACAACATTAAAATTGTGAGGCCAATCGCTTCGTACGATGATTTGAGTCGGAAAGACGTGGTTTATTTCGTCGTTGTGAGTGTCTCTTGCAGGATGGGGAAGCGTGCAACCGGTCGCCGTAGGGGCGCGGGGATGTGCAAGCTTCTACTTCTGTCTCATTATCCACTCCCCAATCTCCTTCAACGCGATCGGCGAGAACGTTTCTTCAATCGTTGCATATTCTCCCGTGCCGCCGGTTTCGGCTGTCTGGAAAAGGTGATTCAGACCAGGGAGTTCTTTCACTACGAAATTCTTGTTGCCGCCTTTCCGCAGTGCCGCGTCAATCTCCTTCAGGTTTTCTTTCGCCGGCAACTGCAAATCCTTTTCACCGATGAGAGCAAGCACAGGACAAGTCACTTTGCTCAGCGCCGGACGCGGATCATAGGTGAGAAAGAATCGGAACCAGGGAGAGGTCAGACTTCTGAGCTGAGCCTGAATCACCGCATCCGACAGTTGGTTTGGATCGTTCTTGAGTATCTGGAGGAGAGAATTGTGGAGTGTCGCTGAATCCTTCTCCTGCTTCACGACGGCGAAGAGTTTCTTCTGGAGCATGAGATTCTGTGATGCCGCCGCATCGGTTGCGCTGGCCGCTTTCGCGAGAAGTACTCCCTGGCGATAAAGAATCTCTTCACCGGGAAGTCCGGGTCCGGCGAGCAAAACGATGAACGCGACATCGCGCGACTCTAAGGCGACAAGCGGCGCGATCAACCCACCTTCGCTGTGACCGATAATCCCAATCTTCTTTGGATCGATTTCCTTTCTCGACTTCAAAAACTCAACGCCGGCCACCGCATCGGTGACGAAATCGAGTGTCGTGGCGGCAGCATGGGATCCGCTTGATTTTCCGACACCACGATCGTCGAATCGCAGCACCGCGATGCCCTGACGAGTCAAATAGTCGGCAAGGACGAGAAACGGGCGATGTCCGAACACCGTCTCGTCTCGATCCTGTGGACCCGATCCCGAGACAAGTATCACCGCTGGAGCAGGGGTGGCCCTCCGCGGGAGTGTCATGGTTCCTGCGAGTGAGATGTCCGCGCGAGTGTTCGGATACACTACCTCTTCCTCGTCGTACGGATATGGTTTGGCAGGCTCTTGAGGCCGGCGCACAACTATCTCGGAAATGCTTCGCTTCAGTACGATCGGAAGTGACATTCCGCCCTGATTCCAAACTCCGGTGAGGGTCGTGTCGGCGCTGACGAATTGTCCTTCGAATGAGGCACGAAGCCGATTGAGCGTTAGTCGCACGGAGTCCCCTTTGACGATGACGGTATCGATGCCGATGTCCGTTGCACCCTGATCGGGGCTGTCCATGGTTGCCCGCAGGGTGCCGAGCGAATCTTCTCGAATGTGGAACACGAGTCGAATGCCGGCGGATCCGATCTTCAGAGTTCCCGCCCATTGATGCGGAAGGAGATTCTGGACTTGTGACTCAAGTCGGGCGGGGATGATCAAAGCGGTCAGTGCGAGAACGAAAAAGAGACGTGATCTCATCATCTACCTCATAGGGGGTGACGTGAAAAAGATACGGATTGATTTCCTTATCGGCCATAGATCGTGCCGATTTCACGCGAGGGAAGGGGGAGCCCGAGACGCTCGTTCTCATTCATGAGGGTATGACTAAATGGTCGGTTGCACATCTGAGGCAGATGTTTGTATCTTGGACGAAATCATGTCGATCAAATCTTCAGAGAATCGCGCAATCATCGTGATGTGTTTGTTCTGCCGCAAATCCACAACAGTACTGTTCGTCTTGCTGTCAACCGCCGCCACGCTTGTTGCTCAAGAAATTGTGTCACTTCAGAAGCTCACCGGCGAGATTACCCTCGATGGTTGGAGCAACGAGCCGGGGTGGCAATCGGTGGCTCCGTTCACGATGACGATGAGTTCGCCGACGTACGGCTCTCCTCCGAGCGAAGCGACTGAGATCCGCGTTGCGTACAATCGGGAGGCATTGTACGTCTCGGGGCGTTTTTTGGACAGCGACGTGAAGAATCTTCGCGCCAGCACACTCGTTCGTGATGCAATCGGACCGCAAGATGATCTCTTTTGTATCATTCTCGACACCTTCAACGACAACGAGAATGCGCTGGGATTTCTCACGAGTCCGGCCGGCATTCGATCCGATTTCGCCGTCTTCAATGATGCCGAGACCGCAGGTCCGCCGCCGTTCAACCAAAGCTGGAATACGTTTTGAGATGTTGCTGTTGCCAGTGATGAACGGGGCTGGTATGCGGAGATGCGAATTCCCTTCTCGAGCCTGCGCTTTCAGAATCTCGGTGACGAAGTCCGGATGGGAATGATTGTGTGGAGGTATTATCCCAGGAAGAACGAGACGGTGACGTTCCCGATCATTCCACCCACATCAGCGTGGGGAATCTTGAAGCCTTCCTATGCGCAGAAGATTTCGTTCAGCGGTGTGCGAGAATCGAATCCCGCATATCTGACTCCGTACATACTTGCCGGGGGAAGTTTTGCTCACACACTCAACGATGAAGAAACGGCGTACATCAGATCCGAGAGCCGTCCGCGCGAGCTTGGCCTCGATTTCAAGTACAGTCTCTCGAGCAACCTCACCCTGGATGTCACGCTGAACACTGACTTTGCACAGGTTGAAGCGGACGATCAGCAGGTCAACCTCACCCGATTTTCTCTTTTCTTTCCGGAAAAGCGGCTCTTCTTTCAGGAGCGATCGAGCATTTTCGATTTCAGTACGGGGGGACCGAACCGCACGTTCTACAGTCGACAAATTGGAATCTCGGAAGAAGGCCCCGTACGAATTCTGGGCGGAGCGAGACTCGTCGGTCGGGTTGGAGCGTGGGATCTTGGATTCCTGAACATGCAGACCGACAGGAGCGAGGAGCTCCCCTCGGAGAATTTCGGCGTTCTCCGGCTGCGCCGCCAGGTCGTGAATGAGAACTCCTATGCCGGGGGAATCATCACCACGCGCTACGGGAAAAACGGGCGGTACAACCTCGTGTACGGGCTGGATGGAATCATCCGTGTTGTGGGAGACCATTATCTGGTTGCGAACTGGATTCAATCCTTCGACGATACGTTGTTGACGCAAAAGAAAATTGATGGATTCAATTCCATTCGGGCGCGCCTGCAAATGGAGCGCCGCAACGTCCTCGGGTTCGGGTACGATCTGGGAATAAGCACGACGACGGAATACTTCAATCCCGCGATCGGATTTGTTCCTCGCACAAACTATACACGAATCGGGGATCGGATCTCGTACGGCTGGTACCTTTCCGATCATCCGTGGCTCCACAACCATACGCTTGCGCTCCTCGCATCGGTTTTTGTGCGGAACGATGATGGCGTTGTCGAATCGGCAGAAGTTGGACCGGCGTGGAACTTCAACACGAAAGCCGGCGGCTGGGGATCGATTGGATTTTCCGCCTATCACGAAAACACTCCTGAAGAATTCGAGCTCGCCGACGATGCCGTCGTGCCAATCGGAAAATACTGGTTCGTCGCGGCTAAGGGGACGTACCAAACACCGTTCGGATCTCTTCTGAGGACGGCAATAGCCGGCGACATCGGTACCTTCTACGACGGCTGGAAAGGAACCATCGGGATCAGTCCGGCCTGGACGATCTCGCGACATCTCGAGTTGAGCGGCGACTATCAAGTAAACGTCATCCGCTTCACCGACCGGAACCAGAAGTTTGATGCCCACATCGGAAGAATTCGAATGCGTTTCACGCTGAACACCGAGATTTCTCTGAGCACGTTCACGCAATACAACAGCGCGACCGGCTCGGTTGGATTGAATCTCCGACTCAGGTACAATCCGCGTGAAGGGAATGATCTCTACATCGTGTATGATGAGGGAGTGAACGTCGATCCGTTGCGCACGCTTCCCCGTAAGCCGAGGAACGAAAGCCGTGCAGTCGTTCTGAAGTACAGCCACACGTTCGTGTTGTGAGTTCTTCCTCTGTGTACCTTAGCGCACTCCGCGGTTGTCGTTTTAAAGGAACCGTAGAGGACGCGCCTGCCCGCCGCCCGCCTGCCCTGACTGCCGTCAGGCAGGCGCAGGCATGGCAGGCAGGGAAGCGCGCAGGTCAATATCCGTTTTTCTCCGCGCACCCCAGCGTACTCCGCGGTTAGTCTTTACACAGCACGGTGCACCGTGCATTGGTCTTATCCAAGCCAAGAGGAGCACGATCATGGCTAACAAGAATGCACAACGCGACATCAGTCTCGCGACAAAAGCAATTCACGGCTCAAAGCTGTATGCCTATCAGGGACCTGTGTCGTTTCCAATATTTCAAACCTCCACATTCCGGTTTGAGAATTCCGAAGGTCCGATGAAATTCGCGAAAGGCGATCCGTCGGTGTACGTCTATACGCGGTATCACAACCCGACTGTTCATGACGTCGAAGAAAAGCTGGCGCTGATGGAAGGTGCCGAAGCGGCGGCGCTCTTTTCCAGCGGCATGGCGGCAATCTCAACAGCACTTCTTGCCGTGACTCGCGCAGGAGAAGAGATCGTCTCGACTCCTGCGCTCTATGGGGGAACATACCGCTTCTTCCGGGACGAACTCCCGAAGCTCGATATTCACACGAAGTACATCAATCCCGACCGTCCGGAGACGCTGGACAACGCCGTGACGGAAAGAACGAGTGTCCTTTATCTGGAATCACCGACAAATCCGACACTCGATGTCGTTGACATTGCGGAGCTGGTGAAGCGCACACGCGCAATGGAAAAATGGCTCGGCAAGAAAATCACCGTCATGATCGACAATACATTTGCCACAATCCTGAATCAGAATCCGTTTCGACTCGGCGTCGATGTGATTGTGGAGAGTGCCACAAAATATCTCGGGGGACACAGCGATGTGATGGCGGGAGCGGTTCTCGGATCGAAGGAGATGATCAGCAGGGTGAAGACCTCGGCCAAGTACTACGGAGGTTGTGCCGATCCCTTTGCGGCATATCTTCTCCACCGGAGTCTGAAGACGTTCCAGCTCCGCGTCGAGCGTCAGAACGAAAATGCGATGGCCCTTGCGCGTGCGCTGGAGAAGCATAAGCGAGTGAGGAGAGTGATCTATCCCGGCCTCTCGTCGCACCCGAAACATAAGCTCGCGAAGAAACAAATGACGGGATTCGGCGGCATGGTAACGTTTGAAGTGAAACCGTCGAAAGGACTTGCACCGCTGGAGGCCGCGACGGCCGTTTGTGATCATCTCCATGTGGCTGTCAATGCGTCGTCTCTCGGCGGGGTTGAGACGCTGGTGAGCATTCCCGTCTACACCTCCCACGTCTTTATGAGTGATGAGGAACTGGCCCAACATGGCGTCGCAAAGGGGATGATCAGAGTTTCTGTGGGGGTTGAAGGAATTGAAGACCTGATTGCCGATTTCAGCCAGGCGCTTTCGATTATCTGATCAACGAGTTTTTCAGAGAACTTTTCCACGGGTGGTTCGTTCACTATGACATTAGTTCGAACCGAGGGAATCATTAATCATAGAATGGAGGCAAAGCAATGCAGACGTTTCGATGGAGTGTCATTCTGTTGATTGCTCTTGCGGTGCAGGGGAGCGTCGCCCAAACCGTCGTTGAGAAAATCGATACGGCGGCAATCGCGCGAATCAAGAGCGAGGGACTCAACCGCTCGCAGGTCATGGCGTTGATCAGCACCATGACCGACGTGCATGGTCCACGACTGACCGGTTCCCCCGAATACAAGCGCGCAGCCGATTGGGCCAAAAAGACGATGGAGTCGTGGGGATTGTCAAACGTGCATTTTGAGAAATCTGCGCCAGTTGCTCGCGGATGGACGCTCAAACGATTCGCGATCCACATGACTGAGCCCACAACATCCCCGCTCATCGGTTTTCCGAAAGCATGGTCCCCCGGAACGAAAGGAGCAGTGAAAAGCAACGTCGTCTACTTCGATGCAAAGACCGAATCCGATCTCGAGAAGTACAAAGGAAAGCTCAAGGGGGCGTTCGTACTTCTGAATGAGGAACGTGAACTGCTGGCACATTTCTCGCCGGAAGGAGAGCGACTGAGTGATTCGGAGTTGCTCCGACTGGCAAATGCGGATCTCCCGACCGGTCAACAGCGGAGAGGGATGTTTGGAGATACCGCGGCCATTGCGCGCTTCATGCAAGCGGCGCGCTTCACATCAAAGAAAATGGAATTCATCATCAACGAAGGAGCAGCCGCATCACTGGAGATTGCCTCGAAGGGAGATGGAGGAAACATCTTCGTCGCAGGGGCGAGCGTTCCCCAGGTTGGTGACACGCCGTTCCAACAGCGCATCAATGCCTACGATGCAAATGCACCGAAGATCATTCCGCAAGTCGTTATGGCCCCCGAACACTATAATCGACTCGTTCGCATGGTGAAGCAAAACGTCAACGTACGGCTCGAGATGGATCTCGGTGTCGCGTTCACAAAAGCAGACTCGTGCTACAACGTCATTGCGGAAATCCCGGGGACCGATTTGAAGGATGAAATTGTCATGGTCGGCGCGCACTTCGATTCATGGCATGGAGGAACCGGTGCCACGGACAACGCCACCGGTTCGGCTGTCTGTATGGAAGCCATGCGCATCATCAAGGCCCTGGATCTCAAGCCACGCCGGACAATCCGAATCGGATTGTGGACCGGCGAAGAGCAGGGATTGCACGGCTCGCGCACACACGTCGCAAAACATTATGCCGAGCGCGAAGCTGCGGGTATGGCACTGTTCACCGGCGGAGGAACAGTGAAGACGAAGCCGGGGCACGAAAAGTTTTCGGTCTACTTCAACAATGACAATGGAACCGGAAAAGTGCGGGGAATCTACATGCAGGGGAACGAAGCCGCTCGTCCGATCTTCCGCGCATGGCTTGCACCATTTGCCGAGCTCGGTGCAACGACCGTCACCGCCTCGAATACCAGCGGCACAGACCACATCGCATTCGATGCCGTCGGTTTGCCCGGATTCCAGTTCATTCAGGATCCGATTGAGTACAGCCCCCGCACACACCATTCGATCATGGATGTCTATGATCGTGTACAGCCGGATGATGTGAAGCAGGCAGCCACTATCATGGCGGCGTTCGCATACAACGCGGCGATGAGAGACGGAATATTTCCGCGTAAACCCCTCGCATCACCGAGACCCGCGGCCCCCCCAGCGGGGAGATGAGTTCCAGCATCCCGGTTGATCATCAGTCGGGGAATCCCCGCTTCGACAGCCGTTGGGGCGGGGATTTGTGTTTTGATCGGCGTGGTGCTTGCCGATCAACCGGATTCTTCGGATTATTCGAAGAGGTCGGTGATGAACAACTCCGTCAAACGGTCAGCAATCTGGATTTCACTCTTCGCGATTGCCTTCGCGTTCATTGAAGCGGTTGTTGTAGTCTACATCCGCGGAATCTACTACCCTGAGGGCTTCGTCTTTCCCCTGAAGCCGATTGCCGTTCATCATCTCAGCACAGAACTCCTCCGCGAATTCTCAACACTTCTCGTAATTCTCACGGTCGCTCTCCTTGCCGGGACGACGCGCTGGCAGCGATTTGCGTTCTTCATCATCGTCTTTGGTCTCTGGGATATCTTCTACTATGTATGGCTCAAGGTCCTGCTCGACTGGCCCGCGGCCGTCCTCGAGTTTGATGTCCTCTTTTTGATCCCTCTGCCATGGATTGCTCCGGTGCTTGCCCCGATCCTCATCTCAATCCTCCTTATTATCAGCGGGTGCCTCATTATCCGGAAAGAAGTGCGGGAAGGATACTTCAAGCCGGGTCGACTACCGTGGATACTCTCCATCATAGGTTCGCTCGTGATACTCTATTCGTTCATGCACGATCTTGATGCGACACTCAGATTCCGCATGCCGGGTGAGTACGCTTGGACCGTTTTTGCAGTGGGCGTTCTTTTCCTCATCGCCGCAATGGCCAGGGCATTCGTTCCGGCGAAATCACCTCTCACCTAGTTCCTCGGCGTTAGAACCTCACCAGTCCCGCCGTTGTTCTCCGAGCCGATGCTCGCCGACTCGCGTGGCAGTAGATCCCTATCGTCTTTCCCCATGAGAGGAACAATGCTGCCGTCGAGAATGTTGAGGAACACGATCAACAATGCAATCACACGGTGAATACAAAATCCCGAAGAACACGCGCATCGGACACGTGCATCTGAAAGTGGCAGACCTTAAGCGTTCGCTCGATTTCTACTGCGGACTACTTGGATTTGAATTGATTGCGACCTATGGTGCCGACGCGGCCTTCATTTCGACTGGCGGGTACCATCATCACATCGGATTGAATACGTGGTTCAGCAAGAATGCCCCGGCCGCACCGCAGAACGCGGCGGGATTGTACCATACGGCCATTCTCTATCCCACAAAGAAAGATCTCGCGATCGTTCTTGAACGGCTCGCGGATGCACGTTACCCGTTGACGGGTGCGTCGGATCACGGAGTCTCGTTAGCCCTTTACCTTGACGATCCCGACAAGAATGGAGTCGAACTCTATTGGGACAGTCCCGAAGACCAATGGCCTGGAAACCCGGACCGTTCTCTGGCTATGTTTACCGCGCCACTTGATATCGACGATTTGATGAAAGAGATCAGGTCAGCAAAAAGCTGATGATCATGCGAGCGGCGGAATTGCAGCACATCCAATTACCGTACAGGAGGATAGACAATGCCTAACTATATACTTGCATACGATGGTGGAAGAAACGCGAATCCTGAAGAGGGTGCGAAGGGGAAGGAGAAATTTCGAGATTGGCTTATCGGTCTCGGTGATGCGGTGGTGAATCCCGGTACCCCGCTCGGAATGTTCAAGACCGTTAGCTCTTCAGGCGTGACGGAGAGCAGCAGCGCAAATCCCCTCACTGGATTCTCGATCGTGAAGGCAGATACCATGGAAGCGGCTCTTGACATGGCAAGAAAATGTCCGTTTCTGGAGATGGGCACCGTTGAATTTGAACAGCTCACATCACATAAAGCAGCATGAAACATACTCAACCAAAACAACTCAAAAACTGTCTTCACTTTCGGGGTTCAGTACATTCCGGACTTGATCCGGAATCTGACACATGAGAATCCCGGAGTCGATCGCGGCTTCGGGATTGTTGTTCCGTGGAGGAGCGCGTTTGTGCTGGGACATGCAGGTGCCGGATCAGGTCCGGCACCACGAAAAAGTAGACAGGACCTGAAGGTTACCTTCTGCGGGCCAGATGCATTTCACACCACAGACAGATTTCTACTTTCTTTTTGGAAAAGAAAGTAGCAAAGAAAACGTGCCGAAATCGAAACACACAGGAAGACCCTCCAGCCCGCGTCAGGAGGAGACCAATGCTGGCCGAAATTCCGGCACGTGAACATGAGATCAGGCTTGATGACAAGTGCGATCTGTGCCGGAATTAAACGCACAGGTGAGAGCGACCCACCGCACCCGCCTCGATTTCGGCATCATCTAATGCTACTCTGGCTTTCTGCGTCTCCGCGCGTACTGCACTCCCGCAAAAACAAATCCTCCGAGGAGCACGATGTTGGTTATGATGCTCAGCGTCTGCCCGAGTCGGAAACTCGTCGATTGGAATTTCATCTCCAGGATGTGTTTACCCGGAGGGATACGGATGGCGCGGAAGAGATAGTTCGCGCGATAGACTGGAATTTCATTCCCATCAAGATATGCCTTCCATCCTTCAGGATAAAACGTCTCGCTCAGGAATAGTAGGTTGTTGCCCGTCGCAATTGCCTCCATCGTCAGATGCTGGATCCCGTAGTCGAGAAATTTGACATCCGCTGCCGGGGCCGGCGGTTCGATGTCGATATTCGGATCTTCCAGGAAGTACGTCACATCTCGCGGATCGAAGGCCAGCTCCGCCATGCTCTGAAGAATCTCGCGTCCTGTCTTCACTTCATACCGATTCACAAAAAAGGCGCGTGGAAGTGCCGAATGAAACAGATAGACTTTTCGCCTCGGTGCATCCATCACCAAACCCAGAGCAGGATGCGTCATCTCGCGATCGCTCAGGATGTACCGTACGTTCATCAACTGCCACAACAGCGGGTTGTTCACTCCAACCACATCGATCATATCCTGATACCATCGCATCTTTGCTCCCTGGTACCCAAACGCACTCTGGATCCTCCAGTAGGCGAGCATATTGCTGTAGGGGGGCTGGCCGTTTTCAAATTCGAGCGTCCGGAAGAGCGTTGTGTCTTTTTGGAGGAACCTCACATAGTCGGGGGCCGCGAAGGCTTGCTCCTGCTCCAACCGGCTGTGCGTTTCAACCGGCTTCATATTAATGCGCCACAAATCCGCGACGACGACGGCAAGAACGATCATGCCGGCGACGAGGAGCGATATGCGCTTGCGCCAGTACAGCAACAGTGCGCCGACGATAATCAAGAGAAAGAGCGCGGCGAAGAGGATATCCGTGGCAACCGCGCCGGAGACAAATTTTGCCAGCTCCGTCCCTACCTGCGGATTGCCGTATTTACCGCCAAGAATCTTTGCCGTCTCCTGCAACGGGAGAAACATCTCATAGATCGAAGAGAGAACACTTCGCCCGATAATGCTAAGGAGCAGCACCACGCCGAGTCCGAACAGAGCATATTTCCAGCGATTCATCCGCTTCGGTGGAATCGTCGATCTGGCGTCGGCCAGGACCGACGCGAGACCGTACGCCGCGAGGAGCGGTACGAAAAACTGTACAAGCACCAGGATCATCGATGGAACGCGAAACTTGTTGAAGTACGGAAAGTAGTCGAACATCAGGTTGTAGATCAGCGGAAATTCTTTTCCAAACGCAATCAGCAGCGAGATGACAATTACGATCCCCGATAGTTGGACAAACGGATCTTTCCGATTCCTCACAAATCCAATAACCGCAAGAAACAGGATAACAACACCCATGTACTGTGGAGCATCGGTAAACGGTTGCGGACCGAAGTACGTATTCACGCGAATCGGCTGCTGATTCGTGAGTGTGCCCTGATAGGTGTGCCAGCCGAATCCGTACCACGATGGCACAACAAATGTCATCATCTCTCCCGGAGCGTACGACCAGTTTGTGGCATAGTCGTAATCCAATCCCCCCTGCGGAGTTGCCGACTCCTTCCCGGGAGACGCGGGGACAATCGGTCCCGATCCGCGTATCGAATAGGGATTGTATTCCAGAACCGACAAATACTTGTCCGAAATCATCGCGAAGGCGAGCCCGGTCGCGACAACAAGGATCCCCGCCGCCCGCAGAGTCCCTTTCCACGTGGTCTGCTTCGTGATAAGGTCGCGGATCAGGAAGTACACGAGGTACAGTCCAACAGCGAAATAGATATAGAAAATCATCTGAATGTGACTGCCGATGAAGGCAATATGAATCGTCAGCACCAGCGCAAGGGAGTCGAGAAGATTCCAACGCTCACGAAGGCGTTCAACGAAGAGGAACACATACGGAAAGAATGCCATCACAATCAGCTTTGTGCCGTGGCCGGCGCTCAGCCAGATGATGATGTACATGGAGAAGACTGCCGCCACGGAAGCAACGACGGAGGGAATCCATTCGCCTGTCTTCCTCAGCGCAAGGAGATACACCCCGATGCCCATGATGATGTAGTACACGATCCCCCATCCAACCTGAGTGTCAAACAGACGGCCAAGAATCTCGATTGTCTTCTCAATCGAAAAGCCGATGAGGTCAAACACACGTTCCCCCGAAGTGGTGAGACTTCCATAGGAGGGCATTCCACAGAAAATGTAGGGATTCCAGAGAACAAAGATCCCCTGCTCTTTGGCGTCCTCGAGGAGAGTCGAAAAACTTCGCGGACCGACGTGATCGGGCGAGAGATACACCTTGTCTCCGAAAACGACTTCGCGGAAATAGAAGAGAATCGAAATGACAAGAATGAATGTCGCAATGAAATGACGGTAGCGGCGAATGAAAGCGGGGAGATCCTGCTTCACGCCGCTCGTGGGGGTTCCTTTGGACTGCATGCGCGGTTATCCAGATAGTTGGTGTGTGATGCACTCGATCGTGGTGCCAGATAGAGCTTCACGAGAATATACAAAAAGGTCTTGTGAAAGATCCCCTTCTATGATCGGGATTTCCGGATCAGGGAGTCGAGCAATGAAAACTTTGCATCCCAATCGTGAGAGCGGGCGAATGCGACCAACCGATGGCGATGCATCGTGTCGAGTGGATGTTGAAGGAGGTTCTCGAGGTGTTTGACAAATTCGTCATCGTCGCGCGCAACAAAGATAAGATCGTTCAGCGACAGAAGCTCGTCAGAGAAGAGCGTCGTAATGGTCGGAATGCCGGCGGCCGAGTACTCATAGAGCTTCACCGGATTCACGGATTCGGTGAGGATGGTGCGTTGAAACGGGATGATGGCGACATCGAAGTGCTTCATGTACTGCGGGAGCTGCTCGTACTTCCGGAATCCGAGGAACGAGAAGTTTAGTCTTTGTTCCAGTCGGCTCACTTGCCCGGCAATCTGAGGATGGGCTCTTCCGATGAATACGAACCGAACATGAGGGACACACGCACATAGGAAATCGACGAGATCGAAATCGATCCAGCTGTACACGGAACCGACATATCCGACAATCGGGGAACCTTCGGGCAAATCCCTCGGCCGATCGGCGGCCTCCGGTGAGGCGAATTTGTTGAACTCCACCCCATTGCTTACGAGGTGAATCTCAGCGTCGCGATGCCGCCGGACCTCTGCTTCGAGCGATCTCGAAGTCACCGTCACGGCATCGGCCCTTCTCACGGCAGAGGCGAATTCTTCCCCACAGTGATCCGGCAAATCGACAAATCCAAACGCGTTATCAATATAGTCGAACAGGACGTAAGCAGGGTTGTGGGATGACACGAGATGGGCGAAATGGAAATTCTGAATCACGAAGACGGTGTTCGACGAATCTATGCCGAGGGCTCTCAGTGCCCTCCGCAATATCGCATTCTGTAGAAATCGGACAAACCGTCGAAACGATGCGATATGACTGAGTGCGTGGGACAGGAATCGGATCCATTTATTGCGCGCGTTGTAGGGAATAACGGGAAGGCTCAGTTGAACGACATTCCGATCGATGGACCTTGGTTTCAAGGATGGCCATTGACCGAGGACGATCGGCTCGATCCACAGGACCGTTCCGTTCCGGGCGAAGCGAGACGCGAAGTGGTGCGGCCGCTGCCACAGATTGTTCCAGGAAATATCCGAGAAGAAAAGAAATGTCATGCCAGGATCTCTTGATACAGTTCGATCGACTTGCGAATCATGATCCGGTCTGCAAACTGTTGTTCGACGGTCGTCCGAGCATTGCTGCTCATGCGCATCCGCAGGTCGGGGTTATCGGTCAATGTCACAATGCGTTCTGTCAGCGCGGCGACATCTCCCGCATCGATGAGGAATCCATTCTCTCCGTGCGTCACCGCTTCCGGCACGCCGCTGACGCGGGAGGCAATAACCGGGAGGCCGGACGCGAGGGCTTCGAGAATTCCGATGGGAAATCCCTCGAGGGCGGAGGGGAGAACATACATATCGAAGGCAGAGAGAAACTGAGGAATCTCGGTTGATCGGCCAACCAGATGGACGTTGTGGAGCCCATGCTCGTTTTTCTGAGCTTCCAGTTGATCGCGCATCGGCCCATCACCGACGACAACAAATTGGATATCCGGGCGCTGCGGGAGGAGCCGGCGTGCGCATTCAAGCAGCAAGTGAACGCCCTTCTCCTTTGCCAATCGTCCCACGAATCCCACGATCGTCTTTTCCCCATCAACGCTATACCGCTTTAGAAAACGTGTCCGATCGTGTTTCCTTGTGAACTGTGCAATGTCAATGCCGGAGTGAATGGTTACAAACTTGCGCGCATTCATGAAGGGGAAGTGATCGATCGTGTATTGCTCGACGAAGCGGGAACAGGCGACAATCCGGTGCGCCAGCATACAATAGAATCCGTAGAGGATCTTTTCGTGGAAGCGGAACCAGTTGTACATGTTATGAACGGTTTCGACGCATTTTGCTCCGGTGAGCCGACCGACGAGCAATCCGTACCAACACGCATGGTTGTGTACGATGCGCGGCCGCGTCGTGCGGGCAACTCTCAAGAAGTGAAGGAATCGCAGAAGAGGAATCTTGGATTGTACATGGATCACCCCGACATCGTCAAGGGCGGCGATTTCGTTCGCAATCTGTCCCGGATTCAGGCACGCAACCGTGACGCGGTGTCCGGCCCGACTCAGATGCTTCGCATACGTCAGGATGACTTGTTCGACGCCCCCGAAATGGAGGTTGTTCGTGGTGAGAAGAAAGCTCGATGACGGCAGGGAATGCTTGTTTGTTTCTTCAATCTTCATTTCGGCAAACGGCGACGATCGTGTACGGTTCGGTGTTTTCAATCCACGAGCGCACATCACAGCGATGTTCAATGAGGGATCGCGGGAGCCCTGCATCACGATGATTCCCGGAGACATCGTGTTGCTTCTCGGTCTTCCTCCGTATTCTCCGATACGTCTGAATCATTCGCGCGAAGGCGGGATTCATCAACACCTTGTAATATCGAAATTCGATCCAGTTCGTGCGAAACGCATTCAGGATGTTCGGCGCGAGAAACTCCTGCCCTCCCCAAAACTCAATCCGGGAATAGTATTGTTCCAGAAGCCGGCGAAACCGCTCGGGGGTGTGCTCACGCACATGGTAGGGGTTCCAGGGAATCCTCCGACCGAAGGAATGAAACCGTTTGTTCGGTGTGGAGATGACTAATGATCCGCCCCGCTTCATGACGCGGCGAAGTTCCTGAAGGAAGAAACGTTCATCGAAAACATGCTCGATCGTTTCAAAGGAAACGACCGTATCGAACGTATGATCGGAAAATGGAAGGACCTTTCCATCGAGAAGATGGAACCGGAGAGCAGGATGCCGGTATGTTTGCTCTGCCTGCGAGATCGCGTCGCGTGAGACATCGATGCCTGTTGCCGCACGAGCGCCTCCGCCGCGGGCGATCATATGCGTTCCATATCCGATCCCGCACGCGATATCGAGAACGTTCTTCTCCGCCGTATACGCAAGAGCGAACCGATACCGTCCGAGATGAATCAGATCTACGATATCGACGCCTGATTGACCGGCGATGCGGCCGGAGGCAAGATTCTGGTGCAAATCGATGAGCGCTCGCTCTTTGCGTGTCTTCTCATCCATGGCGTTTCTGCGCGACCACCATGTAGTTCAATGTCTCATGAGTATTCATATTCAACGTGTCCAGCAGAGCACACGACAAATTCGTACAAAGGGCCCAGACAAGGAACATCACCTTCGAAAGAACCGGAATTCTCTTTCCGAATGCTTTATGATTCAGGAACGACTGACCCACGACCCTCCATGCACCGCCCGCGTTCGAGAAATTCGCGACGTTCAGCCCATTCCTCTCCAACAGGTACTCCAGTCCGTGAACGGTGAACCGATAGTAATCGTAAGGCACCTCATGGAGCATGTACGAACCGGGGCATGTCAAAATGAGATACCCCCCGGGCTTAAGAACTCGAGCCGCTTCCCGAAGGTACTCATCAGGAAGGCGAGTGTGTTCCAGGACCTGTGTCGAGAGGACGGTATCGCACGTGCCGGATGCCAGGGGGAGCGCCGCATCGCTTCCGATAATGAAGTCCACCGTTCCCTCGTCGTTTTGCATGACATCGGCCGAAAGATATTGCTGCACGTGGCGACGGAGGAGTTCATAGTACGGCCTGTTTCCACAGCCATAATCGAGCATCGTTCCAGAGCAATATCTCACCGCAACATCGCGCATCCATGCCAGAAGGGGCTGCATGACCAGGTAGTCCCGGCTGAGAATACTGGTCGAAGCCTCTTTCCGCCGGGAGAAGCGAGGATCCCTGTCGATGGAGATGGGAGAAGTGCTCATGCGCCGTTCCGCATCCTCTTTCGAATAAACGTTGTAAGATCGCGTGTTCGCGCAAGGATTGACATGACACGTACAGGCAAAATGCGGTTGACGGCGATCGATGCACCCACCGTCAGGACGGTCATCGCTCCCACGTTCGCGAGCGCAGCGCCGGTTGGTCCAAACCGCGGAACCAGGAGCCATTGCAGAATGAACGAACATGCGAGAAAGATCCAGGTGAGGATCATCCCGGTTTTCACTCTCCCCAATCCCACGAGGATACTTGAGAGGACCGATGACGCAGGGACGACCGCGGCAAGGAAGGCGAAAATGCGCAACGGAATATTCGCGTCAGCATACCGGTCGGCGTAGAAGAGCTCAAGGATAAACTCGGCTCCGAACGCAAAAATCAAAAAGACCGGCAGAAGAAAAAGAGTCGAGAAGCAAATGGATTTCTCCATCATTGACTGAAGCGACGAATGATCTCCTTTTGAGAAGAAGCGGGAGGAGGCCGGCACCACAAAAAGCTGGATGACCTGATTCATGACGTCGAAGATCCGAACAAAAATCTTGGCAGCGCTGAACACAGCCACCTGCACAGATCCGCCAAATGCGGAGAGAAAGAAGACATCGAGCTGGGCCTGTACTGCCACACTGGCGGATGAGACGAGCGAGTACTTGCCGAATCCCCAAATCCTCGACATATCATCCCGTGTGATCCGTCGATAGTGCTTCAAAAGATCGAACGCAATCACAATTGCAGACACCGACGAAGCGATCAGCGCAAAGAATGTAATCACGATGAGATCATACGCAGTCGTGAGCATGGATGATTCATGGGCCACGAAGAGCAAGAGGAGGCTCCCGAGAAAGAAGATCGCATCCACAGCGAAGATCTCGCGTATGCGAAACCGTGTTTGCAGCAGGGCAATCGCCACATTTCTCACGAAAGCCGCGATCAGCAACGCGGGAAGATACATGAGCAACTCCGCGAGGTGCTGACTGTACGAAGGAGCGACGAATCCCGCAATCCAGGGCGCTCCGAGAGAGACGATGAACGACGAAAGGAGAAGAAACGCAGCGTACAGGAAAAGGCCGGGTGCAAGGATCGATCCGAGGTCGTCCGATTCGGATCCGAATTTCACCAGAGGCTGCAGGGCGAAACTTCCCGCGAATGCAACGATGAGGTTAAAGATCGCCTGGATCATGACGAAGGCGCCGTACTCTTCTTCGGGGAGTACCCTCAGGACAAGGAATATAAATCCCAGTCCGTAGACGACGACCAGAGACTTGTCGGCGAATCCCCAAAAACCCTTCCCGATATGTTTTCCAAATTCCATAGTTACGACTCGTCGTTCTGCCTTGTTCGCTTCCGGCAAACGAAAATGGCTCCCGAACTGGCGATCCAAGGTGAGAGGATGTTCAACAATCGTTGAAGCACTCTGCCGGCGGCATTCAACTCCCATCTCCGTTCCGGCGAACGCAGCATCGGCAGGTCGACGTACAACCCCATGTTGAAAGGAGGATAGAAATCATCGGGGTCGGTTCTCTCGACGACGAATCCGGCGCTGGCGAGCAGCGTTTCCATTTGCCCGCGCGTGAAACGATACTCCTCGAAGCCGTACCGTACGCCACGCCATTGCTGAAGCACACGCTTGAACGTCTTCAGTCTGTTGATCAAGAGTCGACGCAGGATGTTCTGGACTGGAATCGTGAGGATGAGGATGCCGTCATCGGAAAGAATGCGCCGGAGTTCTTTCAAAACCTTCTGTGGTCCTTCCTCAAAATGTTCCACAACCCCCAATGACATCACCGCATCAAACGTTTCGCTCTCGAACTCAAGTCGGCAGACGTCGCCATGAACAAGCGGAGCAGACGGGTCATATGCTTTAGCGATCTCGAGTGCTTCCTGTGCGAGGTCGACACCAACGATGTCATACCCTTTCTTCAAAAGGTAGAATACCCAACGCCCTGTTCCGCATCCGGCTTCGAGAACCTTTCCATGCGGGGGGAGGAACTCCAGCAGGAGGCGCTCGAGCATCTGGTGACGACACAGATCGATGGCCTCTTCGATGTCTTGACCTTTCCAGCTTTGGCCGTGAGTTTCTCCGCGTGCGATCTCTTGCACGGGGTGATACATTCGGTACGGCCGGAACGGCATGGCGTCATCGGGAGTATGCGCGAACAAGGCGTTCATCTCCCCGCGTCATGTACGAGTCTGTACTGAATCGGTCCGACACTCATCGCATCATTTCGATTTGAACGAAGAACCTGAAAGAGCCGAGAGAACAATGTCGACGATTTGTTTTCCCGAAGTCCCGTCGCCGTACGGATTGATCTGTGTGATCATCTCCCCATACGCCTTGCGATCTTGGAGGAGTTGCGTCGCGGCGCTTACGATCGAAGCCGTTGACGTGCCGACCAGTTTTGCCGTGCCGGCCTCAATGGCTTCCGGCCGTTCGGTCGTCTCCCGCAGCACCAGTACCGGCTTGCGGAGACTTGGGGCCTCCTCCTGAATTCCGCCGGAGTCCGTCAGAATCAAGTACGATTGCTTCATGAGATGCACGAATGCACGGTAGTCAAGCGGCTCGATGAGGTGGACCCGGGGAGTTCCGGAGAGCATGTGGGATGCCATCGTCTTTACCTGAGGATTCGGATGGACGGGATAGATCAGTTCCACCGACTGATCCGATTCGACCAGTTCGCGGCACGCCTGGAAAATTCTCTTCATCGGTTCCCCGAAACTTTCTCTCCGATGGACGGTCATCACGACGACTTTGCGGGTCGCATAGTCCATCGTGTTCAGCAATGCATTCTCGAAGCGGTATTCTTCGGCTGCAATGTCAAGCAGCGCGTCGATCACCGGATTTCCCGTGACATGAATCTCCTCAGCAGAGACTCCTTCGCGGAGCAGATTTGCACGCGCCCATGTTGTCGGCGCAAAGTGAAGCGAGGCAAGGCGCGTCGTGAGCTGCCGATTGAGTTCTTCAGGATAAGGATTGTTCCTGTTCCATGTGCGCAATCCCGCTTCCACATGACCGATCGGAATCTGCAGATAGAAAGCGGCCAGGCTTGCCGCGAAGGTTGTTGTCGTGTCTCCCTGAACGAGCAGCAGATCGGGAGCTTCCTGCGCGAGCACCGGTTTGATTCGTTGAAGAACCAACGAGGTAGTTTGAAAGAGGTCCTGATCGATCTGCATCACATCAAGATCGTGGTGGGGTTTAATCCCGAAAAGATCAAGTTTCTGATCAAGAAGTTCACGGTGCTGGCCCGTCACGATGATTGAAAAGTCTACTCCGCGACGCGTCAACTCCTTAACGATCGGAGCCATCTTAATTGCCTCGGGACGAGTTCCAAATGCGACTGCAATCTTCATCGATTTCACCTGTTGCATCGTGAACGTTCTGACAGCGCCGGAAACGCTGGACAAGGATTGAGTCTCAATCCCATCGTCTGCTCCGCACATACGCCACAATAGCCAGCACGGGAAACGATGCCAGGGCGCTCACCCACTGGACCGGATTCGCATACCGTGACATCAGACGCACGAGTCCCTTCAACTTGTTCCAATTCTTGAACCAGGAAAAGTGGCCGCCGCTGCTTACCGATACCTTGTGCCAGACGCGGGCAGTCGGAACGTAGCGAACGGAAAAACCTGCCCGGCGCGCGCGGAGACACCAATCCACATCCTCACCGTACATCGCAAACCGTTCGTCGAGCACCCCGATTGTTTCCACTGCGGAGCGGCGCACAAGAAGACAGCATCCGGTGATGTAATCGACCGGCGCAGGGGCATCGTACTGTCCGCGATCGATTTCTCGAATGCCGCGGTGCGAAATCCATCCCTTCCACCATTCGATAACGCCGCCGGCATACCAGATGCGATCGGGTTGCGCGTAGTACAGAATCTTCGGCGCCACCATGCCGACCGATCGATCATTGGCGTACGCTGAAACAAGCTCTGAGAGAAAATGCGTATCGACCGTCGTGTCGTTGTTCAGCAGAAGGATGGCGTCCGCTCCCTCACGAATGGCATAGCGGATCCCGACGTTGTTTCCTCCGGCAAATTGCAGGTTTGATCCATTTTCGATCACCTGGACCGTGGGAAACTGAGCCCTGATTGCAAGGACTGATCCATCGGTGGAAGCGTTGTCGATCACGACCACTCGCGCGTTGGAATAGTCGATCGCACTGAGCGATCGAAGACACTCCAAGGTATCTTCCATCCCGTTCCAGTTCAGGATGAGGACAAAAACGAGAGGTTGCGGATCCGATCCGGTTGGCACACGTTTGCCTTCGCTATGGTTTTTTCGCAACGACAAGGAGGCCGCCGCCGAAACGATTTTCCATTAGGTAATCACAAAGCATGAAGATCCACGAAATGGGGAGCGCGATCACATAGTAGAACGGCAACAGAACAAAGAACATTCTGCTGATGCCGAGAAGCTGCATCGGAATCTTGATGCCTGCGGTCCACGCAATCGCACCGTACGGTCCATAGGTGAACTGAATCCGCTCCACGTGAAATCCGGCCGATGAAAGTTTTTCCCTGATTTCTTTGGGCGAGTATCCAACTCTCACATGTTCGTCGATGAAACTCCCCGCGACCGATTCTTCCGAATGCTCCGGTGCCGACGGAGTATTGACAACGAGATATCCGTTCGATTTCAGGGCCGCATGGAGGTTTCGGAATACAGCGACATCGTCCGGAATGTGTTCCATGACGTCGACCGAAAGCGCAAGGTCAAACTCCTCCCGGTGAACCGGCTGGGTCAGATCTTCGACGGCAAAAACCACGTTGCCGAGACGTGCCTTCTTGAAGAATCGCCGGCAATCGAGAATCTGTTCTTCCTTGACATCGACGGCGTACACACCGACCTGAGGATATCGTTTGGCGATGTAGTATGAGTACTGACCGAAGCCGCTCCCTGCGTCGTACACCCGGCTAATCGGATGTTCCCGAAAGAGCTTTCGCAGTACTCTCTTGACATGCCACTCCCTGAGAAAGAGGGCGCCGAGGGCGCCGTAAAAAAGGGGGCGGAGGATGCGGTGTTCTCGAACGAAATTGCCGAGGCTCTTCTTGATACGGTCGTAATGCATAGAATATCAGGATACCGCTTCGGACGAGGGGGGGGGTGGAGTTGATGAGAGTACGATTTCCTCGATCCCTCGCACAAAATGATCCCAGCGATACTTTTCTCTTTCCGGTCCGATGTTCCTCACGAACTCCTCCTCGCGGTGTTCTTCGTAGAATCGAATCACTGCGCTGGCAAGTGCACTCGGATTGTCGGGCGGAACCACGAAACCGGTTTGATTATCCAAGACGATCTCCGAAAGCCCCCCCACATCGGTTACGATCGCCGGTTTCGAAAATTGATACGCGATCTGCACAATGCCGCTCTGGGTTGCCGATCGATAGGGAAGCACCACGCAATCCGCAGCGGAAAAGTACAAGCGAACATCCTCGGCAGGGACATACTGCTGGACCAACGTGACCGCCGATTCGTAATTCCCCTCGCGGATCAATTGCCGGTAGGAAGTGATGTCTTCATACGATTCCCCCACGACAAGGCAATGGAGATCGATGCGCTTGCGAATGTCGGGCATTGCACGGAGAAGCGTCTCGAGTCCTTTGTATGGACGAATGAATCCAAAAAAGAGAATGATCTTGGAATGATCAAGCCGCAATCGTGCGCGGGCCTCATCCTTGGGAACCGCGTTTCCAAAAATCTCGTAGATCGGATGCGGCAACATGCGATACCGTGCCGACGGGAGGATCGAGAGTAGATCGCGTTCAACTTCACGCGACTGAACAATGAAAGTATCGGCATGGCGGAATGCGCGTCGCGTGAGAAGACGGTCGCCGATTCGTTTCTCATGCGGGATGATATTGTGGCAGAGGAACAGCACCCGCGCCCCGCTTCCTCGTTTGACGCGGGAAGCAATCGATGCATAGGCGGGAGCAAAGAAGGGGAGCCAATACATGAAGATCACCAGGTCGGGAGATTCCCGCGCGATGTGTCGACCCGTGCGTACCCATGTCAGCGGATTGATCGAATCAATCATTCGCTTCGTTGGAATCGCGAGACCTTCACCATCGGTTTCGCGCTGAGTCTGGCCCGGGAAAAGGATCGATGGATACTGACGGGAAAAGGTCACGACCTCGACGCTGTGGTTCCTCGACAAGTAGCGGTACAGAAGCCCGGTGAAGTGGGCGATGCCGCCGCGAAACGGATAGGCCGGGCCGATCAGGGTAATCTTCATGGACAATCGTTGTCTGGACTCAATGGTTGCGAAACATACGATTCTTTTCGGTGCAAATCATCCTGATGCAGGCGGGAGAGAAAGAAATACGTGCTTGGAAAACAAGGACGGGAGGGGCAGGAGAGACATGAAGCGTTTTGCTATCCGATGGTATCTCGTATGGAATAGGTTTGATCTCGTGGTTCCTGCCGCGTAATCATCTCACCGAGGAGGCCGATCGAAATGAATTGAATGCCGATGATGATGAAGAGGAATCCGACAAGAAAGAGAGGGCGATTCGTCAGTGCCGTTCTTCCCAAGAACCACTCGATCGAAAGATAGCCATCGATGAGCACCCCGACGACGAAGGATACGATTCCCCAAACGCCGAACAGGTGCAACGGACGGCGGATGTACCGGGTTGTGAAGAGCACCGTCAGCAAATCAAGAAATCCCGTGAAAAAACGGCTTAGCCCGAATTTGGTGTGGCCGTACTTGCGCGGGTGATGCTGGACAACGATTTCTCCCACCCGATATCCGGCCCAGTGAGCCAGCACGGGTATGTATCGGTGGAGCTCGCCGTAGATCTGCACCTCTTTTGTGACCTCCCGCCGATAGGCCTTCAATCCGCAGTTGAAATCATGAATCGGAATACCGGTCATTTTTGCGGTGACAAAATTGAAAAACCGCGAGGGGATGGTTTTCGAAATCGGATCATGTCTCTTCTGCTTCCATCCGGAGACAAGATCGACATCGGGCTGAAGGGCGGCCACAAGGTTGGGAATCTCGCGAGGATCATCCTGGAGATCGGCATCCATCGTGACGACGAACTCGCCGCGCGCTTCTTTAAAACCGACGGCAAGAGCGGCGGATTTTCCAAAGTTCCGCCTGAACCGAATGGCACGGACGTGCCGATCAATGCGATGCAAATCCTCAAGCACCTTGAACGAGTGATCAGTGCTCCCATCGTCGATGAACAGAATTTCGTACGGCCGCTTCACCGTCTTCATCACCGATGTGATCTCGGCGTGAAGCTCGACAAGCGATTCCTCTTCGTTGAAGAGCGGGATGAGAATGGAGAGGTAAACGTTCGGGGAGTCCGATGGAGACGCGGTGTTCGATCTTGTTCTGGTCGTTCTCGACATGAGGTTCGCGGTGATGGATGATCGGAGCGGGAGAACGGCGTTGAGTTTGTCGCCAAAGTAAACGAAAAAGGTTCGAAATGCAAGGTAAGAACGGAACGCGCAGAGCGAGATCCATGCACGAGGTAGTGAACCGAGGAAGGGTGTGTCGTTGATATTCCATAGGGTGATGATTATATTGAAGCGAACTTTTTGTCAATCTGCATGGTCGCGCCGAAGAAATCGCTGGGTCAGAATTTCCTGCGGGATGAAAATATTGCCCGGAAGATTGTCGAGCATCTTGGTCTTCAACGCGACGATATCGTTGTTGAAATCGGCCCCGGACAGGGAGCATTGACGAAGCATCTCATCGCGACAGGGGCGGAAGCGATCGCCGTCGAGATCGATGAGCGAGCAGTTGCAATGCTCAAAGAGACCTTCGGCTCAACGATCGCGATCATTTCCTCAGATGTGCTCGTGGTGGATCTTGGGGAGCTCAGAGAGAAATATGGACGACCGCTGCACGTTGTCGGGAACATTCCCTACTACATCACGAGCGATATCCTGTTCTGGTTATTCGAGCATCGTCGAAACGTGACGGATGCAACGATCATGGTTCAGCTCGAAGTGGCCCGCCGCCTGACAGCGTCTCCGGGGACGAAGGACTATGGAATCCTTTCGGTGTTCTGCCAGTTCTATGCGAAGCCGAAATTCCTGTTCCGGGTCTCTTCAAACTGTTTCTATCCGAAACCAAGCGTGGAATCAGCCGTCGTACGGCTTGATTTTCCTCGAGAAATTCCCCCGATTGATGACCGTCTCTTCCGAACGGTCGTGAGGGGAACATTTGGCAAGCGCCGGAAAACGCTTTTCAACGGCCTCCGGTTTCTGGGATTCGAGGAGCAGGATTTGAAGAAGGTGGAGTATGACCTTGCAAAGCGCCCGGAAGAGCTTTCCCTCCACGACTTTCTTGCACTGGTGCGTCGGCTGGAACCCTATACAAACGAAAAAGTCCTCTCCACGTTTTCAACATAGGGACAGACAATGCCGGAACTGAAAGAAAAACTCCCCCAAAGCCCAAAGGAGCTGATCGAGATCGATGACGAGCTGATGGCCGATATCAAAGATCTTGTCGAATCGCGCTCCGACTTTCTGCTTCTGAACATCCTGCGCGATCTGTATCCCGCCGACATCGCTCACATCATGAATTGGCTCGATACGGAGCAGGCGGAGTACGTCTTCGGACTCCTTCCCAGTGAGGATGCCAGTGAGGTCATCCTGGAGCTTGACGATGTCCATCGCGAACATCTCCTGGAAATTCTTCCGCAGCCGCGCATCACCGAGCTTGTTGATAAAATGGATTCCGACGATGCCGCCGACATCGTTGGCAAGCTTTCCGATGAACGCGCCGAAGAAGTGTTGGAGACAATGGACACCGAGGACTCCTCGCATGTCGAAGAACTTCTCCAGTACGATGAATCTACGGCCGGCGGCATCATGGCGAAGGAGCTTGCGAGCGTCGCCCCTCATGACACCGTCAAAAAGGCGATTCGAGCAGTTCGAAAACTCGCCAAAGAGCACAAGAATATCTATCAAGTATATGTCGTTGACGAAAGAGGAATTCTACTGGGTGTTGTACCGATCCAGGAACTGCTTCTCAATGCACCGAATAGGCGAATGAGTAAACTGATGATTGGCGATTTCGTGAGCGTGATGACGAGTGTCGATCAGGAAGAAGTGGCTCAGATCTTCAAGCGCTATGATATTGTCTCGCTACCGGTGACCGATACGGCCGGGAAGCTTCTCGGTCGGATCACGATCGACGATATCGTCGACGTATTGGAAGAGGAGCATGAAGAGGATGTGGCGCGGCTCATCGGTTCGGATGTGGAGGAAATGGAACGCCGATCGCCGGTTCAAATCGCAATGCTTCGACTTCCGTGGATCCTCATCACGCTCCTTATCCAGCTGATGGCAGGATTTGTTGTCCACAAGTTCGATGCAACGCTGACCAAGGTGATTTTACTCGCATCGTTCATGCCGGTGATTTCCGCGCTGTCGGGTAACACCGGGCTTCAGGCCGCCGCCGTCGTCGTACGGGGGCTCGCCACCGGCCATGTGGATCCGAACCGGTGGCAGGATCCGGTGAAACGTCAACTCCAGACAACACTCATTCTCGGCCTTGCCTGCGGTGTCATCCTGGGATTGATCGCCGGTCTCTGGCACGGTACACCGCTGTTTGGCCTTGTCGTCGGGACGTCGATGTTTTTCTCCATCAACATCTCAGGAGTCATCGGCTCTGCAACGCCCCTCCTTTCCAAGCGCCTTGGATTCGATCCGGCCGTCACCGCCGGCCCGTTTGAGACGGCGTTTCAGGATGTCATCGGTATCACGATCTTTCTTTCTCTGGCAACCCTGATGTTGCAGTGGCTGTAGGACCGAGACGTAACCTCGACAAGGAATCCATGAACGTTCGCAGAATCCTTTCTCATCTCTCTCCGGCAGATCTCGTCACGATATCGTTTCTGCTCTTCCTCTCTCTTCTGAATCTGATATTCGCCGCACGCGTGGAGGTATGGTACATCCTCGTGACGATCAACGTGGTCATGAGTATGCTGATTGTCATTCTGGCTGTGAACGCGGAAACCAGAAGGACGAAGTTGTTGATCGGAATGCACCGATGGTATCTGTATCCGATGGTGATCGGGGTCTTCAAGGAACTGTACTTCATGATCAAGCCGATCCATCCGATCGATTATGACCAGCTTCTGATCCAAATCGACTACTGGATGTTTGGGGTGAATCCGACGGAATGGCTGGCGCAAATTTCCCATCCCGTGCTCACAGAGGTTCTCCAGGTTGCCTATTCTTCGTACTACCTGCTCTTCATTGCCCTCGGAGTTCAGATCTATCGTCGGTATCCCCTGCGGGATTTTGACCGCGCGGGATTTCTGCTCGTCTATGGTTTCTTCCTCTCGTATCTCGGATACTTCTTGCTCCCGGCCGTGGGTCCCCGATTCACACTTCACAATTTTCATCTGCTGAACGAAGAACTCCCGGGTCTGCTCTTCACCAATGCGCTTCGTGACTTTGTGAATTTTGGCGAGTCGATCCCAAAGGGGATTCCCAATCCCGTCGATGTTGTGCAGCGGGATGTTTTCCCGAGCGGACATACGCAGCTGTCGCTTGTGGTTGTTTACCTCGCGTTTCAACACCGCACATCGCTCCGATGGGTGCTCGGAATTACTGTGACGCTCCTCATCATCGGTACCGTGTACTTGAGATATCACTATGTGATTGATATTCTCGCGGGCGGCGCGTTCTTCTTCTTCAACGTGTGGAGCGGACATCACATTGAGTCGTGGTGGAATCGCGTGAGGAACAGGCTCTCACATGCAATTCTCGTCCCGGATCAACCGCCTGAACCACCGGCTTGATAGTGAATCCAAAATGAAATAAGTTGATCAAACGCGATGCCGAAGCAGGGATTGAGACGCGGACGTGACGAGGTACAGTGCGATGACGTATGAACAGACGCAGAAGGAACTTGAACAGCTTGCTTCGAAGAGCGGAATCGCCGTTCGGTATGAAAAAGGGGACTTCGAAGGAGGATACTGCGTGTTGAAGGAGGAGCGACTCATCGTTGTGAACAAGAAACTGGCGCCCCAGCGCAAATCAACAATCCTCGCTCACGGCATTGCCGAAATCGGGATCGTCGAGGAGCATCTCAAGCCGGAAATCCGCCAATTCATCGAAGACGAACTGGCCCGGTCCGAGAAGGGATAATCGATCACCTGAACGCCGCATACCACTATGGAAACTCCACACCGTACACTTCAACTGCTGATCTGGTGTCCAATGATCGCCGTCTCGCTTTCGTTGATCGCTGTGCTGTATCCTTCCACGCACGTTCTCGGATCGCTTCATCTTCCCCTTGATGCCCATCGGATTGTGGAACGCGCACAACAGCTGGCGGCGGAGATGGATATCAACATCAGCGACTTCGGTCACCGGGTGCGGTTGAAAACCAATCGGGTCCTCGTGCGGATCGTGCAACAGGAGCATGGGTTTGTACGCGCGAATGAAACGTTGCGTGATCGCATCGTCGGTTCGTATTGGGAGGTTCAGTGGTCGAGACAGAAACCGATGCGAATCTTCAGTTCGGCTTCAGAAGAACGACCCGAAGAATCGAGGCAAAGAGCGGAACGCCGGCTTTATGGTGATGTTCTCCTTCGCGTCGATGCGAAGGGGAATTTCTTCGGACTGCGCCGAGAAATCGGGGACACCGTCGCCCTCCCGTCGCTGCAACCGGCGGAAGCCCATCAGCTTGCGGAACAATTTCTTTCACGGTACCTGCCGCAGTGGTTTGCACGTGAAAGTGGAGGGTTCCTCGCGGTCGGAAGCGATACGGCGCGTGAAGATTCGGCCGTTGGGAGTCGGATGCTCATGCGAACCGGCGAGAAGAAAATCGACCTCCCGCATCGGGCTGACTATGAATTCTCGTACAGCATCCCCGACACGGTGGCGCAGAGAGATCTGGAATTTCGAATCGGAGTGGCCGGATCGGTGGTCTCCAGCGTCGACATCCAGTACAAGATGCCTGCGAAAGCAGACACCGTGGACGTCGCTTCGTACTACTCTTTCTTCGAATTTCTTCTCTACGCAGCGCTCGCGATCACCCTCATGGTGGTGGGGATACGGAGATTTCGCGCGTACGAAATGGGGTTTAAGAATGCACTGGTGCTTGGGATCGTCGGTGCCGCTGCCTCGGTCGTCAGTTCCTATTTCATGCTCGTCAGTCAAGGCGACTGGGAAATCCTCATCCCCATCGCATTCATCATGCTCTTCTTCGGCGGAGGAACGATGATTACTTGGTCCGTCGCCGAGGTGGTAGGGCGGGAAACATGGAGAGACAAGTTCGTCTCGTTCGATCTTCTCCTCAAAGGATACGCACTCCATTCTCGCGTCGGCGAGAGTGTCTTGCGAGGTATGGCCTTCGGCTTCATCAGTCTCCTCGGATGGCTGGGAATCGCGTTTCTGATGCATCAGCTCTTCCCCACATGGAGCAAAGTCCCCGAGGACACACTCATTCGGTCATTCGAAACGATGAGTCCGGCGACTCATATCATCACAAGCAACCTGTCGGAAGGGCTGTTGATCGCCGGTTTCTCGTACTTATTCGTCCTGTCGTTTGCCCGGCAGAAGCTTGCATCCATCTGGTGGGTAATCATCGTGGGATCAATTGTTGCTGGACTGCTCAATACGGGGAGTATTCAACCGATTTATGCGGGCATTGGAATTGAAACCGTTGCGGGATTTCTCATCATTCTCGCCTTCGTGCGCCACGATGTACTCGCAGGAACGATTGCGGTCCTGACCCACCTCACCGTGACGGATGGATTGTCTCTCTTTGTTGTCGGTGCTCCGGAGTTTGTTGAGTCGGGCTATCTCCTTGTCGCGGTGATGACAGGTGTCGTCCTCTGGTCGTTTGTTTCGATCGTGACACGCGACCGCGTGCACGATTTCGATTCAATTACGCCGGCGTTTGCAAGAAATATCACGGAACGTCAGCGGCTGCAGCAGGAGCTTGAAATCGCCCGGACTGTACAGATGAGTTTTCTGCCGAAGGAAAGCCCGCGCATCAAAGGACTTGATATCGCTTCACGCTGTGTGCCGGCGAAGGAGGTGGGAGGGGACTACTTCGACTTCGTCGAGCTCACACCGCGGCGCATTTGCGTGGCGGTTGGCGATGTCTCCGGCAAGGGAACACAGGCGGCGTTCTACATGACGCTTGCCAAAGGGTTTTTGAGGGCCCTCTCGGGCAAAACGAAATCCGCTCGGGACGTGCTGAACGAAATCAACAAGCTCTTCTACCAGAATGTCGAGCGTGGCGCGTTTGTGAGTATGGTGTATGGGATCTTTGACCTCGGGAAGAAGAGACTCAGCGTTGCGCGGGCCGGTCATACTCCAGTGCTTGTCAAGCGAGCACGAGGAAATGGAATCGAAGTGATTCAGCCGGAAGGGCTGGCACTTGGTTTGGAGGAGGGACAGAAGTTCTCCCGGACGCTCGAGGAGGTCGAGATGCCGCTTCGGAAGGGAGATATTTTTGTGTTCTACACCGATGGATTCACGGAAGCGATGAATCCGCGCAAGGAAGAATTTGGCGACGGTCGACTGGTCAAAACACTTACCGACAGCACGACGACCACTGCACAAGAAGTACTCGATGAGGTGTTTGGTGCAGTTCGGAAGTTTGCCGGGAGGGCAAAACAGCACGACGATATGACGATTGTCGTGGTGCGCGTGGTGTAGGGTGCGGTCAGCAACTACCTCCCGAAGTTGTCTGAGCGGATACCGCAAACTGGAGAGAACATCGATTCACGGAGCATATCATGCAAATCCTCATCATCAACGGCCCCAACTTGAATCTCCTGGGAAAGCGCGAACCGGAGATCTACGGAAGAGAAACGCTCAAGGATCTTCAGGTTCGGCTCCGAAAGAGATTCCCGAAGATTGGATTTGAGTTCTTCCAATCGAACATCGAAGGAGAACTCGTCAACGCGCTCCATCGTGCCTTTGAGGGAACGTTCGGGGGCGTGATCATCAATCCCGGAGCATTCACGCACTACTCGTATGCATTGCGTGATGCGGTGGCGGCGCTGAAAGTCCCGGTAGTGGAGGTGCATCTCAGCAACATCTATGGTCGCGAAGAGTTCCCCCGCGTCTCGGTCATCGCTCCGGTATGCAAAGGAGTGATCACGGGATTCGGGTTGAAGGGGTACGAACTTGCCGTGCGCGTCCTGAGTCAGGAGTAGTGTATGATTAGTGCAGTGGTCTTTGATCTCGACAACACGCTCGTGGATTTCATGGCGATGAAGAAGCAGGCGATCGATGCGGCGATTCACGCGATGCGCGATGCGGGACTGCGCTTGTCCGTCGACGAGATTCAGAAACGGATCGATCGCATCTATAAAGAGAAAGGAATCGAGTTCCAGAATGTCTTCGATGAGCTCCTGTTCGAAGAGTTCAGCAAGATCGACTATAAGATTCTCTCCGCCGGAGTGATCGCGTACAGGCGCGCGCGCGAGGCGGCACTTGTTCCTTACCCGCATGTCTATCTGACGCTCATTGAGCTCACAAAGATGCACATGAAGCTCGGTGTTGTTTCCGATGCTCCTGCGCGGGAAGCGTGGCTGCGCCTCTGCTATCTTAACCTGCATCACATTTTCGATGCCGTGGTGACCTTCGATGACAGCGGCAAACGGAAACCGCACCCGACGCCGTTCAAAAAGATTCTTGAGAAGCTGCAGGTCAATCCGCATGAATCACTCATGGTTGGTGACTGGGCGGAGCGCGATGTGGTCGGTGCCGCGCAGGTTGGGATGAAGACGGTTTTCGCGCGTTATGGCGATACATTCGGGACCCAGATCTCGAACGCGGACTATGAAATCAATGACATTGTCGAAGTCCTGCAGATCGTGCGAAAGGAAAACAGTTCTCAAGGGAGAAGCAAATCGTGATTCGCGGAATCGGAGTTGATGTTGTCGATGTGCGTCGCATGAAGGAAATGCTCGAAGAGAAGGGGGATCCGTTCATCGGCAAAGTGTTTACCGAAAGCGAGATCGCGTACTGTCGCGGAAGAAAGCAGCCGCACGAACACTTCGCTGCCCGGTTCGCGGCGAAGGAAGCGGTAAGCAAAGCGATCCAGACCGGCTGGTCAGGAACGTTCCGGTGGAAGGATGTGGAGGTGTATAACGAACCCTCGGGCGCCCCGCGGATCAAGTTGTTCAACGAAACCGCTGTCACGCTGGAAGGATGCACCCTTCATCTCTCTCTTTCCCATACCGAAAACACCGTTGTGGCGTTTGTTGTGATTGAGCACAAATAACCCGCTCTGTTTCTTCCCCCAGCCGATTCTTTTGCAACTCACTCCCGATTTTTGTAATTTGATTTCAAATTCCTCCTCACACCTCGCATGGTGAATCGCGATGAAACACATCGGCATCAAAAAGCTCTACTACTCGATCAGTGAAGTGAGCAAAATCACCGGCCTGGAACAGTACGTTCTCCGGTACTGGGAATCGGAGTTTCCTCAGCTCAAACCGCAAAAGAACAGGGCGGGGAACCGCATTTACACCAACAAGGACATCAAGTTGATTTTCCAGATCAAGAAACTGCTCCGCGATGAGATGTACACCATCGAGGGAGCGAAAAAAGTTCTGGAAGATTATGTCCCGGAAAATGAGGCAGGTGAACAACTCGAGCTGCTCTCCGTCCCTCCAAAGAAGAAGATTCAGGACGAGGAAATTCGGGCGGAAATCACCGAGGTGAAAGAATTTCTGGAAGGAATTTTGGAGAAGTTGAAGTAAGGAAGGTGGGGTGAGGGGTGAAAGGGGAGAAGTGAAATGCGTTTACCCGCCGAAGACCTGATGATTTTTGTCGGGACGCAGGCGGGAGATGTGAGAAGTGAAACCTACTTCTTGCACTGAGGGCATTAGTTATGTATTATCGTAATGCGCGGGATGGTAGGGGAAAGATACTTCATCCGCTCGGAACGTGGTCCCGCCGTCATCCTTTGACTTCGCTCAGGATGCGGCGGGATAAACTCCGCCCTGAATGAGACCTGGTAGCGCACTTGTTCCAAAGGAATCCCGTTGGGACTTGGGGTGCAAGAGAAGAAATACTATGTGTATGTCATCCAGAGTAAGACCAACGGCAGATACTACGTTGATCAGACTAAAGATCTAGAGCTGAGACTGAGGAAGCACAATTCGGGGGAATCGAGATCAACGAAGTTTGGCAGACCATGGGATGTGATTCATAAGGAGGAGTTTGAAACGAGGGGTGAGGCCGTTCGAAGGGAGCGGTTTCTGAAATCTCCCGACGGATGGAACACTCTGAAAAGAATCAAATCGGAACGTGGTCCCGCCGTCATCCTTTGACTTCGCTCAGGATGCGGCGGGATAAACTCCGCCCTGAATGAGACCTGGTAGCGCACTTGTTCCAAAGGAATCCCGTTGGGACTTGGGGTGCAAGAGAAGAAATACTATGTGTATGTCATCCAGAGTAAGACCAACGGCAGATACTACGTTGGTCAGACTAAAGATCTAGAGCTGAGACTGAGGAAGCACAATTCGGGGGAATCGAGATCAACGAAGTTTGGCAGACCATGGAATGTGATTCATAAGGAGGAGTTTGAAACGAGGGGTGAGGCCGTTCGAAGGGAGCGGTTTCTGAAATCTCCCGACGGATGGAACACTCTGAAAAGAATCAAATCGGAACGTGGCGCAGCCCGGTAGCGCACTTGCTTGGGGTGCAAGGGGTCGCGGGTTCAAATCCCGCCGTTCCGACTCCCAATTCGACTGAACTTAACGTTTCTCAGTCAAGTTCACTGTCGAATTGCCCGAAGGGCCCCTTCGGGGAGGATCCCGTCCCGATTCCGTTCGGGACGGGATCAGTGACAGATGCAGCGGGTTTCCCGCACGTGGGGCGGTTGTCACGAGGAGATTGAACCGGAGTTCCTGAACTCCAAAGAGGAGTCTTTCCCCGCATTCCCAAATCCAGACTCCTCAATCAGCAATCCAGCAATGGAAACAAGAATTCGAAGACGCATCGTCCTTGTCGGTGACAAGGTACTAATCTCACCCGATCGTGAGCAGGATCGCACCGCCCACGGCCTGTACCTCCCCCCGGGCGTCAAAGAAAAGGAAAAGGTCCAAAGCGGAATCGTTGTCCATGTCGGACCCGGCTATGCTGTCCCCAATCCTCACGCGATGGATCAGGAACCGTGGTCGACAACCCCCAAGGATCCCGTGAAGTATCTTCCGCTGCAAGCTGAAGAGGGAGATGTCGCGATCTTCCTCAGAGAATCGGCGGTGGAGATCGAATTTGAAGAAGAGCGGTACTTCATCGTCCCCCATTCATCGATACTGATGCTCGTGCGTAGACGCGACTTCGACGTCTTGGAGCAGTGAGGCCTGAGCATTGCCTTCCGATCTCTTTCTCTACAGTTACGAAAACGTCCTTCGCCAGCTTGAATCCGCTGAATATCTCAACGGCTACTACGTTCTCGAATTCTACGCCGACGACGATGGCCGCCCCTCTCGAATCCCTGCATCCAAGCGCTCGAAGTTCTACCTCTACCCCTCCGGAGGAACCCTCAGGGACGGCAATTTCCACCTGATATTCTACGACTCCCGCTTCGATACGTACCGCGGTTTCAAACCTCCACATCTGAAAAAGAATCCCCACTAGTCGTCCGGAACATTTTCGATTCTCCTGCGGTTGAGGTGGTATCCAATCTTCCACCAGAGCAGACAGGAGAACACCATGTACGATGTCCTGATCCAGCGCATGAGGGATGAAGTCACTCAACTCGGTGCAACAGAACTTCGCACCGCGGCAGAGGTCGACGCATTCCTCCCGAACACAAAAGAAATCACGCTTGTCGTTGTAAACTCGATATGCGGATGTGCCGCAGGCGCGGCCCGACCCGGTCTCATGAAGGCGCTTCGCAACTCGACCAAACCGGATCAGATCGCGACTGTCTTTGCAGGTCAGGATCGCGAAGCGACGGCTCGTGCACGTGAGTATTTTACCGATCAGCCTCCCTCGTCACCTTCCTTTGCCTTGTTCAAAGATGGTTCATTTGTCCAGATGGTTCACCGGCATGAAATTGAAGGAAGAAGCGCAGATGAAGTCGCCACGCGGCTTATGCAGTTGTTCGATGCATATTGTGGAAATCACACCGAGCTTTCCCAATAGAACCGATGTGCTGACCAGGCTTTCTCAGGTCGTGCTGAGGGGCTTGCGTGAGAGAGAGAACATCCGTCATGAATCCAAATGGGATGGGCCGGTCAGACCATGACCTTCCGTTCACCAACGTGCTCACGGCTTTTCACCTTGGTTCGAAGTGCCGCTGCGCCCATTCGTTCTGAAAAACCAAACATTACATACGGCATCACTCACTTTAATGAGGAGGTTGTACATGAACACAATATTCCGCAGTGCGGTCTTCCTTTCGTTATTTGTTTGTGCTGCAGAAGCACAGGCAAACACTTCGATTGTTTCTCAACCGTGGTCAGAGTCACCAACCCCCGGTCAAAGCTACATGGTGAGACCATTGCTCGACTATCTTCCCGAGTACAAAGACAAACACACAATCCTCATGCGGGTTGTCAATGAATCCGGGCTTCCGTATGAAGAGAGAATTCGGCTGTATGAAGCCGAGATCAACAAACTCAGGAACCAGTTTTCACAGGCGAGACGCGCGGAGTACGAGAGCAAGTCAGAAGAGCGATCGGTCGGCCACAGCTGTACGAGCAAATCATCAGGGGGCATAAAGGACTGCGGGTGGAAATTCGTGGTTGCCCCAACGGAGGGGATGTATACGGAAAGAGGATGGACAAGGGTGAGTGGAACGGACAAAGGTATTTCGATTTCGGAATCCGGCGAAAGAGCTGGTATACGGATGACAGTGGCGGGGAAAGGAAGAAACGCAGGCACTCTCCATGTGATTTTCAGATACAAAACTGACTTTGTGAACACTGCAGTCGAAAAAGAGACATCTGAACTTTTCGGTCTCATCGTATCGAAAGCTCAATAGGGAAATTCAGCTTTCGTCGAGTACCCGGCTGCGTCCAACAACTCGGCATGCAGAGGTGTGAAAAAGGCTTCAGCAACTCTGCTGAAGCCTCTATTGTTTCCGAAGCAGGTCCGGACTGTGAGGCCCTTCAACAGGATCAGTTATTTAATGCACCTTGAGTGATCCAGAGCGAAATGTTATCTATCTCTCCTGAACTGAGAAATGGTCCTCCCTGCGGCATTCGAGGAATTCCAACGGCTGTGCCGCGCAACACTCTCACCAACAAACTTCCTTCGCCGTTTCCGGGAGTCACAACCGGACCATTTCTGCTCGTTCCTGCCATCAGTCCCGCATAGCTGTCGAGAAAGAGATTGTTTGTTCCCCCGTGACACCCAACACACGATGATTGAAAGCGGGGAAGAATTGTTGTCGAAAACGAGACTGCAGCGGGAGCTGCACTGATGATTCGCACGGGAATGGTGTTGCTTGCGCGTCCTCCAACCACGATCTCGACAGATCCCGTTGCGGCTCCCGAGGGAACACGTGCGCGTATCTGTATGTTGGTCCATGAAATGAACTCGGTGACATTGGTACCGCCGATTCGGAGGGTGCTGGTGCCCCTCGAATCGCCGAAATTGTTCCCTTGAACTGTCAAGATGTCGCCCGATCGAGCCGAATCGGGAAAAATTGATGTAATTGCCGGGGCGGCGGCCTGAGCGGGCGGCGGGTCTTGCTGTGGATTCGTGCCGGAATCGCTGCATGCTGCAAGAAGGGTGAGCACTGCGACGACGAGATGGACCGACAAATCTCGCTTCTTCACCATCGTTGTTCTCTCCTTTCGATGTTGCGTGATCTGGTATTGCATGTCAAACTTCCAGGCGGCGGAAGAAGTTCCGAAGAGCACAATAATACACCGGTTACGAGACTTTACTGAAGACAATTAGTTCAATAGATTATCACACACGTCATCAGGGAGTGCCGATGAAATCGCCGCTGCATCATATCTTTGGATCGTTTGATCGCAAACCGTCAACGTTGCATCCTGCCATCATTCTCTTGCATGGGCGGGGAGCAGATGAAGAGGACTTACTGGGGCTTGTGCCGTATCTCGACAAACGACTCCTCGCGGTGGCCGTGCGCGCTCCCTATCGGTTTCCATTCGCCGGGTACACGTGGTACGATGTTCAGGAGGTAGGGGCACCGGATCCGGAAGAGTTTCAACATAGCTATGAAGCGCTTCTGGAATTCGTCGAGCATTTCAAGCGGAATCATCCCGTTGATCCGGAGCACCTCTTTCTCTTCGGATTCAGCATGGGTGCGGTGATGTCCTTTGCACTCTCCCTTTCGCATCCCGAGATGGTTCGGGGAACGATCGCCCACAGCGGATACATTCCCGAACAGAACAATCTTGAAATTCGGTGGGATGCCCTTGGCTCGCTCGGCGTGTTCGTTGCACACGGGATCCACGATCCTGTGATCAGCATCGATCATGCACGGCGGGCAAAAGAACGACTGTCTCGTACATCTGTGAGGCTGACGTACAGAGAATATCCGATGGCCCATCAGATCAGCGAAGCAAGTCTGGGAGACTTCACCCGGTGGTTGAGCGGAGAGCTTGACGGGACCTCCTCAGGGTAGTTCAACAACCGAATGAAGATGGCCCCAGTGGAGTAGATTCAGCAAACAGAACGCCGATTCTGGCGTTTGCTTGCAAACGATTTCGGGAGTCTGTATCTTGATCAGGCATCCGTTGAACAACGCAGAGAGAGAGGAATCATTGGTCTTGAGCAAGCACATACTGGTGGTGGATGATGAACCGGCATATCTGAGAACGATGAGTCAGATCCTCAAAGGGAAGGGTTACGATGTCCGGGAGGCGCTAAGCGGTAATGAAGCGCTAAAGACTCTTCAGAAATTTGAACCTGACCTCATTCTCCTTGATGTTCGGATGCCGGACATGAACGGATTCGACCTGCTTGATCGGATCAAACAGCTTCCCCACCTCGCAAGCAAGCCCGTTATCTTCGTTTCAGGGATGGACGATTTTCACGCGCGCAAGGTTGCGAAAGACCTTGGCGCGGTAGATTATCTCCTCAAACCGCTAGACGAACGAGAGGTCAATAGCGTAGTTGAAAAATATCTTCATGATTGATCGACGATTTTCCTCGAAGAACCGGACGTCTGCGGAGCCATTCCCTCCTTCCCCGAGCAGTTGAACTCAAACGGTTACCCCCATGAAGCATCGAATAGGCAAACGACGGCAACTCCTCAAAGCCCTGGGTCCTGTGGAGCAGGCGCAGATCGTGGCGTCGACTGCCGTTGTCGTCGCGATGGTGACCATTGTGATGGTTCGCGTGTTCAGCGACTACAAGATGAACTGGTACGACTTCGTGAGTGTGATCACGGTCGGAATCTTCGGCTTTCTCATCGTCTACTTCACTCTGAAGTACGGCCAGCTTCTCGAAGAACAGAAGCAGGAGCTGCTTGCTCTCAACAAGATTGCCGAAGCAGTCAATCGCGCAGTGGAAATCGATATCCTGTTGAAGAATGCGCTGCGCGAGGTCAAAGGGTTGCTGGACGCCGACTATGCGTGGATGTACCACACGGACGGGAACAATCTGGTGCTGAAGACCGCGTTGGGATCGGACGGGATGGAGGAGACCGTCCTTCCCCCCTTGACCCCGATGGACAGCGAGAAATTCGAGTGGGTTGTCTTCCCGCGCATTCGAAAACGCCCGGGGCGCAGCAGAATGAAAGAGCGCGATGAATGGCCGTGGAAGAAATTCAAGAGCTGGGCATCGGTGCCCATCATGATGAAGGACAACTTCTCCGGCGTGATGATTCTCGCGAGCAATCGCGCGGAAGCGTTCACGGAAAAGCAGCTCGAGCTGATGACCGCGTTCGCCAATCAGGTGGGAGTCGCGTTGGAAAACGCGACCCTCTTCGAACGGCTTCGTCGTTCGGAGGAACGCTACGCCGATCTCTTCGAAAACTCTCCCGATATGTACCACATCGTGAATCGGTCGGGAATCATTCTCAGCTGCAACAAGACGGAGGCCACGCACCTGGGATACTCCAAGGAGGAACTCATTGGCCATTCGATTCTCAGACTCTATCCCGCATCGTATCACGAACAGGCGCACGAATCCTTGAGAGAGATGTTTGAGGAGGACTACGAGGCAAAAGGACTCGAGGAGGAAATGGTCACCAAAGAGGGAGACCTGATACAAGTCAGCGTCAATACGTCCATCATCTACGACGAAGAGGGACGAGCAGCCCTGGTGCGATGGGTCGGACGCGATATCACCGAAAGAAAAAAACTGGAATCGAAGATCCTCCATGCGCAGCGAATCGACAGCATCGGAAATCTTGCAGGAGGAGTGGCGCATGATTTCAACAACATCTTGACCTCTATCCTTGGTTCAACCGCAATCATGAAGCGCAAGATGAAAACGAGCGATCAATGGTACCGCTTTGCCGATATCATCGAGAGTGCTGCCCGACGGGGGGCAAGTCTTACCCGCCAACTCCTGACGTTCGCTCGAAAAAGTCCGGTGCAATTCAAACCGCTTTTGCTCAACGACGTCGTCAGTGCAACGCTTCACCTGTTTGGGCGAAGCACGGATAAAACGATCGATCTGGAGACCAGCCTGGCGGCCGACGCAGGAGTGATCAATGGTGATGAAGGTCAGCTCCAGCAAGCATTGCTGAACCTCTTGATCAATGCGAGGGATGCGATGCCGGAGGGAGGGAAAATCGTGGTTGCCACGGATCGGACGACGGTCGATCGTGAACGGAAGACCGACATGGGAGAAATTCGAGCGGGCCGCTATGTTTCAATATCCGTGCGCGACACGGGAATCGGGATGGATACAGAAACGCGCCAGCGAATCTTCGAGCCGTTCTTCACGACCAAAGAGCAGGGAAAAGGAACGGGACTCGGTCTCTCGGTTGTCTATGGAGTGGTGAATGCACACAATGGATTCATCTCTGTCCAGAGCGAGAGAGGAAGAGGAAGCGAGTTCCGTCTTTATCTTCCTCTCCTCGAGGTCAAAGAGACGATGTACCGAAAAGCAAAAACGGGTCAAGTGTTCACCGGCGATAAACGAATCCTCGTGGTGGACGACGAAGAACATGTGGGAGACGTCATTGCAGGAATGCTGAAGAACCTTGGGTACAAGGTCTCGATCGTGCGAAGCGGAGCGCAGGCTGTCGCACGAGTGAAGCGAGCGAAGAAGAAATTCGATGTTGTGATCCTCGACATGAACATGCCGCGCATGGGAGGAAAAGAAACTCTCGCCAAACTTCGGAAACTTGAGCCTGCCCTCCGCGTCATCGTCTCCACCGGTTACAGCACCACAAGTCTCGAGTCGTCTCCCATCAGCGAAGCGATCTCCGGATTCCTGCAGAAGCCGTATCAGATCGAAGAACTCTCCAAAGCGATTCGGGAAGTTCTCGACCGGTGACCGTTGTCACCCCCTCCTATCGGAACGCCCAGTGACATCATGCTTCAGTTGCAAGTCGGGCAAATAATTGCTACCATGCCCGCAAATCACACCACTGCAACGCCCCCTGACGTTCATTCAGATCGATGACTCCCCAGATTCTCGGCGAAGAACTTAGACAATTTCGAGAAAGCAAGCGGATCACCCTTCTCGATGTCTCCTCCATGACTCGCATCAGTGTATCGCTGCTCGAAGCGATTGAGGAGGGGAGGTTCGAGGTTCTTCCCCCTGCCTATGTCCGGGCGATGATTCGCGAGTTTGCCGAATACATCGGCATGGATACGGGTGCAGTGTTGCGAAAGTACGACCTATTGCGCGATGATCGGGAAAAAGAATCAAAACAAGTGCCGGAGCCAACCCTCGCCAAAGCGTCAGGCGCTCTCGAGAGGATCGTTTCTTATACCAAAGGCTCCAAGAAGAAGTTCCTCCATGAAAACGTGGTCTTTGTGGTGCTCATCGCCCTTGCCATCGTCCTTTCGTACCTCCTTCTGCATCAGGGACAGAACGGGCCGAGTAGCTCCACGGTCGCCGAAATTCCCTTCGATCGCGTCGTTCATGAGACCGAAGCTGCTACCGGTGGCTTGACCTCTACCGGAGCGATACAACTGCCGCGGGTCCCCGAGCGCTTCGATAGCCTGACGCTTCATCTTGAGACAACGGACTCGGTTTGGATCAGCGTGACCATGGATGGAAAGCGGACAGAGGAATATCTCTTTCCGCCAGGATGGTCCCGAATCTGGAAAGCCGAGTCGGAATTTGTCGTGACGATGGGTAATGCCGGAGGAGGAACGTTCCGGCTGAACGACGTTGATATCGGAACCCTCGGGAAGCTGGGTGCCGTGATCCGTAGCGTGAGAATTACTAAAGACCGAGTCCGAAGACCATAACGTTCTATGCCACTATGTCGTCACGGGGCCCCAAAACAAGCGCAAAAGCACGAATCGATGAACTGCGCCGACTGCTAAGCGACCACGACTACCGCTACTACGTTCTCACCGAGCCGATCATCACCGATGAAGCGTACGACCGGCTGATGAAAGAACTCATCGAGCTGGAGCACGAACATCCGGAGCTCTGGATCTCCGATTCTCCCACACAGCGAGTGGGGGGAATGCCCACAAAAGAGTTTCCCTCTGTCAAGCATCGCGTCCCGATGCTGAGCTTGGCAAACACCTACAATGAAGATGAGGTGCTTGAATTCGACAAGCGCGTGCGCACACTGCTCAAGGGGGCATCATGTGCATACGTCTGCGAGCTGAAGATCGACGGCGTTGCCGTGAGTCTGATCTATCGTGATGGTATATTTGTGCGTGGTGCGACGCGGGGGGACGGTTTTCAGGGAGACGACATTACAGCAAACCTGAAAACGATCCGTTCCATCCCGCTCAAGCTGAGGACGGCACATCCCCCCGAAGAGTGTGAGGTCCGGGGAGAGGTGTACATGAAGCTCTCCGATTTTGAGGCCCTGAATCAGGAGAGAGATCGCAGCGGTGAACGGCTGTTCGTCAATCCCCGCAACTCCACGGCCGGCACCCTTAAATTGCAGGACTCCAAAGAAGTCGCCAGGCGTCCACTCCAGTTCTCCGCGTACTTTTATCGGCAGGAAGGTGCCCACGACGGAAGTCACTTTGATAACTTGAAGTTGCTTCGCCGTTCAGGATTTCCGGTAAATGAACAGGTGGCGCTGTGCAGGTCAGTAGGAGAAGTCATCGCGTTCTGGAAGAAGTGGGAAGAGCAGCGGGACAAGATTGATTTCGATATCGATGGGATTGTGGTGAAAGTGGACTCCATACGTCAGCAGGAGGCACTTGGGGCGATTGCCAAGAGCCCGCGCTGGGCCATCGCATTCAAATTCGCCGCCCGAAAACAGGTAACGATTCTTCGGAATATCGTGCTTCAGGTCGGCCGTGTCGGAACAATCACACCGGTTGCAGAACTTGAACCAGTGTTTGTCGGCGGTACAACCGTCGCGCGGGCGACCCTCCACAATGTCGACTATATTGAGTCGCTTGATATTCGAGTGGGTGATACCGTTGAAGTGGAAAAAGGGGGAGATGTCATTCCCAAAGTCACACGGGTTTTGCTCGAAAAGCGACCCCGGGGCCTGAAACCATTCCGGATGCCCATGCAGTGTCCTGCCTGCGGATCGAAGATCTATCGCCCCGAAGAAGAAGCGAATTTTTATTGCGAGAACATCGAGTGCCCGGCTCAGATCAAAGCACGCATTGAACATTTTGCTCATCGGGGCGCCATGGACATTGAGGGATTGGGTGAGGCCGTCGTGGATCAACTTGTGGATCTCGGATTTCTTCGTACCTATGCGGACTTGTACGACTTGCATGAACGAAAAGAAGATCTGACCAAGCTCGACGGCTGGGGGAAGAAAAGCGTCGAGAATCTCATCGAAGCGATCTCGGAAAGCCGAAAACGACCGTATCACCGCGTCCTGTTCGCTCTTGGCATTCGTCACGTTGGCGCAGGGGTTGCGCAACTTCTCTGTGCGCACATCCCATCAATCGAGCAGTTGATCGCGAAAACGGAGGATGAACTGGAAACCATCCCTGGGATCGGCCGACGCATTGCCGAGAGTCTTGTGCGGTACTTTGGCGATGCACACAATCGAAATCTTGTCAGGCGTCTCGAAGAGGCCGGAATACAGTTTAGGACGGTCCAGACTCAACCGCAGTCTGATTCAGTTTTTGCAGGAAAAACAGTCGTGCTCACGGGAACGCTGTCTGCTATGACAAGAGAAGAAGCAAAGGAAAAAATCGAGTCGCTCGGTGGAAAAGTTGTTGGGAGTGTGAGCAAAAATACCGATTTTGTGATCACGGGAGAATCTCCCGGTTCGAAACAACAACGCGCCCGGGCGTTGGGGATACGAATCGTGGAAGAGGAAGAGTTTTTGAACATGATTGGGCAGTGAATCTCATTGAACCAGAACAAATCGTGAAAGGTGTATTCATGCGGAACAATCTGATGCGATTCATGGCGATCGGTCTGATGACCATCATCGGACTCTCTGTATCCGAAGCACAAGCGAGGGCCGGAAAACTGGGCGTGGGGGTCGACGGAGCGTACTATGTGTTCGACTCCGACTTCACCGGAACAAAGCCATCGACGGGAGCGAATCTCAACGTCAGCTACTCCCTCAGCGATTACATCAGTTTGCGCGGCTCAATGGGAGTGAGTCAACTTCAGGCGAAGGGATCGCCGTATTCAAGTCTTCTGACTACCTACGTCCATGGTTCGCTTGGCCTCGGAGTCAACTTCCTCCCCAACGAATCGGTGAATCCCTTTGTGTATGCCGCTGGAAGCGCGTTCTATTTTGATCCGCGAACCGGCGGGAGAATGGTTCTCCCCTCACCCCACAACGGTAGCGGCATCGGTGCCACACTTGTTGGAGGTGCCGGAGTCGAATTCCATCTGAGTGAGTTTGTCGCACTCTCCCTCGCCGCCGAGGGTTCTGTTCCGACGACGGATCGGCTTGATGCCGTGATCAACGGTTCAAAAGACATGTTCTACGGTGTTTCGGTGGGGATTCGGTACTATGTGTTCGATTCAGGTTTTGTTAAGCGCATGCTGAAGGCCTACGAAGAACGTGCGACGAAGTAGAATGGGTGCCGCACGATGCTGCGCGCGTCGATGAGGGCAAATCTCAAGAAACGGTGAGCGGTTCTATGTTCAATAATCTGCGAGCGGCAGTCGGACTCCTCTATGCCCGAATGGTATTTCGGAAGCAGAAGGACTCCGTCGTGCGCTTCACGAACGCGGTTTCGCGCTCCCAGAAAGCGCTCGTCGTTCTTCCGTCGACCGCGCGCGATACCTCGGCGGTTCAATGGGTGCTCCGATATCTCGCCGATCGATTCCGAGATGGAAAACTCGTCGTTGTGGGACGTGAAGAAGTCGCCTCGACCCTCGAAGGTCCGGGGGCCAGCACCATGCTGATGTATAACGAAAAAGATCTGAATGCGTGGTTTGTTCCGACCGCGCATTTGCGTCAAAATCTGAAAAAAGCTACATTCGATGTGGCGATCGATCTGAATACGGAATTCGAACTCGCCGGAGCGTTTCTTTGCCGCGAGTCCAATGCGCCACTTCGGGTGAGTTTCGCCAAAGATCACGCAGACGAGTTCTTCAATTTTCAAGTCCAGACGAAATCTGCCGCAAGCATGGCTCTAGCGTATCGAAACTTGATACGGTGTCTGGAAATGTTTTAGGATTGATGCCGGAGGGAGGTTCCTATGGAATTCGAAGTCAAGAAAAACGGATCGGCAACTATCTTCAAACTGCTGGATCGAAAACTTGATTCGAGTATTTCCCCCGAGCTGAAGGGAGAATTCTTGATCCTCTGCCGACCGGATACCCAGCAGCTGATTATCGATCTCTCCGAGGTAGAGTTTTGTGACAGCAGTGGATTGAGCGCACTCCTCATTGCCGAGCGCAAGATGCGCGAGTACGGCGGCGAAGTCCGACTGGCTGGTCTTCACAAGAAAGTCCTCTCCCTGATCAAGATATCCCACCTCGATCGTGCGTTCGGGATCTACGAGAGCGTTGCGAAAGCGCTGAAGTCCTAGTTCTTCACCTCACACGGCGCCGATATCCCAAACCGCATCCGTGAACCCTGCCATCTCATAAGGATATCCTCGCATGGGTTTCTCCACTGTCGACTACCTGATCGTCCTTATCTACCTGGCAGCGGTTGCTGCATTCGGGATTCTCCAGGGTGGGAAACAGCGGTCTGTGAAAGACTACTTTCTTGGCAAGGAGACGATTCCCTGGTGGATTGTCTGCTTTTCGATTGTTGCAGCGGAGACGAGCACGCTGACCTTCATCAGCATTCCGGGGCTTGCCTATCTCACCAACCTCACGTTTCTCCAGGTGGCCGTTGGATATCTCATCGGGAGGATTGCGGTGAGCGTTCTCTTCCTTCCGGCGTATTACAAGGGTGAGCTCTCAACGGCGTACGCATTCCTCGAAACGCGTTTCGGCGTGAAGACCCGTCGATTTGCCTCGGTTGTGTTTCTTTTCACACGGCTTGCCGCAGACGGTGTTCGGCTATTCGCCACCGCGATTCCTCTGAAACTTATCCTTGACATCGATTATCCAGTGGCAATTCTCATTCTGGCTGCTGTGGCGTTCATCTATACCTTCGCCGGGGGAGTGCGGGGAGTCATCTGGGTCGATGCTGTGCAGATGTTTATCTACCTGGGGGGTGCGTTGGTTGCTGCCCTGGTTCTCGTACTTTCCGCCGATGGTGGTCTCAGCGGTCTGTTCCAAACGGTCAGTTCGGCCGGAAAACTGAAGCTATTTGATGTCGAGTTCGGGACGGGCCTGCTCCAAAAGCCATACTCGATCATATCGGGAATACTCGGCGGAGCATTCCTCTCGATGGCTTCTCATGGAACGGATCAATTGATCGTTCAGAGGGTTCTCACCACGAAATCCCTTCAGGCCAGCCGGAAAGCGCTCATTGGAAGCGGGATCATCATCATCTTCCAGTTTGCGATTTTCCTCGTGGTTGGGGTTCTCCTGTATGCGCACTACGGTGGAGTGTCTGTGGGAGATCTCGGACTTCAGCGGGCGGATGAGATTTTTCCGCTCTTCATTATTCAAGGACTTCCGCAGGGGATCTCGGGGTTGATCATCGCGGGGTTGATGGCGGCCGCTCTCTCCACGCTTGCCGGCTCGATGAGTTCCATTGCTTCTTCTGTTGTTCTCGATCTCTGGAGTCCGATGGCGGGGGTGGAAGCAGACGAGCCGCGGGTGCTTCTGATATCACGGATGGCAACGCTCGTCGCGGCCATTGTCCTCGTGGGCGCGGCGGTGTTCTTCATGACGACGTCGCAGACGGTGGTGGAACTTGCGCTGAGCATCGCGTCCTTCACATACGGCGGCTTGCTCGGGACGTTCCTCCTGGGCGTACTTTTCAAACGGCCGGTGCAGGAAGACGCTCTTGCGGCTTTCGTGGCGGGAATTCTCGTGATGGTGACCGTGATCTCGCTGAAACTTGTTGCGTGGACCTGGTTCACGTTGATCGGCGTGATCGTCACGCTTTCGGTGGGAACACTTCTGAGTCGGCTCGCGAGGAACTCTTCCGCCCGCGATTCCTGAAGGCAACACAACATCCTTGTTCGTCATGGGTCGAAGACAGCACAGCAGAGACAGACACGTTGATGGGGCGACGACAGAAATCGCGCGACAGCTAAAGGAATACTGCGACTATCTTCTGCTCGAAAAAGGCGTTTCACAGAACACGTACGAATCCTACCGGTTCGACCTCACGAAGTATTCTCGCTTTCTCGAAGACCGCGCGATTCGGGAAAGCACTCAGATACGCAACGACGACGTCAGGCAATTTCTCCGCGCTCTTCACCGCACGGGATTATCGGCCAGGAGTATCCATAGAATCCTCTCGGCGGTGCGCGGATTCCACAAGTTCCTTGTCGTCGAAGAAAAGGTGACGGAAGATCCGACAGAGGATCTTGAACCGCCCAAGCGAGAACGCGCGCTCCCAAGCGTTCTCACTCTTCCCGAAATCGAGCGGATACTCACCCAACCCGACTGTGTGACGGCGCTCGGGATTCGTGATCGCGCAATCCTCGAGACTCTCTATGCCACAGGGGTGCGAGTAACCGAACTGCTCGATTTGAACCAGTCCAATGTGATGACGGACGAAGGACTTGTGTTGGTCTACGGAAAAGGGTCGAAAGAGCGGCTTGTCCCGATCGGGAGATCCGCGTTGGATTGGATAGCGCGGTACGCCACAGAAGTTCGCCCGCGTCTGTCGCGGAAAGGGACGTCGCGTGACGTTCTTTTTCTGAATGCCCGCGGAGGGCGCTTATCGCGCACGGCAATCTGGAACATCACCGTGAAATATGCAGAATCGGCAGGCATCAAGAAACAGATTCACCCCCACATCTTCCGGCATTCCTTTGCCACGCATCTGCTGGAAGGGGGAGCAGACTTGCGGGCGGTACAGGAAATGCTGGGTCATGTGAATATCGAGACAACCCAGATCTATACGCATGTCGATCGGGAGTACCTCAAAGAGGTTCACCGATCGTTCCATCCGCGGCCGTAGAAGCCGGCAGTCTTCTTCACCGTCTGAAATTCTTTCTGGCGAGCACGTCGGTACACATCCCGCAGAGTCGTTCCCCCTTCAGATCGATATCCTCAACGGCCGTGGAGGAGTGCATAACGCATTCGTATTCGTGGCAATGCAGAAGCCCGAATGTATGTCCGAGCTCATGAACGGCTTCCTTGATCAATCGCTGCTCGAGCAGCAGCGGATCGGCGGGGAGGCCATAATAGCTGTTGTCGAGCCGGTAGCTGGAGACAACCGCCGCCGTTCCGTCGAGCTGGGCTTCGCCGAACACGTAGGTAAGGACCGGCACGTACAAATCGTAGGGGGTGACTCCAAGGATTTTTCCTTGGAATGATGAATAGAGGTGGAGAAGATGCTTGATCATCTGTGTCGAATAGTATTGATTGCGAGAGGGCTCGAAGGCAAATGCCGGGTCGATTGATCGCTCGGTACTCGTGTCGACGCGAAGCCCAAATGTTGCTTCAAGCGGCGTTTTGAGAAGAGGAATATGCGGGTCGACGATCTTTCCGATCGGTACAAGGAGAATGCTCGACATTCGTCACGGTTTCTTCAGTCCATATTTTGCAATCTTGTTGTACAGAGTCGCGCGATCAATATCAAGAATATCTGCCGACCGGGCAATATTCCAACCGGTTCGGTGGAGGACCGTCTCGATGTGATGGCACTCGATGGCAGAGAGGGTGTCCTTCGTCGGATGTGATTTGCTGTCAGCAAGCTGAAACGGGAGATCCGTCTGGACAATGGAGGGGGGTTTCGCAAGCACCATTGCCCGTTCGATCACATTCTCCAACTCACGAACGTTTCCGGGCCACGGATAGCGGATGAGAAGGTCCAGCGTGTCGGTCGAAATCTCGGTCACCGGCTTGTTCATTGCTGCAGCGTACTTCTTCACAAAATACGTGGCCAGGATCGGGATATCGTTTCGTCGCTCGCGCAACGGCGGGACGAAGATCGTGAATACATTCAGTCGATAGTACAAATCTTCCCTGAAAATCCCTTCCTTGACGGCCTGCTCGAGATCCCGGTTCGTCGCGCAGATGACGCGAAAATCACTCTTGATGGTCTCGTTTCCCCCTACCCGAGTGAACTGCTTCGATTCGAGTACGCGGAGCAGTTGAACCTGCATTTTGGAACCGATCGTGCCGACCTCGTCGAGGAAGATCGTCCCTCCATCAGCCATTTCGAATTTTCCCTTGCGTCGATGTTGCGCTCCCGTGAAAGCTCCCCGCTCGTGGCCAAACAGTTCGCTCTCGAGGAGACTCTCAGGTACGGCGCCGCAGTTGACGGCGATAATCGGGAAGAACCGGCGTCCACTGTGTGCGTGGATCGTGCGGGCGACGAGCTCTTTTCCGGTGCCGCTTTCACCCCGGATCATGACCGTGGTATCGGTCTTCGCGACGGTTTTCGCCAGCTCGATGACTTTCTTCATCGGCGCGCTGTCGCCGATGAGCTCGTCGGTAACCGATATCGTGGAGATATGCTGGCGGAGACGGATGTTCTCGTCGTTAAGCTTCTTCTGGCGGAGCGCATTCCGTACGAGATGGGAGAGATGGTCCGGATCAACGGGCTTGGTGACGTAATCGAATGCCCCCTCCTTCAATGCCTGCACGGCGCTCTCGACCGAGGCGAATGCCGTGATCATGATGATGATTGCTTCTTTGTCGATTTCGACGAGACGCTTCTGGAGCTCAAGCCCGCTGATTCCGGGCATTTTGATATCGAGCAATATGACATCCCAAGGTCCGGCCGACATCAGCTTCAGGGCGTGGGTTGCATCCTCGGCTGTTTCTACACGGTAGCCATCCTCCCGGAACCACTTGGAAAGTGAATCGCGGACAACAAACTCGTCATCCACAATAAGAACTGCCGGAGTTGGTTGTTGAGTGTCAGTCATGATCGAATCCTTGGAAGTTCACAACGATTGAGCCGCATGGCTGTCTGTCTCTGTCTGAATCGGAAGGGTCATGGTGAAGGTTGTTCCCACGCCGATATTTGATTCCACAGCGATGGTCCCCCGGTGTCGCTCAACGATTCCGAAAACCACCGCCAGCCCAAGTCCTGTGGCTTTGCCGCTTTCCTTGGTTGAGAAGAATGGTTCAAAGATGTGTTCGAGATTCTCCTTGGCAATTCCAACTCCATTGTCCGCGATCCGGAGCAAAGCATTGCGTGCGTCGTCAGAGAGGGCAGCCTGGATCTTGAGCGTTCCCCCTTCGGCCATCGCCTCCACAGCATTGATTTCGAGTGCCAGCAGCGCCTGTTCGATCTGCTCGGGGTCGCAATAAAGCATGATGGGTTGGTCGCTAAGTTCCCGTTCGAGCGCAACGCGATTCATCTTCAGATGATGGTCGATGAGTCGGAGACTTCGTTCAACAATTGATTGGAGACTCACTTTGGTCATTTGTCCTCGATCCCTGCGGGCAAAGAGAAGGAGATTCTTGACGATCGATCCGCAGCGCGACGATTCGTCCGCGATCAGTGAAAGTTCCGTCTGGATTTCTGTCGATTTCTCTTCCGGCAGAGGAAATCCGTGGATCTTCTTTTTCAAGAGTTTGGCATACGTCAGAATGCCTTCGAGGGGGTTGTTCAATTCGTGGGCGACCGTTGCTGCCAGCTTTCCAAGAGAAGCCATCTTTTCCACGTGGATCATATGATGCTGAGCTCTCTGAAGCTCCTCGGTTTTTTGAGCCACACGATGCTCGAGGGTTTGAGTCCATTCGAGAATCTCCTCTTGCGCACGTTGGAGCTCTTGCGACATCTGATTGAACGATCGGGCGAGCGCCCCAACCTCATCCTTTGATCGCACCCTGATCCGGTACGAAAGGTTTCCCTTGATGATTTCCTGCGTGCCGAGCGTAAGATTGCGAACAGGGATGTTGACGAGAAACCAGATAAAGATTCCCGATACAAGCGCGACGGCAGCCACGAGAATGAACGAACTGAGATAGTGCATGTGCGTCGATTCGACGAGAAGGGCATCAATCTCGTCAAGAGGGAGCATGACATCGAGCACTCCCAACACGGTCTGAGTCGCGGGATGAGCGTGACACGCCGCACTGGAGCAGGAAGATTCATTGTAGATCGGCGTGATCATGCCGAGCACTCTGTATCCCTTGGGGGATTTGAATACCCGCGTCAACTCATCGGGATTGGGCGACAACGGGGGAGTCCCCACGCCGTGACAGGCGTTGCAAGCTTCGGCGGACATGTCGACCCGGGTCCCGACCTCAGCCGAATCAGTGGAAAACGTGACGGTTCCCCTCTTGTCGTACACACGAATGCCATGAATGCCCGGTTCTGTGCCCACGGTCGTGATGATCTGATAGATATCCTCCCGACGATTAAGCAACATGCTGTAGTGGGTCGATCGCTTGATGATATCACTCGCGCGGAAGGCAGAACCAACCATGCTCTCCATATATCTCTGCGATTGCCACTGCGTGTTAATCACGGTAACGACAATTGTTCCCACGAGCATGACGAGGATGATCGTCACGAACAGGCGGAAGGCGAGGAGGCGGGTAAATTTCATGGGGACACCTGTGCCCTAATGCTGGGAAGCGGCAATTCCTATGCCAGGCACCTGTGGTCGGAAGTTCGGCGAAATCTCAAGGGATTCTCGGTGGGAGAGGGCCGCATTTTCAATATTGGGATTCGTTTTGCGAGTTCGGGATTGTCCTGAGGGGGTCCCGGCTACGTCTCGCTGGCGAAAATCCCCTGCACGATTTCATAGTAGGCCGGATTGCCCAACAGCTCGGAAATCGTCTGAATTGGATGTCCGCCATCGTACAGAGTCGCATCGGTCATTTCGCATCGCCTGGAGCGCTCGCGGAATTTCTCTTGGAGCAAGCCAAGCTGTTTCCGACTGAAGAGAGTATGGGCCTCTGATGATTTGAGATGTCTCATGGGAGAGCGGGAGGTGGTGCGAATCTTGGCAATCCATCCTCTCCCATAGGGATCGTCGGTAATCGCATTCGGTTCCATCGCGAGCGTGGGGTTGTGCGCAAGGACTGTCCCTGAAAGCGGCGAACGAATGGACAGCGTTCCCTCGCGATGGACAATCCACGTGAAGGGAGAATGCCTGACCAGTGAAGACGTGGCGAGAGGAAGCACGACACTCACCACATCGCTCAATGCCTTTGCGCCCATGTGATCGAGGCCGACGATCCACTCGTGAGGGTTAGTCTGCTGAACCCAGGTGTGGGCGGCGGCGTACATGCGGTCGGAAGGAAACGGAGTGGACAAAATCGGGTCTGCGTACGCTTCAATCAAGCGCTCGATGGAATTGCCACCGGACGCAAGCCGGAGGGCTCCAGAATGCCGTTGCCTGTTCGATGGTCTCGAACCTCCGGTGGATATCGTCTCGGTTTCTTCGTGCTGGCGAATCGAGATGTCGAACGGGCAGTCTTCGCATTCGAAATTCCGATCGCAAAGCTTGTATGACACAACACCTGCTTCCATCCAGATGCAGTGCTGTTCCTCGGAATTATGTTGGTTGAGTGGCATGCTGAGCCCCTTCGGCCTCGTCGCTGGATGTTTGTTCAAACGTCAATTCGATGTCACTTCCTTGCTCGACAGTGGAATCATCTCGTAGGGATGACGACCTGGCGGATGTGCCTCACCGTGTGTCTCTTCCGGAAAGACCGGCAGATGTTTGGCTGCCAAGCGGAACGCCGCGAACCCAATTGCGACGATCATCATCGTGACGGCGATCTCCATCAGGGATGGAAAATACCCTACTCCTGAGTACCGGTCGACTGCCGTGATGCTCAGGTTCATCCGATTCAGAATGACGCCGAGGACGACAAAGAGTGAAGCAAGGAAGAGCCCGCGTTTTGTGGTCCTGATCGACGGTATCAGCAGAAGGATGATGGGAAGCACGACGCCAAGGAGCATTTCTGCCCAGTAAAGAATTCCCTCGATGTTCATTGTGAACACATAGGACAACAACCCATAGCTGAGCACGTCCTGGATCTTCAGCACGAAATAGATGCCCAGAGCGGCAACAGTCACCCGACCGAGGCGCACGAGAATCGGCAACTCAATCTCCCGGTGAAACGCGCGGGAACTCAGAAACGATTCAATCGTAACCATCGCAGGCCCCACAGCAACTGCGGTGAGGAAGAAGAGGTACGGGAGATTCGCGGAATACCAGAGGGGGTATACTTTCTCCGGAACAATGAGAAACAGCGATCCAAGAGATGATTGGTGAAGGGAAGAAAGGATAACCCCGGCGATGACGAGTGGAATTGTGATGCTCTTGATGATTGTCTGAGGGCGTTTGAGATTGAGCTTCTCAAATACCATCGGACTGAATTCCAGTGCCAGCACCGTGGTATAGAGAATGACACACCAGCCAACCTCAAACATAACGGATCGTGGATTCCACATGATGACCGGATGCCAGATGTTCCAGGGACGACCCAAGTCATACATGAGTGCAAAGGCGACAAGTAGATATCCCAGGAATGCCGTCAGGATCGCGGGTCGAAGAATCGGTCGGTAGCGTTCGAGATTGAAGATGTACACTGAACCTGCCACGACGAAACCGCCCGCCGCGAGCGCCACGCCACAGAGAATATCGAATCCGATCCACAGACCCCATGGGAATTTGTCTGAAAGATTTGTGGATGCTCCCAGACCTTGCGTGAATCGGACAACTGTTGCCACAATGCCTAGTGCCATGACTGCCCAGAAGGCAATTCCCCAAAACGTGAGCTTGGGTGCGCGAAGCTGAATCATGATATTCCTCCGGAGTTACTCGTGGTCGTTGTTGTTGACTCTTCGGCTCGGATTGCCTTGTTCCATCCGCTCCAGTGCCTGCTCGTATTCCATCACCTCTTTCCGGCGGTTGGTGATCCACCAAACCCCAGCGAGCATCGTGGTTCCCCAGAACACGTAATTGGGAATTTTCGAGAGAATGGCCCAGGTGAGCGTTGGGAGTGGATGGTCCGGCAGCTGTGTGCGCAAACCGAGCTCGGCGAAGTCCTTGGGCGCAAGGAAGAGAACCGAGGTGCCACCGGCTTCTTTGACGCCGTAGATGTGGGAGATATACTGATCCGGAGTTTCGCTGATTCTGCGTTTCGCTTCAGCAATGAGATCATCCAGCGGTCCGAAGACGCGCGCTTCGGCGGGACAGACCTCCACACACGCCGGCTGGCCGCCCTCGCGGATCCGATCGTAGCAAAGATCACACTTCGTGACCTCCGGATTCAAGCTATCCCATTGATACCGGGGAACATCAAACGGACAGGCCTGCATGCAATAACGGCATCCCATGCAGCGCTGTTCGTGGTAGATGACGGGACCCAATGCGGTTTTCTCGAACGCGCCGACCGGACAGACTGATTCGCAGGTCGGTTCGTTGCAGTGCATACATTGCTTCGACACATACACGCCGTCGACATCGACAACGGCGGTGTTCTGTGTTGAGGAGAGCTCGTGAATGTCCGATGAGGGATGACCCCATCGTTCCGCATCCGCTTCTTCGCAGGCATAACAGCCGACACATAGGGTAAGATCGATAAGTATTCCGTGTTTCATCATGGTTTCGTATTCCTTCCGCGGAAAATGACTGACGTCGAAAAATACTGGGACGACTATCTAGACCACGAGGAATTCTTTCTGAAACTTCTCCCACGTGTGAGGATCGGCATCCTGCAGAACGCCGGTGAGCGGCAACCCACCATCGAGGAGCGTTGCCCCGGCGGGCGCCAGTTCACTCTGCCGCGCCGATTCCATGATGAAATTCCGGAAGCGCGCGATTTCCTTTTTGAGCCACTGAGCCGCATCTTCGGCGATCTTCATCAGCTTCAGCTCGGAGCCCAGGTTGTTCGGCTCCACGATCGCGACCCATCCGGAAACATACGGATCCTCATGAATAACCGCCGACGAGCTCTTCAGCTCAGGATTCACTTGAACGATCTTCCCGGAAAGAGGCGATGGCACCGCCAGCGTCCTTCCCCCCTGTCGGATCGTGAACAACGTGTCTCCTTTCTTCATGGAAGCAGCGATCGGTGCTACCTCAATCGCATCTACCCTACCGATTAACTTCTGAACAAAGTCGTCGATCCCGATTCTCGCGTTCCCGTCGAACAGCAGTTCCGCCCATGAGTGTGATGGACTAAGGAAATATCCGCGTGGAATGACAAAACGATCATGAACGGGAATCCTTGCGGCAGCAGGGACTGTGGCACGCGCTCTTCGCTGAAGGAGAACGTCGATCAAGACGAAGAGGACTATCGTGGCGATGACAAAAATGGCTACCATTGTAAAAACCTCCTGAGTACGATACGTGTGTGAACTTTGTTCTCTCTTTGTGATGAAAATCCGCTGGGCATATCCCAAACTTCATGCCAGGAATTTTTCCCCGGAAGGAATGTTGGCTCATCTGTAAGTGGTTGAAGCATATGATGATGGAACTCATCGGACCGTGTTCAAGGATGAGAAGATCTACTCAAAACCGAGAGTGGTGAAAAATTCGACAGCGAAAGAGACGAAGAGTGTTGAATTATTTGATTCTCAGCCAGAATTTGAACAGTCAAACTGTCGATATTTTCCACATTGTTTGTCGAGAAATTCCACACTTTCGTCCTTTCAGGGAGTCGTAACTCGGACTAGCAAAAGATTTCTCCGATGCAGGTCGAGGCGGAGGAACCAGTGACGTCGAGGTGACGATCGATTCTATGAGAATCGCTCGGTCCTACGGGTGACCCGGATCCAATACCTCACGTACCTTTGCCCACGTGTGGGACTCGAACGGGAGATTCGGAGGATGGAAAATCGTAGCTGTATGACTTCCTCATACCATGCAATTGCAGGTATGTTCACCAAGCGGAATATTCTTGCAAGAGGGGGAGCGGTTGCTGATGATTCCCCTGCACTTTACAGCAGCACAAGCTACTTGGCCCAAAGACATTCCGACAACCGGTTTCCCTACAGAACGACACGGAAATGCAAGCTGGGAAAGAAATCAAGCTGTCACAAGATTCCATGAAGAATCTTCGAAAATTCGCACTCTCGCATGCGGGCGATGCGTATTGGCACAATCTTGAATTTCAGCAGTTTTCTTTGTACATAAGCGCACGGAACTCCCGCTGGCTTCAAAGTCATCAGGCCGCCGGGAGATTTTCATTTCAATTGTTTTTAGGCCGAAAGTGGATGCACTCCTGATTCTTCCCATTCTCTTGTTTTCCGTGGTTGTCCATGAGGTCGCCCACGGCTTCATGGCTCTCCGACTCGGTGACGCAACAGCCAAGGAGATGGGTCGACTTACGCTTAATCCGATCCCCCACATCGACCTGTTTGGTTCCATTCTCGTTCCGCTCTTTTCGTATCTCGCTGCAGGGAGTGTCTTCATCGCCTGGGCGAAACCCGTGCCCGTCAATCCGATGAACTTCAAGAACGTTAGGCGCGACGATATTCTCGTCTCAGCCGTCGGTCCCATCTCCAATTTGGTTGTTGCGATGGCGTGTGCATTCTTAGTCGGTATCTGGAGCGGAGTGATTGGCCCCGTGGACCGCTCTGTGATCGACGTCGACGGATCGGTTCTGACGCTCCTCCCGAAAATGCTTCTGATCGGAATTACGTTGAATATCTACCTTGCCGTATTCAATCTCATTCCTGTCCCGCCGCTTGACGGGTCACATATCGTTGCATCGCTTTTGCCACACGAAGTCGGTGAGAAATATCGTCGGATCGGATTTCTTGGGATTTTCGCACTGATTGTTCTTATGCGGGTCGATGCGTTTCGAAACGTGGTGATCGCCGTCGTGAAGACACTGCACATTCCGTATGCGCTCATACTTGGCTTGTTTTCATGACGACGAAGCCGGCACGTCGAATACTAATCCTGGCTGAGGGGAAGTTCAGCCAGATCAAATCAAAAACGGCCAGTGTGACCATCGCATATGCGCGAGAAGAGGTTGTCGCTGTGGTTGACAGCACGAAGGCGGGGATGACCGCGCACGACGTTCTGGGATACGGAGGCGCAATTCCCATCTTGCGCACACTGGAAGAAGGGTATGCCCTGAATCCCACACACCTCCTGATCGGGATCGCTCCAACGGGAGGGAAGCTACCGGCAGAGTGGAGAGCCTGGATTTCCTCGGCTATCCGGCAAAGACTTCATATTATCAACGGTCTCCACACGCTATTGGGGAACGACGAGGAATTCCGCGGACTGGCACAGTCGCATGGAGTTCAATTGATCGATCTCCGGAGCATCCCTCCCGAAGCCAAAGTTGTTGCCAAGGGAACGTGGCGAACACGGAAAGCGAAGACGATCCTGACCGTGGGCACGGACTGCAACATCGGCAAAATGACGACGTTGATGGAAGTGCACAAAGATCTTGTGCGTCGAGGCCTGAAGGCCGATTTTGTCGCGACGGGCCAGACCGGGATCCTCATCCGGGGGAGAGGAATCGCGGTCGATGCGATCATCGGGGACTATGTGGCAGGATGCATCGAACGGGAGATCGACAGATCCGCAGCCGAGGGATATGATTTCATCCTTGTTGAAGGGCAGGGCGCGCTGACCCACATGGGTTACTCAGGCGTGACGTTTGGACTGATGCATGGGACGATGCCCGATGCGATGATTCTGGTCCATCAGCCGACGCGACTCAAAGACGACTACGGTCTTTCACTCCCCGACCTCAATCGAGTGATCCGATTTCACGAAGAGGCAATCCGCTTCTTTCGCGAAACGAAAATCGTCGCAATTGGACTCAATTCTGTCGGACTCACCGATGTGGAATCGATGGCGGCGGCCGAACGAATCGAGCGGGAAACCGGCTTACCGACGATCGACGCGTTTCGGTTTGAACCGAACAATATCACGGACGCCGTGCTTCAATACTTCAATCTTCTCCAACCTGTGTGAGAGTAGGGAACTCTGGTGGAACACTTTCGATACGAAAACAACGAACTGTACTGTGAAGAGGTTTCGCTTGCCGAACTCGCCGAAGAATTTGGCACGCCGCTCTACGTGTACAGCAAGAACCGGATCATCGACAGCTATCGATCGCTTCAAGAGGGAAGTCCGGGGAAGAGCGTCAACATCTGCTATGCGCTGAAAGCGAATGCCAATGTCGGCATCCTCAAAGTTCTTGTCGCCGAAGGGTCTGGCGCAGACGTCGCTTCCGGCGGCGAGCTGTCTCTTGCCCTGAGGGGAGGATTCAGTCCTTCCAAGATCGTGTTTACCGGAGTGGGGAAGCGCGAAGATGAAATCGCTTTTGCGCTGAAGGAAAAGATCTACTGTCTGTATGCAGAGTCGCTGCAGGAGCTTCAGCTGATTTCCCGTATTGCGCATGCTCTGGGGATAACGGCCCGCGTCGGTCTGCGTGTGAATCCGCATGTCGATGCCGAAAGTCATCCATACATCACCACGGGACTGAATCATCATAAATTCGGCATTGAGTCGGGAAAGATTATCGAGGCGTTCCAGTACGCCGCATCGTTGCCGTCGCTGGAGGTTGTAGGCCTTCACACCCATATCGGATCACAGATTCTGAAGCTCGAGCCATACCGCGCGACTGCTCGGTATCTTGCTTCTCTTGTGGAACAGCTGAGAGAAACGCAAATCAGGATTTCGCACGTCGATGTGGGTGGGGGGTTCGGTGTCCCGTACGATCATGTGGTTCATCATGAAGGATTGGGTCGTGAAGATCGGCCGAACAATTCCGCGCCGGCCGCTTCTGAATTCATCGCGACGCTCTTGCCCATTCTGGAGCCGTCCGGTTGTACGGTCTGGATCGAGCCGGGTCGGTCCATCGTGGCGAATGCCGGCGTGCTTCTCACACGAGTACTCTACACGAAAGAGAACCGGAAAAAGAAGTTCGTCGTGGTCGATGCCGGGATGAATGATCTCATCCGACCGACTCTCTATGATGCTTACCATCAAATTGTGCCGCTGAAGATCGACACATACGAACAGGAGATCGTTGACGTGGTCGGACCGGTCTGCGAGACAGGGGATTTCTTGGCGCGCGATCGATCGATGTTGAAAACCAAGCAGAATGATCTGCTTGCCGTGATGTCGACGGGGGCTTACGGATTTGTAAGTTCATCCAATTACAACGGACGACTGAGGCCCGCCGAAATCATGGTCAGTCACGACAAGGTGCGGGTGATCCGCCAGCGGGAAACATTCGAAGATCTGATCTAGAGAACGAACAAGAGGCGAGAGATGAAGCTGTTTAACGTTGCGGTTGTCGGAGCGACCGGACTGGTCGGACGGACGATGGTGAAGGTTCTTGAGGAACGCAGGTTTCCGGTTAATCGCCTGACGTTGCTTGCCTCCGAACGGTCGCTGGGGCGAGAGATGAACTATGCGGGACGCTCGATTCCCGTTCAGAAACTCGGCCCGGAGAGCTTTCGTCAGATTGAGATCGGACTGTTCTCCGCGGGCGCGACGATCAGTCTTGAATACGCACCGCTCGCCGTACAGGCAGGAGCCGTTGTTATCGACAACAGCAGCGCCTTTCGGACGGATCCAGATGTGCCCCTCATCGTCCCTGAGGTTAATCGCCGTCAGATTTTCAAACATAAGGGCATCATCGCCAATCCAAACTGCTCCACCATCCAGCTTGTGGTAGTCCTCAAACCTCTCCACGATCGGTTTCACATCAAACGGGTGGTTGTTTCCACGTACCAATCGGTCACCGGCGCGGGACAAGCCGCCGTCGATCAGCTCGAGGCCGAGCTCGCAAATATTGTTCCTCAACGAAAGAAATTCCCGCATCGAATCGCTTTCAACTGTCTGCCGCACATCGACATCTTCTTTGACGATGGGTACACAAAGGAAGAATTCAAGATGATGAACGAGACGCGGAAGATCATGGAAACCAACATCAAGCTCACGGCTACCACCGTTCGTGTTCCCGTCATCGGCGGCCACAGCGAATCGGTAAACGTCGAGTTCGAGAAGAAGTGTTCGGTTCAAGAGGTCGTCGAGATCCTGCACCGGGCCCCCGGTGTGGTCGTTCAGGACGACCCGGAAAAGAACCTCTATCCAATGCCCATCACCTCTCATGAGCGGGATGAGGTGTTCGTCGGACGAATTCGCAAGGATGATACTGTGCCGAGCGGCATCAATTTGTGGGTTGTTGCCGACAACATCCGGAAGGGGGCGGCGACGAACGCCGTGCAGATCGCCGAGGCGCTGGTGCTGGGACGCTGAGAAAAAGAGGACGCCGGCGAGCCATTCCATTCCCAACGATCGATCTCTTCATGCAGACCGAATCTGCTCTCCATCGAAAACTCCCGTTCCGGGAGCGACTGAAACAAGGTCCTATCTTGTGTGATGGGGCGATGGGCACGCTCCTCGATCTCTACGAATACTCCGAAATCCCGCACGAGATTCAGAACCTGAAGAACCCCGATATCGTTGAGCGGATCCATCGGGAGTACATCGATGCGGGAGCAGAGATCATTCAAACGAATACGTTCGCCGCGAATCGCCTTCGCCTCTCGCAGTACTGGCTTGAAGACCGCTGTGAGGAAATCAATGCACGCGGCGTGGAGATTGCCCGGCGCGCAGCCGGGAATCATATCTATGTCGCTGGTTCGGTGGGGCCCAGCGGGAAACTCCTGGAACCGCTTGGAAAAGTGGCGCGCGAACAGGCGCGGGATGCATTCCGAGAACAAATTGAGGTTTTGGTTGACTCCGGAGTGGATCTCCTTATCCTTGAAACATTCGTCAGTCTGAGTGAGCTCGACGAAGCGATTGCAGCTGCGAAAGAGGTCGGTGATGTGCCCCTCGTTGCCCAGAAGGCCTTCCCGGAAGATGGTTCAATCCTTTCGGGGAGTTTTCCCGTGGAGGTGGTTGAACATATTATTCAAAAAGGGGTCGATGTTGTGGGGGCGAACTGCACCGTCGGACCCCAACGAATGTTCAGTATCATCCGGAGCATGTACAAGCATGGTGTGATCCTCTCGGCACAGCCGGCCGCGGGTATTCCAACTCTTCTCAACGGTCGTTCAATCTATCATACCTCCCCTGAATATCTGGCCCAGTACGCCCGGGAACTGGTTGAAGCGGGAGTAACCCTCGTCGGGGCATGCTGTGGTTCCACACCTGCTCACATTCGCGCGATCAGAGGAGCGTTGAACGCGCTCGAGAAAACTCAACCGACGGGTATCCGGCCTGCCGATCACACCGCTTTTCACCCGCCGATGCCAGACTCCCCGAAGATCTCCGGTCCCCGGAAAGGATCCGCAGAAATACGTCCGGAAGAACTCGTTCCGTCGACGCGATTTGCCGAGGCATTGGGGAAGAAGTTTCTTGTCAGCGTGGAGCTGGACATTCCCCGAGGGTTAGAGATGGACGAAGTCGTCGAGGGAGCCCGGTATTTGCAGGGACTCGGGGTCGATGCCGTGAATGTCACCGATGGCGCACGCGCGCGGCTCCGCATGAGTCCCATCGCCATAGCCCATCAGGTGCAATCGAAGGTCGGTCTTGAAGCAGTGACACATTTGGCGACGCGTGATCGCAATATGATCAGCTTGCAGAGCGAGCTGATGAGTGCGCATGCGTTCGGTCTCAACAATATTCTGTGTGTGACAGGCGACCCGACGAACATCGGAGATTATCCTCAGGCAACATCGGTCTTCGATATAGATGCAGCAGGACTTATCCGGGCAGCGAAGTCGATGAACGCTGGGTGTGACATCATGGGAAACTCAATCGGGAGCAGGACGTCCTTCTTTATCGCGTGTGCCGCGAATCCTGTGGCTGAGGACATCGAAACGGAGATCCAGAAGCTCCAGAAGAAGGTTGAAGCAGGGGCCGACATCATGTTCACTCAGCCGATCTATGAAATGAAGACGCTCGAGGAGTTTCTCGATCGCATCGGGAGATTTCGAATCCCCGTCATGGTCGGCGTGCTGCCTCTCCGAAGCTACCGACATGCTGAATTCCTACACAACGAGGTCCCCGGAATCTCAATCCCTCATTCCCTTCGCGAATCGCTTCGAAAAGCCGGAGACGAGGCGACGACTGTTGGAGTTGAGATTGCCACGCTCTTCCTCCAGGAAGCGAAGAAGCTCGTCTCTGGGGTCTATCTCATGCCGCCGTTCCGGAAGTATGACGTTGTCCGGATAATTCTCGAGGGAGCGGAAATTGCCGCGCGCGGATAAGCGTGGAGAGGTCCTCGGGGTGCATTCTGTGACTGAGATTATTGACATTCGTTTGAGCCCTGCCTATCTTAGAAACAGTTTAATTGATTTTCTGGTCTTCATCGTTTCACCCAGAAGGATTGCTGATGCCACCGGCTGAAGACATAGGCACTCGTAAGCTCGCCGCCATCATGTTTACCGATATCAAAGGATTCTCCCGGAAGATGGGAGAGAACGAAACGGTCGCGATGGCGCTTCTCAAAGCACACGATGCCATGATGAACGAACTTGTCGCGAAGTACGACGGCAAGGTCATCAAATCGATTGGCGATTCCTTCATGGTTGACTTTTCCAGCGCCGTGAATGCGGTGAAGTGTGCGATTGAAGCCCAGGAGATCTTCTGGTACTACAACAAGGGAAAATCGGATCTCGAGAAGATTGAGATCCGGATCGGGATTCATCTTGGCGATGTGATTACGGACGGCCATGACATATTCGGCGATGGTGTCAATATCGCTTCGCGTATCGAAGCCGTGACCAGCCCCAACCGCGTCTGCATCTCCCAGGATATCTTCAATCAGGTCAAGAACAAGATGGAGCTCGAGACCTACTCGCTCGGGATGATGGAATTCAAGAACATTGCGGAACCGATCGAGATCTACGAAATCCTGATGAGTTCAATTCCCGAGCTCTCGAAACCGTCGCGGTTGCGGGAAGAAATTCATTCGCTCAAGAAAGTGGAGGCGTCTACTCAGCAGGAGGCAGAAGAAGCGCGGAGGGTCGAGGCGGCCAAACGAAAGATCGACGCACGCGAACAGAAAGCCGAAAAAGAGAAAGAACAGAAAATCAAGCAACATCTGGAGAATGCCCAACTCTTCTTTGATGCAGGGAAGCTGGACGAAGCCGAAACCGAGATCAACGAGATCTTCAAAATCGTGGCCATCCACGCCAATGCTCAGATTCTCCAGCTGAAGATTGAAGAAGAACGTTTCAAACGGAAGGAACAGAATCGCCTCGAGACCCTCAAGGAGGAACGACGGAAAGCAGAAGAGCGGGCTCAATTGGTGGAACAGCATCTGCAGCGGGCGAGGATATCCCTCGGTCAGAACAAATATGTCGATGCCCTTGCGGCTGTTCGCGAGGTCTATCCCCTCGACCCGCACAATGACGACGCGAAGGAACTCGAGGAACGAATCCGGGAAGCAGAACGACTGCGGAACGAACTGATGGAGGCGGAAGCGCAGGCGGCCAGGGTGCGAACCGGCGAACCCGCTCCGGTTTCCCGCCCCACAAGAGTCAAAGTCCGCACGATCAGGCAATGGGAGACACAGCAGAAACGAAAGAAATATCTGAAATTCGTAGGCATCGCCGTCGGGAGCATCGTTGTCGTATACCTCTCGGCGACCGTTGTCTACACGGAGGTGAGGAATCTGATTGTTCCTCGGATTGCATCAGTTGTTGTCCTGCCACTCACCGTCCAGCCAGCCGAAAGTGATACGATCGATGCTGGTTCCGCACTGGCCGCACTTGTCACACAAGAGCTTTCGCGTTACAAGCCGTTGACCGTCATCTCGTATTCCACGTCGTCCCAGTTGGGAAATACGGCACCCGATGTTGCCCGGATTGGACAAGAACTTGATGTGCGCTACGTTGTCACCGGAACCGTGAACATGCAGAGTCGGTTGTATCGGACAACGTTGAACGTTGTGCAAACAAAGGACGGAGAGGTCGTCTGGAGCCAATCATTCGATTCGAATTCCCTCGCAGATCCTGCACTGCGCCAGCAGATTGTTCAGGAATTTGTCTCCCTGATGGGAGTGGAACTGAATGTCCTCGAACCGGTTCGCCTCACGCGCAATCAGTGGTCGCTTGAATGGTATCTGAGAGGGATGTGGAAGATAGAGCAACCGGAGAAATCACGTGTGGCGGATGGAATTGTCGATTTACGAAATGCCACGCGCAGTGATTCGACTTTTGCTCAGGCCTGTGCGACGCTTGGGAAAGGGGTGATCCGGCACTACAAACTCTCGGGCGAATCGGATCTCCAGTTGTTGCGTGAAGCGCACGAATCGAGTCTGCAGGCCCTCAAATTGGATCCCACAAACGTTCTTGCGATTCAGAATCTGGGGACGATCTTTCGATATCGACAACGCTGGACCGACGCAGAGAACAATCTCCTCGTCGCGTACGAAAATCATCCGGGAAACGCTGAGGTCCGTCGACAGCTTGCCTTGCTGATGTTGGTTAAAGGGAATGACAGTCGAGCCCTGGAATACGCAACAGAGGCCCATCGACTGGATCCGAGAAACCCCGAATCGCATGAGGTGCTCGGCGTGATTGCCCATCTCTCGCAGCGCTATGCTGATGCGAGTCGATCCTATGAGCAGGCCGTCAGACTCGGCGGGGATGAATTCCTGTTGACCACTCGCTACCGATTCTCCGCCTGGCATGCCGAAGGGGTCGGTGCTCGGGCCATTCAAGCGGCGGAACAGATACTCTCCCAGCGCACGGATGACGTTCGGGCATATTACTGGATTGGTCGAGCGTACCAATTGGCAGGACAGGTCCAGGAATCAATGAGATTCCTCGAATCCGGTCAGGAACGGGCTCGGGAAATTTTCGATCAGCAAGGAGATGATCCGCAGGCTCGATCGTACCTGGCGCTGATCTACTCTCGCTTGGGCCGATTCAAAGAAGCAGAGGAAGAGATGTCGCGCGCGCTCGCGGCGACTCAAGGATCCGGAACGATGCTGTATCGTCAGGCGAGAATGTTCTGGGTTCAAGGGAAGCGGGCGGAGGCGCTGCGGGCTCTTCAGAGCGGCGTTGATGCTGAATTCCTTCTTCCGGAGATTTTGAATGCCGATTTCGTTTTTCTGATGCGGGAATCCGACTATCGCAGGATGGTTGTGCCGACGCCATTTCGAGAGTAGTCAGGCGTTCCGACGCTCTCCATCTAATATTGGATCATCCTCCCCCACGACGACACACCGACGTCCACCCCAACTACTTGCTAATCCAATAGCTTAACTTGATGGAAAAGACATTGTCGGGACGGTCTCTGAGAAGAGTCGAGAGATCGTCTTCAATCTGAACCTTTCCACGCGTATCGGCAAACGATTTTTGATTTGTCCATACTCCGTAGAGCGTAGAACCTGGGAGAAATTCCCACCGAAGAACGACGTTTGCTTTCAGCGATCCGATGTTGAAACTTCGATCGGTCACCAAGAACGGGGCTGCTCGTCCGGTTGGGCCGTCGGGATCGATCTCATAGAGGTCTCCCGAACGGACAATTCGCGATCCCCCCTCTCCGTACGTGAGAAAACGATATGTCCCTGGTTGAGAGAGCTCCTTCAGGTTGTCGTAGTCTCCGACGGCGATGAAGGGCTGTGCATAGAGTTGCAGGCTCAAGCCCGGGGTGAACGTTACGTTCAGTCGCACCGTCGCTGCGAGGGTGGTTTGGGAAAGGGTCGCGAAAACGTAACGGTTTCCATAGGTGTGCTGGGCTGTCGGGTCATTGATCGTGGCCACATATTGGGCCATGTTGAGTTGGCGGGAAAGATACGGACCCACCGAGACCAAGACTGCCTTCGAGGGTTTGAGATTGAGATTGAGACCGGATGTGACATTCCATGCGCCGGATTCATTCTTTGAGGCGAAGAGAGAGAGATTTCCGGACACGTTCTTCCGGGAATCGCTGTAGAAGTACATTGATGTGTAGACACTGCTCAAGAGCCTCGAGAGGGGACCGCCGCGGGTGAGCCGGTCGTCATAACTCTCGCCATCATACCCGAGAAAGATATATCCCCCCCAATAGCTCAGAAGCATGAGATTCGACAGTGCGACATACGTGTGCGCGGTACGCAAGCCGCCGAAGTTGAATTCCTGCAAGACAGCCGCACCGATGGATTTGTAACGGAAGACGCGATCGGGTTCGAACCACGAATACGCCACATAGAGATGCGAATTGATGATGTCCGACTTGGAGTGATAGCCGATATCATTCAGCTCGAAGCTCGGATGTACGATGCCGAGAGCGCCGTTGATGCGAAGATTGCCGCGGTCTTTTGAGAGCCACAGACGCGTCGCCCACCCGGACAACGACATGGCCGATGAATCCGCCGACACATGAGTTGCGTCGGGCCTTTGGAAGTAATGTTGCGACGAATGCTGAAGAGCATAGATCCGATCGGCTCGGCCTTCCACGCGAGAAATGCCGGACCAACCAGTAAGAATCCACTCCTTCTGCTCGTCGAAGGAGTACCAACCGTCTACACCTAATGTCATTGCGCGGCGGTTGAGGAGAGCTGCCAGCCCGTCGGTCCGGGTGTCACGTTCCACATATGTTCCGAGAAGTCCGATGGAGTGTCTGGAATTGTTGAACTCGCGTTTTGCGCGAATAACCGTATACACGCTCAGAGGTTCGATCTCATCCTCATACCGGAAGCCGGCAGAATCGACGCTTCCGTGCTCGCGTTGCGTGACTGCCGAAAGAGCCGCCAGGGACCAGCCGCCTTCGGTTTTGCCGCTGACTTTCGCAGCACCGAGGATTGTTGTGCGGTCGGGAATGTTTGTGAATCCTACATGGCTCACCTTTCCTTGCGGAGCTCTGCCGATTCTTCGACTATAGAAGAAGATCGGATCGGACCAATTGAAATTCATCAGACTCGTTGCGCCTCCCCGTCCAAACCGCAATATCGTTGCTCCCTCCAGGAAGAAAGGGCGCTTCTCTTCGAAAAAGGTCTCATAGGCGGTCAGGTTTACGACGGCGGGATCAACCTCAACCTGTGCGAAATCAGGATTCAACGCGACATCCATCGTGAGATCCCCCGTCAGTCCGACCTTAAGATCGGCGCCGATGTGAGCGAAGTAGTCTCTCCCAAGAACATACGGATCGTCCCGTCCCTTGTTGAAGCTGTGAACGGGGGGGTGCTCCACCAGCTTGGCCGTCGCGGCTACGTAGGGAACAAATTCAATCCTCTTCGGGGGGGTAATTCCCTCGATTCCCACGAGTTGTGACCAACGGGACACCCGAACCTGATCGTTCAATGGATGGAGGGAAAGATACGAGTACTCGTTTCTGCGATAGATCCGTCGCTCGAACTCAATTCCCATCAGAAAGGGATCTCTCCGCTCGAAGCGGAGCTGAGAGAAAGGAATGCGGAACTCAACGCTCCAGCCGACGGAATCTCTCTTGACGCCAACCGACCAGACCCCGTCCCATGAGAGATCGATTTTATTGTCGTCGTAATACAATCCGTCGGCGATCGAACCGGTCGGATTCGTACCAAACATATATCCGGTGAGTCGATCGTAGTTGGCGTCGAGGAGGACGCGGAACCAATCGGAATCGAATCCCTCATCGCGACGGACAAGACGTGCAACGATTGAGTCAGGTGAGCGGTCGCAGAGTTTCGCGGCGACATACAGAGCTTCCGCGTCGTACGAAATCCATACAAAGGAATCTTCCTTTGATGGCATCCCCTCATCTGGTTCGCGCTGAATGAAACCGCCGATGGGCGGGCGTTGCCAATCCGGTTCCGAGAGAACTCCGTCTATGACGATCGCGGCAACCCGTGGTTGTGCCGGCATGACCCTCTGGGCAAGGAGAGAGGACACAGACCCAGTCAGAACTGTGAGCGCAATGATAAAGGCGCGGCAAAAACGAAGATTCATTGTCGGGAGGGAAGTCGAATCTAACGAAATGTAGAAACGATTCGCAGAAATATCTGAATAGGTAAACTGAGATGCAACAAAATCCGTGGAGACTCATCGCCCAACCCGACGGCAGTCACGGCTGTCGCGTGCCTTGCCTCACAATGCGACTTTGTTTATTTTTTAAAAATTCAAAGAGAATAGACACTCGTGTGCGTGGTCACCGAAGAGAAGTGCCATACCCACATTACGACGATTGAGCGAGGGGCATGATTCTTCACCTTGAACAAGTATCCTTCACTTATCCCTCAAACCCGATATTTTATAATCTTTCGTTAGAAATCCGTGCCGGCGAGTTTCTCTCCATTCTGGGTCCGAACGGCTCGGGGAAGAGCACACTGCTGAAGCTCATGAGCCGTATTCTCGAGCCGGACGCCGGGAAAATCGAACTTCAGTCAATACCTCTCCCACGTTACTCGCGGCGCCGGCTCTCTCAGCTCATCGGCTACGTCCCTCAGGACTCGAGCTGGCTCTTTCCGTTCAGCGTTCAGGAGGTTGTTCTGATGGGGCGAACTCCGCATGTCCGTTCATTCGGCTTCGACCGTGAGAACGATCTCGACATCGCCCGTGAGTCGATGAAACGTGTCAATATCCTGGAATTGGCGGACAAAGCGGTCACGGCTATTTCGGGTGGCGAACGACAACGTGCCCTCATTGCACGTGCCCTGGCGCAGCAACCCCGAATCCTCTTGCTTGACGAACCGAATGCGCATCTTGATATCGCTCACCAGCTCGAAGTCTTTGAGATTTTGAGAAATGAGAACGACGAGCGGAATCTCACAATCATTTGCGTGTCACACGACATTAACCTCGCGTCGGCATTTAGCAAGAGCATTCTACTGCTCGCACCGCTCGGCGGAGCAATGGCCCCCCTGGGAAGCATTGCCGCTCTTGGAATCCCATCGGCCGTGCTTACCCGTTCGACCTTGTCAAAGGTCTTTGACGCGCCAATCATTGTCGATACGCATCCTACCGCAGGCACGCCCAGGGTTTCACTTGAAGTCAAAAAGCAGTATCCTCTGGTGCACGGTGTTGGGAAGTGAGAGACGGTCCTTCCACCGGGCAGCCGCGCGATGGTCGCGCCCCGGTTTGAGAACAACAAGGCGGAGCGTCATAGAGAAATGAGCCAAAAGCGTCGAATCGTACGCGAACGAGTTCTGCAAGCGCTCTACGCGTATGAACTGTCACGAGAGCCGATTGAATTTGTGGTCCAACAGATTCTCTCGGATCTCAACGGTCAACCGACCATGACAGATTTTGCGAAGCGATTGATCATGAAGGTTGTCGGGACGAGCGACGAACTTGACGCCATAATCAGGGAACGAGTGGCAAATTGGGAGTTCAACCGATTGGCCATTCTTGACAGGATCATCCTCCGTATGGCCATCTGTGAGCTCCTCTATTTTGAAGATATCCCTCCGAAAGTCTCGATCAACGAAGCGATCGAGATTGCACGGCGCTTCAGCACAGAAAAGAGCGACAAGTTTGTGAACGGCGTCCTCGATTCGGTGCTCGAAGATCTCCGGGAGGGGGGAAGACTGAAAAAGACAGGAAGAGGATTGCTCGAAACCTCCGCCAAAAAGAATTCTCCCGCATGAGCGCTGAAACCAGCACGCCTCGCCGACGGATCTTTGCCTGGACCCTTTTCGACTTCGCGAATACCGCCTTCTACGTTATCATTCTCACCGTCGGATTTCCCACCTATTTTCGTGAGATCATCGCAGGCAACATCGGCACCGCCGATCTCCTCTGGAGTATTTCTTTCAGCGCTTCCATGTTGATCGTCGCACTTCTTTCGCCCATCCTGGGGGCGGCGGCGGACCATGGGGCTGGCAAGAAGAAGTTTCTCGCCGTCTTCACAGCCTTCTGTATCGCGGCGACAGCTTCCCTCTTCGTCGTCGAGGAGTCGATGATTATCACCGGCATGTTGCTGCTGATTCTCGCGAATGTCGGCTTTGAGGCGGGACTGGTATTCTATGATGCGTTCCTGCCGGAGATTGCCACGGAGCGAAGCTATGGGCGAGTATCAGGGTACGGTTTCGCCATGGGCTATGTGGGATCACTCGTGACACTGCTGGTTGCGTTTCCGCTCTATCAGGGGGGATTTGAAGCCGGCAACCTCGGCAACATCCGAATGAGTTTCTTGATTGCCGCCTCGTTCTTTATGATTTTTGCTCTTCCACTCTTTCTTGTCGTCCCTGATCGTCAGCATCGTCCGGCGCTTCAGTTCGATTTCGTTCGTGTTGGAATTCGTCGTGTCCGGTCGACGTTCCGGGAGATCTCAGAGTACAGAAACGTCGCGAGGTTCTTGCTTGCCTACTTCGTCTATATCGATGGCGTCAACACGATAATCGTCTTTTCGGCAATATTCGCGCGTCAGACGCTGAGGTTTGGATTGGATGAGATCGTGCTCTTTTTCGCGCTGGTCCAAACCTCGGCAATCATCGGTTCCGTCCTGTTCGGGATTTTGGCGGATCATATCGGTCAAAAGAAATCACTCAATCTTTCGTTGCTGATTTGGCTGGCGATCGTTGTTGCGTCGTACCTCGTTGTCGACAAAACGCAATTCTATGTTATCGGATTCTTTGCAGGAATTGCGCTGGGATCCTCCCAATCGATCAGTCGCAGTCTGATGTCTCATCTGACACCGATGGAGAAGAAGACCGAATTCTTCGGGTTCTTTTCTTTCTTCGGAAAGGCCTCTGCCATACTTGGTCCTCTTGTCTTTGGCGTTGTCTCGTCGATGTCCGATCAGCGAAACGCGATAATTTCAATTGCGTTCTTCCTTCTCATTGGGTTGATCCTCCTGCAACGGGTTGAGGAGCCTTCAAAAGCGTGATGTCTTCTGGCCTTTCGCATTGCATTTCCTGGCCTTTCTCTTTAGATTCGATCCACGATTGACACACATCAGAGGATCCATACTCCGTAACCCATTATCACGAGGAACGCGATTGTTGAGATTCACAGGTCTGATTCTTCTCATTCTCCTGCACCTGCCCAGCCCTTCCTCGGCCCAACCTGTATCCCTTGAAATCAAGCTTCCGCCGATTGTCCTTTCCGGGGTGAATTTCACCCTCGAGATTGCCGCAAGAGATTCTTCGGGAAACCCAGCGGTTCATTTTGCGAAGACCCCGGAACTCATCGGCATCGAGCTCAATGTCATCGGCGATCATCCGGCAGCGATGCCATCGTTCGCGAAAGGAAAACTGGTCGTTGAAAACGCGATCATTCGAGAATTCGGAACCAGAGAAATCGTTGTTCGGGTGGAGGGAATGGAATTACGGCAGTCGGTCCGGGTCATCCCCGGCATTCTGAGCATCTTGCCCCCGCTCGTTGCAATTCTCCTCGCGTTAATTCTGCGTCAGGTGGTCGTCTCCCTGTTTGCGGGAATCTGGGTCGGCGCGATCATTCTCTTTGACTACAATATCGTTGGGGGAATCTTCCGCGTTCTCGATCATTTTATTGTGAAAGCCCTCTCGGATGTCAGCCACATGAAGATCATTCTCTTCAGCATGCTCTTCGGCGGCATGGTGGGGGTCATTTCGAAAAACGGCGGCACGATCGGCATCGCGAACCTGATTACCCGCTATGCAAAGAATGCACGGGGGGGGCAGGTCTCCGCATGGGCGATGTCCTTCGTGATGTTCTTTGATGACTACGCAAATGTCCTGGTGCGCGGGAACTTGATGAGGCCCATCACGGACCGACTCCGGATTTCACGGGAAAAGCTCTCCTTCATCGTCGATGCAGGAGCGGCGACCGTCACGAGCGTGTTCCTGATTTCAACATGGATCGGCTACGAAGTGGGACTCATCGAGCAGGGGCTGAAGCTCATCGGATCGAACGAGGATGCCTATTCTGTCTTTCTTCAGACGATCCCGTATCGATTCTACCCAATCCTGACGATGATTCTCGTCTTCCTCGTTTCTTACCTCGGACGGGATTTTGGTCCAATGCTCACCGCGGAGAGACGTGCGCGCGCAACCGGAGAGGTACTCCGGGAGGGATCACAACCGGCCGTCGATCTCACAGACACAACATCGCAATATACCACCGACAAGCCGGCCCGCTGGTACAACGGACTCTTGCCGATCATTGCCATCCTGGCGGTCGGTATTTATGGACTGTACAGTACCGGGACCGCGGCACTGCAGGATGCCGGTATTGAGACATACACGATCGGCGAGATCATCAGCAAATCCGATTCGTACGCTGCCCTGCTCTGGGCATCGTTCACCGGCTGTCTGGTGGCAATTGTTCTCTCGGTGGGACAGAGAATCCTCAAGGTGACGGAAGCAATCGACGCCTGGTTCAATGGACTGAAGTCGATGCTGCTTGCGATGCTGATTCTGGTCCTCGCGTGGTCGATCGGAGCCGTGACGGAAGAAGTGAATACGGCGGGATATTTGGTACAGATCCTCCGGGGAACGATCGAGCCACACTGGCTCCCCGTGCTCACGTTCCTCATTGCCGCCGTGATCAGTTTCGCGACCGGCACAAGTTGGGGCACGATGGCGATCATGATGCCGCTCGTCATTCCGCTTGCGCACACCCTGGGGCTCGATGCGAGACTGTCGCCCGTTGATCTGGAAATCGTGTTGCATGGCGTGATCAGCTCGGTTCTCGCGGGTGCCGTGTTCGGCGACCATTGTTCTCCGATTTCCGACACGACAATCTTGAGTTCTATGGCCTCAGCCTGTGATCATATCGACCATGTGCGGACGCAGCTTCCCTATGCGCTTCTCGCCGCCGTCATCGGCATGATCGTCGGGGATATTCCGACGGCGTTCGGACTGTCTCCATGGATTTCGATCGCGGTTGGCACGGCGATCATGATCGGATTCCTCTATCTGTTTGGTAAGAAGATCGACTAAGGAAAGGGCTCTCCTTCTATGAAGATTTCCTGGAGCAAGATCCCCCTTCATCACAAAATATTGGCGGCCCTGGCGCTGGGAGCGCTGTTCGGAGCGATGTTCAACATCAGCCAGTACGAACTCAACGTCCGGCACCACATCGATCGAACTGACGAAACGACAACGATTGATCATTGGGATCGCGTCGACTTCATGGTGAGCGATTCAATTGTGGCGGGATCGTTCGGGAAAGAAGAGCAACTCAAGATTCTGCAATTCTTTCGTACCTATCCAAAAGACCGGCGTGCGAACCTGACGGTCGTTGTGGTCAAAGAGGGGAGTGAACGAGTTCGCATCTCCGACATCCATGCGATCGAAAAGGTGAAGACCATCGCTGTGCTCATCAAGCCGATCGGGACGGTATTCATCCGGCTGTTGATGTTCATCGCGATCCCGCTGGTTCTTTCCTCTCTTATCGTCGGAGCGGCAAGCCTGGGCGACATCGGTCGCGTCGGAAAACTCGGCGGCAAGACAGTCCTCTGGTATCTGGCGTCGATTACCTCGGCGATTACCATCGGACTTGTATTGGTCAATTTCATCGAGCCCGGTAAGCAGCTCTCCGCAGAGGCTCAAGCCAAGCTGATGATGGAATTTCAACCCGAAACGGTGGCCACGGCGATCGAACCCCCCAGCTTGCTCGACGTGGTGATCAATATCGTTGCTACGAATCCGATGAAGGCATTGGCCAACGGCGAGATGCTGCAGATCGTCTTCTTTGCCCTGATGGTTGGAGTGAGCTTGACGATGGTCAGCGAAGAAAAATCGCGAACGGTCGTGAACTTCTTTGATGGTCTGAGCGAGACGATGATCAAGATGGTTGGGATCATTATGACGGTTGCACCGTACGGGGTTTTTGCATTGATCTCTGCCACGGTGGGGGAATTCGGGTTCGAAATCCTGGGAACGCTCTTCTGGTATGCCCTCACACTGATCATCGGGCTGGCACTCCAGACATTCGGGACTCTCGGTGTCGCGGTAAAGTTTCTCGCGAAGGTTCCGTACAAGAAATTCTACGCCGGAATCAAGGATGCGATGCTCGTTGCGTTTACGACGAGCTCAAGCGGTGCAACTCTCCCGGTATTGATGCGATCGTGTGAAAAGAATCTCGACGTCCCGAAGAAAATCACAAGCTTTGTCTTGCCGCTTGGCGCGACCATCAACATGGATGGCACGTCGATGTATCAGGCGGTGGCCGCGGTGTTCATTGCCCAGGTGTATGGATTTGATCTTTCGCTTGGACAACAACTGACAATCCTTCTGACGGCGGTGCTGGCTTCGATCGGGACGGCTCCCGTGCCCGGTGTCGGTATCGTCATGCTGATCATCGTCCTCCGTTCGGTCAATATCCCAGAGGAGGGGATTGCATTGATTCTTGGTATTGACCGGCTCCTTGATATGTGCCGCACGGTTCCGAACATCGTGGGCGATGCAACCGTAACGACAATCATCGCGAGAACCGAGGGAGTGCTGGAAAAAACAGATCACTCGGAGTCGTGACGATCGCTGACTGGCTCTCAAAAAAGAAAACGTCCCGCACAGGTGGGCGGGACGCCTTTGCTTTTCTGCCAATTGCCGGAGGTCAGATTTCCGGTCCCAGCGAAAGGTAATACCTCGGCTCCGAAAATCCAGCCCAGTTGAAACGCCAGGCAACATCGAAACGGAGAGGTAGACCAAACAGCACGAGACGCGCCCCCAGGCCTGTTCCGACGAGCAGGTCTTTGGTCTCTCGTGAACCGCCCGGAGTGATTTGAAATGCTTGCCACGATTTTGTGTTGCTCCATGCCGACCCGACATCGAGGAATGCAGCCCCAAGGATATTCTGGAATCCAAGGGGAAGAGCGCCGAGGATGAAGTATCGGACGAGCGGGAAGCGGAGCTCGAGATTCATGACGCCGAACCGGGTGCCGTTTTGAGCGTTATAGTTGTAGCCGCGCAGGGGGAGAATCGGAGTCAAGAACGCGTAGTCCTCGACGCTGAAAATCGGAAACACGGTTCCATCAAAGCTTCTGTTAATCCATCCTTCCGTTCCTCCAACAAAGAAATTCTGACGATCGGCACCAAAACTCGCGCCGCCGGTGAGGCGAAAGACAAAGATCAATTGCTTCATCAGCGGGGTATAGTCCCGGTAGTCGAACGTGAAGGTCTGCAAATCGAGCGACCGGTCATTGAATTTCGCGCTTCCGTAGGCGGTGAGATTGAAGCGGGAACCGTTGTTCGGTCCGAACCATCCCCCTTGCCACAACGAATTGTCGCGAACGTAGCTGAAGAGAGGAAGGATAAACGATCTGCGTTCCGGCGTGACCGAGGGATCATCAAGGTTCTCACGCGAGAGATTCAACCAGAGGAGGGAGAGATCGAACCGATTGTATCGGTCGATAGGATACTGCATAACGCCTCCCAGCGCCCATTGGCGGAATCGGTACAAATTGCTGAAGCCGCGGGCGTTGGAAAGATAAATGAATCGGGCACTGTGGAACCCCGCGAATCCGTAATCGATTCGATGAGGAAGGTAGAAGTACGACAGTCCATAATCGCTGTTCTTCAGATCCAGCAGGAGGTTTGTCTGGAATACGATCTGATGATCGCCGAGCATATCGCTGAACATCATCAGCGTTGTTCCCTCCACCCCGTAGAACGTACTGTACGCCGCAGTGCCGTAGATGAGATCGGGAGAAAAATTCAGTTTGTATTTCTTTGCGACGAAATTCCCTTCGGCATCGCGCGCATCGAATGCAGCAAACGCAGGAGTTTTTGGACGAGCGATCGACGTGTCGCGCATTGCTTCTTCGGAGAACACGTAGTTCCTGAGATCAACGCGTGAGCCAGTCTGGTATCCTGTTCCCGTGGCCGCGGTATCGGCAAGGATGACAATGTTTTCCCGAACGGCCACCGTGTCTGTGGGGGCTTTGGCATCCAGGACGAGACGGGGCTTGTCGGCGAGCGGAATGTCGAGTTTCTTCTTCATGAATTCCGTCGGCTCCAGCGTGACCACATTCAGTCGACGTTCAAGGGGATTGCGCATCAGGAAGATATCGAAACCGGCCTCGCTCATCGAGGAAAATGCCAGCTTGGAACCGTCTTTTGAGAGTGAAAGCTGATAGACTCCGGTGAGGGAATTGGTGATCGGCCGATCGACTCCCGTTTCCAGATTGTGCTCGTAGATGTTGTTCACGCCGCTCCGATCGGAGATGAAGACAATCCTCTTTCCGTCGGGGGCAGCAATCGGTGAGGTTTCGTCGCTATACTCGTGGCCTGTAATTTTTCTGATTGACTTGCTCTCCACGTCGACGGCGTAGATGCTGAGGGTGCTGTAGTCAAACTCGAGAATGGAAAAATCGGTCGGGAGCGCACTCTTATCAAGATATGAACGCCGATCTGAAGAAAAGTAAACGGTCTTGCCATCGTGGGAAAAAGAGGGATCGGAGTCGGAGAAGATGTCGTCGGTGAGATTCGTCAGTGTTTTCGAAGTGAAGTCATAGACGTAGATATCCGACTGCGAAGGCTTGAGCCCAACAAACGCAATCTTGCTCCCCTCGGGGGACCAGTCGACGGAGAAGATCCCATCCAGATCAAATGTGAGACGCTCCGTCTTGCCGCTCTTTGCGTCGATGAGCATAATGGCGTCGCGCTCGCCGGACTTCACCGCGAGGGCAATCCGCCTGCCATCGGGAGACCATGTCAACCCCGGGGTCAGAAGATGGAGCTCCTCGAAATCCTTCGTTCGCTGGCCGCTCACGACCTTGTCGAGGATTTCGCCCTCAGTGGCCGACATGACGAAGACATCAAAATAGTCGTTCCGGTCCGAAATGAACGCGATCCGGTCTCCCTGCGGAGAAATGGCTGGACTAGTGTTGTAGAAGTTGCCCTCTTTTGAGTGATTTGTCAGTCGACGGGCGTAGTCCGCCGGTTCTTCTCGCTTCGCAATGTCGGGCCAGTACAACACTTTCTGTTCTTTCTGCCACCGCTCGGAGAGCTCCTTGATGGTAAGCCCGATGGTCGACTTGAATCCTTGCTCGAGATTGCGTGTACTGCGGATGCGGTTGAGGATTTCCCCGATCTTCTGCTCACCGTACTTTGAAGCGATGTAGTACCAGACCGATTGGCCCCCGCGGTATGCGAAATAACCGCCGAGATACTCGATCGGAGGGAGGTAGTTGTGAATCGTGGCATCGCGCAGGAACATATCGGAATTGGTTTCCCATCGGAGAGCTGCGTACTCCGACAGACCCTCGTTGAACCAGAGCGGGAGAATCAATGGGGTACGACTGGAGAGAATTGCCTGAATCGAGCCGCCGTAGAACATATCATTGAGCACCGCGTGAACAAGCTCGTGATGCAACACATGACGGAACTGGCGGTAGCTCCCCTCAAACGGAACAACAACTCTGTTCTTGAACAGCTCCGTCACCCCGCCTACTCCCTCCTCCATATACTCTCCAACGACGTTTGTCTGCTGGAACTCATTATGAGAATTGTGGATGACGAACGAGATCCGATTGGCGATCTCGTATCGGAAGAGTTTCTTGATGGAAGTGTAGGCGCTCTCTGCGGCGACCGCCGCGAAGACGGCGACATCGTATCCGTCCTGAGCAAAGTACACATCGAAGTGAGTGCTCTGAATATACTGCCACTCAAACTTCTTGTACTGCACCTTGTTCTTTCCAAAAACGGAGTTCTGCGCCTGAACAGGGAGCACGACTCCCAACGTTAACAGAGCGCCAATCAGAATCCTTTTCATGACACCACCTGCACAATGTGTTGATACAACAGTATACGAATCTTCAACATCAGGTTCATTTACATTCGCGGTATAGAACACCACCATCACGCGAAAGTTTAACGAAACCTCTCGCTATTGTAACGTTTCGAGAATCCCAACAGTTTCAACATCATCCGGTCGATAGGAGGGCGCGTGAGAACTAGGCGAGAATCAGGTCGATTTCGCGCTCTTCAGGATTTACCCGGAGAACCCTTACCTTCACGATATCCCCTAATCGGTAGCGATTTCCGTGGTGACGACCGACAAGCGCATATTTCTGCTCGTCATAGACATAGTAATCGTCCTCCATATCGCGCACATGAATCATCCCCTCGGCAAGGGAATCGGTTAATTCGATGAAGATTCCGTAGTGGGCAACACCGGAAATGACCCCCGCGAATTCATCTCCCACGTGTCGTTTGAGAAACTCCGCCTGCATGACCTTGGTTGCCGCCCGCTCTGCCTCCAGCGCCACACGCTCGCGCACGGACGACTGCTGGGCAATCGAAGGCATTCGTTCGAGAAGGCGCCGACGCCGTTCAGCGCTGACTCCGCGCTGATATTCCTTCAACACGCGGTGAATCATCAGATCAGGATATCGGCGAATCGGAGAGGTAAAATGCGAATAGTAATCGAACGCGAGTCCGTAATGACCGATATTGCGCTCGGAATAAATCGCTTTCGCCATCGATCTTAACGCCACTTCATTGATGACGTTCTCCACTTCGCTGCCGCGTACCTCGGTGAGAAGCCGCTGGAGTGCTTTCGAGCTTGTTCCGCCGGACAAGTCGAGCTTGAATCCGAATTGATTGACAAACAGCGACAGCTCGCGGATCCGATCGGGATCCGGGGCATCGTGCACCCGGTAGAGGAACGGTTTCGCGTGATCCTCCTTCCTGTCCAGTCCAATGTGACGTGCCACGACTTGATTCGCGAGAAGCATGAACTCTTCGACGAGACGGTGACTGTTGAGCCGTACCTTCTTGATGACTTCGACGGGTCTGCCCTCGGCGTCGAAGCGGAATTTTGCCTCGGCTGTTTCGAAGTCGATGCTTCCCTGCCGCATTCGTTTCTTTGTGAGGACCGAGCTCAGATGATGCATCTCATGCAGTGTCTGATGGATGATTGCTTCTCCCTCCGAGGTTCGTGGGGCATTGTCTGCCGACGTCAGGATGAACTCTGCCTGCTCATAGCTGAGACGTCGCCGGCTTCGGATGACAGTCTCGACGATTTCGTACGACTTCACGACACCGCGAGGGGTCACGGTCATCAAGACGGAGAATGCGAACCGATCTTCATTGGGTTTCAAACTGCACACGACATTGGAAAGCGTCTCCGGAAGCATCGGAACAACGTGGTTCGGGAGGTAGACACTCGTTCCCCGGAGCAGCGCCTCTTTGTCAAGGGCTGTGCCCTCCCTGACGTAGTATGATACATCGGCGATGTGTACACCGAGAGTGTAATCTCCATCGGGGAGACGCTCGAGAGAGACAGCATCGTCGAAGTCTTTTGCATCTTCGGGATCGATTGTCAAGCAGAGCGTCTTCCGGAGATCTCGCCGCCTGCGAATCTCTTCTTCGGGCAACGAAAGGGGAATCGCATGAAGTTCACTCTGCACCTCGTCGGGAAACCGGTCCGGCAACCGGAATTCCCGAATCACAGCACGCATCTCTGTGCCAACTTCTCCAGGTGTCCCCAGGACCTCGACCACCCGCCCCTGAGGGCTGGGATGACTTCTGCCCCACGACTCGATTTCCACAACGACTTTCTCTCCCTCGCTCGCACCGTGAAGCTGGTCTTTCGGGATCACGACGTTTGAGGAGAACTTCCGATCGTCTGGAATCACGAAAAAGACCTTGCGCATCCGCTCCAGCGTTCCGACGACACTCGCCCGTCCTCGCTTGATCACACGAACGATTTCCCCTTCCCTCCGAGCTCCCGTTTCCTTCTTCTTCTTTCCCTGAGCAAAGAGAGCAACTTCCACCGTATCCCCATGCACCGCAGTACCGAGAAAACGGGGCGCAACAAAAACGTCTTTCTCCATACCCTCGATCGTTACGAATCCCAGTCCCTGCTTGGAAAGTTCAAGCACTCCCTGAACATGTTGTGGGATGTCCAGATGGCTGAAGTATCCTTTCTTCACACGTTTGATTTGTCGAGTTTCTTCCAGCGTGCGGAGAACCTCCTTGAAGAGTTGAGCGGCCTCATCCGTACGTACGCCGATGCGGCGGGAAATTTCCTTCATCTTGAACGATTGGTTTGGATACTTGGCAAGGAAATCCAACACCTTGTTTGCCAGTTGATCGAAGTTCATTGGAATGTGTTCGGCCTCGTTTGTGGGAAAAAAATGTGGGGGGACGACTCAAAACGTGATGCGGTACAGGAGTTTTGCTCCGTTGATCTCTTTGCGTTGCTCGAATCCTTCAAAGGTCTCCGTGCGCCGCTCCAGTTCAAAGACGAAGTTTCGCCATCGCTCCGAATTAAAGATCCCGCTCATGGGAATCTGGACATTGATATTTGCGTTGCTGATATCGCTGAATACTCGTCCACCAAACTTCACGACGGCATCGCCGATCTCGCCGGTCAGCCGCACATCGGTGGCTCCCTGAATATTCCCTCCATAGTACAGCACGTCGACAGAACTGATGAATCCAAACTCCCGGCGCATGAACTCCGTGAGAGGACCGGAGAGAATTGAGGAGCCGATGCCCGCCAGACTGGTGGTGAAGAGAGAGGAACGCTCTTGCGGAGTCAGTTCATCGCGGAATTTTCCGCTGACCAGAAACGAAATGGCATCGGCCTGAATATCGGTCGATTCCACAAGATTGCCGGCGAGATTCTCGCGGGTCAATCCCATGGTCACCTTCGGCTCCTTTCGCGTTCCTTTGATATCCAGCGAGACGATGACCCGCTCATCCTCCACGGGTCCCCGCGCGGTGTCGACCGCGGCGGTTGCCGAACCGATCACGTGGTATCCCTCATATTTTGCAAGAACATCGAGCTCCGGATTTTCCGGATCTCCGGTAAAGAGCAGCTTGCCGGAGGCTTGGAATTGTCTGATATAGTTGTAGAAGGATCGGCTACCGACCTCGACTTCGCCCGTCAGGCGGACAACATCGCTCTCCTTGTTGAAGAAGAGTCGACCCTTAAGGTCGGCAAAGAGAACTTCATTTGTGATCTGGTTGATGATGATCCGGAGTTGAGTGACCCCCATCGTCTCGATCGCAATGTTGTACACGATGTTGTTGAGAAAACTGCGGGATGCGGGTTCCTCTGTGGAGAGATTTTTCGTTGGTGAACCCGCCGCTGTTTCGTTTTGCTTTTCTCCCCGCGACGGCTTCCATTCCATGCCGGGGATGGGGACAGATTCCGGCACGACTGTGGTCGTATCGTTGATGAACACCAACTGAAGACTTCGTTGGCGATCGATGTACGAATCGCGCGCAGGGGGGAGAGTCAGATTGGCATTGCGAATGAAAACGTCGCCTGTGAGTTGAGAGAGATTCGGCGTGCCCCTCCAATGCAGCCCTGACGATCCGGTTGCACCGAAAAGATCTCCATACAATCCCTGGCGAGACTGGGCCGAAGACTCCTTCATCACAAGCAACTGGCCGTTCGCTGTCAGATCGAATTCCTTGATCTGGATTCCTTCGAGAGCGAAAGATCCCGAAACATTCATCGTTCCATCGGCGCGGTCGGCCGCAATGTTCTTCAGTGTCACATCTTCAAGGACAATGCGACTTCCGCGGGGCACAAGAGTGCCGTCGGCGACATAGGCAATGTTCAACGGCGCAAAGAGGAATCGCGCATTTGAGACCTTCAAGGTACCGGAGTACTGCGGCGAGCTGAGTGTTCCTCCAATCGTTACATCGCAACGGGCAAACCCTGTGAGATCCGAAAGTTCGGACACAAAGGGGTCGAGGAGTTGAAGATTGAAGCGTTCGGATTTTACCATCAGGTTCATCTGTTGGTTTTCCCGCTGCGGGTCTGCAAGGTCGGTTTTGACGAACAACGGCATGATTCCGGAAACGTAGAGATCAGGTTGGGGTTGAACATCCGCGGCTTGTGCGCGGAGTTCCAAAAAGAGATTTGAAACACCCTGATCCAGCGTGCCGTGTCCGACGATCCGCCCGATATCGGTGTCGCGCATCCGCACATCTTCAGCCCGGACGTCCAATTCGAGGCGAGGATTGGCCAGCGTCGATTTCAAGGTCGCCCTCACTTGTGCCACTCCCCGCATTCCCGCAAACCGGCGCACGAAATCCTGATCCGATGAGAAGTTCACGACGTTCTGAAGATGGAAATCGTCGAGCGAAATGGCAAGATCGGACTCTCCCCCTGGATTCAACAGTCCGCGGGAACTCAACCGTACCGTGCCGTCCGTCAGCACGATGTTCGGAACAAGGAGTCCATCGGTTCCCAGCAAAAGGGTGAGCGGGGATTCGTTCTGCAGCGCGAAATCGCGAAGACGAACGGAAAGCTTCGGGAGATCGATGCGATAATGGTTCGGGGCAAAGGTGGTTGATCCCCCGAACGAACAGTCGATCAGGGAATCGAGAAGTCCCGAGAGGGCAAAGGTTGAATTCATGCCACTCCCGCGCCAGTGAAACCGGACATCCTGAAAAAGTGATCCCGAAACGTTGAGTTCCTGACTATCGAAAGTGACCGATGACATCAAAGAATCCAATGGATCTGCGCTCGCGCCAGTTGCGAGATCGATCTCAAGATTCGAAGCAGAAAGAGCAAGGGATGGAGAATTGTTCCCCACCTGAAAATATGGAATGGTGGTATTGCCCTTCACGGAAAAACCCGATGGTGTCCGTTCCACTGCCCCCTCGAATCGCAGTGCTCCCTCGAGTGAAGCACCGAGGATGACCCCCACGGGATGAAGATCGACCACGGCGAGCGAGACATCCACCCTCAGTGAATCGTCTGTGGGGGGACGCGAATCGAAATCGGCGGGGATGCGGCCCGCAATGCTCCTTGAGTGGGGACGAACCGAATCGAGAGAAGCGATTCTGTGTTCAATAGCTGACGCGAATCGGTGCGAATGATCGACCAGAGTGCCAAAGAACGAGGCCGGAGTAAACAATCCGTTGACGGAAAGATTGGCGAAGTCAGTTTCGATTTCGAGTGAGCGTTGGGTGGGCGAACCGAGCGAGCGATATTCCAACCTCGCCGTTCCTCGATCGAACACGTCACGGCTGAACCGAGAACGAAGAAAATCGATCTTCACTAATGCCTGCATATGATCGACGTCGAATCCTGTTCCCGAGCCGGTGATATTAAAGTACAGATCACTGTCGAATTTCTTTTCGTGGGTGATGTCGGCAAGATTGAGCGCGTTTACAATGGCATTGACGGAAAACGTTGGCGCCTCCGGATCAGTCCAGTCGAAGCGGCCGGTGAACTCTGCATCTCCTCGATGAGTACGAATCGTTGATCGGATTCTTCCCGCAGCGTCTGCGACATCGAGAACGAGGGCCGAACGGTTGAATGGAATTCCGTGAACAATCGATGTATCGATTTCTCCCCGCGCGACAACGACAAGGTCTTTCGGATCAAATCCCGCTCCCTCGATAGTGAACCGCGAATTCAAGCGGCTCTCAATCTGCTCCGTCACGAGAACACCACCGATGTTGAATTCTCGCGTTTCGACGGTGGCCTTGTACGAAGGGGGATGTTCGAGAACATTCAGCGACGCGTCGACCGTCAGATATCCTTTCTTCTCCGTTGTCCCCTCAAAGGTGGCACGAAAGTTCTGCGGAAGACCAGTGAATCGATAGGTGCATCCGATCTTGCCGAAGTTCAGCAAATCCGGAAGAGGGAGCCCCGGAAGATAGGTGAGGAGATCCGACGGATCGATCACGCTCCGTTCCGATTTCAAATCAAGCGTGAGGTTGGTCGGGTCATGGAGATTTCTGATGGTTCCCACGATGTGAATGGATGTGTTTGGTGTGGTGAGAACCACCTGCTCGACGCTCAACTCGCTGAATGCTCCGTGTGCGCTCGCATTCAGGGATACTGTCCGATCGAGAAACGCGACCTCGCGCGGGAGAAACTGTCGGAGTTCGAGAAAGCTCAACCGGTCGGCATTCAACGAAAGATCGATGTCTGCGTCCTTGAACTGATCGAGACTGTCAACCGCCGAAAGATCGAGGTTTCTGAGATGAGCGCTCAGCGCGAACGCCGATCCCGCCGTTTGGATCCTGAGATTGGTCACTCCCACTTCGGTCGGACTGGATCGAATCTCTCCCGTGGCGCGTATCAGCTCAAACGGGGGATGAGAGGAAATGGCCGAGAGATTTCGGATCCGTGCGGTAATGAGATCCGGTGCAATTCGTGCCGAAAGGTCAAGGTGAATTCCCTCCAGCAGAAGCTTGGCATAATTGAACGCGGGAGGATCATACGAATCTATGCCCCGCTGTTGCGCCAATCCGATGGAGTCCACAAGAGAAACGGTGGCGTTGACGAGCGAAATCTCCTTCAGGTCGATCGTCCACGTGCTCGTTCCAGTATCCGGTGAAGTGCTTTCAAAAAGCGACTGAATATTCCAGACGCCGGAGTTGTTACGGGTCAGTCGGATGGTGGGATCGATCAGCGTGAGTCGGCTGAGGGTGAAGCGCTTCAGGAAGAGGGAGAAGGGATTGTATCGAACCTCGAACTTATGGATTTGAAGGATGTCTTCGGTGGATGATCGGACGAAGACATTCTCGGTGCGGATCCTTGTGAAGAGATTGCCGTCGAGTCGGTCGAATTGGATGTTCAGGCCAGTCTGTTCGGAGAGCTCCGTGATAATCTGATCACGGAGGAATGATCGGAACGTATTTGTCTGCGTGAAGCCGACCAGCGCCACGAGGAGAAAGAGAACGACGACCCCTGAGTAATATGTGCCGCGAAGAAACGCCCTCACGGGAGTAGCTCTTTCATGATATCGCTGAACGCCCCGAGTACTTTCTGATGGAGTGTCGTCCGGCAGACCGGCATCTATCCGGATTCAGAAATCGCTTGAATCCGTTCAATGATTCTGGTCGTGGAACGATTGGGGAGGAATTCGATGGTCTGCACGCTGCCGCCTGCCTCGAGGACAATGTCTCTTCCGACCACATCGTCCAAAGACCAATCCGCGCCTTTGACAAGAATGTCTGGAACGATCGATTTGATCAGCTCATAGGGTGTGTCTTCGTCGAACAGGGATACATAGTCGACGCACCGAAGCGCTGTGAGCACAACTGCGCGGTCTTCCTGAGGATTGATGGGACGACCGGAACCCTTCAAGCGCCGCGTGGACGCATCGGTATTCAGTCCGACGATAAGGACATCACCGAGGGCGCGGGCTCTCTCAAGATACTCAACATGTCCGCGATGAAAAATGTCGAAACAACCGTTCGTGAAGACCACGCGCTTGCCATCTCTCTTCAGACGAGTCCGCACCGCGAGAAGTTCCTCTTGTGAAACGACCACACCCATAGAATATCCTGCTATGTCCCTCTGTCCTGAAGAATTGTGGAATACAAGATTTCACGGTTGATCGGCACAATGCCGACCTCGCCGCACACAATACCTGCGGCATAATTTGCCAGCGCTGCCGCCTCCTCGACATTTGCGCCTGCGGCCATGGCGAGCGTCAGGGTAGAGATCACTGTGTCGCCCGCTCCCGACACGTCGGCAACGTTGCGGGCCTTGTTCGCGACAAACTTGACGGGGACGCCGTCGCTGAATAGTGCCATCCCGCGGTCACCGAGTGTCAGCAGAACATGATTGGCCCGAAGGCGGTCGAGCAGGTCTCGGCCCGCCCGTTCGATAGACTTCGTATCCGACAATCGAATGCCCAGCGCCTCCTCCGACTCCTTGCGATTCGGCTTGAAGAGCGTCACGTTCTGATACTCAAAGAAGTTCTCGAATTTCGGATCAACGGTGACGATCTTGTGCTTCGATCGTGCCATTGTGATGACACGGCGAATCAAATCGCGAACGACAACACCCTTGTTGTAGTCTTCAAAGATAATTGCATCGAAAGAATCGATTCCGTTGGCAAGGAAATCGAGGATGCGTTCCTGAGTTTCGGCAGAAATATCCGACCGGGTCTCCTGATCGATCCTCACAACGTGCTGGCTATGTGCAATAACCCGTGTCTTTATCGTCGTCGGTCGTGACGATTCCTCAAAAATCCCTTTGTCTTCAAACTGCGCGGCCCCGAGCAGGGAACGGAGTTCGTCCCCCGCAGGGTCTTTCCCGACAACGCCGATGAGTACCGGTATGCCCCCGAGAGAAGCAATGTTGTTGGCAACGTTCGCTGCTCCTCCGAGACGAGCCGACTCAGATTCGACTTCGACGATTGGAACGGGAGCCTCCGGAGAAATCCTCGTTACCCTCCCCCAATAGTACCGGTCGACCATCACGTCGCCGATGATGGCAATCCGCTTTCCTTCGAATGCCGAGGAAAGCTGCTTGAGTCGCTGATCATTGAAAGAAACCAGGGGAGCAGCCTTTTGGAGAGTACAAAAATCGATCAATTCGAAGAAAATATAGAGAGAATTGCATCGACAAGCAAGGTAAGCCCAGGTGCTCTAGGGAGGGAAAGGGCATGATCGGCGGCGTCATTCATCGTCCGGAGGGAGGAAAGAGACGAGCGAGGAGCGATCCGCGACGTGACAATGATCACCCTGGGTCTCGGACTCAACTTGTAAAATGGAACATCTCATGACGACATTCGTAAACGAGAGAGCGGATATGCACACCATCAAAGAAAGGAGATGATCATGAAACCGAGATACATGGCGTTGCTGGTCGCCGCGCTTGCTCTTCCTCTCGTGTACTGGCTTCGCAGAGAGACCTTCGCGAGAGTCGAGGATGAAAACATTCGCTATGACCTCGACAGATATCTGACCTCTCTTGGTCTCTAAGATTGCTTCAGCGACTGCTGAACGAATGTGATGATGATGAGAGCATCATCGACGGGATTCTTTGACGGAGAGACGAACTTTTCGTTCAGGCGAGCGGCGAGCCGACTCGCGGCCTGTCGCGCGGAACGAGGAGCTCGGGTATTGCTCCCGAATGATGCCAGCTGCTCCATGATCGATCCGCTGTGCTGATACTCGGATCGATGTTTCGAAAGCTCAGCAACCGCAATTCCTGCCGCCCGTCGCGCGCAAACCCTCACGCGACTCTCATTTCCCACTCGCTGCGCCTCGTGCGCACGACCGAGTTCGATCCGAATTTCATCAAGCCACGTCATGATGAATCCTTGGCCAGCACGGCCTGCAGCAACCGGAGGAATTCCGTCGGTTGTTCCAGCTGAGGTACGTGTCCACACTCCTCGATGTATTGAAGCGTGACATTCCCCACTTCGCGCTGGAGAATGACCGGCACCTCAGGAGATACCAGACGGTCCTCTCGCCCCCAGAGAATCGTTACCGGCATCGCGAGTTCACGAAGACGAGTGTTGAGAAAATCATCATGCGTAACACTCAGGACAAGATCGGTTACATGGCGTCGCCGTAGTTCGCGGAAGACCCAACCAATCGATGCCCGGGCATACCATGGATACCGATACCACATCAAATCGATGAGTTTCCTCGTGTCGTGTCTGCTCTCAATGAGGAAGATGTCTCGCTGACGCTCCATTCCCTCATAGTACACACCAGCCGTGTTGACAAGCACAAGCTGTGCGACACGTGAGGGAAAGCTCAACGCACAACGCGCAGCAAGCCAGCCGCCAAGCGAATGACCGATGATCGTGAACTTACCCGTCACGTGTCCGTTGATGTACTCCAACAAGATGTTTGTATGTTCCTGGAGAGTGAAAAATCGTTTCCCATGCTTGAGTGTGGACATTCCGAAGCCGGGGAGATCCACAGCGTGCATGCGATACGTGCGGGCCAGCGCGGGCAGGATGTGGACCCATGTGTTCGACGAGGTTCCCAGCCCATGGATGAAGAGAAGAGTTGCGTGAGGACTATCGGGCCGAGTGGTGAGTACATGGAGCTGGCCTTCCCTCATATCGATGATTGAACGTTGTGCACCCCGACGAACCAGTCGTCGGCGGATTGCCCGATGGAAAAGACTGAAGATCATGATTGCACTGCCGCAACAGCCGATGTTCCTGCTGCGTACCTCTCAATTGTTTGTTGCCGGATCAGAGCGGAAACTTTTCATCGTACCAATCCCGCGTCATCTCGAGCCAGAAGAACAAACCTCTCCATTTGCCGAACCGTGCGTAACGGCGTTGAATGGTCCGATCGCTCACTTTCCGTCCGCGGTGGTGTAGTTCGGAGTACTTCGCGCGAACCCATGAATCGAGAGCAAGATAGTCGTAGCGCCCGAACAATCTCAACAAGTTCTCAGCGGCATACGGCCCGATCCCTTTGATCGCCGTCATCGAGTTGAGCAAGTCTGGGGTCGCAAGGGGGGAGGTGCGAAATCCTTCCGGGTCGATTTTCTTGCTTGCGACCTGCTCCGCAAATGCGAGCAGATAGGGAGCACGATAGCCCGCTCTGATCTTCTGACGAAGGACTCGCTCGGTGGACCCGGCGATCGATTCGGGACTTGGAAATGAACGCACCCCATTCGTTGCCGGCAATCCGAATTCGTTGCAAAGATTCTCAACCATGATTGTCGTCAGGGACCAATTACAGTTCGTCGTGCAGATCATCATGATGATATCCTCGAACGCTGTCGAGGCGCGCAGCATTCGGCCCGCTCTCATCCTGGCAATCCACCGATACTCCGGGTACGTTCTGGCCCGGCGGTAGAACTCGCGGAGATTCTCCTCCAGCCGAAAGATCTGTTCAATCATCGTTCTGAGTTCGATTCGTCTGGAGGCGGTCATGCGAGACGCAGAGTGCGCTTCGATCGCAAGGGAGCGATGGCGATATGAAATCCGACAGTCGTATACCGTTTGGTCGCTCAGTGCAAGAACGGCACGGAACGTCTCTCTGCGTGTATCCACCGTGAACGGTGCAAGGGAGCACCACCCGTGACTGTAGATCGTCTTCCAAAAGTCAAAATCGGGAGGCGTCCGGATGGAGAAACGCACAGACTCGATATTACTCTTTCGAAGCTCCGAGTGCGGCAAGAAGAATCCTGGTACGGTCGATGATTGTCTCGATGATCGATTCAAAGAGGAGCGTTTCGCTCTTGAGCGTCGGCCATTCGTCTTGTTCAAGAGCGCCGCTGATACCCGGCAACCCGATTGATGCGTACCCGCTTGAAACGACAACGCGATGCCTGTACCAGTCACGTCCCGGAATCCCGGGATCCGGTGCGAAGAGACGTTCGACTTCCATCAGGTAGTCGTTGAGGACCCTTGCCTGTCCGTCGGTGAAGTGCCGTTCGGCCAGCTCGCGATCCGACCGCTCCGCAAGAGTCTTCCATTCACTCATCTTCGCAAACAGAGACGAGAAGATGAGAGGATCCCCGTCAGTCCGATCTTTGAGTCGAGTCTCAATCACGCGCAGCTGTCTGATGATTTCGTCTGCATATGCGCTGTACGCAAAGGGAAGAATGTCGCAACTGGAGAGCCGCATCGCCGCGAGCACCGCGAGTTTTGCCGCGGCGGCGTGGTAGGTGAATTCGGGATCTCCAAATCGCTTCATCCAATCGAAGTTGTCATAATACGAATGGTAGATGCCGGAGGGTCCGCCGAATCCGAATCCCATGGCCGGGACGCCGATATGATTGAGGAAGACAACGTGGTCCGAGCCGCCGCCCATCCGACCGATATTGACAGCGGCTTTTTCAGGGATCACATCTTCTAGCGTTTTCAGTTTGGATTTGTTCTGATTCTTCCACCATGACGCAAAGATGGAAGCGTCCGTACCGGGATCGTTCACCTCTTTTGTGATGGTTTGAATAAAGTGATCGAGTGATGGAACGGCGCTGGCTCCAAAGTTGGGACCGGAGACGCTGCCATCGAAGTTGATGTACACGACCGCGTTCTTCCTGAGCATATCTCGGAATTCCTCTCCCCACTCCGTCGAACCAATCATCCCAAATTCTTCCGCATCCCACTGGGCAATGACGATTGTGCGCTTCGGTTTCCATCCCCCCTGAACCGCCTTCCCGAGAATCCTCGCTGTTTCCAGGAGCACGGCAGTACCGCTGTTGGGATCCTGCGCGCCGAAGACCCATGGATCGCGGTGGCCGCCGAGAATCACAAGTCGCTCCGGTTCCGCGCTTCCGCGCAGCACTGCAATGTTGTTCCAGATCGCGCGTATCTGGAAGTCCATCGTTAGTTTCATTCGGATTCTCGTTGGTCCCGGTCCAACGTGATATGTGAAAGGAAGTCCACCCTGCCACGGCCGCGGAACAACCGGTCCTTCAAGCCCGCGAAGAAGATGCTGTGCGTCCTCATACGAGAGGGGAGTGCATGGAATGCGGGGCAGGTCGGGATCCTCATCCGGAGATCGCCGCGTGGCGCGTTGTGTCGCAGGATATCCCGGTGTCAGCGGATCGCCGGGGTACGATTCGAGGAACCGAATGCTTCCTCGCTGGACGGCGTCCCAGGGACGCATCGGGCCTTTCGGATAAACCTCGCCAGCCGTATACCCGTCGTCAATCGGATCGGAATAGAGAATCATGCCGACAGCGCCGGCGGCGGTGGCATCTCGTACTTTCAATCCCCGGTACCCCTTCCCGTATCGTGCAATCACAATCTTTCCGCGCACGTCAACGCCCATCTCCTGCAATGTTGCGTAGTCGTCGGAAAACCCAAAATTCGCGAAGACGACCTCTGCTGTGACATCGCCGGAGGGTGAGTAGGCATTGAAGGGAATGAGAGCGTCAGGATGGAAATCCTCATTCTCCCTGATCCTGAGATTCCTTTGCTCGGGCTGGAGGAGGGTGACCGCGATCTCTTTCGGATAAGAAAGAAGAACGTGGTACTCGGAGATTCGGGATTCAAATCCGAACAGTTCTAGTCTCTTCTGCACGTACTCAGCGGTGCGACGGCCACCGGCGCTTCCGGCATGATGTGGTTCACGGGTGACATCATGAAGAAATCGTTCCGCGGAGTGCGGATCCACGAGTTGCAGAGCCCTCGTTTCATGCGAGCGCTGAGACGAAACTGATTGCGAAGAAGATCCAAATGACCCGCGGGGCGACGCAGCGAGCGTGTTCTGTCCAGGCGATGTCTGGAGGGATAGGCACAAGAGAAGAACGAGAATGGGAGTTTGGCATCGTTGCATAGAGGATTTCCTGACGTGGAGCCGTGTGCTAGCTTGATGAAACTCGTTCGATTTCCATCCGAACATTTGCATGGATCGGCATCGGCTTGTTCGGGGTCAGCTGACTTGTCCATAATGGTTCTCGCTTCAAACGGCCTCAATATAGGGATGATTGGAGGGAATATCAACGAACGTAGTGGATCTGGTGGCGGAGCCGCGGCGTTTGACTTCCGTTTGCATGAAAGTCGGATGATCGGTACTTTGAGTGAGTCTTTTGCGTGGAGGAGGATTGAACCCTATTGCCATCGACGTGAAGAATCTTGTCAAGGTTTACCACAAACGCGGGCAACCTCCCGTGCGCGCGCTCGATGGAATTTCTTTTGCTGTCCCGCGCGGGCAGATATTCGGTCTGCTCGGTCCGAACGGTGCCGGAAAGACAACGACGCTGAAGATTCTGACAACCCTCCTTCCGGCAACTTCCGGCTCGGCCCATATCCTTGGTTTCGACGTCGAGAGACAACCCTTCGAGGTACGAAAGAACATCTGCGTTGTGCTCCAGGAGAATGCGGCCGATCTCTATCTCTCGCTCCGTGACAATCTTCGGACGTACGGCCGCTTTCATGGATTGGACGCGCGCGAAACTGAAACACGCGCGAACCATGTGACCGAGCTGTTTGACCTTGGCGAGTACCGAAACCAGCGGCTCATCGATCTGAGCGGCGGTTTGAAAAGGCGACTGCAGGTTGCAAAGGTCTTTATGGTCGACAAGCAGGTCGTCTTTCTGGACGAAGCGACCACCGGTATGGACGCGATCAACAAACGGACAACAATCCAGGCGATCAAACAGGAAGCGCGGAAAGGGCGGACGATCGTTCTCACGACTCATATACTTGCGGAGGCGGAGGAATTGTGCGATTCGCTTGTCATTGTCGACCGAGGGAGAATTGCGGCATCCGGTTCGGTGGAGGATGTCAAGTTGATCGGATTCAAGTTTGTCCATGTCACGATGATGTTCCGTCGTCTCAATCCGCGCACCATCGCGGCGCTGAGACAATTCACTCCTGTGTCGATGGAAACCCGAAACACAAGCATCGAGATGACGCTGAAAAAAGAGTCCGATGTGCTGAAGGTGCTCCGCGCCGCGAAGCGTGACAAGAACTTCGTAAACTTCGAGGTCGGCGGGGCCACGCTGGAAGACGTGTTCGTCGAACTCGTGCGAATGCCGAGGGAGGAGAGTCGATGAAGGCAATTCTGGCAGTTATGTACCGCGAATACAAGATTCGCATCTCGAGTCTGACGTGGCTTTTCTATGACTTGCTGATGCCGTTCGCGTATCTGCTCATTTTTGGGATCGGCTTCGATCGCGCATTCTCGACCGGCATCATGCTGTCGGGAGAATTCGTCACGTACAATGACTTCTTTCTTGCGGGTGTCCTTTCCATGGCATGCTTTGGGATAGCGATCAACACTTCGTACGGATTCTTCGTCGACAGGGACAACGGAATCTTCTATGAATTTCTCACCTATCCGATGACGCGCGGGCAGTTTCTCTTGGGGAAGATCACGTTCAACTGTGCGACATCGCTCGTGCAGACTCTTATTGCGGTGTTGCTCGGTGCGTGGGTTCTCGAGATCGGCATCCGATGGGAATTGCTCCTCTTCGTTCTTGCCGCCGTGGTTCTTGGTACGTCCGGATGGTTCTTCTTTCTGACGATTTTCGCGTTGCGCATCAGACGGAACGACATGTTCAACACATTCATCAATGTCGCGTATTTCGTTCTGCTGTTCGTGTCGAGCCTCTTTTATCCCATCGAACCACTTCCCGGGTGGATGCAGACGGTTGCCTACGCGAATCCATTGACATGGCATACCGACGCCTTGCGATATTTCACCATCGGCTTGGGCGATCTCTCGACAATCGCTCTGGAGCTTGTCGGATTTGTGCTCTTTCTTCTTGCTTCATTCTGGCTTGCGGTCCGGAGTATACAACGATTGATCTGAGCCGGTGAGCCGGCGCAGTTCATATAACTTCGGAGGACTGGTCAATCATGGTTCTTGAACGTTGGCTCCTTTTTGCCGCCTCCATCGTCGGTATCTGGATCTCTCTCGGTTTTGCCCTCTTGGCGAAAGGGGTGCTCTCGCCGCGCAGCACATTCCTTCCGCGGTTCTGCCGACTCGATGAGACTCAATGTGCGAAGATCTTCTCAGCCCCGGAAGCGCGGTTGTTCAGTCTGCCGAACTTCTGGCTCGGATTGATCTACTACTCGCTTCTCCTTGTCGCCTCGATCAGCCAATTCGTTCTCGAACTGGGCCTGTTCGGATTCTTCTTCGCGTCTCTGGTCACCGTTGCTGTTGGTGTGTATCTAACCTATATTCTGCTCGTCAAAATGCAGACCCGCTGTCTCCTCTGTTTCATCGCGCACGTTCTCAACATGATCGTCTCACTCATTCTTCTTTCACTCCTATGAACAAGAACGGGCTGTACTATCACCCGTCGTTTCTGAATCACAATACGGGTCATGGCCATCCGGAACGTCCCGAGAGACTACGAACGCTGATGAGCCACCTCCTGAACTCACCGGTTTGGAAGAAGCTCGATCATCTCCAACCGTCACCGGCGAACCGGGAATGGATTCACCTCGTTCATCCCGAGGAATATGTCGGGATGATCGAAACCCGATGCCGGCGGGGGGATCAGATTCTTGATTCGGGCGACACTCATGTGTGCCGGGAGTCGTTCGATATTGCGCTCATTGCCGCGGGGGGAGTTATCGAGGCGGTCGATCAGGTCTTGGGGGGGAAGCTTGTGAGTGCCTTCTGTGCCGGCCGACCTCCCGGGCATCATGCCGGAACTTCTACCGTGATGGGATTTTGTCTCTTCAACAATATCGCGATCGGCGCACGATACGCACAGAAGAACCATGGGATTCGGCGTGTGGCGATCGTCGATTGGGACGTGCATCATGGAAACGGAACTCAAGAGATTTTCTACGAAGATGATTCGGTACTGTTTGTGAGTCTGCACCAGTATCCGTTTTATCCGGGGACGGGGGCGAAAGGAGAGCGGGGAAGGGAAAAAGGGGAGGGATTCACGGTGAACATTCCGATGAATGCCGGAAGCGGAGAGCGAGAATATGTCGAGGCATTCGATGTGGAAGTCATTCCAACGCTCAACGCATTTCGGCCGGAGCTCTTGATGATCTCAGCGGGATTCGATGCGCATCGAGATGATCCTCTTGCGCAAATCGAATTGACGGATTGTTCCTATGGGATACTCACGGAAAAGGTACGAGGGGTAGCCGAAAAACATTGTGGCGGAAGAATTGTCTCGGTCCTCGAAGGGGGCTACGATCTCCAAGCACTGGCGAGGAGCGTGGAGAAACATCTTGAAGCGCTTCTGAGCTAGTCCCGTCTCAACGCCTGGTCTTCCGTGTCGACTGAGCGAAAGGATATTCACATCTCATAGATCTTCGACGAAGACCGCCCGAACCAATTCACTCAATACCCTTCCCCTGTGCCGATGCTTCTCTCCCTCGGGGATGAAGACGCCGTCACCCGGTCGGAACGTTCGGACTGCATCACGAAACTCCAGCTCAAACTCGCCATCGAGGATTATCCCGTAGTGTCCCTTCGAACACCAATGCGGCGTCATCTCCTGTGTATACTCAACAAATCGGAGTCGTTTGCCCTCCCGCTCACATGACTTGTCTCTTACCCCGGGCATCCGCGAATTCCATTCTATCCGCGCAAAGTCGACGACGTAATGATCCATACCGGTGTTCCGAATCAGATTCATTGATGGTGTGATTGTTCTTCTCAATATCTCCGAGGACACGGGGGGAGCGAGGCCTCGTGGATGACCTCGGGCGGAACGCCATCGAGACATTCCTCCGGGTCGCAGCACGTGTAGCAGACTCGCTTGAGGGCCCGGAATCCCGTGAGCTGAATGTGGGGAGTGAGGAAGTCAGCTTTGATCGGTTCCTGACGCAGAAGATCGGTGCTGAGGTACTTCTTGTTGTCGTCGGCGAAAATTGTGACCACGACTGCATCAGGGCCGAGGTTGTCCTGTATCATCACTGCGCCGAGAAAATTTCCGCCAGACGATATTCCCACACCCAGTCCCAATTGCTCCGCAAGACTCTGAGCCATGATGATGGCATCGCCGTCATCGACGCTGATCACAGAATCGAGTGACTTCAGATTGACGATCGGAGGGATAAATTCGTCGGAGATTCCCTGGATGCGGTGCATGCCCACCTTACAGCCGGTGGAAAGCGTGGGCGAGTTCGATGGTTCGAGCGGATGAACCCGGATGGAAGGATGTTTCTCTTTCAGAAAGCGTCCCGCGCCCATGATTGTCCCGCCGGTCCCAACGCCGGCGACAAACGCATCGGGGAACTTGCCTCGGAACCTTAGTTGCCACCAGATCTCACACCCGGTCGTCCGGTAGTGCGCATCGACGTTGTCGTTGTTTGAAAACTGACGCGGGAGAAACGCGTTCGCTGTCCGTTGAGCCATCTCCTCGGCCTGCCGAATGCTGCCGAGAAATCCTCCCGCCTCCTTGCTGACGAGCACGATTTCGGCACCTAGGCTTCGGATGAGATTGATCCTCTCCTCGCTCATCCAGCTCGGCATGAAGATCGTGACCTGATGTCCCAGCGCCTTCCCGATGGCGGAGAAGGCGATGCCGGTGTTCCCGCTTGTGGCCTCGATAATTCGGTCACCTGGTTTAAGGAGATCTCTGCTGTACGCCTGCTCCAGGACATGCAAAGCCATCCGGTCCTTGATACTGCCGGTCATATTCAGATTCTCGGCCTTCGCGTAGAGAATCCGTCTCGACCCGCGGAACGTGTACTCGATCTCCAGCAACGGCGTGTTTCCGATGAGGCAAGATAGACCTCGGATCCGCTGCAGGTGCTCAGAATCTTTCATCGGAACTCCCAAAATGTGATTTGCGTCGGCTACGCCGGATTGAACGTCGCTGCATCAGGTCGTTGTGCCTCTCTCGTGCTCCTCGGGCCGCGCGGGATTTGGTTTCGCCAACCACGCCTCAGCGTCTTTGGAAGAACGAAACACGCGCAGAGTGACCGATGCCTGGTCAAGATGGGCGGACAACATTCGCATCATCCCGTACGAAAGCTCCGAACCCGTCACGACTGCCCATCGTGATCCGACGAGGTGGTCGGAGAGACGGGCGAGGTGCGCCGAAGTGAACTTGACTTGCTGGGTGGAGATGTTCCTGGTTACTTGCGTGTGATCTGAGAAGATGTCGAAACCGCGTTCAAATGCCGGATCATGAATCGCGGTGTCAATAGCGTGCACAATATCATCGATGGAGAATTCTCCGCGAACAACAGCGCAGATCCTCTTCCTGTGCGCGTCGACCCAGCAATCGATTGGCATTGCGATGTTCGATTCTACTTGTTTCTTGCCGGCATGATCCAATTCTGATCAATCACAACAGTAAGTGTAATGCAAATCTGACTCAATTTCAAAGCACGCGAATTGACCTCACCCTGCGTCTGATCAAAACAAGCCGTGGCCCTCCTGCTATCATCCCTCAAATCCGAAGTGGGCTCATTGCATCCGTATCGAGTGGACTAGTCCTTCATGAACCACAAAATATGCCCGCAGGAATTGCACACATAGTTATCTGCCTGTTTGTTTGCCCATTCAATGCCGAAGAAGGTCATCCCCGGAGTATTCAGGAGTGTCTGCCGTTTCCAGAATTGATCATGTCCGCAAATGGGACAAACGAGCTTGTGCGCGTTGATGAACCTCTCCGAAGCACCTTCTTTTGAGAGGCTCTCGGCCCGCTCAAGAATCGGCTTCTTCTCTTCTTCACCAACCTTTTCAAAGCACTGATTGCAGAGGGAATCAGTCACGAAATGATATCTGGAAGGATATTCGTTGCCGCATGTGCTGCATCGGTGCATTGTTGTGCCTTTCTCGGTGGGAATGTGAGGGATCGTGAGGGATGGAATTCCTGTCCGTCGAGTTGCAACGAGGGTCTTGTGATTCCGTCTAGCGAAGCCGCTTCCTCATGATTGGACGTGTCGGCGAACGTCGAGCGACTTCCTTGAACCCGGCGCGGGCAAAACTGCTCGATATTCCCGTCCATGCGAACACCGGGGGAATCTCCCGTGCCGATGTCGGCTCCACAGGATAGCCCTCGATGAGGCGCGCCCCCCGGGACTTTGCGTACCTCGCGGCGGCACGAAGGAGTTTTGTCGAGATTCCCTTGTTCCGATACGACCGCTCGACAAACAAGCAGCTCACCGACCAGCACGGCTGAGCATCGACGGGCTGAAGGATACGAGAACGTGCAAGGGCGGGGAACTCCGATCGGGGAGCAATCGAGCACCATCCGATTGCTCTTCCTTCGTGGTATGCGAGAATGCCGGGGACTTTTCCGGCGGCAACGATTCGTTTCATCGAGCGTCTGTTTCCATCCCCTTTGTGGGATTCAAACTTCTTCCGCGTGATCCGCCACAACATGCACCAGCATCCTCCGCACGCACCTCGTTCGCCGAACAGCGCCTCAAGGTCGTTCCATCGGGATGGTGTGAGAGGTTGAAATGTGAGATGCTTGACCATACCTCTCAGACGGACGGCACACACGCGAGATTCAATACGCGGGATGTCGCCGAGAATGTTGGGAGAGCAGTAACGATCGGAAGATCACGAAGCAGATTTTGGCTTCCACAGAAGAAGCAATCCCGTGACAACAAGAAGTGCTCCGCCAGCCAGTCCGAATACTTGTTTGTACCCCATGCCGGGAGTACTCCCCAGTCCGATAAAATCTGCCGCAAGAGACAGAATCAGGACAAGGATGCCGAGGGTGAGGACGACAATGCCAGCTTTCTTCTTATCCTTCATATTGCCACCTCGATTATCATGAAAGTTGATTACCGTCCGGACAGCCGCGGGTCTGCCGGATCAGTGTGTCGCACACAGATAGTGGATTCGGAAGAACATTGATCTGAAGGGGGTTCTGCCGCGTTGGATTGCCGTGAAGCCGTTTGCCCCCATAGCCTCGACCACGGTGTCAATATTGTACAGCAACGGCGGTTCAATATCAACTGCATTAAATATCGCACTTGGACTTCACGGACGCAGAGCGACGAGCGTGGTTCTTGTCGGTTGATCAACTTCTAGGTGCTGCCGATGCTGGGTTTCTCGCGGACAAGCATTCGCGTCAATATGAATCCCACGCCTGTCCCCAGACCGAGAATTGCGCCGCTTCCGATCCCTCGCAAGAAGAACCAGGATGCTGCAACGTCTGTGGCGATCTCGCGTTCACCGAAGATGAAGACGTCCAGAAAGGTCATGACAAGATAGACGGCGATCCAGCTTGCCAGCCAGATGATGAGCGGGAGGAACAACGAATTGCGGATGTTCTCAGGTTGAAGCAGTCTCCAGGCAACAAATGCGAGTCCGCCGATGAGGACAAACCACAAGACAGTTGTGGAAATTCTCAAGAACGAGCTATGTTCAAACCAGAGGAGGAAGAACAGGAGCGCTGCGATTCCGGAGAACGAAAGAAAGATTCTGCGCGCCTCGGATTCGAGAGAGTTGTAGAGCAGAACGCCGATGAGACCGAAAATCGTGAAGCTGAACATCGAACTTCCTGGGTCCAAGATTCCCGGGCTCAGCGCAATGTAACCGACAACGATAAAGCAGAACGCCTCAATCACAACGGCGAGGGCGAACGTGCGGAAGGAATGAATCGTCATGAGATCCCCAGGAAAAGAAGCTCTGATCTTTTCATTATGCAAGTCTACGATTGGTTTGTTGGCGATGTTCACGCACGAGAGCGGCCATCACCCCATGTCGAGACACGCGGGTTAAACAACATGCCTGCCGTTGGTCGTACCGGCAGTTGGCACAGAAAGCGTCCATTACTCCCTCGGTGATGCGTCAAATGTAGCTGGCTGAGAGAACAGAATCAAGGCGATTCGAACGGCTGTGATGTCCCTGCAACAGAGCGCCCGCGATGTCGGAACCTTTGTTGCAATGATAGCATCTAATGATACGACCTCCCACGGATTCTCTTGCTTTGCGGCGAATCTTCCCATATATTTGTCGGGCAGATTTTGAAGGGAACTGAGGAAGGAGAGTTGAGCGTTATCACATCTGACCAGCACAATTTGTCCCGAGGACGAGGCGTGTTGGTCTTTGCATATGGTGTTGTCATGTCGGAAAACGAAATCAATACCCACACAACGGTGTCGAAGGAGGCGTACGTCGAAGGAGTATGAACACATTCAAGACTTTTCTGTTGATGTTCGCGCTTACCCTGCTGTTGATTTTCATCGGCGGGATGATCGGTGGAGAGGGGGGCATGATCGTGGCCTTCATCTTTGCCGGATTGATGAATTTCGTCTCGTACTGGTTCAGTGACAAAATTGTTCTGAAGATCTATCGTGCGAAGGAACTGAGCCGGTCGGACATGCCGCGTCTCTTTCACATGACCGAAGAAATGACGGGTCGGGCCGGGCTTCCGATGCCCAGGTTGTATCTCATTCCGAGCGATCAACCGAATGCGTTCGCGACGGGGCGGAATCCCCAGCATGCGGCAGTTGCCGTCACAAACGGCATTCTGAAGATTCTCTCAGAGGACGAACTACGCGGAGTTATTGCTCATGAACTGGCGCACGTCAAGCATCGGGATATCCTCGTTGCTTCCGTTGCTGCCACGATCGCCGGAGCGATCAGCATGATCGCCTCGATGGCCAAATGGGCCCTGATCTTCGGCGGAAGGGGCGCAGATAACCGCGACGGCGGAAACCCCCTTGCCGCCCTTGCGATGATGATTGTCGCTCCCATCGCGGCCATGATGATTCAAATGGCGATCTCGCGTTCACGCGAGTTCCTGGCGGATGAAGGGGGTGCGAAAATGGCAGGCAATCCATTATCGCTGGCCAGCGCATTGAAGAAGCTCCACATCAAGGCCGAACAGATTCCGATGGAGGCGACCCCGGCAACGGCTCATATGTTCATCGTTAGTCCGTTGAGCGGCGGCGGATTCTTGAAACTTTTTAGTACCCATCCCCCCATGGAGGAGCGAGTGGCGCGGCTTGAAGCGATGGTGTACGGAAGAGCGATCTCGTAGCACGAAGCGCAGGATCCCGACGCGGGAAGCATGAACTGAAAGGGACTGGTGCCTTGGGGCATCAGTCCTTTTGCTTTTCTTCCTCGACTTCGAGAGTCACGGCTGTGTACCCCATCCTCGTATCGAACGCGGCATAAAGAACCCCAAGAAATACCAGAATCATGCCGACGAGAAAGGTGACGATCGTGACGTTGCCAAACGGTACCGTGCCGAGGAAGAAATCTGCACCGATAATGAGGGAAGTGAGAACAAAAAGCGCGACAGCGAAAATGTAGCACAGAAGGGAGCTCTGAATGAGTCTCGCTCTCGTCATCAGCCGATCAATTTGCTGCGAGAGATTTTCGAGGCGCATCTGGTCCCGGGGAGGAGGGGAAGAATCGCCGGAGCGGTGATGGAGACGCCGCTTTTCATCATTGAGAAGACGGATGCGATTCAAAACAGCGGAGAACTTGTTGCTGATCCCAAGAAGAAGCAATCCGCATGCGCTGATCATCACCGCGGGGGCGAGAATGAGCTGGATTGCCTGGATGACGGAAAACTCTGTGGACATCGCGATCCTCCCTCTGGCGTTCGCCACAATGTACGGCGAATCGGGGCGAGCATCAAGACAGTCAGAAGGAGAGCCGCAGGCCGATACTTGACATCATCAACTGGTTCGCGTACCTTCATATGTGTTCTTTCATATCTGATTCGTGAATGAGTTTCCGTTAGGGGTGTTCCGTTCCGACGATGTCGGAACAGGGCTGAGAAAAGACCCTCCGAACCTGATCTGGATAATGCCAGCGAAGGAAAATGGAAAGGGATGTTTTCTTGAAGCCGTTTTCCATGAACCCCTATGGAGAACGGCTTTTGTGTTTTTCTGATGGAGGTGTACGATGGTACGATTGATGATTCAAATTGTTTTGATCCTCGGGTTCCCAAGCTTGCTCTATAGTCAGCAGGAAGGCACGGTGGAAGGGAGAGTGGTCGATTCGGAAACGCAGCGGGTACTCGAGGGAGCAAACGTGCTTCTTCAGGGAACGGCGATGGGAACGAGTACCAACGTGCATGGTCAGTTCGCTCTTCAATCAATTCCGCCCGGGCGGTATCTCATCAGTGTGAGCTACGTTGGATATGAAGTGCAGAAGAAAGGCATCGACATTCAGCAGGGAAAGACAACATCGGTGGTCATTGAACTTGTCCCCTCCGTTCTTCCGGGACAGATGGTCATCGTAACGGCGACGCGTGCTCGTGAACGCGAGACGCCCGTTGCGTTCTCAACGCTCGATGCAAAGGAAATCGCGAATCGCTACTGGGCACAGGATGTCCCGATGCTTCTTTCTGAGCTGCCCAATGTCTACTCGTATTCCGACAACGGGAATGGAATCGGATACTCCTACATGAAGATGCGGGGATTCGGTCAGAACCGGATCGGGGTGATGCTGAACGGCGTACCGCTGAACGATGCCGAATCGCACGAGGTGTTTTGGGTTGATCTGCCTGACGTTGCGACGAGTACCGAGGATATTCAAGTCCAGCGAGGAGTTGGAAGGTCCTTCTACGGGGCGTCTGCGTTCGGCGGTTCCGTCAATCTGGTGACAAGTCAAAGCGTCCGCAAGCCCGGCATCGAGATCTCCCTCGGTGGGGGAAGTTACAATACGAAAAGATATTCCGTGTCAGGTCGTTCCGGCCTTTCTGAAAATACTTACAGCATCTACGCTCGTTTCTCGCGTATCGAAACGGATGGATACCGACGGCCGTCGTGGTCGAAACTCTGGTCATACTTCGTGGCGGTGAGTCGCTACGATGAGACGATGACGACGCGACTCAACGTATTTGGAGGAATCGAACAGAGCTATCTCTCGTATCTGGGCGTCACGAAATCGGAACTTGCGGACTCAGAAAAGCGGAAAGTCAATCCTTTCCAGTATCCGGAGGAGATTGACAATTTTCATCAGCCCCATTTTCAACTGTCGAACGAGTGGCAAATCACGCCTGCGGCCAAAATGGAAAACACGCTGTTTGCGTTCTTGGGTTTTGGTCACTACACGCAGTTCCGCGCCCGGCGTGACCTCAGGGAGTACAACATGTCGCGATTCATCATCCGGGATTCGACGCTTCTTCCCTCGGCCTATCTCCGGAATGTCGACAAAGATGCAGTGAGAGATTCATTCCAGGTGAGAAACATCGATCTCGTTCGCAAGCGTTCAGTGGACGATCTGGATTTCGGCTGGCTTCCTCGATTCACCCTGAAAACGGAACAAGGAGAGTGGGTGATTGGCGCAGAGATCCGGAGACACCGTGGTCACCATTGGGGAGAAGTGCTCTGGGCAAATCTGCTTCCGCCGGGAGTAACGCCAAACTGGCGTTACTACGATTACCGCGTTCCCAAGACATCGATCTCCCTCTATGCGCATCGACTCTACAGAGTCGGCCCGTCGTTGACGCTTACGGGGGATGTTCAGCTCACGCGACATGTGCTTGATCTGACCGATGAGCGGAACTTCAATGTGACGTTCAACCGCACCTATACGTTTCTGAATCCGCGCATCGGTGCAAATTACAACGTGACCGAACAGCTCAACGCTTACCTGAACTTCTCCGTTGCTCAGCGGGAGCCGGCGTTCAAGACCATCCACAATCCACAAGACTACTGGACCAACCCGATCAATCTTCCGAAGAACTTCCAAAAGACCGCTTCGGGTTACGCGTACGTTGGGAAAGAAGTGAAGCCGGAGAAGTTCTTTCATCTTGAACTGGGAAGCGGATATCGCACGGATGTGGGATGGCTGAAGGCAAATCTCTACTGGATGGATTTCCGCGACGAGATTATTGCCAGCGGCCAAATTGACGACAATGGAGTGCCGATCGCCGGCAATGCCGAAAGGACCGTTCATCGGGGCATAGAGTTGGAAGGATCGGTGTGCGTGGGCTCGTCGCTCACCCTCTCCGGGAATGTCGCGGCCAACGATGATCGGTTCATTCGCCATACGGAATACGTGGTGACAGATTGGAACACGGTTCCTCCCATCACCGCGCCAATCAGGTATAACGACAATCGGCTGGGCGGTTTTCCCACAGTCTTGGGTAATGTGCGCGCGGCGTACAACGTTGGAGGGCTTTTGCTTGGAATACAGCTTCAGCATGTCGGAAGGGTCTACCTCGACAACAGTGAGCGGGAAGAGCTTTCCGTTGAACCAGTGACAGTGGTGAACGCTTCGCTCGAGTACGCGTTTGCCGATGTGCTCGGCTTCCGTTCGCTTGCGCTGAGGGCAAACGTCAATAACCTCGCAAGCAAGCTCTATGCGGCGGCAGGATACGTCGATACGGGTGTGCCGTACTTGATTCCCGCGGCCGACCGGAACTACTTTGCATCAATCACGATTGAACTGTAGAGACTTTTTTCGGTTCAATCACACGCGAGAAAACCGCTGAGCATGCATCCTCCCGCCCGGCGGTCCGCGTGATTGTTGAAGTCCCTTTGCCTCTCGAATTCACACATCGTACATTTGAGTTGCCAAAGGGTGCTGAGGCTTGAACACGGGCGGAAAGGTGTCCAGCCTGGAGTCGTCCTGAGCGTCCGCCTGCCGCGCGCAGGGAGTCGTCCTGAGCGAAGTCGATCTGAGGTAAGTTGTTCGTAAGAGAAGTCGTCCTGAGCGAAGTCGATCTGAGGTAAGTTGTTCGTAAGAGAAATCGTCCTGAGCGAAGTCGATCTGAGGTAAGTTGTTCGTAAGAGAAGTCGTCCTGAGCGAAGTCGAAGGACGACGATGTCAAAATCACATCAATCCAGAGGGGGGAGATGAGAAGGGGATGGGTGTACATTCTTCTCTGTTCCGATGGAAGCTACTACACAGGCTGCACTTCGAATTTAGAAAAGAGAATAAACGAGCACAGTCTGGGAGTTTTCGGGGGATACACGTCAAGCCGGCGACCAGTTGAATTGGTCTTCAGCGAGGAATTCAACGACATTCGCGATGCCATTGCTGCGGAAAGACGGATCAAAGGGTGGACGCGAAGGAAGAAATCCGCGCTGATAAACAGGGACTTCGCGTTGCTTCATGAGCTTGCGGCCTGTCGCAACAAGAACCATTTCTCGAACCGAAAGAAGTAGTGAATCGGGATTTGGTGTGGCATGCCGGTTTGCAGACCCGATCCAGGCCGCCGAAAACCTTGGTGGTGTAGGCTCCGTCATGGTTCGACTTCGCTCACCATGACTCATGGTCGACTTCGCTCACCATGACTCATGGTCGACTTCGCTCACCATGACCTGGTTCGGCTTCCAACCTGCCGCGGGCAGGGAGTCGTCCTGAGCGCCCGCCTGCCGCGGGCAGGGAGTCGTCCTGAGCGCCCGCCTGCCGCGGGCAGGGAGTCGTCCTGAGCGAAGTCGAAGGACGACATTGAGCACCGTACAGTCAAAGGACAACGGATTCCAAAGAGTGATGGAAAAAACAGACCCAAGAGACACCGACACGTCAAAATCTCCGTACGCCCTGATCCTGGCGAATGGCGAAGCCCCCTCGAAGCGTCTGATCCAGACGCTCCGAAAGAATGCCGCGATCTTTGTCTGCGCAGATGGCGGAGCGGACATCGCGGCCCGGCTGAAGCTTCGTCCAGATATTATCCTTGGCGATCTCGACTCGGTATTTGCCACAACCCTGAAGCGATTTCCTCACGCGAAGAAGATTCAGATCGATGATCAAAACTCCACCGATCTTGAGAAAGCGATCGCCTATCTGATCGAGACTGGGTATGATCGCATCGTTGTCGTCGGGGCTGAAGGGAAGCGTCTCGATCACACGATTGGAAATGTCGGGGCTCTCGCGAAATTCAGTGATCGTGCCAGCATCACTCTTGAATCGGATGACGGGACACTGCGCTACGTGGGCCGCGGCACCGAGTTTGAAGCGAAGCCCGGCTCCACCCTCTCGTTGATCCCCCTGACACATTGCGATGGCATCACCACGCAGGGATTGCAGTATCCGTTGAACGGAGAATCCCTGGAGCTGGGGGTGCGGGATGGGACATCGAATCGCGTGACATCGAGTCCGGTTCGCATCACCGTCGAGAAAGGCAACCTGCTGATCTTTTACCGCCACGATGTGTCACCTTCCTCATGACAGTCTCCCTTTCGCTTGTCGATGTCGCGTTGATTGTTCTGTACTTCTCGGCCGTCGTCTACATCGGACTGCGCGCGGCACGCAGGGAAAAGACGAGCACCGATGAATTCCTCCTCGCTGGAAGGGCGCTGACGCTTCCGATGTTTGTCGCGACGCTCGTGTCCACGTGGTACGGGGGGATCTTGGGGGTCGGCGAGTTTTCCTATACGTACGGAATCTCGAACTGGATCGTCTTCGGCGTTCCATACTACGTGTTTGCCCTGATCTTTGCTCTCTTCCTCGCGAAGCGAATCCGCGCCACGAATCTCACGACGATTCCCGATCAGCTCGAAGCGACGTACGATCGGCGAACCGCTCTCGTCGGCAGCGCGCTCACGTTTGTTCTCGTGACACCTGCTGCCTACGTGCTGATGCTCGGAATTCTGTTCCAATTGATCTTCGGACTTGATCTTCGGACGAGCATCTTCATCACAACATTTCTCACCGTATTCTATCTCTATGCCGGCGGGTTTCGCTCGGACGTATGGGCGAATGCGTTCGAGTTCATCATGATGTTCCTCGGCTTCGCGATGATTCTTCCGTTTGCCGCTGAAAAGTTTGGCGGATTTGAGTTTATCCGGGCGAATGTTCCCCCCCTGCACTTGACCTGGCATGGGGGGAATACATGGCAATATATTGCTGTCTGGTTCTTCATCGCACTCTGGACACTCGTTGATCCCGCCTTTCACCAGCGGTGCTATGCGGCGAAGGATGGGAAAACGGCTCAGCGAGGCATTCTCATTTCCATCCTGTTCTGGTTCTGCTTCGATTTTTTGACGAGTACGGCGGGACTGTACGCTCGCGCAACGCTCCCTGATCTTGATCATGCGGCCAACGCGTACCCGATGCTGGCGGAAATCACGCTCCCCTCAATCGCCAAGGGGCTGTTCTACATCGGCATGCTCGCAACAATCATGTCGAGCTTAAGCAGTCTCACCTTCATCTCCGCAATGACGATCGGAAATGACATTGTCGGACGAATTGCGCAGACAATGAATCGGGAGCAGTTGGTCAATCGGTGGACCAAGATCGGGCTCATCATCTCCGCTCTCTTCTCGATCGGTTTGGCGCTCGCGGTCCCTTCCGTCGTTGAACTCTGGTACACCATCGGCACCGCGATCATCCCGGGTCTGGTTGTGCCCGTGCTGGCGAGTTATTCGCGACGGCTTCGCATTGATTCTCGATTCGCATTCGCCGCGATGCTGATTGGATGGGGGCTCTCGACGTCGAGTCTTCTCTACGGTCAATTCATTGCCGGTGGGGATCAACCATCCTACCTCTTCGGCATGGAACCCATGTATCCCGGATTGATCGCGTCGCTTCTCGTATGGGGAATCGGTGTCTGGAAATTTCGGAGGGAGCAAAGAACACAAGAGGGTTGGAACAAGCCATCGGAGAAACAATAAACCTTCCGAAGGGATTTCGAGACTTCTGCGATGCCCTTCGGAAGGTTCATCATGCGCAGTCGGGGTTTTCCTCCCGACCGCACGTTATCACGCGTCTTTCTACAATCCGAACAGGATGGAAACCGTCAGTAGCACCGAGTTGATTGACCGCGCGTTTCCGATGAAATGCTTGTCGTCCCCTGCACGATAGAGCGGATCCTTCTCATCGTTCAAGGCCAGATACGAATCCAGCCGCTGATCATCCTTCAGATTCACATCCTCCCATGTCTTTCCCGATATGTTCATCAGCGCGTACTCGATTCCGACGTCAAGAGTCGTGAACGTACCGAGAGAAACCAAAATACCTCCGTTCACACCCACACCGATGCGTGATGCCGACTGAACCCTGTGCGTCCCGCTCGGAAGCTTGGTAACTCCCTGGATCTTAATCTCTCCGGAAAACGAATGGAAGGCGGCATTTGCCCCAAGATACGGTGTCACCGGCATCAGTGGGACGCCGAGGTGGAATTCGGGACCGACTTTCATGGAAAAGATCGTCTGTGAGATTTCCAGTGAGCCCTGGCCGGGAAGTGCCTCGCCGCTGTTCGAGACCGTGCCGTAGTCCACCTGTCCCGCCAGTTTGAATCCCAATAATCCTATCCGTGCCTTTGCGTTCAGATTGTATCCTGTTGAGAAGCCATACTTGGTTCCTGCATAGTGATCTGCCGTTGTTCCCGCGAAATCATCCATCGGCATGCGAACACCGGCTCCGCCCCCCACCTGCAACGTGACCTGTGCAAGAACAAGCGGGTGCATCGCGAGCGTCGCGAGGGCGATACTGAGCGCGCGTTTCCAACTGGTGGTTTTCATACCTCGGCTCCTTCTGTCGTTCTCTATTTTGTGTCAAGAATGATCGGGAGGCCGTCTTTTCCTGCTCCGATGATCACGACCTTTGCATTCGCTGAATTGGCGAGTTTCTCCGTTGCCTCGATTCCTTTCCACCGGAGAAGTTGCTCGCTGATTCCCTGCGCGACGATTCGCTGGAAATCGGAGATCCCCTGCGCCTCGATCCGTTTTCGATCCGCCTCTTGTTTTTCCTTGGCAAGGATAAACTCCATGCGCTGGCTCTCCTGGTCTGCTCTCTGTTTCTGCTCGATTGCGTCGGTGAGTTGCGGCGGGAGCCCGACGTTGCGCAACGGCGTGCTCTCAACAATAACACCGCGAGGAGCGACGATCTTGGCGAGTTCCTCGAGAATCGCGACACCGAGACGTTCACGCTCCGTCGAATAGAGCGCGCTGGCCTGAAAACTTGCCGTGACAGCGCGACTAATGGATCGGAATTGCGGAATCAGGACGATGTTTTCGTAGTCGCCTCCTACGATAGTCTGGTAAACCCGAGCGGCCGAGTCGGGATTAAGCCGGTACAGCACACTGATTTCAAGTCCGATTGTCAATCCCTCACGGGAAAGGACTTGCATCAATTCCTTGTGCTCCTTTGTCTGCACCGAATACTTGTGAACCTTGGCGAGAGGATTTACCGGATTGATGCCGGCGGAGAGCGGTCGCTCGGATACAATTCCAAAGAAATCGACAACGCCGACGTGCCCGGCCGGAATGACGGTGAAGAGTTGGGAGAGCGCAACGACGAGGAAGAGCAGAGCGACGCCTCCGGAGATTGTGGCAGAAGTCTGGAACACAGGATTGCGCTCCTCGCGTGCTTTTTTGCTGGCCGAACGCCACGCGAAAAACGACCCCAGGGCAACGATAAAACTCACGATGAACAACATGGTTCCCTCCTTATTGATAGATGAGATTGAATGAGCGCAGTTAGTTCATCAAACGCCATGATTGAAACGATTGACGCTTCCAGTTCTCAATCCAAAAACCGACACCGGGTCTTCCCTTAAGATGCTCTTCAGAGAATTCCCTCAGCACCGATGCGGCCCGTTCGAAGTGGCTATCGAGCTGATAGAGAAAGTATCTCGGTGGGGCATTCCGGGCGTAACCGGTCACGGTGCGGTCATACGGCCATCGCCCCTCTTCAGGAGAAACAATCTCGCGGACCGGAACGCGTTTCTTCAGTGAATCGACGTATGCGCCGACGAGCCACTCGTCGCCCGCCATCGTACCGGCAAACAGAGCGAACGATTGTCGTGGATAACGCCAGGCAAGGCGTTCCATGGGCCGCGAAATGCTTGTATCAATCGGCAACAGATGAATTGTGGCGCTCGTGATTGTGAGTTCGTACCGATCGCGTCGGCCATTCATTTCCACGTGAAGCAAGAATGTTCCTGCGGGCAGATCAATGAAATTGACGGATGCTGCCGGGCCCAGTGCTGTTGCGCAGATCGGACCGATCGATGCACCGTGGATGAGGAGAAAAATGCCGTCCCCTCGCTGGAGCAGCGTGTGAAGAACCGAGTAGTTTACGCACCCGAAAATCTGCTCCGTTCTCATGAGAATGCTGACGACGGGCGGAACTGCTTCGCCCCGGTGAAACTCCGCAACGCGAATTTCAACCTTTCCTTCAATCGGTACAATGGTCAACGGAACTTCCCCGAAATCGGTTGCGCACGAGGGGATCATGAGAACGAGGGAAAGCGCAAGGAGGAGAGGTCGGGGGTGGCTCATCGCAAGGTGTCAAATCTGGGGACCTGTACCGTCACGGAGATGCGAGCATTCACAGCGGCAACGTACAAAGTTTTCCAATCGGTGTCAATTCTTTCGTGTGATCGGTAATTGATGCGCGTGCAGAATTTGCGTATCTTTTGCTCCGAAAGGAACAAATATGGTCGAACTTGCAATAGAGGCGGCGCGCGAGGCGGGAAGACTTCTCCGGCTCCACATTGGTCGGCCGCGTGACATCGAAGTGAAACTCGGTCAGGAAACGAATCTTGTAACCGACGCGGACAAGAAAGCGGAAAAGACAATTATCCGCGTCATCAAATCGCGATACCCATCACACGACTTCCTCGCGGAGGAATCGGGACTGCACAATCAGGTGTCGGACTATCGTTGGATTATCGATCCGCTGGATGGAACGACAAACTTCGCCCATGGCGTGCCCATCTTCTGTGTCTCGATTGCGCTCGAACATAAAGGAAGAATCATTCTGGGTGTGGTCTATGATCCAAACCTCGATGAACTCTTCGTCGCGGAGAGGGGAAGAGGGGCGTTCGTGAACAGCCGACCCATTCGGGTCTCCAAGACGTCTCTGCTGCGTGAGAGTCTGCTGGTCACGGGTTTCCCGTACAACATTGCCGACAATCCCGATCGAGCAATCGAGCGCTTTGTCGCTTTCCTGAAGGAGGCACGGGCCGTGCGCCGGCTCGGTTCGGCGGCTCTCGATCTCTGTTACGTTGCCGCGGGACGCTTCGATGGCTTCTGGGAGGTGTTCTTGAATCCGTGGGATATGGCCGCGGGCGTGTTGCTGGTCGAGGAGGCGGGGGGAACGTTTACGGATTTTCGAGGTCATCCATCCTCGGTGTATGACAAGCAAGTCCTCACCTCGAACGGATTGATCCACGATTCAATGATTCGCGTTCTCAAACAGGTGGGTGAACAACCGCGGCGGTAGTGCCCCTTAGGTCGGGCACACGTCAACCTTCTCACGTGCCCGGGGCAGATGATTCGATGCTACTCCTGCTTGTAGCGCTTCGCAGCACCCGGAGGGATGGTATAGATATAGCTCTCGAGGTACTCCAGGCTTCGCTCTTTCTCGTCAAGATCGATCTGGAGGAGATCGCGGAGCGAAACCATACCTATCAATTTATCACCGGAGACGACGGGAAGATGTCTGCAGTGGGCCTTCTGCATCTTCGTGAGACATGAATCGTAGGTTTCATCGGATTGGGCGACGACGATCTTTGTCGTCATGACCTCCTTGATGATGGTCTTCTTGGGATCGAGCCCGCGTGCAATCACGCGAGTTACCACATCCCGTTCGGAAAAGATTCCCACCAGACGATTCTCAGACACAACAGGAACGGCGCCGATTTTGTTTTCGGCCATCTGGCGCGCCGCGTCCTCAACCGACATTTCCGGCGATGCTGCATAGAGGGGCCTGTCTTGAACGATCTCGCTGATGGATTTCATGGTTCCTCCCGTCAAAGTGTCAACCTCGTCATGCCACACAAAAGTGTCCGTCGGACTCGGCGTGCGGTATCAAAATAATATCTTTTGGACTCCGAGGCAAGGTGGCGAGGCCTGAAGGGGAGACCTCGTCACCGTCGCGCTCTCTTCTTAAACGCGATAATGGCATCCCACGCTGGTCTTGTTTTGCCAGGCCGCGCTTGTGACGATGATCGCCGCGCGCACGGCGTTCCGAAGACCGATGAGTGCGTCGGTGAGACGGACGGCCTGATAGAATCGCTCAATTTCAAATTCCAGATGCCGCAGTTCGTGCAGAGCTCGTGTCAGCCGTCGCGTGCTGCGCGCGAGCCCCACATAGTTCCACATGACATGCTTGATGACGCTCATGTCCTGACTGATGAGTGCCGTATCAGGCGGCTCCTTCCCGGTGTCCTGCCACGGAGGAATGTCGGCAGCATTGAGCGTGTGGACAGTGGTGATCGAGGAAGAGATGTCCTGAGAGGCGCGGGAGGCCCAGACCAGTCCTTCAAGCAACGAAGTGCTCGCGAGTCGATTTGCGCCATGAAGTCCGGTACATGAGACCTCTCCCACCGCGTAGAGATTGTTCACCGATGTTCGTCCCCATTCGTCCACCCACACGCCTCCACAGAAGTAGTGCGCGCCGGGAACAACGGGGATTGGCTCCGTGGAGATATCCACGCCGTACTTCAGGCATTCTCTGTGAATCGAAGGAAACCTCTTCCGGATGGCATCCGCCGACATGAAGGAGGCGATGTCGAGGAAGAGATGGTCTGCTTTTTGCGCGAGTAGCTCGAGATGGATGCTCCGCGCGACGATATCGCGAGGGGCCAGGTCTTTCCACTCCGCATCGTAACGCTCCATGAAGAATTCTCCGCGGGCGTTGATCAGTCGTCCCCCTTGACCTCGCACAGCTTCCGAAATGAGAAATGACGGAGCGTTTTGCTTGTAGAAGACGGTCGGATGAAACTGAATAAACTCCGCGTTGATCACCCTTGCGCCGGCACGATTTGCCATCGCAATCCCGTCGCCTCGGGCGCAGGGAGGATTCGTTGTTCGGAGATAGATTTGGCCGAGTCCCCCTGTCGCGAGAATCGTCTTTTGCGCGACACATCTCACGACGTTTCCACTTTCCTGGTCCAGCAAGTAGGCACCAACACATGAGAGGGGATTGTAGATGGCAAGTCGCTGTCGCGAGTGATGGGCAGGGGTCAGCAAATCAACCGCCGTGTGAGATGGCAACAAGGCGATGTTCGGGTATCGACGGAGCGCTTCGATCAACCGTGTCTCGATCGCGAGTCCTGTGGAATCTCCCACATGGATGATGCGATCGGAGGAGTGCCCCCCTTCCCGAATAACAGACAATTCGTGCCCTTTCCCCTCTTCGAACTGTATCCCAAGTTTTTCAATCAGTATCTCGCTGACGAGCCGAGGTCCTTCGGTTGCCAGGATTTCGGCGGCCCGCGGGCTTGAGAGTCCGGCTCCCGCACGCAGAATATCGTTCATCAACGATTCCGCAGATCCATCCGCGCTTTTGTAAACAATTCCCCCCTGTGCATATCGCGTGCTCGATTCGCCGGGATCGGCATTGCATGTCGCAACCGTTACGTGGTGTCCCGTCTCGGCAAGAAGCAGCGCGGCGACCCCGCCGGCAATTCCGCTCCCGAGCACGAGGACTTCAGTCTCATGAACTTCCGGCATGTCTCTTCTCGTGGTTGTTGACAAAATGTATGAACAATCGATACGCGAAGCAACCGGGGTAGTGCCCGGGCGTTGAATCCACCGTTACCGATTTTCTTGCAATCAACCCATTATGTCGGTACATTCACCCCGGCGAGAGGACAAGCGTTCGAACTTCATCTCGCTCTATCGAACGAAATTAACCAGGAGAACACAGAAACGATGAGAATTGGAATCCTCACAGGAGGGGGCGATGTGCCGGGATTGAATCCGTGTATCAAAGGCGTCGTCTATCGCGCTCTCGAAAACAACAATGAAGTGATCGGTATCCGCAAGGGGTGGGGGGGATTGCTTTGGTATGATCCCGCGGCGAAAGACAATGAAGGATCGCAGTATGTGAAATTGACGCGCGTAAATACTCGTACCATCGATCGGACCGGTGGAACATTTCTGCACACCTCTCGGACAAATCCCGGAAAGGTGAAAAAAGAGGATATTCCGCCATTTCTGAAGAGTGCCGAACATGAGAAACTCGCTTCGGATCAACGGATAGATTTCACGCCGCACATCCTCCGCGTGATTGAACACCTCGGCATTGACGTGATCATTGCCATCGGTGGAGACGATACGCAAAGCTACGCGCTCCGATTGCACAAAGAGGGATTTCCGGTCATTGCAATTCCCAAGACAATGGACAATGATGTCTACGGGACCGACTACTGCATCGGGTTCTCGACAGCGATCACCCGGAGCGTGGATTTCATCACGTCGCTTCGGACCGTTGCAGGATCACACGAGAGAATCGCGGTCGTGGAATTATTCGGCAGAAACTCGGGTGAGACCTCATTGATCACCGGGTATCTGGCTGGAGTCGATCGCGCGATTATCTCCGAGGTTCCGTTTGATCCAGACAAGCTTACGCACTTTCTCTTGGAAGATCGGAAGGCCAATCCGAGCAATTACTCCATCGTGACGATCTCCGAAGGAGCCTCGATGATCGGGGGGGGGATTGTCCAGTCGGGTGAGGAAGATCCATACGGTCATCGGAAACTTGGGGGCATCGGCCTTCAGACCGAGGCGTACATCAAGAAGAAGGGGAATGTCCATACGCTCTATCAGCAGGTGGCCTATCTCATGAGAAGCGGCGAACCCGATGCGCTGGATCGCATGGTTGCGTTCAGCTATGCGGCGATCGCTGCCGATCTCGCGCTGAAGAAAGACGCGGGCAAGATGGTCGTATTGCGAGAGGGAAAATATACGACCGTTCCCATCGACACGCTCACACAGGGAGTCAAACGCGTCGATGTCGATGCGTTCTACGATTCCGCGAACTACCGGCCGAGGATCAAGAATCTGATGGGCAAGCCCATGTTCTTGTATTGATGTCGAATTGCAAATGATGGTTGCAGCCGATCAAACGAGGATGTCGACGGCTTCAGCTAACCCGCCCTCGGAGTGAGCGAACCAGCATCTGACCGATCATCCACATCGCCTATGAGATTCCTTCGATTCCTGATCTTCGGTGTCTGTACCCTCCTTATCTTCGCGGCGCTCAACAATCGAATCGGACAAATCCCTCCCCTCGGGAAATTTCTCAATCCCTTTTCCGGATTCTGGGCAAACAACCGGTACATGGATGTGCTTCCTCCCTCTGTGGACGTGGATGAACTTTCGCGTCCGGTCACGATCCTCTGGGATGACCGGAGAGTCTCCCACATTTTTGCGGAAAACACGGAAGATCTTTTCTTTACCCAGGGGTATGTCACGGCGATGGACCGTCTCTGGCAGATGGACTTCCAATCGTATGCGGCGGCCGGGCGGATCTCGGAAATCGTCGGCGAGGCGACGCTGGAATTCGATCGGCTGAGACGACGTATTGGGATACCGGCGGCTGCGAAGATTGCGGAGCGGGAGATTCTGCATCATCCGGAAACGCGCGCGGCAGCCGAAGCATATACCTCCGGTGTCAACGCATTCATACGCACACTCCGGTACAAGACGCTGCCGCTTGAGTACAAGATCTTCGATTACTGGCCGGAACATTGGACTGTCTTCAAAAGCGCTCTACTCTTGAAATCGTTCTCCTATACGCTCTCCTTCAGGAATCCAGAAGCGATCCAGACACGCACGCGTGAGGTCCTGGGTGATTCACTGATGAATGTTCTCTCTCCGATCTATCCTCCGTACATGGATCCAGTCGTACCGGCCGGAACGTCATGGAATTTCAGAAGGACCAATCTGCAGTCGACATCGGAAGGAAGGAACGGATTTCCGACGAGTCGGCTCAACTTTGAGCACGGGGATCCTCCGGTTGAAGGAAGCAACAACTGGGCGATCTCCGGAGTGCGATCCAAAACTGGTTTACCGATCCTCGCGAGCGATCCGCATCTTTCGCTGACCCTTCCCTCCATCTGGCATGAGATTCAGCTCGTTGGACCCGATCTCAACGTTTACGGCATCACCTCACCGGGGGCGGCGGGGGTACTCTTTGGGTTCAACCAGCATGTCGCGTGGGGCATGACGAACGGCGGCAGCGATGCCCTGGACTACTACCGGATTACGTTCAGAGACGAACACCGAACCGAATACAAATTTGACAACTCCTGGTTGCCGGTGACAATGCGCATCGACACGATTTCTGTACGAGGACAAAAGGCAATCATCGACACAGTCTTGCTTACTCACTTCGGTCCTGTTGTCTTCTTACCGTCGGATAGCTTGACAGATCCCCAAATACCCCCTGGTGCGGCGCTTCGATGGATCGCGCACGATCCCTCGAATGAATGGCTGTCATTTTTGCGGCTGAACAGAGCGCGAAATCTGGACGAAGCCCTCAGGGCGCTGGAGCACTTCGATTCCCCAGTGCAGAATTTTGCACTCGCCGATGATGCCGGGGAGATTGCAATCGTCCACAACGGGAAGCTCCCGATCCGATTGCCGGGCCAGGGAAGGTTCTTGAGTGATGGTGCGGATCCGAAAACAGAATGGAATGGATGGATTCCCCGGTCCCATCTTCCTCAGGTCCGCAATCCGAAGCGTGGATTTGTGAGTTCCGCGAATCAGAATCCGGTCGACCAAAGCTATCCGTACTACCTCGGCGATGGATACGCCACGTTTGATCGCGGCGCACGCATCAACACACTCTTGGAGAACGCGTCGGGAGTCCAAGGTGAAGATATGCTCCGCATGCAAATCGACGACGCGAGCATCTATGCACAGAAGATCATGCCGACCATCCTCTCGATGATTCCCGTCGAGAAGCTTTCGGACCTCGAGCGTCGATGCTATGAAGAGCTGATGAAGTGGGAGTACAATTACCGGGCGGACATGATTGCGCCCACGCTCTCGGAAACGTGGATGGTTGAAATCTCCGATGCCATCTGGCTCGATGAGATCGACCGGCCCGACGGCATCCTCGCTCGACCCCGGCGGGATGTCACGTTGCATCTCATCCTTACACAACGGTCGTCTCCTTTCTACGACAACCGGTCCACGCCGGCAGCCGAAACCTTGACGGATATTCTTCTGCAGTCGTTCAAATCCGCCTGTCGGAAACTCGAGGAACGTCATGGCGCCTACGGCCCTCGCTGGAGGTGGGGACAGGCAAGAGGAACAACGCTGGGACACCTTGCCCGGATTCCGGGAATGGGGAGGTACAAACTCGAGACGAGCGGAAACTTCAACACGATCAACGCGATGTCGGGTTCGTTCGGACCTTCCTGGCGAATGGTGGTCGAGCTTGGCTCCATGCCGAAGGCGTTGGGAATCTATCCTGGGGGACAGTCGGGCAATCCCGGATCACGGGAGTACGATGCTTTCGTGGATGATTGGGTGGAGGGAAGAGCGTACGAGCTGCTTTTCCTCTCATCACCCGATATCCAGCATTCCCGCCTTCCGTTTACGACGATCATGAAAGGCAAGCCATGATTGACATCTTGATTATCATCGTTCTTCTTTTCATTCTCCACACGATCACCGATTTCTGGTGGTGGATTATTGTTGTTCCGCTCGTCTATGCGTTCTTCCGGGCACATTCGAGAGGATCAGCATTTCGGATGGGCTCGCTCGCAGCGGGTATCCTCTGGCTCGCGGTCGGCCTGTATCAGCTCTTGACGGCGGCCGATCTCATCGCACGACGAGTCGCGGAGATGATGGGATTGGGAAACCCGTGGATCGTTTTGTCGATCACCGTCATCGTTGGCGCGCTCACCGGCGGATTTGCGGCGAGCACTGGATATCACCTCGCTGTGGGATTCGGCATTCGAAGAAATCCACCGCAACGAAAGGAGAAGGACACCGATGCTGTCACCTGAAGAGCGTCGCCGCCGGATTCAAAGCATCAAGAACTTCCCGAATCAGCTTCGTGAACAATTGAGCGCGATCTCAGATGCTCAAATGAACACTCCGTATCGACCCGATGGTTGGACTGTCCGACAGGTCGTGCATCACCTGGCCGATGCTCACGCGAACACGTACATCCGAATGAAGCTCGTGTTGACGGAAGACAACCCTCCATTGAAAACCTATCAGCAGGAAGACTGGGCAACATTGCCCGATGGGAGGGCGTACTCGATCGACGCATCGGTTCAAATGCTCCAGGGTCTTCATGAACGGCTCGCGTATCTGCTCGATCATATCCCTGACGTGAGCTGGAGCCGGACGGGAATGCATCCCGAGCGGGGAATCATGACGCTCGATGATTTGTTGGTCACGATATCGAACCACTGTGCTACTCATCTCCAACACATCGAACAGGCACCATCATCCGGCCGATAACCCCCATCGTCCGCACATCAGTGTTGACGTGTCCGTATTGTGGTTTCGCGGAGGCCGCTGCCATGGAGATCGATTCATGCCTCTATTTCCATGAATGCCCGCGGTGCAAAGCGATCCTCCGCCCGAAAAAGGGTGAATGCTGTGTCTTCTGCTCGTTCGGTTCAGTGAAGTGTCCTTCCCGACAACTCTCGCGGTAGTCACCCATTCAACATGGAGGAGCTGATATGAGACAATCCACCCGACTCACGCTTCGCTGGTTGATCCACCTGATACTCGCGCTCGCCGTTCTCCCGGCAAGGGGGTTTGCCCAGAGTACACCGTTTCTCTCCGATGATGAAATTCGGATGTTGCAGAACGAAATCTCGGGCGATCGATCGTTCGAGCACATTCGGGCACTCAGTCGTTGGCATCGAGAATCAGGAAGCGAAGGGTACTTCAAAGCGGTGGATTATGTCCTTGAAGCGGCTAAGGCGGCGGGGCTGGAAGAGGTCCGTTTCGTGGAACAACCATTGATGAGTCAGAGCTACACCGCGCGTACTGCGGAGCTCTGGATGATCGAGCCGGTTGAGATCAAACTCGCGGATATCGGTGACCATGCACTCTTTCTGGCCGATGGAAGTCATTCAGCAAACCTTTCTGCGGAATTGGTGTGGATTGGTGACGCGAATACAGAACGTCTGAAGAACATCGATGTCAAGGGAAAGATCGTACTGACAAGCTCATCACCAGGACGCGCGGTGGTCAATGCCGTTTGGGCGAAAGGAGCGATCGGGGTAGTGTGTTATCCGACCTCAGAGGGCAAAAGCATACTTGATTTCCCCGATCAGATCGCATGGACGCGGATTCCGATGGTTCCACCCGAAGGGAAACAAGGGACCTTTGCATTTGTTCTTTCGCCTCGGAAAGGAGAAATGCTGAAAGAACTTCTGGAAACCGGCGAGATGCAGGATATCTTTGCAACCGGCAAGCGCACGAAAGGGGGGCGCGTTGTCCTGAAAGCCAAAGTCGAAACAGAAATTTCCGAGGTCCTTGCGAAAACGGGATTCGTGGAAGGATGGATTCGAGGCACGAAATATCCCGATCAACAGATCGTCATCACGGCCCATCTCCAGGAAGAGCAGGGATCGGCAAACGATGACGGGAGCGGTTGCGGTAACATTCTCGAACTTGGTCGCGTGTTCACAAAACTGATCAAGGAAGGAAAGATGCCGCGCCCGCTTCGGGATATCCGGTTCTGGTGGACCGATGAAATCTATTCCGAGTACCGGTACTTCATGGACAATCCGGAAGAGCCGAAGAGGTTTTTGGCAAACCTCCACCAGGATATGACGGGAGCGAATCAGTCTATGGGGAATCGTGTGCAGCATCTGATATTCGCTCCCCACTCACGCACGTCATACCTCGATGCGATCTTTGAGAGCGTCGGGACCTATGTGATTCAGACAAACAATGCGTTTCTCGCGGCGAGCCGTCAGGGTGGATTGCCGCGTCCGTTTACGCGTCCCATCTATGCGACGCGTGGCACGCGGCAGGGATACAACGCGCGGTTTGTTCCCTATTTCGGATCATCCGATCACATGTGCTTTCTGGATGCACACATCGGTGTGCCTGCTGTGGGAATGATCAATTGGGACGATGAGTTCATTCATTCAACCGACGATGATCTCGACAAGATCGATCAAACGCAGCTGCAACGAAATAACTTCATTGTTGGTGCAATGGCCTTCGTCCTCTCTTTCGCAGAGAAGGATGATGTTCGATTGATTGTCGGAGAAACGTACGCCCAGGGTGCGAAGCGCCTCTCGAACGATCTTCAATCGGCCATGGACATTCTGCGTACAGGGAAGGGAGATGCCGCGTCGCGATGGAAGGATGCTCTTATCGTGATTGAACAAGGTGTCGAACGAGAGGTGCGGGCGGTGAGATCGGCTGCGGTGTTTGCAGGAAATGATAAGAACTCCGTGAGTGAAGTCGAAAAACTCGCCGGCCACGTTCGCGAGAGCGGAAAGGAACATGTTGCCGCAATTCAAACATACTATCGGCAGCTGTACGGAAAGACTCCGTCAGCGGTTGCCCTGACTCCGGATGAGCAGAAGGCCGCGAAAAAGACTCCGACCAATAATCCTCAACTGGCTGAGTACTTCCAGAAACGCCAGCAAACGCGATACCGGGGAGGTCTGCACGGTTTGATGAGAGAAGAGGTCTACCGGTTTGTGGATGGGAAGAGAAGCTACTACGACATCTACAAGGCGGTGCGCGCCGAGGCGTTGACGACCGGATCATGGTACTACGGGACCGTTGAGCTTGCTGATGTTGTCGGCATGCTTGATGCGGCAGTTGGAACGGGAGCGCTGAGCCTCCGGTAGGGGCTGTCCCAGAAAATTACCGAGAGTCACAGTGAGCGAAGTCGAACTGTGACATTGGAGCGAAATCGTGGCTTCGACGGAGTCTAGCCCGCCGCATACGTCGACTCCGCTTCCCGAAGGGACCCTTTGGGGCAGTATGACGGCGGGCCTCAGCCTGACGATTTCGCTCTAGGGAGGACTTCTGGGACAGCCCCTACTCGCCGATACGGAATTCGGCATCGTCAGGTCTGATCTCGTCATGCATCCGCTGGAGAGCAACGTACGCTCCCTCGCTTCCGCGTCGAGCGATTGATCGATATATCCGGACAGCGAGGGGACGATTCTGCGGAAGGCCGATTCCTTTTTCGTGGCAATACGCGATCGTAAGATGGGCAAGGATCGAACCCTCATTCACGGCGGCATGAAGAAACTGCAGATCTTCCTCGAGCTGGTCTGATTCCTTCCCGAGAATCCGATTGACGGCGAGTCGAATCTCCGCCTCTTTGCTCCCTCGCTCCGCAGCGCGAGTCCAGTACGCCATTGCCTTCTGACGATCCTGCGGCATCCATCTTCCCGATGCCGCATTGACACCAAGCTCAAGCAGCGCATCGGAAAAATCCTTCGAAGCCGATTGAGTAAGGAGTCCAAGGGACTGTTGCTCTGTCAGTCGGAAATCGATTCGTAACGCGAGAAGACCTGCCCACACATACTGCGCCACGGGATCTTCTGCTTTTGCGCGCTTCTCGAGGAGTGCTGCAAATTCCCGCTGATAGACCAGGTCTCGCAGCAGCTCATACGCGCGTGGGTAGTCGAGTCGGAGAGCGCTCAGATAGTGAGCCGCGGCTTGGAGAGGGTCTTTGGGGCACGTCGCCCCGAGCTCGAAACATCGTCCTAACAAGACCCGCGCCTCCGGACTGCCGAACATGGACGCGCGTCGAATCATCTCCCACGATTCTCCGCTCCGGGTGACGTTCAAAATACGTTTCAAGCTCGCAATGTCCCTGAGGATGCTTTCCGTTTGCTGAATGAAATCGTCCGGTTCTGTGCCGGCCGAGTCACTCCCGAAGTTGAGGAAGATAAATTCACGTGGGTCTTTCTGACGTGCCGCGGATCCCGTTGTATCCCGACGCTTCTGGGCCGAAGTGTCGGGAGCGATCCGATCATATCCTTTTTTCTGAAACTCGGCAAGTGCTTCCTGAGCCGGCTCCAGATCCGCGTCAGCGGCCATCTTCATCAGCCGGTACGCCTCAGAGAGGTTTCTGGTTACAACGAGATTTTCGGTGAGCATGAGTGCAACGATGAACTGTGCCTCCGGCATTCCCTGGTCCGAAGCATGCCGCTGGAGGCGATAGGCGAGAAAGGGATCCCATTCGGTTCCCCAGCCGTTCATGTAGAAGAGACTCAAATTGTACTGTGCGAGTGAGAGTCCCCGGTCTGACGCTTTCTTGATCCACTCGAAGGCCTTTGAGGTGTCGGCAAACAAACCATGACCGGCGATATAGCGGAGTCCGAGCTCATGTTGGGCACGGAGATCGCCCGCGTTTGCTTGCTGTACCAGTTGAAATCCCTCCCAGAGCTGATAATCGAGATCGGATTCTTTGATCAGAGAAGAAGGGGAGAGTTTCAAGCGTTTTGATTTGAGCTGAGCTTCGCCGGAAACTGATCCTGTGAGGAGAATGAGGGTGAGAAGAAATAAGCGCAGGACGTTTGTTGATGAAGGGAATGAAGCCACAGGATCAAGATTCTAGAAGAATTTTTCGTACTGTACAGTATAGGATTTTTTCTAATGAATTGAATCTATCGAGCGTGGATTTTGTATCAACGTGACCAAAGCTAAATCGCAGAGACGCACCTGCCTGACGGAGTGCCACGCACGTAGGCAGGGAGGTCGCGGAGGGCGCGCAGAGAATGATGGTCGATCGCTCAGTCCCTCTGCGGTAAATTGAAAACAAAAGGGTCTCACTTTCAGTTGTGCTTGGTCTGACCTATCTTGGTCAGTGCAATCCAGCAAACTTTCAGAAAGGAGACCCACAATGCGTATCCGAAAGTTAACCGAG
>VGVZ01000008.1 GCA_016873805.1 Ignavibacteria bacterium
GATGATTGAACGCTATGTCCAGCAATACAACAAACACCCAAAACCCTTCAGTTGGACCGCAACCGCCGATTCAATCCTTGCTAAAATCGAGCGACTTTGCAAACGAATTTCCGACACGCGACACTAGCAGGTTGTTGAAAAAGTGTTTTTCTGTCATTCTGAAGGAGCCCTGCCTGCCGCAGTGTACTACTACACGCAGGCAGGGAAGCGACTGAAGAATCTCGCTTTATGAGTCAGATTCTTCATCCCGACTTACCCTTCGACTTCGCTCAGGGTGACGTCGGGATTCAGAATGACATTGGACCTCGTTTTTCAACAGCCTGCGAGGCTTGTCTATTCGCCAGTTACTGATTTCATCCGTTGGAGGAACTGCTCGGGAGGGAGGTATCCAATGACGCGGGCAGATTCGTTTTCGATCCCATCCCGGTCGAGGAAGAGGATCGTCGGAACGCCTGCAATGTTGAATTGCTTTCGCAGGGCTTCGGCTTCCGGCGAGTCGAAATGGGTGAGATCGACCTTCAGCCGGACGAACGACGCACCGGCATCGATCACGCCCGCGTCGGTGAAGGTCTTCCGATCCAGCTCGAGACATGGAATGCACCAGTCGGCATAAAAGTCGATCATCACCGGTGTGCCGGAATTCTTCGCCTGAGCAAGAAGCTCATCCGAATACGGAGACCATGAGAGTCCCGGTTCGCGCAGGGCGTTGGCGAACACCAGACCGAGCGCGATCGTGGCGACGCCGAAGACGCGTTTGATCCGCGTCAGGAGTTTTTTCTCCTTGCCCGATTGCTCGAAGAATCCGAGATAGAGCCCGCCGGCAATCAACGCAAAGGCCGGCACGTACGCCGCAAGCTTCGGCGCGACGGCAAGCGAGAGATAGAAGAGGGCCGCCGCGACAAGCACAACACCGAAGATCCGTTCAACCCAGATCATCCAATCTCCCGAACGGGGAATCTTCTTCAGCAAACCGGAAAATGTTCCGAGAATCAAATAGGGGAGACCGAGACCGGAGGAGAGCACGAAGAAGACCCAGAAGCCGAACACCGGATCCCCCTTCGCACCGACGAGAGCGAGAAGCGCGATCACCGGAGGTCCGATACACGGCGCGGCAAACACTCCCACGACCAACCCCGAGACATACGTGCTCACCAGACTCGTTCCGGTCGTTCCGCCTAGCTTGCTCGTCAGCCAGTACGGTGCCTGAAGCTGGTAGAGGCCGAACATGCTGAGAGCGAGGGCAAACAACAATGCCGCAATTCCTCCAAGCACCCAGGGACTCTGGAGCCAACTCCCGAATAATCCGCCGCTCAGAGCGGCAGTCACTCCGAGCACGCTGTACATCGAGGCAATTCCGAAGACGTAGACCAGTGCCTTGAAAAACACTTTGATTGTCTTTGTCTCGGTCTGCGCCCCGAAGATCGAGACGGTCACGGACATCATCGGATAGACACACGGCGTGAGGTTCAGCGCGAGTCCGATCAGGAAGATCGCAAAGAACGCGGCGAGCGATCCTTCGGACTCAAAGAGCGCCAGGAGTTCGTTTGGTGAAGAGGATGCCGAGGCGGTCGCGCGCGTATCATACTTCGCGAAGAGAGCTTCATTCAAGAGCGTAATCGGTTCACCGGCATCAACAACGAGAAGGGGAACTTCGACAGGGATCGTTGATGGTGCAAGACACACCTGATCATCGCATGCCTGGACGAGCAATTCTCCTGAAAGCGTGTAGTTTCCGGGAGCAAGTTTGTCAGAAATGCGCAGGGTGTAAAAAATCGTGACCGTTTCCTCGTAGACCGAGAGAGGTTTTTCGGAAAACGCAAAGGTGAGATCTTCGCCCTCGGGATACGAGATGTCCGCGACTATGATCCCTTCGACCGGCTTCAGGTCGAGTGTCGTCCCAATGAGATAGTCTTCAGTCGGAAAATGTGCGTTGATGTGCCACGTTTCGGCCAGCGTGAGCTGCACGGCTCCGCGAACAGTCGTGCCCGGATGCGCCTTGTCCTGGCCCGGTTTCAGCTCGACGGAAACCTTGTCCGCGCTGGAGGCAAATCCTACTCCGGAAGAAAACTGTGCCTGAGATTGTGAAAGGGATGCCGTGATAAGTGCGAGGAACAGAAGGGAAAAAAACAGAAGAATGCGCATGAGGGATCTTCCGTGATTGATATACTCTCAATGCCGTCTCGTCAGGCGGGAGTCAGAACCTGACGATGAAATGACCACTGCGAAGGGCAAACGTCTCCGAAATGAGTCGTGTGAAGGATCAAAGGAGCGGTTTGATCAGCTTGATAAGATCTTCCTTCGAAAGATATCCAACATGCTCGTTGACGATATTCCCTTTCTTGTCCACCAGGAAACTGGTCGGGATGGCGTTGAAGTTGCCGTATGCCTCGACAACTTTCAAATTCCCCATCACGATCGGATAATCGATCTTGAATCGTTCGACAAACGGGATCACCTTTTTCCATCCATCCTGATCGAGAGAGATACCGACGATCTCAAATCCCTTTGACTTGTATTCTTTGTAGACCTCGAGAAATCCGGGAATCTCGGCTCGACACGGTCCGCACCAGGTTGCCCAGAAGTTGACGAGCACGACTTTACCCTGGAGCTTTGAGAGGGTGACAGCACTCCCCTTGCCTGTCTCGAGAGTGAAATCAGGCGCCTTCTTGGAATTGCCGGAGGCAAGCAAGCTGCCGACGGTGAGTGTGAGCACGAGCATTACTGTCAGAAATCTTCGCATGGAAATCCTTTCGACTGAAAATGTCCTGGAAAATATAACAACAAAGTTCCACAATTCTATCCTGAATCGGGGAAAATTCGCGTCCATCATCATTTCCGAGCGCTCAGACACGAAGGATGAAGCCGCGGATCGCGTTTCGATGAGACTCTCCTAGGGATGGGATGCATGTATCTCCGTCGGAGATTCATCGTTGCAGGGATTGTCGCGAGTGATTCGGTTCAATATTCGAAGGATGCGGGGTCGAGGGGACTAGGGGTAATCCGCCATTCTTCGCGATGAGCGTCGAATTCCCCGATTTTGCTCAGCGGCAGTTTGATATATTTCCCGGTCGCCGTGGCGGCGACGGTTCCGTCTGGCAACAGGATTTCCCCTGTTCCTTCAAACGAGCGGCTATCTCCGGAGACGATTCTTCCCACGACGCGCAGTTGCTGATTGAGAGGGATCGGTTTCCGGAACTTGGTTGCGATTTCCAGCGTCACGCCCCAGAAGTCGGCGTCGTACCGCATCATGATTGCTCGTCCGATTGTCTCGTCAAGCACACCTGCGGCCGCGCCGCCGTGCAGACGTCCGGGATAACTCTGGTGGTGGTCGCGAGGCGTGAACGTGGAGACGATCTCTTCGTTTTCGAGTTCATAGAAGAACGTCTTGAGCCCAAACTCGTTTTTCAATCCGCACACGAAACACATGCGGGAGTTGGGCTGTTTCCGATGGACACGGGCAATCACGCTACGATCCTTTGGAAGATGAGTGTGTCTCGTGGGTTTTGAAGATAACGTTGTGTTGGAGCGAGAAGTTCACGAGTCCCGTCACGGAGAGCGCGAGGAGGTTACAGATCACGACGTGGAATCCGGTGAGATATTCTACGGCGAGGAGGAGAATGAGCTTGAGTCCGAAGACGAGCAAGCTGTTCAGGTTGTAGGCAAGGAAGCGAAGAACGAAATCTCGGCGTGTCCGCTGGACCCGTTCCTTCCAGATCCAGAAATACGAGAGGGTGTAGTTGTTCAGTACCGCCGCCTCGAACGAAATCGACGGAGCGATGATGTACTGGCCCACGTAGGTTTCGAAGACGGCGCTCGCCAGGAACCAGAGAACGATGGTGTCGACCACTGTCCCGGTAAAGCTCGACCAGAAGAATTTTCCGAAGCGGCTGAGGATCGAAGGCGCGGAGGACATGAGTGCCGCCTACCGGGATTCCGATTTCCTCAGTCGGGCCCCGACGACAAGGGTAACAACGACAAAGGTGGCGATCAACGTGATGCCGAAGAAGAGCGCGATCACGTCGTAGACGGTCGTATCGCCGATGAACGTCGACACGCGAGGATTGCCGATGAAAAAGATGAGAGTGTTGACGAGAATGACGAAGATCCGAATTTCCGTTGTGCCGATCCTGCTGTACGTCATCTGGAAGATTCCGGTGACGTGCAGACGCACGTAGACCGAGACGGACATCAGGAGATATCCGGAGAGGGCTACCATGGCGAAATCAAATCGGACATAGGGAGAAAGTCCGATCCCGGCGCCGATGAGGAATCCGCCGAGGACATCGAGCGAATGGTCGATGAAGAACCCGTACTTCGGGCGTTCTTCGCGCCGATGACGGGCGAGCGTTCCGTCCAGACTGTCCCCAAACCAATTGAGAACCCAGCCGAAGCTCGCAAGCCAGAGAAACCACGGTGAGAGGATCGTCAGCCCGTATGAAACCGCACTGAGGATTGCAGCGAAGAAACCAATGCCGGTGAGGAGGTCGGGGGTCACCCAGCGGGGGGTCCGGGGAGCGAGCCACCTCAAGGCCGCTTGTTCGGGGATTTCGAGAAGCATGTTGCTGACTCGCGTATGCTTGGGGTGGTGTTCCATGCCGGACGATCTTTCGGAGTATGTTGAACCGTCACGCAGAGGAAAGTGATCGGGGTGGAGAAACCCCGGAGCCCTGTCGATTCGGATACGCAAAAGTACATTTCGTTCACGCCAATGTCCACAGCGATGCGCGTTGCCGAAGGAGTTCGATAGCGATGCAATGAGGATTCGTTCGAAGGGTGATGTCGATTTGCGATTCTCAAGGAAGAGATTTCGAGGAGGTGATGCGATTTGGCGCGCGACGGAAGAGCGTTGGCCGAATCGGGAAGAGCGGTTTGGATCACAATAGAGGGTCGTTTTCTTGCTTTTCCCTTCAATTCTGGCTACTTTTTTTGGAATCCATGAAAAAACATGATCTTTATGTCGGTATAGATGGCGGCGGTTCAAAAACTGCCGTTGTGCTGGCGGATCATCAGGGCATCACGCTTGCGCGCGTCAGCGGCGGACCATCCAACTTTCAAATCATCGGCACGGAAAAGGCTTCGAGTGTCGTCTTTTCGCTCATCGAGCATTGCTGTGCGACAACCCGTTACTCGATGAACAGTATTGTCTCGATCGTCGCGGGGTTGAGCGGGGCGGGGAGAGAGTCAGATCGGAGCCGGATGCGCGACGCGCTCATTGCCCGAGCCCGCCGGTCTGGAATCACCTTCGGCCATCTCGTGATTGAGAGTGATGCCCGCGTCGCGCTGGAAGGAGCGTTTCGTGGAAAGCCGGGGACCATTTTGATCGCCGGTACCGGTTCCATTGCCCTCGGCAAAGCACTGAACGGCTCGATTCATCGCGTGGGGGGGTGGGGGAGAGTGATCGGCGACGAAGGGAGCGGATACGCGATCGGGCAGGAGAGTTTGAACGTCGTCAGTCGGCACCATGACGGAAGGATTTCCGCGCCCGTTCTGGCGAAGCTTATTGCAGAACGATTCGGCCTCGATGCACAGGAGCGGATCATCACCGCGGTGTACCGCGAACAGTTTGATTTGGCCTCGCTCGTTCCCGTTGTCTTGGAGGCGGCCGAGAAGGGGGATGTCGAATCGCGGAGAATCGTCACCCACGCGGCGGTACAATTGAGCGAAATGGTCCGTGCTCTCGTCCTCAAGCTCGAGGGTGCCAGCCGCGGAATGAGGCGACAGAAACTCCCGCTGGCCATGCTGGGAGGATTGCTGACGAACGAAACCGTGCTCACGAAAATCCTCGCTCAGAAAATCGTCTTCTCGCTCCCGCAGATCACGATTTCAAACGCAGAACTTCCTCCAGAGGAGGGAGCGCTGCTCCTTGCAATGCACACGGCAAAAACATCGAACTGGGTATGACGGCAAATTCCCTTTCCCTCCGATCGATCTCCAACAAACTGTCGGCATCTATCGCCGGCCTTCTTCTCGGATTTGGTCTTTTCAGCTGTACACCGGTTCAGCAAGTCTCGCGGCAATTGCCCGAGGAGCCGATTCCGGCCAATCCCATCAGTATTGAACAGATCGACCCGACGAGCAGCTGGGTCGTCGACATCCTCGCCGGGATGTCGCTCGAGGAAAAGGCGGCTCAGGTTGTGTTCGCGCGGGCAGAAGGTTCATACCTCAGCTGGGACGATGAACGCTGGCAGGTGATGGAGCGGCTGGCGAAGGAAGGAAAGATTGGGGGATTTGTTTTTTTTGCAGGGGATGTCTACGAGTATGCGGTGCACGCGAACAAATTGCAGGCACTCGCAAAGACTCCGCTCCTCATCGGCGCCGATTTCGAGTTCGGTGCCGCCATGCGTGTACGACGCGCCACACTCTTCCCGCGCGCAATGCTTGTCGGTGCCACACGCAATCCGGACTATGCCTATCGAATGGGGCGGGCCGTCGGCCGTGAAGCGCGTGCATTGGGAGTCCATCAGGTCTATGCGCCCGTCGTCGATATCAATAACAATCCGCTCAATCCTGTTATCAACACCCGGGCATTCGGGGAGAATCCTCAGCTTGTTTCAGAAATGGGAATCGGGTTTGTCCGCGGGCTTCAAGAAGAAGGGGTTATCGCGACAGCGAAGCACTTCCCGGGACATGGGGACACAGGCATTGATTCTCACCTTGATCTACCGGTTCTGAATTTTAGCCGCGAGCGTCTTGATTCGATCGAGCTGGTCGTCTTCAAGAAGGCGATTCAGAACGGCGTGCTCTCGATCATGGTTGCCCATCTCGCCATTCCATCGCTCGAACCCTCGCGCGGCGTGCCGGCCACACTTTCCCACAACATCACGACGAAGATCCTGAGAGAAGAATTGGGATTCGAGGGGCTCGCCGTGACCGACGCAATGGAGATGAGAGGGCTTTCTCGGGGCTTTTCGAATGCTGAGGCGGCAGTCCGTGCGATCCAAGCGGGAGCGGACGCGGTTCTCCTGCCGCTGGATGTCGAGGGGGCAATCGCGGCGATTGTGGAGGCCGTTCGCCGAGGGACGATTTCGGAATCGCGTCTCGACAGTTCGGTGTGCCGAATCCTCGGTTTGAAAGAGAGTCTGGGGCTTGACAAAGACCGATTCGTCTCGCTCGATAACGTCTTCAAAGTGGTGGGCACGGGCGATCACAGAAGATTGGCGCAGATCATCGCCCGCGACGGCGTGACCCTTCTGCAGAACAACCGAAGCCTCCTCCCGCTGCCGCGCAATCAGCGAAGAAGGATCTTGAGCATCTCGCTCTCTGACGCCGAGGATCCCTCCGCCGGGAATCTCTTTCGCTCGCTGGCCGCACGCCGGACCTACGGCATTCAGCATGTGAGGATTGACCCGCGCACGACCGCAGCCGAATTCGACGCAATCCTCCAGCGGGCGGGTGCGTCCGACATCATCCTGCTTCATCTATATGTGAAAACACGCTCGGGTGAAAACACCGGGACGCTCCAGAACCAGCATGCGCAGTTCATCGCGACCCTGCTGAAGCTGAAAAAGAAAACGGCGGTGATTTCGTTCGGAAATCCCTACATCGTCAGCGACATGCAGAGCGCGGATGCCGTTCTACTCGGGTACAGCGAAGCAGAGGTAGTAATCGAGGCGGCGGTTGAGATTCTCTTCGGCGAAGCGGATGCGCGGGGAAAACTCCCGATTTCGATTCCTCCCGCGTTTGCCTACGGAACCGGAGTTGAACTGAAAAAATCAACGCTGCGCGAATCGGATCAATTCATCGTCGGATCGTCGCAGGACAGATTTTCCGATGTTGACGATGTGGTGGAGCAGGCGATCCGCGATTCTGCCTTCCCGGGAGCCGTCCTCGCGGTTGTGAAAGACGGCGTGCTGATCCATCACAAGGCGTATGGGAGGTATGAGTACGATCCGTTCGCGGACGCGATCACGACGGAAACGATGTTCGACCTCGCGTCTCTGACAAAAGTCGTTGCAACGACGAGCGCGGTCATGCGGTTGGTCGATGAGCAATTGATCACGCTCGAGGATCCTGTCGCCAAACACCTCCCCGCGTTTGGACAAAATGGCAAAGAGAACACCACGATCTACAACCTCATGGTCCACAACAGCGGCTTGCCCGCGTGGAAAAGGTTCTACGAGTTCTGCAAAACGCCGCAGGAAGTAGTTGACTCGGTCTTTGCGAGCCCTCTCGTGTATCCGACAGGCGATTCCACCGCGTACAGCGACCTGGGATTCATTACACTGGGCAAGCTGGTCGAAAAAGTTGCCGGCGTTCCGATCGATCGTTACGCGGATTCTCTCTTTTTCAAACCCCTCAACATGACGAACACGATGTTCAATCCGCCGGCAAGGTTCCTCGGCCGGATCGCGCCGACGGAGGTCGATTCGTTCTGGCAAAAAACCTACATGCCGGTGCGCGGCCGTGTCCACGATGAGAACGCAGCGGTTCTCGGAGGGATCTCAGGTCACGCGGGATTGTTTTCGACGGCGGGGGATCTCGCGATCATGATGCAGATGCTGATGAACGACGGCGTCTATGGGGCCGATCGCTATCTTGCGGCAGAGACGATCCGTCGATTCACAAAGCGGCAGTCGTCCGCGAGTACGCGCGCCATCGGATGGGATACGCGCAGTCCGCTGCGGTCATGGTCGGGGAGTCTATTGTCCAATCGCACGTTTCTTCACACCGGTTTTACCGGAACGTCGATCGCGGCGGATCCTGAGCGCAATCTGGTCATCATCTTTCTCACGAACCGTGTCTATCCGACAAGAACCAGTACGAAGATTTCTGAAGTCCGTCCCCGCGTGCACGATGCCGTCGTGCGCGCACTTTCAAACTAGTGCCGCTCCCAAAAATAAATATTGTGTTGTGATCCGGGATCGGTTAGTGGGAGCGAGCACTAGTGCTCGTTCCAACTTGATGCTCGATGATAGGACACAAGATTACTTTGTTGGAACGGCACTAGCGTCCACGAGAACACGAGAGGCGCATTGTTCTACAATCAAAGGTGATCTATGCCACTGCGGAAGTTCAAAAACGAACCGTTTACCGAGTACACGAAATTGTCGAATCGCAAGGCGATGGAGAAGGCGCTTCGGAAGGTCCGGAGCGAGTTCAGTCTTGAGTACCCCCTTGTGATCGGCGGAGAAAAAATCTACGTCTCGTCGAAACTGAACTCGATCAATCCCTCAAATCCCCGTCAGATTGTGGGGGTGTTCCAGAAAGCGACGGCGACCGAAGCGGCGAAAGCCGTTGAAGTTGCCGCCCAGAAATTCGAGGAATGGCGATGGGTTTCTCCGAAAAAACGTGCGGAGTATCTGTTCAAGGCCGCCAAGCTGATGAGAAAACGGAAACATGAGTTCAGCGCCACGCTGGTCTTTGAGGTCGGAAAAACATGGCCCGAGGCGGATGCCGATACGGCGGAAGCGATCGACTTCATGGAATTCTATGGCCGCGAGATGCTTCGTCTGGCAGCCCCTCAACCTCTCACGAAGATCGCGGGGGAGAAGAACGAACTTGAGTACATCCCGCTCGGCGTCGGCGTCATCATCCCTCCCTGGAATTTCGCGCTCGCAATCCTGGCCGGCATGGCATCGGCCGCTGTCGTGACGGGGAATACCGTCGTGCTGAAGCCATCCAGCGATTCACCCCTCATCGGATACAAATTCTTCGATCTGATGTGCGAAGTTGGACTCCCCGACGGTGTCATCAATTTCGTCACGGGTCCCGGAGGCGCAGTGGGCGACACGATGGTTGCCCATCCCAAAACGCGATTCGTTTCATTCACCGGTTCCAAAGAAGTGGGGATTCACATCTACGAGCTGGCGGCAAAAGTCCAGCCCGGTCAGAAATGGCTGAAACGCGTTGTCGCGGAAATGGGGGGGAAGGATTCAATCGTCATCGATGATGAAACAAATCTCGACGCGGCCGCGCAGGCAACCGTCGCTTCGGCGTTTGGATTCCAGGGACAGAAGTGCTCGGCGGCGTCGCGCGCGATTGTTGTCGAGAAGGTGTACGACAAATTCGTGCAACTGCTGAAGGAGAAAACCGAAAGGCTGAAGGTCGGCTCCGCGGACGATCCGGCGAACTACATGGGTCCGGTCGTCAACAAGGGATCCGAAGAGAAGATTCTGGAGTACGTTTCTGCCGGAATTCGTGAAGGGGGACGGTTGATCAGCGGCGGCGTGAAAGCATCGGGTGACGGATACTTCATTCGTCCGACGATCATTGCCGACGTCGACCCGATGGGGACAATTGCGCAGGAGGAAATCTTCGGACCGGTGATCGCGATTGTCAAGGCGAAGAACTTCGATCACGCGCTCGAGATCGCGAACAACACCGAATTCGGTTTGACCGGTGGTGTCTGGACGAAGAACAGAAAGAAGATCGAAAAGGCAAAGAAGGTCTTCCACGTCGGGAATTTCTATGTCAATCGGAAGATCACCGGAGCCCTTGTCGGCGTTCACCCATTCGGCGGTTTCAATATGTCGGGAACCGATTCGAAAGCGGGGGGAAGAGACTACCTGCTTCTCTTCACGCAGGCGAAAGTAAAATCGGAAAAAGTGAAGTAGGAGATATCTTGGCAACGCGGGGGAAAGAGCAATGGCAGAACTCGGTGCGTGTTCCCAGTGCAGCGGCGACGTAACCGCGGACAGCGATTTTTGTCCCCATTGCGGTCTGTTGCTCGAAGCGGCAGGCGTCCAGCAATGTGAGATGCACCCCGACAAGGAAGCGCGCGGTGTCTGCATCATCTGTCATTCGCTGGTCTGCCGAAGATGTTCGAAACGGGTGATGGGGAGAATGTTCTGTAGCGACCACAAGGAGGTCGAGGTGGTCCAGGATTGGGCGAACGCGTTCGAGTCGACTGAAACCCATGAGGCCGATCTCGCGCGGTCAATCCTTGAATCGTGCGGTGTGAGCGTCCAGCTTCAGAATGCCCAGTCGATCGGATTCATCTGGGGAGCGGGAAGCGAGAGCGCAATTTCAAGAAGTCAAATCAACAAGCCGGTAAAGGTGTTCGTGCCGATTCCCGATTACCTTCGCGCCCTTCAGCAACTGGCGGAATGGAAATCGGGCGACGACGGATCGGACCGATCATCCGGAACGGCGAGCGAGTGATCCAACTCTGAACTATCCGCTGGAGAGCAATCAATGAAGATTCATGAGTATCAGGGAAAAGAAATTCTGAAGAAATACGGCGTGGCTGTTCCTGTCGGTCACGTTGCCTTTTCGGTTGACGAGGCGGTACGGGGCGCAGAATCGATCGGCGGGAACGTCTGGGTCGTGAAGGCGCAGATTCATGCCGGCGGTCGAGGCAAAGGGGGCGGCGTGAAGCTCGCTCGTTCGATCGACGAAGTGCGCGACCGGGCCTCGGAAATCCTCGGGATGAAACTTGTAACGCACCAGACCGGTCCCGAGGGGCGAATTGTGAAGCGGCTACTTGTGGAGGAGGGGATGAACATCGCGCGGGAATTGTATGTGGGGATCACGCTCGATCGTGCCGTTTCACAGAATGTCGTCATGGCCTCGACGGAGGGAGGAGTTGAAATCGAGAAGGTGGCGGAAGAGACGCCGGAGAGGATTCTGAAAGAGTATATCGATCCGGCGAGTGGCTTCCAGCAGTTCCAGGCGCGCCGGCTTTGTTTTGGCCTTGGCCTGACAGGGGACGCCTTGAAAAACGGCGTGAAATTCCTCATGGCCCTTGCGAAAGCCTACGAGTCGACCGACGCGTCCCTTGCGGAAATCAATCCCCTGGTCATCACAGCCGACGGCAAAGTGATCGCGCTCGACGCGAAGATGAATTTTGACGACAATGCGCTCTATCGTCATGCGGATATCGTGGTCATGCGCGATCTGGACGAAGAAGAGCCGCTGGAAATCGAAGCGTCCAAATCGAATCTGAACTACATCAAGCTGGACGGAAACGTCGGCTGCATGGTCAATGGCGCCGGACTTGCCATGTCCACGATGGATATCATTAAACTCGCCGGCGGGATGCCTGCAAACTTCCTCGACGTCGGAGGCGGTGCCAGTGCCGAGACGGTCGAAGCAGGCTTCCGGATCATCCTCAAAGATCCCAACGTCAAGGCGGTACTGATCAACATTTTTGGCGGTATCGTCCGGTGTGACCGCGTCGCGATCGGCGTCGTTCAGGCGGCAAGAAACGTCGACGTAAAGATCCCGATTGTCGTTCGTCTCGCCGGCACTAACGCAGACCTTGCGGCAGAAATTCTCAAGAACTCCGGTCTTCAATTTCTTGTTGCCGCCAACTTCAAGGAGGCGGCCGAAAAGGTCACCGCGGCGATCGCGGCGTAGCGCCGGCCTCGGAAGTTCTTGCCCCGCCCGTGCTCCGCGCGGAAGGAATCATCATTGACGTGCCATCATGGAATGACACATATGAGCCGGTGATCGGACTGGAAGTCCATGCCCAGCTTCTGACGCGTTCCAAAGCGTTCTGCGGGTGCTCGACGCAGTTCGGCACCGGGCCCAACACCAATGTCTGTCCTGTTTGTCTCGGACTTCCCGGGGCACTCCCCGTCCTGAATCGAAAGGTTGTGGACTTCACGATTCGGATGGGACTCGCCACCCGTTGTACCATCGCCCCGCGTGCCATCTTCGCACGCAAGAACTACTTCTATCCCGATCTTCCCAAAGGATATCAGATCTCCCAATACGAATCGCCGATCTGCAGCAACGGCTATGTCGAACTCGAAAGCGAACAGGGGAGAAGAAGGATCGGCATTACGCGCATCCACATGGAAGAAGATGCCGGAAAGTCGATCCACGACGCTGATGCCGACACGCTTGTCGATGTCAACCGGTGCGGCGTACCATTGATGGAAATCGTCAGCGAGCCCGATCTCCGATCGCCGCGGGAAGCGTCCCTCTACATGAAGAAGATGAGACAACTCGTGACCTATCTCGGGATTTGTGACGGCAACATGGAGGAGGGAAGTCTGCGGTGCGATGCGAATGTGTCGGTTCGACGCAAGGGGGAGACGACGTTCGGCACGAAGACCGAGGTCAAGAACATGAACTCGTTTCGCTTCGTGGAGAGGGCGCTGGAATACGAAATCCACCGACAGATCGATCTCCTCGAACGAGGCGAGCCGGTGGTACAACAAACCCTCCTTTGGGACTCAACGGCAGGCGAAGTTCGGCCGATGAGATCGAAAGAGGAAGCTCACGATTACCGCTACTTTCCCGAACCCGATCTTGTTCCCGTGATGGTAGACGATCCATGGGTGGAAGAGATCCGTGCGTCGTTGCCGGAACTCCCCGATGAACGCCTCAATCGTTTTGTACGTGAGTATCAGCTCCCCCAATACGATGCGGGCGTGCTGGCGGACGAAAAAGATCTCGCCGACTACTATGAACAGACCGCACGGAGTCTGAAGTCAACGAATGCCGAATCATACAAGCTGGCTTCCAACTGGACGATGGGCGATGTTCTGCGGGTCATCAACGAACAGCAGATCGCAGCGCGGGATCTTCCCGTCTCTCCCGCCGCACTTGCAGGAATGATCGATCTTGTCGTTGACGGAACGATCAGCAGCAAGATCGCAAAAGAAGTCTTTGACGAGATGCTAAGAACGGGGGAAGGGGCCGTGCAGGTCGTGGAAAGAAAAGGACTCGTTCAGATGAGCGATCGGACGGCTCTCGAGAAGATCGTCGACGAAGTCCTGGAGCGCAATAGAGGACAGGTCGAGCAGTACGTGTCGGGGAAGAAGCAGGTGTTTGGATTCTTCGTCGGTGAAATGATGAAGGCGACGAAGGGGAAGGCCAATCCAAGAATCGTGAACGAGCTGCTTCAAGAAAAGCTCGGGGCGCGAACAAAATGAACGAGTGTTTCATTCTCTGACGTGAGGAGTCTCCTATGCGACGAAACATTGTGGCCGGGAACTGGAAGATGTACAAAAATCTCGAACAGACGCGCGAACTGGTCAACCGACTGAAGACCAACCTCGATGTCGATTTGAAGGGAACGAGTGTGATCGTCTGTCCTCCGTTCACCTCCCTCTCGCTCGCGAGCACACTTCTCCAAGGAAGTGAGATTCAGCTTGGTGCGCAGAACATGCACCAGGAGGAGGAAGGGGCGTTTACGGGAGAGATTTCCGCGGGAATGCTGATCGCGGCGGGTTGCCGGTACGTAATTCTTGGACATTCGGAGCGCCGACAGTACTTCAAAGAAACGAACGAACTGATCAACACCAAAGCGAAGAAAGCGATCGCGGCGGGATTGAAGCCGATCATCTGCGTTGGCGAGTTGCTGGAGGAACGCGAAAAAGGAATCACCGAGCAAGTCGTCGCGGCGCAAATTCGCGGCGTGCTCAACGGATTCACTCAATCCGATCTTGAGAGCACGATCATCGCCTATGAACCGGTATGGGCGATCGGAACCGGTAAGACAGCCACTCCCGATCAGGCACAGGCCGTCCATCAGTTCATCCGAAAGATTGTTGGACAGAGTCATACGTGGGCTCTTGCGGAGAGACTCGTGATCCAGTACGGCGGTTCGGTGAAACCTGACAATGCGGCAGAACTCTTCGCCCAGCCTGACATCGACGGGGGCTTGGTTGGGGGCGCCTGTTTGAAGGCAGATTCGTTCACTCAGATCGTAAAATGTGCTATTTCGTAACGTTTTCGTGTGTCTGAGTATTTGCCATCCATCACACGGGGCTTGTCAACGGTGCTGTCCAAGCTATTAAAAGTCAAGTAGTTACGACGCTTTCGCATTCCTGAGAACGTATGTTTTCCTTTGCTTTCCGTGCCTTTTGTTGTTATATTAGCGCAATTCATGAGCCTTGTTCCGATACGTGAACGGGGCTTCCCTATTTTTGCGCTTCCGACCCGAATTGGCACACGCGACCACGCTCCCCCTTCTGCTCGCACGACTTCTGACCTCCATTCTCATCGTTGTCTCCTTGGGTTTTTCTCAACCCTTTGTGATCCATGAGAACAATCAGACATCGAGAGGGCTTCTCGATTTTTTCAACGATCCCAACCGACCTACCCGTCAGCGGATTGATCTATCCGGACAATGGTCTGCTTCGATAGCCGAGGGGGAGTGGCACGACATCAAGGTCCCGAGCTCGATAGAGTTCGAGGGACAGATCACCTTTCTGCGCAAGTTTTCCATCCCCCGTGAGATCGATCCGCGATCCGCATTCAGTCTCGTTGCGCTCGGAATCGCAGGAGAGGCCGAGATCTACGTTAACGACGCTTTCGTTGGAAAGCACGTTGGGGGCATGACGTCATTCCGTTTCGACATTCCGGCCAGCCTCCTCACTCCTCACGAAGAAAACGAAATCAAGATCCTCACGTCGAATCGTCTGAACTCTTCGGGTTCGTTTCCACCGAGAAAGCAGGTGTGGGGTTGGAGAAACTACGCCGGACTCATCCGCGATCTCTATCTCGTTGCATCGCCGCCGATCCATCTTGATCGGACGCGGACGCTGCCGCGGCTTTCCGACGATCTGAAGCAGGGGACCGTCCGCATTGCCTCGACAATCAGCTTTACGGCAGGCACTGCCGGTTCCGTGGAGACGGAATTGAAACCGGCGGTGAAATCACTTCAGGTGATCCTTGAGCTTCTCGATGATTCGAGCGGCGCGATTGTCGCGTCCCAACAGGTGAATACCGAGATCACCGCGGGGAGGGATGCCGAGATTGAAGGATCGCTTCTCCTGAACAATCCGAAACAATGGAGCACCGAGATACCGTCGCTGTATCGTCTCCGGACGAGCGTGTTCGCAGTCGAGGGAAAGCAGCGCGAACTTCTTGACGTCCAGGACCAACTGATCGGCTTTGCCCATGTCACGGTCGATCGATCAGCTCTTCTGGTGAACAGGCAAAAAGTCACGATCAGGGGAATCAATTGGATTGAAGAATCCGCCTTTCACGGTGCATCGCTCCGGTACGACGAGATGGAAAAAGACGTTCTCGGTATCAAAGCGCTCGGGGCAAATGCAATTCGATTCACGTTTCGGCCTCCCCATCCGTACATGATCGAACTCTGCAGCCGATACGGCCTCTTCGCTCTCGTCGAGCTACCGGTATGGAACGCGTCGGAGTCCGTTCTCGCCAGCGAAGCATTTCAAAACTCGGCGGAGCTTGCCGCGGTCGAGATGGTCCAGAGAGATCGCGCAATGCCCTCCGTGCTCGCGTGGGGAATCGGACACGAATTCGATACGTCCACGCCTGTTGCGCGCGGATTTGTTGAGCGAATACGATCGCTCATTCGTGAACACGATGATCGTCCGGTGTATCTCGGCTCATTCCTTCCGGAGACCGATCTCTGCACGGGTTCGGTCGATCTCGCGGCTCTGAGCATCATGATCAACGATACGAGAAGATTCAAGGATGTTTTGAATGCGTGGAAAAAACGACACGCGAACAAACCGGTACTAGTGTTGAAGTACGGTCGGATCGTGGAATCGGGGAACCGAAGCGGATACAGCGACCCCCTCTCGGAACAGGCCCAGGCCCGATATCTCCAGCAAATGCACGCAGTCGTGAAAGATGCGGGCATCGCCGGCGGAATCGTGATGGCGTATGCCGACTGGCATGGCGATCGGCCTCTCATGACGGTGCGGCAGGATGATCGAGAGCTTCACCCGGTGGGCATCGTTGATCTCCATCGGCAGAAGCGGATTGCGTATGATGCCTTGAAGGCGCTTTACTCGGGACAAAAGATGGGGGCTCTGCAAATCGGGACCCACAAAAGTTCGTTCCCCGTTGCGCACATTCTCTCCGGCTTCGTCGTCATCATTGTGCTTGCGTATTTCTATCACTACAACCGGCGATTCAGCGATACGTTTAAGCGTGCGCTCACCCGATCCTACAACTTCTTCGCGGATCTCAGAGATCTTCGATCGGTCTCGGCCGTCCACACTGTTATCGTAGCTCTGGCGACATCGCTCACGATGGCCGTTGTGGTCTCCGGGCTGCTCTATCACTTCCGGACAAGCGCATTTGCGGACTATCTGCTGACACAAATCTGTCTGGCAGACGGTCTCAAGACGCAACTTGTGCGCGCAGCCTGGGCTCCGCTCGAAGGAATTCTTGCTTTCTCGGGGATCTTCTTCTTCACTTCCATCCTCTTCGCTGTCCTCGTCAAGGTGTTCTCGATGCTCGTGCGGACAAAGATCTCGTATTTCCATGCGTACACGGTTGCCGCCTGGGGCGCACTCCCGCTGGTTTTCCTCAGCCCCGTGGGGATGAGCATGCTGAAGGTTCTTTCCAGTCCGGCCTACATCCTGCCGGTCTTTGGGTTGATTGCCGTGATGACGCTCTGGGCCGGCATCCGGATTCTCAAGGGGATTTCTGTCATCTACGATCTCACGCCGTTGAAGCTCTATTCCGCGGCGCTTGTCGTTGTCCTGGCTGTCCTGGTTGGTGCCTTTCTCTATCTCGATGCGAACTACGCGGTGGGAGCGAACTACAAATTTGTGTTCAATGTGCTGAGGGGACAGGGATAATGTATCTCTCGAAGATCGAGATCTTTGGATTCAAATCGTTCGCGCAGAAGACGGAATTGAAGTTTGATTCCGGCCTGACCGCGATCGTTGGTCCGAACGGCTGCGGCAAGACGAACGTCGTGGATGCAATACGCTGGACGCTGGGCGAGCAGCGTCCGACAACGCTTCGCAGCGACAAGATGGAGGATGTGATCTTCAACGGGACGAAGTCGCGGAAGCCTTTGAGCATGGCCGAGGTGTCGCTCACCATCGAAAACTCAAAGGGAATCCTGCCGACGGAGTTCTCGGAAGTCACAATCACTCGGCGCGTGTATCGCTCGGGCGAGGGAGAATATCTTCTCAATCGGACGCCGTGCCGGTTGAAAGACATTCGAGATCTGTTTATGGATACCGGCATGGGATCTGATGCCTATTCGGTGATCGAATTGAAGATGGTGGAGACCATCCTCAGCGATCGGGCCGAGGAGCGGCGGCGGCTGTTTGAAGAAGCGGCCGGGGTTACGAAGTACAAACATCGACGGAAGGAGACCTACCGGCGACTCGAAAGCGTCCAACACGATCTCGTGCGCGTTAATGATATCATCCGCGAGGTTCAAAAAGCGGTCAACTCGCTCGAGCGTCAAGCCCAGAAGGCGGAACGGTACAACGAATACGCGCATCAGTTGCAGGTGCGTGAGAAGGATCTCCTGGAACGGGAATATGCCTCCCTCATGGCGAAGATTCGTCCGCTGCAGGAACAGTTGAGCTATGCGGTCGATGAAAAGAACAGAATCGATGTCGGACTCAAGCGGGAGGAAACACTCCTCGAAGTGCTTCGCACCGAGTTGAGCGAACTCGAGACCCGGAGTCACGAAATCCAAAACATGCTCACCCGTCAGCAGGACGGCATCCACCAGCTTGATCAGCGCATCGCGACGGCGACCGAACGGAAACGATCCCTCCTCTCGAACGTCGAGCGGTACGAAAAAGAGAAGATACATATCACGGAGCAACGCGAACGCATCGATGAGTCCCAGGGAGAGCTCGGAAAGCGACTCGAATCTCTGGCGGCCGCCCTGGCCGAATCCGAAGAACAGTATCGCGTCCGCAAAGCGAGACTTGATGAGTTTGAACTTCAGCTGAACGCGAAAAAGGGCGAACTCAAGAACTCGCAGGACCGGGCGATCGCCCTCCTGCACGAAATTTCCGAGCTCAAAGGTCGCGAAGGTCAAACCAAGGCCAAGAGCGACAATCTCGCCGGTCGTATCGACTACATGATTGAGGAGAATTCGATTCTTCGCACCGACGTGGAAAAGAGTGCCGAGCTGGTGGTGAGGCTGACCAGCGAAGACAAGGAACTCCGGAGGCGATTTGCCGAGGCAGACGTCAAGGCCCATCAAGCGGAAGACCGCAAGACAACCCTGCAGCAGGAGCTCGACACGCTGCGTGTGAGAGAGCTGGAACTGAGGGGGTTGCAGGAACGAAAAGAGGCGCGACGCGATTTCCTCCGGGGACTCGTGGAAAGTTATGACGGACTTTCGGAAGGAGCGCGATACCTGATTTCGAGCGCCGAGTGGGAATCGGTGATCCACACCACCGTCGGAGAGGCGTTTTCCATCGATCCGAGGCACCGGGTCGCGATCGAATCGTCTCTCGGCGAGTCGGCGGGGTACATTGTGGTCAACACGGCCGAGGACGCGTACGCGGCCATCGAGTTTCTGAAGAAACATGACAAAGGCAAGGCGACATTTGTTTGTCTCGATCCCCTTCCTCAGGTTTCAAATCATCGCCCGCCGTTACCGTTCGACGGAATCGTCGGGTGGGCGAATGATCTGGTCGCGACCGATAATCAGTATGCAGGTCTGTTCCGCTTCCTGCTCGCCGGGACGGTGATCGTGAATGATGTCCCGAGCGCCATCGAGATTGTGAAGGAAGACAAAGGCATTCGCTGTGTGACACTCGAAGGCGAGATCGTGACCGGCAAAGGGGTCCTCCGCGGAGGCAGTGTCCGTCAGGATGAGGGGGGGCACATCAGTCGGCGCAGTCAGCTCGAAGAACTGGCCGAAGAGCTGAAGCAGATTCGGCACCTGCGCGAGGAGGTTCAGCAAAGGATCGACAAGAAGGCATCGGAACTCTCCGGCATCGATACGAAGCGGTTCCAGGAGAACGCCCGCGCGATCGAGCAGGAGACTATTGCGGTGGAAGTGAAGATCGCGCAGCTCGAGTTCGAGAAGAAGCGTGCGGAAGAATCGATCGCCCGAAACCACGCCGAAATCGAACGGCTCCGCGCCGAAATCGATATTCTCCAGACCGAACTCGGGCAATTCGTCCCCGCGTTGCATGCACTGGAGGCGGAAAAGCTCGATGCGGATCGGCAAACGGGTGCTATCTCGGCAGAACTCGGAACCATGGAAGCGCTCTCGGATGAGCACTCACGTCTGACCAATGAGGCAAACCTCGCCGTCCTGTCCTTGAAATCGGAGGAACGCAGCGTTCGTCAGACGGTCGATCACAATGCGACGCTGCTGCGATCGCTCCTCGAAACATTCGAGCAACGGATACTGGATATCGCCGCCGCGCGGGAGGAGGTGGGATTCCTCGAGTCGGACATCCACGAGACAGAGTCTGTGCGTCAGACCGCGCGCGAAGAGATCAAGCTCACTCGTGACCAGAAGAAGGGGATCGACCACGATCACGACACCAAGCGCGGCGAGGTACATCAGATCGAGCTCCGTCTGAAAGACGAGAGGCTTCGGCATGAAGGGTCGCTCAAGGCGACGCATGACCTCGAATTCAAGATTCAAGAGCTTTCGATGAAAGCGGAAAACCTCTATACCCGGGCCAAAGAAGAATTCGAAATGGAGCTCGAGGTGAAGGATTTCGAGGACAACGCGACGTTCGATTTCACCGCGGCCCGTGAAGAGGTGAGATCGTTGAAAGAGAAGCTTCGCGCGCTAGGGGCAATCAACTTCGCGGCATTTGACGAGTACAAGAGCGAAAAAGAGCGGCTTGATTTCGTGATTGCCCAACGCACCGATCTTCAGGAATCGGAAAAAACCCTGATCGAGACGATAGAGGAAATCAATACGACGGCCCAGAAAAAATTCCTTGAGACATTCGAGCTCATCAGAGAAAACTTCGTGACGATTTTCAAGGGCCTGTTTGATGAAGGAGATGAATGCAATCTGAAACTCGAGGAGGAAGTTGATCCCCTGGAAGCGCGCATCGAGATTACCGCGAAGCCGCGGGGAAAACGCCCCACATCGATCGATCTTCTCTCCGGCGGTGAAAAGACCCTCACGGCGATCGCGCTGCTGTTTGCGATCTACCTCGTCAAGCCAAGCCCGTTCTGCATCCTCGACGAGGTCGACGCACCGCTGGATGACAACAACATCGATCGATTCACGCGTATTCTGGATAGATTCTCCGACAACACACAGTTTATCGTCGTAACCCACAACAAACGGACGATGGAATCGGCGAACGCCCTCTATGGAGTGACGATGGAAGAGGAAGGCGTGTCGAAGCTCGTCTCCGTCAAGTTTGATCAATCAGCGGTTCTGAAGGGATGATTCGAGTATTCTGCGACTTCGACGGTACGGTTGCGACGGAGGATGTCGGTGAACGGTTGTTTCTGAAGTTCACCGACGGGCGATCGGCCGACATCGTGACGCGGTACGTGAACGGCGAAATCTCCTCTCACGAATGTCTGCAACAAGAATGTGAGGCGGTCGGTCCAATCGCCCTTGACGAGTTGATCTCGTTTGTCGACAGTTTTGAACTTGATCCTTTCTTTGGGGGGTTTGTGCGATTCTGTTCGGCTAGGGAAATCGACCTGACGATCGTGAGCGACGGGCTCGACTTCTACATCGATCGATTGCTGCGGCGCGACGGGGTTTCGCATGTGAGGTACTTCGCGAACCATCTCGAGCTCACGGAATCCGATGATGGAACGATGCTCGTCCCCTCATTCCCATTCCAGGATGCCGAATGTCCCGATTGCGGGAACTGCAAACGAAATCATCTCGTGACACGTTCAGGCGACGACGACCTGATCGTCTATGTCGGTGACGGACATTCCGATCGATGTCCCGTGCAATACGCCGACATCGTGTTTGCGAAGAGAAGTCTGATTACGCATTGTCAAAGGCAGAACATCACGTATCATGCATTTGCCCACTTCGGTGATGTCCAATTCCGTATGGAGAACATCGCGGAGAGACGAAGAATCAAAAAGCGACGCGAAGCGGTGATGGCCCGTCGCGGACTATTCATGCAGGGATGAACCTCGAACCTGCACAACAGCGAGAGTGACGTGGCCAGGTTTCGCGAACGGCTCTTCCAATATCGAAGCTATACGCCCATCCCGTTTCTCATCGCAACGGTGATTTTTGCGGACCCGACCCTGGTTTCCGTGCTGGTCGGCGGCACGGTCGCGGCTCTGGGAGAATTGTTGCGATTCTGGGGGGTCGCGTACGCCGGTCCTCTCACACGCGTCACCGGCGGAGTTGGAGCGCCGGAACTGATCGTCTCCGGTCCGTTTGCATACGTGAGAAACCCGCTCTACGTGGGGAACATTATTCTCTATGTGGGGATCGGCATCGTCTCCAATGCGCTGATGCCATGGCTTGTAATTGCGGCGCTGTTCTATTTTTCTCTTCAGTATGTGCTGATCGTTATGCTCGAAGAAGAGTTCCTCGTCGCACATTTTGCCGGCGCATACTCCGCTTATGCCAAAGCAGTCCCGCGGTTCATTCCGCGCGTCACGGCGTATGTTCCTTTGGAGCCGAAGTCGCAGACACCCGACTGGCGCAGAGCACTCCGTTCTGAGCGCCGGACGCTCCAAGCGATCATCGCGACGGCGGTATTGATCTTCGTCCGGGGAGCGTGGAGCTGACGATGGGACGACGGATCATGATCATTGCCGGTGAAGCGTCGGGTGATCTCCACGGCGCCGGTGTGGTGAGAGAATTGAAGAGTCGCGACGCGTCCCTCGATATCTTCGGCGTCGGGGGGGACAAGATGCAGAAGGAGGGGGCAGATCTGATCTACCATGTCCGCGAGATCGCGGTGATGGGATTCTGGGAAGTGCTGAGACATCTGCCGATCATTCGATCGATGAAGCACACACTGACTCAGCTCTTGACGTTGCGAAGACCCGATCTCGTCGTGTTGATCGACTATCCCGGATTCAATCTGCGATTTGCTCCGATCGCCAAGCGGCTGGGAATCAAAGTCGTCTACTACATCAGTCCGCAGGTGTGGGCATGGCATCGGAGCCGCGTGCGAACAATGCGCGGCGTGGTCGACAAGATGTTGGTGGTCTTTCCGTTTGAGCAGGAGCTGTACCGACGGGAAGGCATCGACGCGACGTTCGTCGGGCACCCCCTGGCGGATGTGCTCGCTTCGACGATGAGTCGTCAGGATTTCTGCAAGAGGTATGATCTTGATGCCGGGAAGGAGATTCTTGCGATCTTTCCGGGAAGCCGGGAACAGGAGATCGCGAAGATGTTCGAAGAATTGCTCGGTGCCGCGCGGCTCATTGCGCGTGAACGCAACATGGAGATCGCCATCGGCATTGCTCCAACGATCCCGGAATCGTATTTCACCGACTACTTCGCGCTCGAAGACGTTCGCCTGATCAAGGGGGCCACGTATGACCTCATGAATCATGCGTCGTTCGCTCTGGTGAAATCGGGGACCGGCACGCTGGAAACGGCCTGGTTCGGAACCCCGATGTTTGTGCTCTATAAGACCTCCTGGCTGACCTATCTCATGGGACGGTTCCTTGTGAGGACAAAGCACATCGGACTTGTCAACATCGTGGCAGGATCTCCCGTCGTACCGGAATTTGTCCAGCGCCGGGTGCGAAGAAACATCATTGCGCGAAAGGCGCTGGCTCTGCTCCGAGATCCAACCGCGCTGGCGAGCATGCGGTCCGCACTGTCGATGGTACGCAACAAGCTGGGGAATCCGGGTGCGGCCGCCAGAGTTGCGCATCATGTGCATGAGATGATCAAGACGTGAAACCGTTGCCAATACTCCTCCCATTTTCGTACCTCTACGGCGCGTTCGTCGCGTTCCGCAATCTGTTGTTTGATTTGGGGATTCTCCCCGTTACGCATCTGCCGGTGCCGGTGATCTCCGTCGGCAACATCTCGGCGGGCGGAACCGGAAAGACGCCGATCGTGGAGCTCATCGCCCGGCATCTCATGGCGCATAGCTTGCGGGTCGCCATCGTGAGTCGCGGGTACCGTCGGACCTCAACCGGGCTTGTCGTGGTCAGCGAGGGCAGGGGGGCGCAGGTCGATGCCGAGTCGGGAGGGGATGAGCCCGTGATGCTGTCGGAAAAACTCCCGCAGGCAATTGTCGTTGTCGATGAAAAACGTGTGCGTGGAGCGACGTTCGCCGTCGATCAGCTGAAGGCTGATGTGGTCGTGCTCGATGACGGATTTCAACACCGTTACCTCGGGCGCGATCTGGATATCGTTGTCATGCCCGTGCGCGAAATTCTCGCGAACGATCATATGCTCCCGGCGGGGTACCGAAGGGAATCGTACAACTCGCTTCAACGGGCCGATCTCGTCATTGTCACGAAATCGGATGGCGGCACCTCAACAAGACGAGCGCTCGATATGCTCACGGGAATGAACGTCCGTCAGTCGGCCTGTGCCGTCCTCAGACCCGTTGCCTGGAGAATCGCAGGAGTGGATTTGCGTATCCCTCTCGAGGAGTCATCGGGAAGGAATGTGGTTGCCTTCACGGGGATTGGCGATCCCGCCGGATTCCGCCAAACGCTCCAGAGCTTGAATGTCACGATCCAGCGAATGGTGACTTATCCTGATCACCACTGGTTCGGTCCGGAGGATCTGGACTCCCTGGCGTCGATCCTATGGCAGACCAAAGCGGACTACCTTGTGACCACCGAGAAAGATCTCAAGCGCCTGGAAAGCCGGCTGGACCGTTTCAAATCGTTTGTTGAAGAAAATCCTGTCCACGTCCTTGAAGTGCAGGCGTCGATGCAGGAAGGAGCGTCGGTTCTCGACGAGTTGCTCCACACATTGTTCCATGAGCCTATCTAGGATAGCGAATGCCGCTACCGTTGAGGAGTTCGCCCGCCATGACGATGGGGGTGGAACTCGCGCTCCAGAGTATCAATTCACAATCAGTGGAAGGCCGCCCGGTGCGGGCTCGACGCAGAGATCATTCTCGATGGCTCGGGTCGGACATCGCTGAATTGTCGATCGAAGAATTCGAACGACAACGACCGATCTCCCGACGATGTGAGGCCGGGACGATATGACAATCGGCATCACCGACAACTTCAGACCAAAACAGTATTTCGACAACTATCTGGAATGGCTTCATCGAATCGATCCCACTGTCGAGTTTACAAAGCTTTCCTATCACCTCAATAATGGAGAGATCATCAAGGAGATGGATGCACTGCTTCTGACCGGTGGGGGAGATGTGCATCCCTCGTTCTATGGAAAGCCGGAGTACGTGACCGAGACGGTCGAGGTGAATGAACGAAGAGATGAATTTGAGTTCGGGGTCATCGAGAAGGCGTTGGAGGCCGACATCCCTATTCTCGGTATCTGCCGCGGGATGCAGGTGATGAACGTCTGTCTGGGCGGATCACTCATCGTTGATCTCCCCGCCGCAGGGTACAAGGACCATTCGGAGAAGAACGGCAACGTGAATCTCCATTCCATCGAGATCGTGGAACACTCCATGATCGGCGCGATGCATCTTGAAGGCGGGGCAAAAATTGTGAATTCCGCACACCACCAAGCCGTCGATGAGTTGGGACGCGGCTTGATGGCATCCGCAGAATCGACCGATGGTGTCATCGAGGCGGCAGAGTGGATCCTGAAAGGCAACATGCCCTTTCTGCTTCTCGTGCAGTGGCATCCGGAACGTATGAAAGACTTTGACAATCCATGCTGTAAGAATATCGCGGAGCGTTTTCTGCGAGAAGTAACTATATCGATCACGAACAGACAATAGCACTTTCAACGAAAGGATAAATGAAGTCATGTCGAAAACTCCGAAATACGTCTATTTCTTTGGGAGCGGGAAGGCAGAAGGGAAAGCTGAGATGAAACAACTTCTTGGCGGCAAGGGAGCGAACCTTGCAGAGATGACCAACATCGGTCTCCCCGTTCCGGCGGGTTTCACAATTACGACCGAAGTCTGCACTTACTTTTACAAGCACGGGAAGTCATATCCGAAATCCCTCAAGGTCGAAATTGTCACGGCATTGAAGAAGATGGAGAAATCCCTCGGGATGAAATTCGGGGATCGAAAGAATCCCCTGCTCGTCTCCGTCCGCTCCGGCGCTCGCGCTTCGATGCCGGGAATGATGGATACCATTCTCAATCTCGGTCTCAACGATGAGACGGTCAAAGGATTGATCGAGAAGACCAAGAACGAGCGGTTTGCCTACGATTGCTACCGCCGTTTCGTACAGATGTACGGCGACGTTGTGCTCGGCTTGAAGCCTGTGCACAAAGATGACATCGATCCGTTCGAGGAAATCATCGAACACAAAAAGAAGGAGCGTGGGATTTCGCTCGACACCGAACTGACCACCGAGGACCTGAAGGATCTCGTCATGAAGTTCCGCAAAGCCGTGCGGGATCGAACCGGCAAGGATTTCCCGAGCAATCCGATGGAACAGCTCTGGGGAGCGGTGGGTGCCGTGTTCCATTCGTGGATGAACGAACGCGCGATTGCCTATCGCAAGATGTACGATATTCCGGCCGACTGGGGAACCGCGGTCAACGTTCAGGCGATGGTCTTCGGGAACATGGGGCTCGATTCCGGTACCGGCGTTGCCTTCACACGCGACCCGGCGACGGGAGAGAATGTCTTCTACGGGGAATATCTCATGAACGCGCAGGGAGAAGATGTGGTCTCCGGAGCCCGCACGCCGCTGCATATTTCACAGCTCGAAAAAGACGATCCGAAGATGTACAACCAGCTGGACCGCATCCGGAAAATCCTCGAGCAGCACTATCGCGATGTGATGGATATTGAGTTCACGATGCAGCAAGACACTCTCTACATGCTTCAGTGCCGCGTCGGAAAACGGACCGCCTTCGCGGCGATCAAAATCGCCGTCGATATGGTGGAAGAAGGATTGATCTCCGACAGAGACGCATTGATGAGGATTGAGCCGGACGCGCTGAACCAGCTTCTCCGGCCGGTGTTTGATGCGAAGGAGAAAGAAGCGGCCATTCAATCGGGGAAGCTCCTTGCCAGAGGTCTCAACGCGGGGCCGGGTGCAGCAACCGGACGCATCGTGTTCAATGCACCCGACGCCGAAGAATGGGTGAAACGAGGCGAGAAGGTTATTCTCACCCGAATCGAAACGTCGCCGGAAGACATCAAGGGAATGGATGCTTCGGAAGGAATCCTGACGGCACGCGGCGGAATGACGTCCCATGCGGCCCTCGTTGCCCGTCAAATGGGAAAGGTGTGCGTGGCAGGATGCAGCGATCTCGAGATCGACTACAAGAACCGCACGATGAAGGTGAAGAACTTCGTCGTCAAAGAGGGAGATTGGATCTCGCTTGATGGGACCTCTGGGGATGTCATCCTCGGAATGGTTCACACCAAACCGTCGGAGGTGCTCCAGGTCCTGGTTGACAAGACGCTGAATCCGAAGGAAGCACCGGTGTATCAGACTTTTGCGAAGATCATGCAATGGGCGGATACGTATCGCCGGCTCAAGATTCGCACAAACGCCGATCAGCCCGATCAGTCGGCAAATGCGATCGCGTTCGGTGCGCAGGGCATCGGCCTCTGTCGGACAGAGCACATGTTCTTCGGTGAAGGAAAGATCGGTCCGATGAGAGAGATGATTCTTTCCGAATCCGTGGAATCGCGCCGTTCGGCTCTCGAAAAGCTCCTGCCTCTCCAGAGGAAGGACTTTGAAGGAATATTCGAGGTGATGAAGGGGCGACCAGTGACGATCAGAACCATCGACCCGCCCCTGCACGAATTCCTTCCACACGACGAACAATCTCAGCGCGAGCTGGCCGGCCAGATGGGAATCCCGTACGAGAAGGTGAAGCAACGCGTCGATTCGCTGCACGAATTCAATCCGATGCTCGGGTTCCGTGGATGCCGGCTCGGGATTATCTATCCGGAAATCACTGAGATGCAGGCGCGCGCGATCTTCGAAGCCGCAGCAAACGTCAAACGCCGTGGAATCGACGTCGAGCCCGAGGTGATGATCCCGCTCGTCGGACACGTGAAGGAGCTTTCTGATCAGACGGCCATCGTGCGACGCGTTGCGGAGCAGGTGACCAAGGATTCGAAGGTGAAGTTCAAGTACCTCGTGGGAACGATGATTGAGATTCCGCGCGGCGCGTTGACGGCGGATGAAATCGCTTCCGAAGCGGAATTCTTCAGCTTTGGCACGAATGATCTGACCCAGACCACGTTGGGCGTCAGCCGCGACGATGCGGGACGCTTCCTGCTCCCGTATGTCGAACGCGAAATCTATGGCAAAGATCCGTTCGAGTCGATCGATCGGATCGGCGTGGGTATGCTCATGAAGATGGCCGTCGAAAAAGGTCGGAGCGTCCTGCCGAATCTCAAGCTCGGTATCTGCGGCGAGCACGGCGGGGATCCTTCCAGCATCGAATTCTGCCATGAAATCGGACTCGACTACGTCAGTTGTTCGCCGTTCCGCGTCCCCATTGCCTGCCTCGCAGCCGCGCGCGCGGCGCTGAAAGACGGTAAACCGGAGTCGGCCAAGAAGTCAACCCGCACGAAGGCCAAGACGGTCCGGAAGAAGAAGGGAAGAGGCTGAATGAGAACATCCATTTTTGAAGGGGAAGGACACAATGAAGCTGTCTGATTTCAAATATCCGCTTCCACGGAATCTCATTGCGAAGTATCCGGCGCAGCCGCGCGATCGCTCGCGGCTGCTGGTGCTGAACAGGCGCGACGAATCCTTCGAGGACAAGAAGTTCTCCGATATCGCGAGCTATTTTTCGAAAGGGGACTGCCTCGTGGTCAATGAAACCCGTGTGTTTCAGGCGCGGCTCTTCGGGAAGAAGGAAAAGACGAATGCCAAAATCGAGGTGTTCCTCCTGCGCGAACTGAACGCAGAAGAAAACATCTGGGACGTCATCGTTGATCCGGCCCGAAAGGTCCGCATCGGAAACAAGATCTTCTTTGATGACGGCAAGTTATGGTGTGAGGTGATCGACAACACGACGTCGCGGGGGAGGACTGTTCGGTTCAACCATCGGGGTGATTTCTTCAAGATCATCGAGCGGATCGGGATGACCCCGTTGCCGTACTACATCAAGCGAGAGCCGACGGCAAAGGACAAAGCGGCGTACCAGACTGTCTATGCGCGTGTGCTCGGAGCCGTTGCGGCACCGACGGCGGGTCTCCATTTCACCAAACCACTCCTCAGGAAAATCCAGGCGAAAGGAGTCAAAGTTGTGCCGGTTCTCCTGCACGTCGGATTGGGCTCGTTCAGGGCCGTGGAGGTCGAAGATCTCACCAAGCATAAGATGGATTCGGAGTACTACGAGATCTCCCCTGGAGCAGCGGACATCGTGAACAAGACGATCGACACGAGGCACAATGTGTTCGTGGTTGGAACAAGTACGTGCCGGGCGCTGGAGTCGAGTGTCACGTCGGATGGACATTTGAAACCGTCGCGCGGTTGGACCGACAAGTTCATTTTCCCACCGTACGATTTCAAAATCACCGATCGACTCATCACGAATTTTCATCTTCCGGAATCGACGTTGCTGATGCTCGTGAGTGCGTTCGCCGGTTATGACTTCACGATGCAGGCGTACAAGCGGGCCATTAAATCATCTTATCGATTCTACAGCTATGGTGATGCTATGCTGGTTCTGTGAGGATGGCGATCATGGCGAAATCGAGGCCAAAGGTCTACGCGATCATCCCAGCCGCGGGTTCAGGCACGCGGCTGGGATCTCCCGTAAAGAAGCAGTTCGTACATCTTGGGGACCGTCCCCTGCTCGTTCATACGGTTCAGCGGTTCGAAGAGTGTGCAGAGGTTGACGAGATCGTGATTGCCGTTCCGGAAGAAACTCTCGCGGAAACCAAATCGCTGATCTCCCGATACCGTCTGCACAAAGTAAGCAAGATCGTCACAGGGGCAGAGCGACGCCAGGGATCTGTGGAAAACGCCTTTCGCAGGATCCGGACAAAGGCGAGCGATATCGTTCTCGTGCACGATGGGGTTCGGCCTTTTATCGAACCGGCGAAAATCCGTGAAGTTGTCAACGTCTGTCGGGAATTTGACGCCGCTGCACTGGCCGTCCAACCGAAGGAGACGGTCCGCCGCTCCAACGGTGGAAGCCATTTCGAACAGACGATCGATCGGGCGGCGCTCTGGTTGATGCAAACGCCCCAGGGCTTTCGTGCCTCGATCCTGAAGCGGGCGTTCATGGCCGCCCATGCGAGTCGATACCATGCCACCGATGAGGTGGCGCTGGTCGAGCGGCTGGGCATCAAACCGCGTATCATCATCGGTTCATACGACAATATCAAGATTACAACGCCCGAAGATCTCGAATTGGGGTCATTGATACTGGAACGATGGAAATCACAGAGGACGTGACACACCTTGCATCTCGCGGGTGTTTTGGCTATTTTGGTATGAAATTGTCTGACAGGTATTGCGGCGAAGGGATTGCATGGAAAATCTTCTTGTTGTTCTTATTCTCAGCTATGTCGTCGGATCGATCCCGACAAGCATCATGCTCTCGAAGTGGTTTCACGGATTCGATATCCGTACCAAGGGGAGCGGAAATGCCGGCGGGACGAACGTCTTTCGAATCCTCGGGTGGAAAGCCGGCCTGTTCGTCGGCGTGATCGACCTCAGCAAAGGATTGATTGCCGCTACGCTGATCGCACGGCTCTTCTGGGACCCATCGCTCCCGTTCTACAACCGAACGCCGTTCGACGATTTCACCATCGTTCAAATGCTTTGCGGAGCGGCGGCGATCATCGGTCACATCTGGACCGTCTTTGCCGGGTTCCGCGGAGGAAAGGGAATCGCGACCGCCGCGGGTATGCTCGTCGGTCTCGCCCCTACAGAATTTCTGGTATCGATCCTGATCTTCGGACTCGTCATCGTTGCCTGGGGGTACGTCTCGCTGGGATCCGTCAGCGCCGCCGTGGCATTTCCGACAACTCTCTTCGTTCGACACACCGTGTTCGGCGTCCAAATCGACAGCTACAATACGCTCATCGTATTCAGTCTTGCAGTTGCTCTGCTTCTGATTTATTCCCATCGACAGAATATCAAGCGATTGCTTACAGGAACCGAGAATAGGATCTCGCGGTTCAACAAGAGACGATCTGTCAATCCATAAGGCTTAGCATCACTCCCGTGAACCCGTACACACCGTACGGGTTCATTGCGTTCTTCCCCACGCGCCCGAATCTGTATCGGATGCGCGCCTTTCGCTGGAGAACACAATCTATGAACATTGCCGTCCTTGGTGCGGGAAGCTGGGGAACAACCCTGGCGCTGTTGCTCATCGAGAAGGGATATGATGTCCGTCTCTGGGAGTACCACACGGACAATGTCAACGTCATGCGCGAGACACGGGAGAACGTTGCATTCCTCCCCGGTATTCTCTTGCCTGAGCGACTCCTCGTCACCAACGACATCGATGAGGCATGCCGATCCGCCGGCATGCTGGTGACGGCGGTCCCGTCTCAACACCTACGCTCTGTTCTCAGCCATCTCTCCACGAAGAAGCTGAGTGAGACAATCATCTGCAATGTCGCAAAGGGAATCGAGACTGAGTCACTCATGACGATGACGGAGGTCATCGAGGATTCTCTTCCGCAATGCCGCAAGGATAACCTTGCCGTTCTCTCGGGACCAAGCCATGCCGAGGAAGTCTCCAAGCGCATCCCCACCGCAATCGTTGCAGCAAGCGTCAAGAGCAGGACTGCCAAGATCGTTCAAGACGTCTTCTTGACTCCGTACTTTCGTGTGTACGTGAACGAAGATCTCAGAGGAGTGGAACTGGGCGGATCGATCAAGAACGTCATCGCTGTCGCGGCTGGAATCAGTGACGGTGCGGGTTTTGGCGATAACACCAAAGCCGCGATCATGACGCGGGGCATCTATGAGATCACCCGACTGGGGGTCAAGATGGGGGCACAGCCACGAACGTTTGCCGGATTATCAGGAATCGGAGATCTCATCGTGACGTGCATGAGCAAACACAGTCGCAACCGATACGTTGGCGAACAGGTGGGGGCGGGTAAGCCCCTGCAAGAGGTCCTCAAGAGCATGGTGATGATCGCTGAAGGAGTCCCGACGACAAAATCGGTACATGCCCTTTCACAGAAACTCGGTGTTGAAATGCCGATCGCGGGGGCCGTCTATCAGGTTCTCTTCGAGGGAAGAAATCCGCATGACGCAACCGAAGATCTCATGACGAGAGACGCGAAAGGGGAATAGCCGTCTGCGTGCCAAACCACGCCGTTGATGTTTGAGTCTCTTTCCACTTCTTGCGTCCCGTTTTCCGCGTCGCCACCTTCCTACCTTGCTTATCCCTGAGCTTTTGAGTATTTTTGTGACACATCTAGCAGAAATCCACAATATCTGTCCAATTCTCGTGATTTCGTATCTCTTATTCTTCTTGGGCGGGTATCTCCCCGGCTCATTTCCGACAGCCTATCTTCTCGTCCGAAAGTGGGCGAATCTTGACATTCGCTCCGAGGGGAGTGGAAATGTCGGTGGTTACAACACGTACAGGGTCACCGGTTCTTCCCGCATGGGGACCGTTGTGGGGCTTATCGACGGTGCGAAGGGCTTGATCGCGGTCGTGGGGGCCCTGTTGGTCGGGGGAGATTTCTGGCATGTCGCGTTGGCGCTGATTGGGGCGATCGTCGGTCACAATTATTCGGTGTGGCTAAAGTTCCGAGGCGGACGCGGTCTCGCGACGGCCGCTGGGGGTGTCCTGCCGATCGGAGTGATGTACGGCGTCCATTGGTGCATCGTCTGGATTGTCGCGAAATCTCTGGGTCGGGGAATTCTCACGGCAAACGTATTCGCCGTACTGCTTGCTCCTCTCCTCGTCTACCTCACGCCCGACAGCGTCCTCAGGTTCTTCATGACAAGCAACGTGCCGCTGGCTGATTACCGACTGCTGAGCGTTTTGCTTAGTGTCGTGCTTCTGATGGGCCATGTGAACGGCATAAAAGAGGTCGTTGCCGACCTCAAAGGAGTTCAGCCGGAAATCGAGAATCCGGAATGAGATGCTATGAATGGAGGAAGAAAAGTGAAGCTCAAAGGTTTTCTTGCTGTTCTCTCGGTGATGATAGTTGTCGGGTTTGTCCTTGGCTATGCGGTGAAATCCGCGACATCTGCTAACCCGCCCGTTCATGACGCTGCGGATGTGGGTGTTCTGGAATCTGGCGCGGGCATGCAACAGGTGAGTCAGCAGTCGCCCGATGATCTTCCGCGCTCCCGCGAGAACGCGATCACGCGAGCGGTTGCGCGCGTCAGTCCCGCCGTCGTGGGGATCAATGTGACGGAGGTGCGTCAATTCCGTGATCCGTTCCACAGTTTCTTTGGCGATGATCCCTTCTTCCGGCAGTTCTTTGGAGACCGGACATACAAGCAGGAGGTCAAGGGTATCGGTTCGGGATTCATCATCTCGCCCGACGGCTACATCGTGACGAATGACCATGTCGCCGGCAATGCCGCCGAGATTACCGTGACACTGACAAGTGGAGAGCGCCTGAAGGCACAGATCGTCGGATCCGATCCGGTGACGGACATTTGTTTGCTCAAGGTGGAGGGCCGAAATCTTCCGTCTCTCACCTTCGGCAACTCGGATGAAATCATCATCGGTGAGTGGTCGATTGCCCTCGGAAATCCGTTCGGACTCTTCGAAATCAATGACAAGCCGACGGTGACGGTTGGTGTGATCAGTTCGACGGGAATGAACCTGGGTCGTGTTGGCAATCGTTTCTATCGCGACATGATTGAGACGGATGCAGCAATCAATGGCGGGAACAGCGGTGGACCGCTGGTGAATGGACTTGGCGAAGTCATCGGCGTGAATACACTGATTTTCACCGGAGGCCAGAGCTCCACGTATGTCGGATACGGATTCGCCATCCCGATCAACAAGGTGAAATCGATCGTCAATGAGCTCAGGAAAAGCGGCAAGGTGGGTCGTCAGGGATATACAGGATTTGAAGCGCAGGTTGTTGATGTGAATATCGCGCGGTACTTCGGCTTGGCGCGCGCCGAGGGAATCATCATCAGTGAGATCCATCGGGGAGGACCTTCGGAACGGGCCGGGTTACGGGTCGGCGATATCATTCTCGAGATCAACGGGAAGAACGTAAAATCCGATACGGATTTCCTCGGAATTCTCTATGATTCAAAGCCCGGGGAGACGTGGGAGATGAAGATTTTCCGCGACAAGCGAACGATTTCGATCAGTCTCAGAATCGACAAGGATCCTCAATAAAGGAGAGCGCCGCGTGATCGGCCGTTACACCCGTCCGGAGATGGGGGGCATCTGGGAAGACGAAAACAGGTTTCGCATCTGGCTGGAGATCGAGGTGCTGGCGTGCGAGGCACAGGCGCAACGCGGGATCGTCCCCGAGGAAGCCGTCATGACCATCAGGTCGAAGGCGGCGTTCTCGGTCGAACGGATTCTGGAAATCGAACGTGAAGTCAAACACGATGTCATCGCGTTCCTGACGAATGTCGGGGAATCGGTCGGCCCCGACGCGCGCTTCATTCATCTGGGGATGACTTCGTCGGATGTGCTCGATACTGCGCTCGCCGTCCAGATGGATCAGTCTGCCGCGTTGCTTCTGAGCGGTCTCACGGGACTCCGGGACGTGCTGGCGCGGCGGGCAAAGGAATTCAAGTACACGGTGATGGTGGGGCGAACTCACGGTGTGCATGCCGAGCCGGTGACGTTTGGACTCAAACTTGCGCTCTGGTATGCCGAAGTGTCGAGGAATATCTACCGTCTGACCGCGGCTCGCAAACGCATTGCCGTTGGTCAGATTTCCGGGGCCGTGGGGACGTACGCATATGTAGACCCATTTGTGGAGGCATACGTGTGCAGAAAGCTTGGACTCGAACCGGCCCCGATTTCCACGCAGGTTATCCAACGGGACCGCCACGCCGAGTTTCTCAACGTGCTTGCCGTCTGCGGATGTACGCTGGAAAAGATAGCCACAGAAATCCGGCACCTCCAGAAGACGGAAGTGCTCGAGGCCGAAGAGTTCTTCTCGAAGGGGCAAAAAGGCTCCAGTGCGATGCCGCATAAACGTAATCCGATCACCTGCGAACGGATTGCCGGACTCTCCCGCGTTCTTCGGGGGAATGCCTTGGCCGGGATGGAAAATGTCGCACTCTGGCACGAGCGGGACATCACGCATTCATCAGTAGAGAGGATCGTGATCCCGGATAGCTGTATCCTTCTTGATTTTATGCTTCATGAGACAACGCGAGTGATCGATAAGCTCGTGGTGTATCCGGACAACATGACCCGAAACCTCGAACGCACGCGCGGCCTCATCTTTTCGCAGTCGCTCCTCCTTGCGCTCATGCAGAAGGGGATGAGCAGGGAAGACGCTTACGCGATCGTACAGCGCCTGGCAATGACGGTTTGGGAAACAAAAGTCGAATTCAGCGCTCTTGCGCGCGGCAACGAGGCAGTCAAACAATTCCTCTCAGACGCGGATCTCGAAGCCCTTTTTGATCCGAAGAAGAGTACCCAGCACGTCGACTACATCTTCGAACAAGTCGGCTTGAAATAATCGAAAGAAAATCATGGCAAAGACATTTCAGAATTTCATCAACGGAACGTGGGTCAATGCAAAAAGCGGGAAGACTTTCGAAAATCGCAATCCGGCGAATTGGGCCGAGGTGCTCGGCACATTTCCCTCATCATCGAAGGACGATGTCGACGAGGCCGTGAAAGCCGCGCGCGCGGCGTTTGAGCGGTGGCGGTTGGTCCCCGCCCCGCATCGCGGAGATATCTTGCGGAAGGTCGGCGATCTCATGACGGCTCGAAAAGATGAAATCGCCCGACGCATGACAAGAGAGATGGGAAAGGTGCTCCTCGAGACGCGAGGTGACGTTCAGGAAGGAATCGACACCGCGTACTATGCAGCCACTGAGGGAAGGCGTCTCTTCGGCCACACCGTCCCATCGGAACTCCCCAACAAGTTCAACATGGCGATGCGAATGCCGATCGGCGTCGCGGGAATCATCACCCCATGGAATTTTCCGATGGCGATACCGACCTGGAAGATTTTTCCCGCTCTCGTGTGCGGCAATACGGTTGTGTTCAAACCCGCGTCCGATACGCCGGAGACTGCCACCATTCTGGTTGAGATTCTCGCGGAAGCAGGGATTCCGGAGGGCGTCATCAATCTTGTACACGGCGGAGGAGGCGCGGTGGGGATGGCGATCGTTGAACATCCTGACATTGATCTTGTGAGCTTCACGGGGTCGACCTCCGTGGGGAAGAAGATAGCGGAACTGGCGGGCAAGTCGCTGAAACGCGTTTCCCTTGAACTCGGCGGGAAAAACGCCCAGATCGTGATGGAGGATGCGAACCTCGATCTCGCCCTCGACGGCGTGCTGTGGGGTGCGTTTGGAACAACCGGCCAGCGATGCACCGCCACCAGCCGCCTGATTCTTCATGAGAACATCTACGACAAGTTTCTCTCGATGTTAGTTGCAGGGGTGAAGAAGCTCCGCGTCGGCGATGGATTGAAGGAGGGGACACATGTCGGACCTCTCGTCAACGAAGGACAGCGGGAAGTTGTGGAAGAGTATGTGAAGATCGGCACCGACGAGGGAGCAACAGTGCTCCATGGAGGAAAGCGACTTTCCGGCGGCGAACATGAAAAAGGATGGTTCCACGAGCCCACCATTCTCGTCAACGTGACTCCCGATATGCGGGTCGCGCGCGAGGAGATCTTTGGTCCGGTTCTCTCGGTTCTTAAGGTCTCGTCGGTGGAACAGGCTATTGAAGTATCGAACAACACGAAGTACGGTCTTTCCTCTTCCATGTACACGCAAAACATCGGGTACGCGTACACTGCGATCCGGGACATCAAAGCCGGGATCACGTACATCAACAGTCCGACGATTGGGGCCGAAGCGCACATGCCGTTTGGCGGCGTGAAGGAGACAGGAAACGGTCACCGGGAAGGGGGATGGACAGTCTTCGAATTCTACTCTGAATGGAAAACCGTCTATATCGATTACAGCGGCAAGCTGCAGCGTGCCCAGATTGATACGGAGGGGACGTAACAACATGACCGGACGCCCCTTTCTTATCTGTTTCTACGAACATCAGGAGTTCTTCTGAGAGTCGGCATATTCTTTTTGACTAATCCGATGAGGGTCCGCTCCATGCCCGGCGAATCCTCGAGAAAAGAACATGTCCATCATTCACTCGACTCTATCGGAGAATATCCATGACCACACGGACAACAGAACAGGGGCGTGAGCAGAAGAATCATCTTCCCCGCCACCTCTCGACATCAGAACCTTCAAATCCTCCATTCATTCCCCGACAGCCGATATCGCCGTCTGACGTCCATGCGACGCTGAAGAAGCACATGCTCGTCGATGGGTTTGAGTTTGTCGTCGATTTCAAGCGCAGCCACGGTTCGTACTTGTTCGACTTCGTTTCGAATCGTCGGCTTCTCGATTTCTTCACATTCTTCGCGTCGGGTTCGGTCGGGTTCAATCATCCCAAGCTCACTGATCCGGCGTTCAAGGAGCATCTGGCGACACTTGCCGTGAACAAGCCCTCGAACTCCGATGTCTATTCGGTCGAGCTCGCGGAATTCGTCTCGACCTTCAGCCGAATAGCCCTCCCGTCGTACATGAAGTACATGTTCTTCATCGAAGGGGGAGCCGTGGCCGTTGAGAACGCCCTGAAGACCGCCTTCGACTGGAAGATTCGCAAGAACTTCGAGAGAGGATACAAGGAAGAACGCGGAAACCAGATTGTCCACTTCCGACGGGCGTTTCACGGCAGATCGGGATACGCCCTCTCGCTGACGAACACCGATCCGACCAAGACGAATTACTTCCCGAAGTTCTCGTGGCCGCGTATTCATAATCCTGCTATCCGCTTCCCGTTGAACGAAGAAAACCTGCGGCGTGTGGAGGAAGAGGAACGCCAGGCCCTCGCACAGATCAAGGATGCGATTAAGTCAAATCCTGACGATATCGCGGGTCTCATCATCGAGCCGATTCAGGCGGAGGGTGGTGATAATCATTTCCGCAAAGAGTTCTTCATCGAACTGAGACAGATCTGCAACGAAAACGAGATCCTTCTTATCTTCGATGAGGTGCAGACAGGGGTCGGACTCACCGGAAGAATGTGGGCGCATGAATACTTCGTCGAACCTGATCTCATGGCTTTCGGAAAAAAGACCCAGGTATGCGGAGTGCTCTCAGGCACAAGGATCGATGATATCCAGGACAATGTCTTTCATAAACCGAGCCGTATCAATTCGACCTTCGGGGGGAACTTGATAGACATGGTTCGGTTTATGCGTATTCTGGAGATCATCGAGGAGGATCACCTGATCGGAAATGCCGAACGGGTTGGCACACACCTGCTCGCACAATTATCAGCGCTTCAGAGTGAATTCCCCAAGCTCATCGACAATGTCCGTGGACGCGGACTGTTCTGCGCGATGGATCTGCCCACGCCGGAACTGCGGCTTGCTCTGCGAAAGAAGGCACTGAGTAAGGGATTGATCCTCATCGGATGCGGCGAGAGCGCCATTCGCTTCAGACCGCCGCTGAATCTTTCCGCCGACGAAGCCGATGAAGGTCTCGCTATTATCCGGCAATCACTGAAGGAACTCTCAACGTCAAACTGAGGAATAGAGGATGGAAACCGCCGGAAGAACCATCGGGGACGATCTCCGACTGAACATCGCGCTGGTCAAAGATCTGCTGATCCGATTCGTGAGAGATCAGATTCGCAACGTCGGATTTGAGCGGGCAATCATTGGTCTCTCCGGCGGGGTGGACTCCGCGGTTTCCACTTCCCTCGCGCTCCAGGCGCTGGGGCAAGACAATACGCTGGCCGTGATCCTTCCGCATCGGGACAGCAGCAGGGAGAGTGTGGAAGACGCCGAGCTGGTTGCCCGCGAACTGGGCGTCCATGCCGAGACGATCGATATCTCCGGAATGGTCGATTCGTATGCTCAGGCTCAGAACGTGACGGACAAGGTGCGGCGCGGAAACTTGATGGCCCGGGCGAGAATGATTGTTCTGTACGATCTCTCGCTGAGAGAAAAGGCACTCGTCATCGGTACGAGCAACAAAACGGAACTGCTTCTTGGCTATGGGACGATTCACGGTGATCTCGCGTGTGCGATCAACCCGATCGGCGATCTGTACAAAACCCAGGTTTGGCAGCTCGCGGATGCTCTCGGGATTCCCAAGAAGGTGATTGAGAAGAAACCGACCGCTGATCTCTGGCCGGACCAGACCGACGAGGGTGAGCTCGGCTTCACGTACGCAAGTGTCGATAGACTGTTGCACAAGATGGTCGATGAACGCCGGCGGGACGACGAACTCGCGGCAGCCGGATTCGAGCCGGAGTTCATTAGCCGTGTCCGGGAGATGATCCGTAAGAACCAGTTTAAGAGGCGTCCCCCGATTATTGCCAAAGTCTCCCATCGCACTGTGAACGTCGATTTTCGCTATAGCCGTGACTGGGGAGCATGAGAGAGTGCGGCGTGCGGATTGTTGAAGTGAATCTGGCGAATGGGGTGTGACAAATGCAGAATGGGGATTGTTGAAGTGAAAACGGACAAGAGGTCTCTGAACGGTACGCTCTATCTCGTCGCCACGCCGATCGGCAATCTTGAGGATATCACCTATCGCGCGGTGAGGATCCTTGCGGAGGTCGACCTGATCGCCGCCGAAGATACGCGCAAGACCAAGATCTTGCTCGACCGATACAATATCAGCAAGCCGATGGTGAGCTACTTCAGTCAGAATGAAGTGAGGCGCATTCCGGAGCTCATGTCACGACTTCAGCAAGGTGAATCGATAGCCCTGGTCTCGGATGCCGGTACTCCGGGGATTTCGGATCCCGCATACCGAATCGTGAACGAGGCAATTGCGCGTGATATCACGGTCGTTCCGATTCCGGGGGCTGCTGCGCTCATCCCCGCCCTTGTGATCAGCGGTCTTCCCACCCACGCTTTTGTCTTTGAGGGATTTCTCCCCCAGAAGAAAGGGAGAAAAACACGAATCCTCCAGCTGAAACACGAACGCCGAACCATTGTTCTCTATGAAAGTCCGCACCGTATCGTCAAGACCCTGCGCGAACTCCACGCCGCACTGGGCAACCGCTACATCGTCCTCGTCAGGGAATTGACGAAGATGTATGAAGAAGTCCTGAGGGGGCCGATCGAAGATATCCTTAACCAGATCGCCCACAAACCCGCGCGCGGAGAGTATGTTATTGTGATCTCCGGAGTGGAAGAAGAGACCGACCACGAGCTATAGGATGTCGCGCGGTCGAGTTGTGATTGCTCAGTGCTTGCGGTATATTGCACCACATCTCGAAGACCGAATTTCCTTCACACACGCTGACCACGGAATGAACTGCATCGTTCGATCACGTGCGATGTTCGTTGTCCTCCTTTCTCTGATCGGTTGTCTTGCCATACGCGAGGGACAACGCGCGCCTGAGTTTGAGCCATTTCCCTACCCGATCCACTCAGCCGCCGAACTTCAGTGGTTCTACAATGCAGATAGCTCATACGTGGTTCGATACGTCGTGCTGAATAAGTCAAAGACTGCGACGCGTCGCCACATCCGGTTCGCCATCCACGATACAAAAAGCGGAGCGATCCTCTTTTCGGATGAGCTGGACGACGCATCGCTCTCCTGGCGAAACGCCAATGAACTCGAAGTCGAACACCGTCCGGGAATTATTCCTGCAGAAGATGAGTTCAACGAATATCTTCACGGATACATTTATCACGTCCAATCAAGAACGAAAATCCCTCGGCGGGCCTCCATCCCGCATCCCGATTCGAAGTAGCGTGTCATAGCCGAAAGGAGCGATGTATGAGAAAACTGGTTCTTCCATTCCTGTTTGTCGTCGCCTTTGGGGCAGGCTTCACTCGCCTCGAGTTCAGGGCCGAACGCGAACGTGCGGCAAAGATCCATCCTGAATCGCCGATGGGTCTCTGGCAAGATGAGCTGGAGGCGAAGATCAGGCGCAAGGCAGAAGGGATGAAAAGGCCCGACGAGCCCGATCAGTTCCTGAGATTCCACCACGAGATCAGGACGCCGGAGGGTCAATCGGAGCCCGGCTATCCGGCAAACTACCGAATGATCGAACTGGAAAAAGCTATCCAGAGTCAGGCCGGACTTGGGAAACGTCAGGCCGCCGTGCTTCCGTGGGTGGAACGAGGACCCGGAAATGTCGGCGGACGTACACGCGGACTCATTCTCGATCCCATCGATCCGACGTACAACACGTGGTTTGCGGGCTCCGTCGGCGGCGGGATCTGGAAGACAACCAACGCCGGTTCGAACTGGATCAATCTGACGCCGAATCTACCCAATCTCTCAACCTCTGCGCTTGCGATGGCGGAGTCAAATCGAAACATCATCTATGCCGGCACCGGCGAAGGATTCGGGAATATCGATGCGATCCGCGGTGATGGAATCTGGAAATCTACCGACCGGGGAAACTCCTGGACACAGCTCGGTTCAACCGCCTCAAACACCGATTTTTCATACATCAACCGGATCATCGTTTCACCATCAGATCCGAATGTCGTTGTTGTGGGGACGAACACGGGAATTTTCCGCTCCACGGACGGCGGCTCCAACTGGACCAAAGTCTATGATGGGGGACGCATCCAGCATGTTCTGCATCCCTCCGGAAATTTTTCGATTCAGTACGCTGCGCACAACACGATCGGTGTCCTCAAATCCACGAACGCCGGAGAGAGTTGGAGCGTACTTCCCTCCTCATTTCAAGGAGCGCGGCGTATCGAACTGGCGATTGCACCAAGCGACGCCAATCGGATTCTTGCATCCGTCGAGACTGCGACGAATGCCGAGCTGTACATGTCGGATAACGGTGGCTCCACATGGAATCTGACGCGACAATCGAGCGGCACAACCGTCAATTGGCTCGGCTCTCAGGGGTGGTATGATAACACAGTCGCGGTCCATCCGTTCAACAAGGATATTGTCTACGTCGGTGGGATTGATGTTCACATGATTCAGGTTCAGGGGGGCGGTTCGTCGCAGACCGGAATCTTGGGTGTTGATCTTGTCAATACCTCGTCGTTCCTCGGTTTTGTGAACTGGGGAGGACCGTACGCCGGAGGCGGAATCGGTGTGGGCAAACAGTTTCTCGGCGCCACGAACATCGATACGACGGATTACACGTCGGTCGAAATCCGGTTCGGACCGGGTCGTTCACAAATGGCTCATCGATTCATACGAATCGGGGGAGGAACATACGTCTACCAGAACTACGTGCAGGTCCCCTTCGAGGTGTGGGATGTCACGAATAACCGACAGTTGATGGCGAGCTTTCGAGATTGGTTTGAAGATGGCGCATTTGATCTAATCCACTATGACGGGACAAATCCTCAACGCGAGTACATCTTTGTCCATGCCGTGCCGTACTCTTCAACCACGCCGAGTTCGTTGATCAGTATTTCGGACGGGCACAGACACAAGAATACGTATGCGGCTTGGCCGATCCTTGCGTCAGGCGCAACGTGGAATCCGACGGCACTTCCCGTTTCCTCTATTCTCATCAGATTTGGGAGCCAGACCCTTGTCACGCGGTCCATCAGCAAGATGACTAATTGGTATCCAGGGCTCTCGCGTCCCGGCGGGGGAACGTATCCATATGTCCATGCCGATCATCACAATCTCCTTCTTGTCCCCACAAACTCCGCGACCCAATCGTTTCGCATGATCAACGCGAACGATGGGGGGGTGGAATACTCCGACGATGGGGGTACGGTCTGGCGCAAAACACTGAACGGATTCAATACGACCCAATTCTACGGGGCCGACCGGAAGCCCGGATCTCAGGAATACATCGGCGGGATGCAGGATAACGGGACGTACCGCTCTCCGGCAAGCCCGAATTCGCTGTCACAATGGACCGACCAGATTGGAGGCGACGGCTTCGATGTCATCTGGCACGCAAAGAATCCGAATCTGCTCATCGCGGGCTCTCAATACAATAACTTCCGACGCTCAACGAATGCCGGGACAACGTGGCAGAATGCGACATCGGGCCTTCTCGATGTCGGATCGGGAAGAGGCGTCTTCATCAACCGGCTCGCAAAATCGACGCTCGATCCTGATCTCGTGTTTGCCGTCGGCAGTATGGGTATCTGGCGCTCCGACGATTTTGCCGAGAGCTGGACAAGCATCCCGGTCAGTACGGGGTGGGGATTCTCAAGCTCTCGCGGTCAGGCGGCGATATCGGCCGCAGACCCGCAGGTCGTGTGGGCCGGCGTTCGCATAAGCTCCACCGGTTCGCTTCACGTCTCGACAAACTCCGGGCACTCGTTTGCACCGGTCACAAACTACACGGGCGCAACGCTGGGCGTTCTGAGCGGACTTGCCACACATCCTGCCGACCGGCAGACCGCGTATGCGCTGTTCTCGATTGCAAGAGCGCCGAAGATTCTTCGTACGACAAACCTCGGTCAGAGCTGGACAGATATCTCTGGCTTCGGTTCAGGCGCTGTCAGTACAAACGGATTTCCCGATGTTGGGACGTACTGCCTCCTCGTGATGCCGCACAAACCGTCTGAAATTTGGGTCGGAACGGAAATCGGCCTGTTCATCTCAACCGATAATGGCGCAACCTGGTCGTACGCGAATAATGGGATTCCAGCAGTCTCGATCTGGTCGCTCGGCATCGTGGATGATGAGGTCATTGCGGCGACACATGGTCGCGGAATATGGAGCGTCCGGATTCCGGAGCTCCTGACAGCACCGAAGCCCGTTGTCACGCTCTCACCGCGTCTTCTGGCGATGGCGCAAGGGGGTCTGGGAGCGCTGAACATCTATGTCGGATTGAAATCGGCGTACGACTCGACGCGCGTCATCCTCAACGGAAGCGTCTTCACGACGTTGAAAGCCAACCCCGTGGCTGTCGATACGATTGTGGTATATCCTGTGACGGGTGCCGCAACGCACACGGTACAAATCGTCGCGTACAAGGGGGGAAGTGAATTCCGCTCCGGAGTGAAGACGGCATCCGTCGTTCAGATCAAGGCACCGGTAACCGCCTATGTCGATTCGATGAATGTTCCTACCACAAACTATACGGCAACGGGATTCGCGAGACAACTGGTCCCGGGTTTCTCGACGGAGGCCTATCATACGCCGCATCCCTATGCGAACAACCAGAATTACATCCTCCAGCTCAATGTTCCGATCATCGTGCATGCGACGAACAGCAATGTTGTCTTTGACGAGGTCGCTCTCGTTGAGCCGGGCGATCCCGGATCGCGATTTGGAGAGGAAGAGTTTTGGGACTACTGTGTCGTCGAAGGAACGAAAGACGGGATCACGTGGAAACCTCTGGCCGATGGCTATGATGCGGATGCACACCCGGCGTGGCGATCAGCTTATGATCAATTGCTTACCGGGGCGGCTTCTTTGTTTCGTCCCCGCGTGATCAATCTGAGGAACACATTTTCCGCAGGGGATCATGTGTTGATACGCTTCCGGATGTTCACGGATGCCGCCGTGACAGGGTGGGGATGGGTGATTGATAACCTGAGAATACAGGAGGGAAATCCGCCCCTTTCCGTTCATGATCGGAATGAAATCCCGCGAGAATTCACTGTCGCGCAGAACTACCCGAATCCCTTCAACGCATCGACCATCCTCATCGTCGGATTACCTGCGCGCGAGCGATTGACGATTAGAGTCTATGACCGCATCGGTCGATTGGTGGCGACGCTTGCCGATCGAGAATTCGAACCCGGCTATCATACCCTTGCCTGGAATGCTGGTTTCATCAGCTCCGGCGTATACTTCTATGAAGTTCGCGCCGGCCAGAACCGGGCAATCCGCAAAATGACGCTCCTCCGGTAGCATCGTCCATTCTTGCAGCTGACCGCCGCCGAACGGTGACGGTCAGCTCTCCCCCTCAGATGCGCCCCTTCCGGTTCAGGACTTGACACGTGGCCTAAGATTCATTATCTTGTTAGCACTCTTATCCATGGAGTGCTAATCCTTTCCAACTCATTGAAACAACAAAACTTACAGATGGAGGATATGTATGGCATCGCTGAAACCACTGGCTGACAGAGTAGTTATCAAACCATCTGTCGCTGAAGAGAAGACGAAAGGGGGCATCATCGTCCCTGATACCGCAAAAGAAAAGCCGGTCTGGGGTGAAGTGATTTCAGTCGGCCCCGGTCGCGTGAGCGACGACGGGAAGACCATCCCGATGCAGGTCAAAGCCGGTGACAAAGTGCTGTATGGCAAGTACTCGGGCACGGAGATCACCATCGAAGGCGAAGAGTACCTCATCATGCGTGAAAGCGACATCTTCGCGTTGATGTCATCCAAGTAAGAACTTGACATTCACATCACCCAATTGACGAAAAGGAGCAAAGAAAGATGGCTGCAAAGCTAATCCAGTTCAATGCGGATGCTCGATCTGCGCTGAAGCGTGGCGTTGATCAGCTGGCAGACGCGGTGAAAGTGACGCTGGGTCCCAAAGGACGAAATGTCGTCATTGACAAGAAGTTCGGTCCGCCGACCGTGACAAAGGACGGCGTCACCGTGGCAAAGGAAATCGAATTGACCGATCCGATCGAAAACATGGGCGCGCAGATGGTCCGCGAAGTCGCCTCCAAAACCTCCGACGTGGCGGGAGATGGCACCACAACTGCGACCATCCTTGCTCAGGCAATCGTTCGCGAGGGCTTGAAGAACGTCACCGCCGGTGCCAACCCGATGGATCTCAAACGCGGTGTGGACCTTGCCGTGAAAAACGTCGTTGCGGGACTCAAAACCCTCAGCAAAGAAATCGGCGACGACAGGGAAAAAATCGCCCAGGTCGGTTCCGTTTCTGCAAACAACGATCGCAGCATCGGTGAGTTGATTGCCAGCGCGATGGAGAAAGTCGGAAAAGACGGCGTCATTACCGTCGAAGAGGCAAAGGGAACTGAGACCACACTCGAAGTCGTCGAGGGAATGCAGTTCGATCGCGGATATCTCTCCCCCTACTTCGTGACCGATGCAGAGACGATGGAAGCAGCCCTCGAGGATCCGTATATCCTGATTCACGACAAGAAGATCAGTGCGATGAAAGATCTTCTCCCGATTCTCGAGAAGATTGCACAGTCCGGTCGTTCAATGCTGCTCATCGCCGAGGAGGTTGAGGGCGAGGCGCTTGCCACGCTCGTGGTCAACAAGTTGCGCGGCACGCTGCGCGTCTGCGCGGTGAAGGCCCCTGGCTTCGGCGATCGTCGGAAGGCAATGCTCGAGGATATCGCGGTGCTGACCGGCGGAACGGTGATCTCGGAGGAGAAAGGCTTCAAACTCGAGAACGCCCAGATTTCCTACCTCGGCACGGCAAAGCGCGTCACGATCGACAAGGATAACACCACGATCGTGGAAGGCGCAGGCAAGAAAGAGGATATTAAGAAGCGCATCAACGAGATCAAGCAGCAGATCGATAAGACCACGTCGGACTATGACAAAGAGAAGCTTCAGGAGCGACTCGCGAAGCTGTCGGGAGGCGTGGCCGTGCTCAAGATCGGCGCGTCGACCGAAGTCGAGATGAAGGAGAAGAAAGCTCGCGTCGAAGATGCCCTGCATGCAACACGCGCCGCGGTTGAAGAGGGAATCATCCCCGGAGGCGGTGTCGCCTATTTGCGCTGTCTCAACGATCTCGACGAAATCAAGGCCGATAACGAAGATCAGAAGGTCGGTATCGAAATCGTGCGTCGTGCGCTCGAGGAACCGGTCCGTCAGATCGTGGGAAACGCGGGAATGGAAGGTTCGGTCGTGGTCAATAAGATCAAGGAGGGCAAGGACGATTTCGGTTTCAACGCCCAGACCGAGCAATACGAGAACCTCATCAAGGCCGGCGTGATCGACCCGACGAAGGTCGCACGCGTTGCCCTTGAGAACGCCTCCAGTGTTGCCGGTCTGCTTCTCACCACTGAGGCAACCGTCGTTGAGAAGCCGGAGAAGGAAAAGGCACCGCCGATGCCTCCACACGGCATGGGCGGCGATATGTACTAGCAGGTGTCCGAAACCGATTCTGATGTGACGTCGGGGGTTCCCTCCCGACGTCACTCAGCGGATTCCCGCTGGAGCTCTTTAGCAGCAGCCTGCGTGGCCTTGAACTCAAAGCACCCCCGAATCTGCTAGCGCAATAGCCCCTTCGGCAAATAGTCGGAGGGGCTTTGCTTTTTCTTGACACTTCTTGGGAAATTCTGTAGCTTGACGCACCGACATGCAAGAGGGGAATCTCCGCCGGTATCCCCAGCCGGATGGATGCTTGCGTCGGATCACTTCCTAATCTTCCACTTCAATGAAAGGGGGGCCGCACGATGCCCGACCAATTCACCAAGATGGTGAAAGCAGGTAAAATCACCTATTTCTTCGACGTGAAGGAGGCGAAGAACAAATCGAAGTATCTTTCGATTACGGCAAGCCAGCCTTCCACGTCGGGCGACAAGAAGTTCACGAAGCGAAGTATCTTCGTGTTCAACGAAGCGGCTGAGGATTTTCACAGCGCCGTCGGTGAAGCCGTGGCGAAACTCAAATAGCATCGACGGATGTCCGCCAGCGACGAAGCCCTCGGGACAATCCCGGGGGCTTTGGCTGTACGCCCCTTCCGACAAGACCGCGTATCTCTGCTTCCTTGCTTGTCCTTTCTTTATTGGCTAAATTTGTCGCAATTATGCGCATCCCGGACGAGACCATCGAACAAATCCGCTCCTCTGCCGACATCGTTGACGTCGTCTCGGCTCACGTCCGACTTAAGAAACGGGGCAAGAACTTCGTCGGCCTGTGCCCCTTCCACACCGAAAAGACCCCCTCGTTCACCGTCAGCCCCGACAAACAGATGTACCACTGCTTCGGCTGTGCCAAAGGAGGTAACGTCTTCACGTTCATCATGGAGACGGAGAAGGTTTCCTTTGTGGAAGCGGTGCGGGCGCTTGGGGATCGCGTCGGCATTCCGATTGTCCTCGAGGAAAGCGGCGTTCCGGGCGAGGTCGACCGCCTCTATGAGGTCTGTCGGTTTGCGGGGAAGTGTTTCCATGAAAACTTGCTTCAAACGGAAGAAGGGCGATTCGCGCTCGAGTACTTTCGCGGCAGAGGATTCGACGACGAGACGATCCGCTCGTTTGGGTTGGGATATTCGATGAACAGCTGGGAGTCGCTCCTCACTCGTGCCCGGCAGGAGGGATTTTCGGAGGAAGAGCTTCTGAAGGCAGGCTTGGTTCGCCAGCGTGAGGATGGGAGTCACTATGACTATTTTCGCGGACGGGCGATGTTTCCAATCTTTTCGGTGGCGGGGCGAGTGATTGGATTTGGAGCACGAAAACTCCGGGAGGACGACGTAGCGGGGAAATATCTGAATTCACCCGAAACGCTCATTTACAACAAAAGCAGAATCCTTTACGGCCTCTTCAATGCGAAAGAGGCGATCCGTTCGGAACAGAAAGCCATCGTCGTTGAGGGGTACGCGGATCTTCTCTCCCTCCACCAGGCAGGATTCATTAACGTCGTTGCAAGCAGCGGCACGGCATTGACCCGGGAGCAGGTCCAACTTGTGAAACGATATGCGAGAACGATTACTCTTGTTTTCGATCCCGATTCTGCCGGTGCAAGCGCGACGCTTCGGGGCGTCGACGTCGCACTGGAAGAAGATCTCGACGTGGAAACCGTTCTGCTGCCCGACGGGAAGGACCCTGACCTGTTTGTCCAAACGGAGGGTGCGCAGGCATTTCAATATCTTCTGGATCATGCCGTCTCGTTTATCGACTACAAAGCCGATCAGCATCTCAAGAGCGGGAGTTTCACGACGCCCGAGGGAACGACGGAGGCGATTCGATCCATCGTCCAATCGATCGCAAGAATTAAGGATGAATTGAAACGAAATATCTATCTCAAGCACGTCGCCGAGAAGTATGATCTCTATGAATCGGTACTGCACCGGGAGATGGAGAAATGGATTTCACCGCGCAAGACCCCGGCTCGTGCGGTTCCTCCCGCATCATCATCCGAAGAACAGCGAATGGAGATGCAGCCCGCAAAACCCTCCGCTCCGATCGGAACAGCCGAACGGGATCTCCTGGCGGTCCTTCTGACGGGAGATCCGGCGACCCTCGAGTATGTCTTCGCCAATATCACGATGACGGATCTTGAGGACTCGAGGGTGAAAGAGCTGGTGCAGCGAGTGTTGGAAAGGGTTGAAAGCACGGGGCGATTCGATTTCCATCTCTTTCTCACGGAACTAGAGGACGAGTCTCTCCGCAACCTCGCCTCCGAAGTCATGCTCGCGAAGTACGAACTGAGCAAGGGTTGGCAGGAACTAGACGCCAGAATCCAAAAAGCGGAACCCTTGACTCTTGCGCGGGATGCCGTTTTCCGACTGAAGAAGAACATTATCGATCGGGAAATTGCCGCAAACCGAAAAGGCCTGCGGGAAGCGGAACAACAAGGAAAAGAAACTCGCTCGTTTACCCTCCGCCATGTCGAGCTTCTCGAGATCCTCAAAGAGCTTGAACGAATTTATCGTGGTGAGCCGATTCCCAAACCCGGCCAAACCGTTGAGAAGCATGACGAGCAGCAATGATTCTGTCGATCACGAATTGAGGAAGCGGTGCCAACTCCGAATCAGCTGATGATTTATATTGTCCCGGGGAAGTGCGATTTCTGCGGCTGCTGTGTCGGCGTCTGCCCCGAAGATGCCATCGAATTGATGGAGTCGAAGATTTCCATCATCGAAGAACGCTGCACCAACTGCAAAAAGTGTGTTTGGGCGTGTCCATGGGAGGTCATCGAATTTCATCGCGATGGAGTCGCCCATCTCCCCAAAGAACTAAGCTCTCTACCGAATGTGCGCGCATGAAACCCAAATATGATGTGATCGTTGTCGGAGCCGGACCCGCGGGATCAACGGCGGCTCGCTCTGTTGCCTCGGGGGGAGCATCTGTTCTGGTGCTGGAAAAAGACCGCGATGTCGGGTACCCCGTTCGATGTGGAGAAGCTGTCAGTCACGAAGGAGTCGTCCAATTCATCGATCCCGATCCGCGTTGGATTGCCTCGACCGTCACACGATTCAAACTGGTTGCCCCGAACGGGAAGGAGGTCGTTCCGCGACTCGATGGAACGGGCTACGTTCTCGAGCGACGGATGTTCGACTACGAGCTCGCCAAGTTGGCTGCTCGCGCCGGGGCCGACATCATTACAAAAGCCTACGTCTACGATCTGCTGAGGAATGGAAATGAGGTCGTCGGCGTCAGGACGCTCATCGATGATAGGAAGATTGACATCTCCGGAGCGATCATCGTGGCTGCCGATGGCGTCGAGAGTCGCGTGGGAAAATGGATCGGCATCGACACGACGTGTCACATCCGGGACATGGAAAGTTGTGCGCAGATGACGATCTCGGGCATCGAAATTGACGAAGATATTCTGGAGTTCTATTTCGGAGACGATGTGGCACCGGGGGGATATCTCTGGGTCTTCCCCAAGGGGAGAGAAAGTGCGAATGTCGGCATCGGAATCAATGTGCAGAGTGCGAAGAACCGATCGGCGATTCGATTCCTCACCGACTTTGTCGAGAAGAAGTATCCGAAGGCCGCGGTTCTGACACGGATTGCCGGAGGTGTGCCGTGTGCCAGAACGTGCGACACGATCGTCAAAGAGAATGTGATGCTTGTGGGTGATGCCGCACGCCAGGTGAATCCGCTCTCGGGGGGAGGTATTATCAGCGGCATGATCGGCGGGATGATCGCCGGCGAAGTTGCCGTCGAGGCGCTACAGAAGAAGGATCTTTCGCATCTGAATGAATATGAGCGTCGCTGGCATCGACGACTTGGCTGGCGTCATGAAGTGTTCTATCGCATCAAGGAAGCAATCGGGGAGTTTTCGGACGAAACGTTGAACAAGATTGCCGACAGCGCGTTGAAACTCCCGCAAAACAAACAGACTCTGGGAGGGATTTTTCGCACGGCGCTCTGGAATCAGCCCTCACTTCTCATCGATGTCGCCAAAGTGTTCATTTCTTGATCTTCACACCCCGTGAGACTATATTGGCTGGAACAACCGACGGTCGCCGTTTGTGAATTCCATCGCCCCGAAGAAGATTCTGATCGTCCGCACGGATCGCATCGGCGATGTCGTTCTTTCCCTCCCGATGATTGATCTCCTCCGGCGCACGTTCCCCGACGCCAGGATCTCTTTTCTCGCACAGGACTATACGGCTAAACTCCTGGTTGGATATCCGGGGCTCGATCAACTCCTGTTGTATCGAGAAGGGGTTTCCCAGAAGCGGTTCTGGAGGATTCTGGGAGAGCTTCGCCTTGCGTCATTCGATACTGTCGTCGTTGCCCATCCGACGTTTCGGATTGCTCTGCTGGTGTTTCTCGCGGGAATTCCCATTCGTATCGGAACGGGCTATCGATGGTACTCGTTTCTATTCAACCGGAGAGTCTTCGAACACCGGAAGACGGCCGAGCGGCATGAAGCGGAGTATAATCTTTCCCTTCTTCGGGTACTCGGTTGCGATGTCGCGCTGTCCCCGCGGCCAATCCTTCCTCTGCAAAACGCGGTCGCGGCCCGGGTGGACGAGATTCGAGCGCGCCACGGTCTCTCCGGCAACGAAGCGATCATCGTTCTCCATCCCGGGAGCGGCGGATCAGCTCGTGACTGGCCTCCGGAACGGTTTGGCGAACTCGCGGCAAGACTCTCGGAGGCCGGTTTTCAGGTCGTGATGACCGGCAGTCGCGGTGAGGAGCATTTAGTCCAGAATGTCGTGGCTGCTTCCGGGAACCGCGCGATATCGCTCGCGGGGGAGTTTTCACTGGATGAACTGGCGTGGTTTCTCCGAGGTGCACGATTGGTCGTCTCGAATTCGACCGGGCCTCTCCACATCACCGCAGCCCTCGGGGTACCGGTGGTCGCGTTTTATCCTCCGATCCTGGCTTGCAGTTCGAGGCGGTGGGGGCCGCTTGCGAGCGATAAGGTGATCTTTGAACCTCGAGCGGAAGATTGTCCAAGGTGCAAAGGGGGTAGCTGTCGCGGAGACGATTGCATGCGATTGATTGCCGTCGATGACGTCTTCCGGGCGAGTATCCAGCTGTTGAGCCGCGTGACCAACAAGACCGGACAGGTGCCATGAGTCGCGAATTCTCTTTCGTGAGCTTCATTCTGATGTTCTGCACGCTGATCGGAGTCGCTCAGGTCCCGGGTCCCATGCTCATCCTTCGAGATACGACAGGAACCCGTCCCGATCTGCGGACGATACCCCAAAACGCCTTTGGTCTCGGTGAACGTCTCGTGTATGACGTTGGCTACAGCTTCATCAAGGCGGGAGAGGCGGTGATGACGATTCCGTCCGTTGAGAGAATTCACGGGAGAGATGCCTACCGCGTCGTCTTCACCGTAAATTCCACTCCCACCTTTTCCTTCTTCTTTAAGGTGGAAGACAAGTATGAGACGATGATGGATGTGGAGGGATTGTTCCCATGGCGATTTTCGCAGAAGATCCGGGAGGGAAATTACAAGAGAGATTTTGAAGCAGAATTCGACCAGGTGAACAACATCGCTCGTGCCAACGACAAGGAGTACGCTGTCCCTCCGTATGTTCACGATGTGGTCTCAGCATTCTACTTCACGCGGACACTCGATTTTTCCAGTATGAGAATCGGATCGAAGATCTCCCTCAACAATTTTTTCAAAGACACGACCCATCCATTGCCCGTCAAGTTTCTCGGCCATCAACAAATCTCTGTGCCCGCGGGAGTATTCAACTGTGTGCTGATTGAGCCGTTGATCAAGGAGGGAGGATTGTTCAAGAGCGAAGGACGCGTCATCATCTGGTTGACCAATGATGAACGACGCATCCCGGTACGCGTGAGCACAAAAGTGATCATCGGTTCGATCGAGGCGGAGTTGCGGGAATTTTCCGGGATACGGGGCGAAGTCAAAGCAAAGGTCAGATAGGTGAACCCATGTCGAAATATACTCAGATCGACCTCTCAAAGATCAAGACGATCTCGATCGCGAAACGAAAAAGCAAAGTGAACCCGAAGGACTTCGCTACGGTGGTGTCGGCAGAGACCGCGACGCTGGGCGAGTTCCTTGACTCGATTCCGCGAATCCTTGCGGGACAGGAGCTCAGAGACCTCGCGGATGATGTCGTTCGCTCGCGCCGGACAGGGAAGCCGGTGATCCTTCTGATGGGAGCCCACGTGGTCAAGGTGGGGCTTTCTCCGATCGTCAACGATCTGATCGCTTTGGGAGTCATTACGCACGTCGCCATGAACAGCGCCGCCGCCATTCACGATGTCGAAAGCGCAATGTGGGGCCATACCTCTGAGGATGTGGCCGCGAACATTCTGGACGGACGGTTTGGGATGTCGAAAGAAACAGGATCGTTTATCAACGATGCGCTGGCCAAGGGATTTCGTGAATCGTCGGAAGGATACGGCGAAACGCTGGCTCGAAAGCTGATCCGGCTGAATGCCCGTCATCGAGAGCTCAGTATTCTCGCGACGTGCTATGATCATTCAATTCCGATTACCGTCCATGCGGCCATCGGTACCGATATTGTGCACCAACAAGCGACGATGGATGGCGCGGCAACCGGCGAGTTGAGCTTCCGCGATTTCAAGATCCTCGCCTCCTCGGTAAAAGACCTGATAGGCGGCGGCGTGGTCCTGAATGTCGGTTCGGCGGTGATTCTTCCCGAGGTTTTCCTGAAGGCCCTGACTGTGGCTCGCAATCTCGGACACAAGGCGATGGGATTCTCCACGGCCAACTTCGACATGATCCGCCACTATCGTCCCACTGTCAATGTCGTCGAACGCCCAACAAAGCCCTCCGGCAAAGGGTATACATTGACCGGGCATCATGAAATCATGATTCCGCTGTTCGCCGCGATGATCAAGCAGCGGATGGGAAAAGCCCGCACCCGATGATTGACACCGACAGACATACTCCAGGGGATTCGTTCGTCGAACGCAATGAGATCAATCCGTTTGTCTTTGCGTTTCTGACACTCTTCATCACGTTCGTTCTCTACCAACTCGTCGCAGGGGGACTAACCTATTTGATTGTTGGTGACACCAACATCACGCGCGAGAATGTGGGACGCATCCGGCTTCTGACGATGCTCGGTCAGGTGTTCTTCATCCTGATTCCCACGCTCTGGTTTGCCCGTCTCCTGAGTTCCGACTGGAAAAACGTCTTCCCGTGGAAACTCCCCAGACTTCCCGAGATGTTCTTTGCCGTGTTGGGACTCGTCTTCCTTCAGCAGATCTTTCACATCTATCTCTTCTTGCAAGACAGGATACCCCTTCCTGAGTCGTTGAAAAGACTCATCGATCCGATCAGACAGATGCTGGAGGAGTTGTATCGCACCATCGTGAGCGCTGAATCGGTTCCTGAGTTGCTCTTTGTCTTACTTATCGTCGCGATCGTCCCGGCAATCGTCGAAGAACTCTTTTTTCGGGGTCTCATCCAGAGCACGTTCGATCGCGTGCTGTCTCCGCTCTGGTCTGCCATTATCGTCGGTTTCATATTCGGTTTCTATCATCTCAATCCGTTTGCCGTCATTCCGCTGATCGGAATCGGCTGTTACTTCGGACTTCTTCGGTATCGGACCGGCAGTGTCGCGCTTGCCATCATCGCACACTTTCTGAATAACGCCCTTGCCGTCACGCTTGTCTATTTCCATCTCGATGATGGAGCGATGTTCCCACCCAGATCGGGTGGCGAGCAGCCGGAATCTGGCGCCCTCATTGTTCAACTGGTTCTGTTTGTGATGCTCTTCGCCGTAAGCGTGTACGCGTTTTACCGGGTGACTTCGCGAGACGTAGCGAACGCGTCTCCGCCGGTGGACACAGGTGTCGTCGAAGGGAGATAGCGTGACCTGCGAGTACTGCAACGGGAATGTGAATACGTCCGCCCTCTGCTGCGAGCATTGCGGCAGGATCGTTGAGCCTCACGCCACCGGAACGCTTGAGTGTGAACATCATCCGATTCCGGCGATCGGGCTTTGTGTGGTGTGTGCCCGACCGGTTTGCTCGGATTGCGCAGTCGTACACGACCATCGGATCTTCTGCGGTAGTCCGGAACATCCGAAGCTGTTTGAAGAGTACGAACTTCTCTACATCGCAGAGTCTGAATTTGAAGTTGATCTCATCCGACGGAACAACCCCGATGCGACACTTCAATTCCGGACGTTTCCGTATTCAGATCACTGGACGCTGGTGTTCGACGGCAGGATGAACGGAGTGCGATTGTTCGTGCATCGGGAAGCGGCGACCCAGGCGCGTGACTATTTGAAAGCTCGTGACCTCATCGAGTAGATCGTCGTCCTCGTCAATAGGGAGGTTCCTGTGACCGAACATCCATTCAAATCTCTCCCGACCCGCATCGCCGTGGCCGCCGTGGGGATCCCTCTCATTCTCTGGCTGACGTACGAAGGTGGCTACCACTTTTTTTCCCTGGTCACATTGATCTCAACACTATCGCTCTACGAGTTCTATGTGTTGCAGGAACGACGAGGGAGCTATCCTCTCAAGACTTTGGGATTGGTGGCTGGCGTTCTTGTGGTGGGGGCGTTTGTTTATCCGAGATTCCATCTCCAGCTCTTCAGGTTTCTGGATGAACGCGGGGTGCGCCTCGCGATGTTCTCTCCCCTACAATTTCTCCTTGTCGTCCTCGTCCTCTTTCTTCTTGTTATCCTCTTGGTCGAACTGTTTCGGTCGAAGGGTTCTCCTTCCCATAATCTCGGCGCAACGATTCTTGGCGTCATGATCATCCCCCTCTTTTTTGGCTGCCTGATTGGATTACGGGAAGTGTTTCTGTACGGATTCCCTGTCCACAAATTCCTCGACGCGTTTCCCATCGGGGTCGAACAACGAATCGTGATGGATCGCTGGGGAGCCTTCACTGTGATTTCTCTCTTTGCCACCATTTGGATTTGCGATACAGCCGCGTACTTCGTTGGATCGAAATTTGGAAAACATAAGTTGTTCGAGCGGGTGAGTCCGAAAAAGAGCTGGGAGGGAGCAATTGCAGGATTCATTGTCGCCGTCGCAGCGATGGTCGTCGCGCAGCAGCTGTTCCTACAATACCTCGCCGTCGTCCATGCGGTCGTGATCGGCATGATCATCGGGAGTTTTGGTCAGGTGGGGGATCTGGTGCAATCGCGATTCAAACGCGATGTGGGGGTGAAAGACTCCTCAGCAATCCTTCCGGGTCACGGGGGAGTATACGATCGCTTCGATAGCGTGGTTTTTGTATCCCCCATTGTGTATCTTTATGTGGATTTCATCGTTCTATCGTAGGAGGAGAGGTGGAAGCGGGATGAGTGGACCAAGAGTCCAGGTCGTGACATTAGGATGTCCGAAGAATCAGGTGGATAGTGAGGTTCTGCTCGCTCAGCTGAAGCTGGGGGATGCAAGCATTGTGCCGGAAGGGGAGGCCGCGGACGTTACGGTCGTGAACACCTGCGGCTTTATCGAAGCGGCAAAGCGAGAATCGGTTGACGCGATTCTTTTTGCAGTGCGGGATAAAGAAGCCGGCAGGGTGAAGCAGGTTTTTGTCATGGGGTGCCTCTCTGAGCGATATGCCACTGATCTCTCACGGGAAATTCCGGAAGTCGATGCATTCTTCGGTTCCCATGAGATCGAATCGGTTGTGAAGCGTACCGGCGTGGATGTTCGGAGGGAGCTTCTTGGCGAGAGGTATCTGACAACACCGCTGCACTTTGCGTACATCAAGATCTCCGAGGGGTGCGACCGTCCCTGCTCGTTCTGCGCGATCCCGCTGATGCGCGAAAGCCACGTCTCGAAGCCGCTGGAGATGATCGTCTCGGAAGCCCGTCGGCTCGCGGAGAAGGGCGTTCGGGAGCTTATGGTGATCGGTCAAGACACGACATACTACGGACTTGATACGTACGGGAGCCGCCGTCTCCGGGAAGTGCTCGAACTTCTCAGTTCGGATGAGAGACTTCGCTGGATCCGATTGATGTACGCCTACCCCGCGGGATTCCCATTGGAAATTCTCCCGGTGATGCGGGAGAGGAAGAATCTCTGCAAATACCTCGACATCCCGCTTCAGCATATCTCGGATCCGGTCTTGAGATCGATGCGCCGCGGGACAACAGGCTCCGATATCCGCCGCCTCGTTCAGCAGATCCAGGACGAAGTCCCCGGAATCGCTTTGAGAACGACGCTGATTGTGGGATATCCCAATGAAACTGAAAAGGACTTTCAGCAGTTATATGATTTTGTGGAGGAGACGAGATTCCACAGACTTGGCGTCTTCACCTATTCCCGCGAAGACGGAACCGCAGCCGACGAGCTCGGGGATCCGATCCCGGAGGAAGTGAAACTCGAACGCCAGGCTGCGATCATGCAGCTGCAAACAGATATTTCCGAAGAACGGAATCGACAATTGCTCGGAACGGAAATCACGGTGCTGATTGACCGTCGCGATGGCGAAACCTTCGTCGGTCGCACGGAATGGGACGCGCCGGAAATCGACCAGGAAGTTTATGTCGAGTCAGATGTTCCACTGAAGAGCGGATCGTTCTATACTGTCCAGATCACCCGCTCGGAGGACCATGATCTGTTTGGTGTGCCTGTCACGACATCTGTCGCGGTGACACTATGACGATGAACACTCACAGGTTCCTCTTGTTTGCGACACTGGCACTGCTCTATTCCGGCGCCGAAGCACAAATGCGCAGAACGGTTGCGCCGTTTGAATCCGTACGGTCCCAGTCGTTCTTCTTCGATGCGATCACGTACGCCGCAGACGATTCTCAGCAATCTCATATAGATTTCTACATTCAGGTCCCGCATCAACAGTTTCGATTCGTCAAGGAGGGAGATCAGTTCGTTGCGCGCTCCGAAATCGCGATCACGTATCGACGGGAACCTGATGGGGAGTCAAAGGAAGTCGTGTGGAGCGAGGTCTTTGCCGTCCTGGAGTTCGACCAGACGACGTCACCGAAATACTATCGCCTGATGCGTCGGGGCGTCGATGTATTGCCGGGCAACTATCGGATAGAGGTCAAGTTTCAGGACCTCGAATCGCGGAAGACATCGACGATCACGCGAACGCTGCACGTCGTCGATTTTTCGCGCGATAGCGTCGGCGTGAGCGACATCATGATTGTGAGCCGACTCTCGAATGACGGCGTTCGTTGGAACATCGTGCCGAACATATCCGCGAATATCGCCGAACATTCAGAAGGATTCTTTCTGTACTTCGAAATCTACAACCGTACGACTCTCGATTCGGTCACTCTCATCACCACGATCCTCAATGCAAAACAGGAGGTTGTCTACACTGCCAAACAGGAGGAGCTCCTCAAGGGGAGTAGGACTCAGAGTTTTGTCCGCGTGGTTGATTTTCTCCCCGATCCGGGTGAGTACCGCGTAATCATCGAGGCCCAGCCGCGCGACTCCGCCATCGGAGCAACGGTATCGACAACCTCGCGTTCGTTTGTGATGCGCCCGAGCGATCTGCCGATCACGATTCAGGATATCGACAAAGCCGTTGAGCAGTTGATGTACATCGCGCGCGAATCTGAAATGCAGCACATGCGGAACGCCAGGGAGCCGGAGGAAAAACGATCACGCCTCCTCGAGTTCTGGAACAAGCGTGATCCCGATCCGCAGACACCCCGGAATGAATTGATGGAAGAGTACTATTCGCGCGTTGAGTATGCCAACAAGAACTTCAGTCACTACGTCGAGGGGTGGCGGACCGACATGGGAATGGTCTATATCCGATTCGGCCCTCCCGAAAATGTCGACAGACATCCCTTCACCACGAACACGCGCCCGTACGAAATCTGGTACTATTATCAACTGAATCGGGAGTTCATTTTTGTTGATGAGACCGGGTTCGGCGACTATCGCCTTCGATATCCCACAACGGATTTGTGGGGGAGAATACGCTGAGGTACAAGTTCGATCTTGCGCATAGAAGAGCCAGAGCCGAATTTCCCTCGCCTGGCTTTTTCCGTTTTTCACTTCTTGTCGCACTCGTTGTGTCATCAATCTCGATCACGCGAGCCCAGCACGGGCTTGAAGTGAGGAGCGTTCACATCCATGGACTGCGTGCCATCACAGATTCGGACGCGCTCTTCGCATGGAAGACCCAAACCGGCACACCCTTTCGAACACCCGACTTCGATTCCGATCTTCAACTCCTGATTTCCAAACTGCGCTACGAAGGATACACCCGAGCCCGGATCGACTCCGTCACGGTCGATACGGTCGACAAATCGACTCAGATCGCACTTCATCTTTGGCTTCACGAGGGGGAGCGCGCACTGATCGAGTCAATCGAGCTCATCGGGGATTCCGTGAGCGGCGAAGGATACCGGCGGTGGTTCGCGGAGTCGGCAGCGGGAACAGAATTCAGCGCGCGTCGGCTCGAATCGGAAATCGAGCAATTGCTTCGCTTCCTGGAGAAGGAGGGATACGCACTCGCCGGCGTCCGCATTGCCGACATCAGGTACGATCACACGGGCGAGCGAAGTACCGTTCGGATCGCCCTCCGGATCGATCGAGGAAATCGGATTCGGATACGCGGCCTGCGTATCACCGGCAACGCGCGCACGGCGGACAATGTCATAGTGCGTGAGGCGAGAATCGGCGAGAATCAACTCTTCGAACCTGATCTCCCTCTCCAGGTCAAGAGACGACTTGAGCGGCTGCAGCTGTTTTCCTCTGTTTCGATGCCTGAGGTCCATCTGCGCCCCGATAGCACGGTGGACCTCCGCGTGGAAGTTCAAGAGGGGAACACAAATCATTTCGACGGCATACTGGGCTATGTTCCCGATCCGCGCCCCGGACGCAAGGGATTCTTCACCGGACTGATCGAGGTGAAGTTCCGGAATCTGCTAGGGACCGGAAGAAGACTCGCCGCGCGGTGGCATCGGCTGGACAATCATTCACAAGAAATCGATCTCCGGTATCTTGAACCATGGATTGCCTCTCTCCCGCTGGACGGCGAGATTCATCTTGGTCAGCGTATCCAGGACTCAACCTACGTCCGCCGTCAGTATGGAATGAACCTTTCCGTGATGTTTTCGCAAGATCTCTCGGTGAGTACCTCGATGGAACGGACAGAGGTTGTTCCGGCGGAACGTCTCCGTCACCTCCAGGGAGAAGGGACGGAGTTGTTCCTTGGTCTCTCCATCCACTACGATTCGAAGGACGATCCGGTCACGCCGCGTGCCGGAGCCCTTTATCAAACGTCGTACGAAGCAGGCCGAAAGTCGGTTCGACAGCCGGACGGATCGACGGCGCGTGCGTGGACCGACCGGATCACTCTCGATCTCGAGTATTATTTCTCTCCGGTCGATCGCCAGGTCATCATGGCGGCGCTTCACGGACGAGACTACCGGGCACCGGACATGGCCGCCGGCGATCTGTTTCGGCTAGGGGGAACCAACACCTTACGTGGATATCGAGAATCGCAGTTCCTCGGTTCGCGGCTCGCCTGGATCAATCTTGAATATCGCTTGCTCATCGGAGGGCGATCATATGTCGCCGGATTCGTTGACGGGGGGTATATCTATTCACCTCCGGCTCCACGTTCGGGCCTGAGCCGGCAGGAATTGACCCGACTCGGGTATGGGGTTGGGGTGAGGCTGGATTCGGCCATCGGACTTCTGCGCATCGGATTGGCATTCGGCAAGGGCGATTCCTTCAACACCGCAAAACTGCATTTTGGACTCATCAATGAATTCTGACAAGCTGCAGGCGTACCTTCAACTGCTCCGCCCCCTGAACGTTCTCATCGCCGTTCTCTCCATTGCTGCCGCGTCAATTCTGGCCTCGCACCAATCATTCGACTGGATCGCCATCGTTCTCGCATCGCTCGCGGGCGGACTGATCGCCGGCGGAGCGAATGCGATCAACGACTACTTCGATATCGAGATCGATCGCGTGAACAAACCGAATCGTCCGCTGCCTCGAGGAGCACTGCGTCCGGCCGACGCTTACGCGCTCTGGCTCGCGGTTTCGATCACCGGCGTCTTCGTCAACGTTCTTCTCAACGGGGCGGCGTTGATCATCGCGTTTTCGTCAGTCGTAATCCTGTATCTCTACAGCGCCGTCTACAAGCGATCGATCCTGGTGGGGAACGTTATCGTGGCGTTCATGACGGGATTGGCGTTCATCTACGGCGGCATCGTGGTCGGTCATGTCGAACGTGCGATTATTCCAGCACTGTTCGCTTTCCAGATCAACTTCGCCAGGGAGCTTGTCAAGGATGTCGAGGATATCGAGGGGGATGCAAAGGAACACGCCGGGACTTTTGCGGTGAAGCATGGTCCGCGCCCTGCACTCCTTCTCGCCACAATAATCCTTCTTGCATTGATCGCAACGACAGCGTATCCTTATCTGGCGAGTATCTATTCGCTCGACTATCTGGTGATTGTTGCGATCGTTGATGTGGTGCTCCTCTTTGTCGTGATTTCGATGTGGAGAGATCAAACTCCAAAAAATCTCGGTCGTCTCAGCGCGCTCTTGAAATGGAATATGCTTCTGGGACTCGTCGCCATCTATCTCGGAGCGGGATGAATCGTATGCCGTTGAGAACGATGAAATCCAACACGGTGTTGCCGGACAATTTCGATTGGTTTGCCGTAGAGTATCGATATCGAAAACAGGAAATTGATATGATCGCAGGAGTCGATGAGGCCGGACGAGGACCGTTGGCGGGTCCGGTTGTTGCCGCCGCCGTCGTCTTTGGTTCCGGCGTGCGGATCGAAGGAATCAACGATTCAAAAAAGCTCGCTGAACGGCGCCGGATACACCTGTATGAGGAGATTCTTTCAACGGCCCTCGATGTGGGGCTAGGAATCGTGGACAACGATGAGATTGATCGGATCAATATTCTGCAGGCGTCGATTCTCGCAATGCGAAAAGCCGTTGATGGTCTTTCCGCGATTCCCGACGTAATTCTCGCCGACGGTAATTCATTCAGACATGACAGCATCAGGTTTGAGAACATCATCGGGGGGGACGGAAAAAGCTTTTCGATCGCCGCGGCATCGATTGTGGCAAAAGTGACACGTGACCGGATGATGTGCGAATTCCACGCGAAGTACCCGGACTACGGCTTCGCACGACATAAGGGGTACGGGACGCCTGAGCACCTTGCCGCGATCAAACAACACGGATTGTGCAGCATTCACCGTCGCAGCTTTCGATGCGGCGATACGGCGAATTATCTTTGAGCAATGGGGGGGAGTTCATGGCTCTCCATATCGGTGGAGGCTGGAGAAAGCAGCGCGGGAACCGGGGAGAAGATCTCGCGCTTGATTATCTGAGAAGCCGTGGATATCATGTGCTCGCACGGAACTACCGGTTCGAACGCGGTGAAATCGACTTGATTGCCGAGGATGGGGAGGTGATCGTCTTCGTGGAGGTCAAGACGAGACGGTCAATGAAGTACGGTCAACCGGAGCACTCGGTGACGCTTCGGAAGCAAAACCAGATACGCAAGGTTGCCGAAGGATATCTCCACGAGCACGAAATGCGAAATCGACCATGCCGTTTTGATGTCCTCGCCATCACCATGACGTACCACGATCCGACAATCATCCACTACAGAAATGCCTTCTACTAACCTCGCATGAAAGAACAACTTCATCACCTTGGCCTGTACACGGATTTCTATGAATTCACGATGGCGCAGGCGTATTTCCTCACGGGAAAGCACCAGACCCATGCGTCGTTCGACTATTTCTACCGCCAGAATCCGTTTGATGGAGGGTTTGTCATCTTTGCCGGTCTGAGCGATCTCGTTGCACTTCTCGGGCAGTTCCGTTTCCATGTAGATGACATTGAGTATTTGCGGAGTCAGGGTCTCCATCCCGAGTTCCTGAAGTATCTCAGGAATTACCGCTTTGAAGGAACGATTCATTCGGTCCGTGAAGGGGAGGTGGTATTTCCGTACGAGCCGATTGTTCGGGTCGAGGGAAACGTCGTCGAGACCCAGCTCATCGAGACCATCCTTCTCAATGTGCTGAACTTCGAATCGCTCATTGCTACGAAAGCGGCAAGGCTTCGACTGGCGGCGGGGAACCGGCGGCTTGTCGATTTTGGGCTCAGGCGCGCCCAGGGATTTGCGGGAATGCAGGCGAGCAAGGCGGCCTTTGTCGGCGGCGTTGATGCCACATCCAATGTCTTTGCCGGATTTCACCATGGTTTGGAGCTTTCAGGTACACAAGCGCATTCGTGGATTCAATGCTTCGATCACGAACTGGAGGCTTTCCGACGATTCGCCGAGATCTTCCCCGAACGTTGCTTTCTCCTCGTTGATACGTACAACACCCTCGAAAGCGGGTTGCCGAACGCCATCACCGTCGCCCGGGAACTTGATGCGAAGGGATACCGGCTGGCCGGTGTTCGCCTCGATAGCGGCGATCTGGCATACTTGAGCAAACGCGCGCGGGCAATGCTCAACGACGCCGGCTTTCCCTATGTCAAGATCGTGGCATCGAACCAGCTCGATGAGTACCTGATTCGAAGCTTGATTGAGCAGGATGCCCCGATCGACGCGTTCGGTGTGGGAACCCGGCTGGTGACCGCCGAAGGAACTCCTTCGCTGGACGGAGTCTATAAGCTTGCCTCGTTCGACGGGAGACCCCGACTGAAGTTCTCCGAGAACTTTGCAAAGATCACGCTGCCGGGTGTGAAAGATATTGTTCGGTTTGTGGATGGGCAGGGTGGTTTCTATGCTGATGGAATTGTGCTGGACGGTGAGAAGAAGTTTGAGATGATTCACCACCCTTTGTTCACACAGAAGAAGAGCAGCGTTCAGGAGAGGGAGAGCCAGTCAATCATGGTCCGATCAATCGAGCACGGCAATCCTCTTCCTCACCCTTCCATTCGCGAATGCGCGGCGTATGCACAACAGAGACTCTCGCGGCTCTCACCCGAACATAAGCGATTTGAAAACCCGCACGTCTACAAGGTTGGGCTCAGCCCGGCCCTTCTCCAGCTGCGAGCGTCCTTGACAAATGGGGTCGTCAACAACGCCCAACCTGAGAGGGATTGAGATGAGGGCACTGCTGATCGTCGATGTACAGAATGACTTCTGCCCGGGGGGAGCGTTGGCTGTGCCGGAAGGGGACAAGGTCGTTCACGTCATCAACAGAATTCTCGATTGGTTTGATCTTGTCGTCGCATCGAAGGACTGGCACCCAAGAGACTCCGTTCACTTCTCGAAGTGGCCGCCCCATTGCGTTCAGGAAACACATGGCGCGGAATTTCATCCGGAACTCGATACGTCGAAGGTTGTTCAGGTGGTTGTCAAGGGAACAGGGAATCGGGACGACGGATACTCGGCGTACGAGGCGACGAATGTCGATCTCGAAGAATATCTGAAGAGCAAAGGAATCGATGAACTGTTTGTCGTCGGCCTGGCAACGGACTATTGTGTGCGCGCGTCGGCCCTCGACGCAGTCCGGCGTGGTTTTCGAACATCGGTCGTGATCGATGCCGTCGCGGCGGTTGATATTCTTCCCGGGGATGGAGATGCTGCTCTCAAGGAAATGGAACAGGCCGGCGTGCGACTCGTGACATCAGATGGGATCTTGTGTCGTGTTCCGGAAAAAGGTTTACAGAGTCAAGCACGAAATCTCAAGGACGAAGACCGAAACAAAAGCCAATGACAGTAATTCATAATGAATAAACCTGATCTTTGAACGTTTTCGATTTGAGCATTTGAATTTGTTTGTGATTTCGTGCTTCGAATTTCGGATTTGCCCGTCCGGACTTGGTCAAGATTCTTCTGGAACTAGGAGCGCTCACCCTTTTGGACGGTCGGAACGAGTGGTCCATGTGACCGGGTGTCAATATCTTCTCAACGTCGTAAGGAGAATTCAGCTTGAATGCCGCCTTGATCGGTCTTGCTGGTGCTCTTTGGTTTATCATCATGTATCGATGGTACGGCGGGTTCATCGAGCGTAAGCTCGTTCAGCCAGACAACGCTCGCCCGACCCCTTCGCAATCGATGGGGGACAACATGGACTACGTGTCGTCGCATCCTGCGCTTCTCTTCGGCCACCATTTTTCGTCGATTGCCGGCGCCGGCCCGATTGTCGGCCCCATTCTCGCCTACTCATTCTTTGGATGGCTACCGGCTCTTCTCTGGATTCTCCTTGGCTCCGTGTTCATCGGCGCCGTGCATGACTACATGTCTCTCATGGCATCGGTTCGGAATCGGGGTGCGTCAGTGGCTGACCTCTCTCAGCAACACGTCTCCAATACCGCTCGCTGGATCTTTTCGATCTTCCTCTGGCTGGCACTGGTTCTGGTGATCTCGGTCTTTGCATTCCTGACGGCGCAGACGATGGCGGAAAAGCCGGAAATCGTGATTCCTACGATCGGGCTTATGCTGCTTGCGATTGCCTTTGGTATTCTCGTCTACCGCAAAGGAGTCAACATCTGGGTGGGAACAACGATCGCACTGGCCATTATGTTTGGGCTCATCTTGCTCGGCGACATGGTTCCGATCTATGCGAGCTTCGATTTCTGGCTCATCTCGGCCCTTCTCTATTCGCTCGTTGCGTCAACGATACCCGTATGGGTTCTTCTCCAGCCGCGCGACTATCTCTCCATGTATATCCTCATCGCGGGGATAGGACTCGCGTTCGTTTCATTGCTTGTGATGCAACCGGAAATCAATGGGCCGGCATTCACGGGATTCGCGAGCGCACAGGGCATGCCGCTGTGGCCGATTCTCTTTATCACCGTTGCGTGCGGTGCGATATCGGGATTTCACTCAATCGTTGCCAGCGGGACATCGGCGAAGCAGCTTCGACGTGAAATGGACGGCCGGCTGATCGCATACGGAGGTATGCTCACCGAAGGAGCCCTGGCAATGATCGTCGTATTGCTCATGTCGAGCGTTCTCTTCTGGAACGACGTGCCTGTTGATGAACTCAGCGGATACGTGTTCGGTACGTTACTTGCGAATAAGGGAGCGAACATCACCTTTGGGACCGCGATGGGGCGAGCCATGGAAAGTATCGGCATCCCGCTCGCCTACGGAATTGCTTTTGGCATCCTGATGCTCAATACGTTCATCCTCACAACGCTGGATACCTGCGCGCGCCTGACACGATATGTGATGACGGAGAGCCTCGGCCAAAAGATCCCGGCAATGAGGAACAAGTATCTCGCAACACTCGCGGGCCTCGTGGTCGCCTACATCCTTACCTTGGGCAATGGCTGGCGAGTGCTTTGGCCTGCATTCGGTGCCGCAAACCAGCTCATCGGCGCACTCTCGCTGATGGTTGTGTCATCTTATCTCTTTGGTTTCAAGAAGGCGACAACATATACGTTGATCCCCGCAATCTTCATGCTTGCAACCACAGAGGCGGCGCTCTTCTACCAGCTCGTCTGGCAATATATCCCGACAGCGAACTATGCGCTGGCGATCATCGCCGTCTTGCTCATGGTTCTCGGGTTTGTGATGTCCGTCGAGGTATACAAACGGTTCCAACGGAAACCGGAAGTTCACATCCCTGAACAACCTCTTATTGCGAAAGAATGATTCCGGATTCGGCCTTGTTAGATCCAGCCAGTGAGGTGTTCTACGATCTCGAGACACAGCTCTCGGCTGACGATGTCGGAGGCTGGCAGAACTCGCATTTGATGCGTGTCGCCCTCGCTGTTACCTGGTGTGCGCGCCATGGCGTTCGCCGTTGGGATGAATCTTCGGTGAAAGAGCTGATTGAGTACCTGACCTCATTTGCCAGGATCGTCAGTTTCAATGGAGACAACTTCGATTCACGTGTTCTCTCCTTCTACGGTGATGTCAGAATCCTGCGAAGCAAGTCATTTGACGTTCTCGTGGATCTTACCGTACGCCTGGGACATCGCGTCAGTCTCGATGCCTTAGCCTCCGCGACGCTCGGACGCAAAAAAACCGCTGATGGCCTCGCTGCTATCCGTTGGTGGAAGGCGGGGCGTCTGGAGGAACTCGCCGCATATTGTGAGAACGACGTCGGTGTGCTCCGGGATATCGTGGCGTACGGGAGACATAGCGGACATGTCCGATATCTCGATCGATCAGGAGTAACCCGATCGGTCTCGGTCGAATGGTGAGCATGCCAAATTCCGTCATTTGTAGAATTTACATTCCGAACACCACAATTTCTGCCATTTTTGATAGGTATTAACGAAAAGAGGGGCATGTCGCTTGTCCCCCGGGAGAAGAGAAATTTATCTCCCGGAGATCAACGATGAGCGTGAGAGCGCATTCGCCAGAGGCTTCCCAAGTCCCCGATCTGGCTCCAGTCTTTTCCCTTTATCCCCACCGGCAGAACACATCACCGCAGAGTCGTTCCAGTGAGCTGTTTGGCGACGCGCTCCTCACTGTCCTCTGGAGCACATCGACTGACGGTCTCGTACTCAGTGACGAAAACGGAATCCTCGTGGCAGTGAATCAGGCGTTTTGCGGAATTATGGAGAAGCGAGAGAGTGACCTGATCGGCAAATCGTTCGTCACGTTGTGGAGTGACGGGGCAGATCCCGCTCGACTCGTCGAAGCTTACCGTCGCAGATTCAAGGCCACCAAACTCAGTCCGATGGCGAAGCACCGCTTGCGCCTCTGGACTGGGCGCACACTCGATCTCGAAGTCTCGGGTTCGTTTGTCCATCTCGATGACGGACTGAAATTCCTGCTCATGATCGTTCGTGATGTATCAGCACAGCGCAAGGCAGAGCGCGAACGGGAGGAGAGCGAGAGCCGATTCCGCGATTCCTTTGATCATGCACCGGTTGCGTATCACGAAATCGACCTTCAGGGGAGAATTGTTGCCGTTAACCAGACTGAACTCAATATGCTGGGTTATGCCGCAGAGGAGATGATCGGTCGACACCCCTGGGAATTTCTCGTGGAGAAGAAGGTTTCGCAGTCGGCAGTTCAGGAAAAGATATCGGGACGAGTCCCTTTGCATCCGTATGAGCGGACATTTGTGCGCAAGGATGGCACACTTCTGCCGCTGTTGATCACCGATGTCCTCCTGAGGAATTCAAACGGAGACATCATCGGCATTCGCTCTGCACTTCAGGATTTCAGCGAGCGCAAGGAGATGGAGCTGGAAATCCGCAGGAGCGAAGCACGATACCATAGTATTTTTGACAATGCTGTTCAAGGGATGTTCCAGACCACAATGGATGGAAGATTCCTCGCGGCAAACGCGGCATTGCTCCAAATGCTCGGCTACGAATCATTTGAGGATCTGGCAAAGGTCAACCTGTCAACACTGTACGTCGATCCGGAAGACCGTGCAAAACTGGCGGATCTTCTTCGGGAATCAGGGAAATGTTCAAACGTTGAACTCATGCTCCGTCGCAAAGATGGTAGAGCGATCACCGTCCTGGAGCATTCCCGTGTGATCCTGGATGATGCTGGAAATGTGCTGATGTTTGAGGGAATTCTGGAGGACATCTCCGCACGGAAGGCCCTCGAACGCAAGCTCCAACAATACATTGATGCCCTCCGGGCGTCCGAGGATTCCCTGAAGAGACTCAATGCACAAAAAGACAAGCTGTTCTCCATTCTGTCTCATGACCTCCGATCTCCGTTCAGCAGCATTCTCGGGTTCTGCGATATCCTGATTGATGAAGGAGAATCTCTCGGTGCGGACGAACGGACCGAATATCTCAACTATATCCGGCTTTCTGCTCAGCAGCAATTAGGTCTTGTCAACAAGTTGCTCGACTGGTCGCGATTCGAAACCAACCGCATCAATATGGACGTCAAAGAGGTCGATCTCCACGATCTCGCGATGGGATGTCTGGCGTCGCTCTCAGGAATCGCTCTCCAGAAAGGAATCAATCTGGAATCGGTGGTCGAGAGGGATCTGATCACGCGCGGAGACGAGAACATGCTCGCGCAGGTGATGAATAACATTGTCGGCAACGCATTGAAATTTACTCCGACGGGCGGGAGCGTAAGGATCTTCTCGGTTCAACAAAGAGACAATATGTGGACAATCGGCGTTCGCGATTCGGGTATCGGAATTCCGCAGGCTGACCTGCACAAGATCTTCAAGATCGAAGAGAAGTATACGAGAAAGGGGACCAACGGGGAACCGGGGACGGGATTGGGACTGCCTGTCTGCTTGGAAATCATGCAGAAGCATTCCGGCCGCATCGACGTGGAGAGCGAAGAGGGACAGGGAACCACATTCCTTCTCTCCTTCCCCAAGTACTCATGCCAGGAGGGTCCGAAGATCCTCATCGTGGATGATGAACAGGGGGTTCGAGCTCTGCATTCCCTCTATGTCCGGCGGGCATTCCGAGACGTCGAGGTGTTGCATGCGTCGGACGGGAAAGAAGCGCTCGAGATGGTTGAGAATCACAGACCTCTCGTTGTTGTGTCAGACTACCGAATGCCGTCGATGGATGGATTCGAATTCATCCGTGTGCTCAGGGAGACCCCGGGGGGCGACGCCGTTCCGGTGATCTTTGTAACGGGAGAAGATTCGTTCGCGAGCAAGGAGGCACTCCGGCTCGCCGGCGCAACTGCCGTCTTGACGAAACCGATCGTCCCGGCCGATCTCACCGACATCATGAAACAAAACTGTACAATGCTTCTCACGGAGGCGGAAGTGTGCCATCGTGTCTGACGAGTCCAAGGGGGGATGGACAACCGAAGCGGAATTTCGAAGCAGGCAAGATGAGGAGGGTGGACTGCCTTTGAGCAAGCGAGAGAGCGACACGTGCTGCCGAGCGATGCATTCCGTCGCGTGACACCCGCTGCGGCGACATTCCCCTGGCCGATTACCCTTCCCAATCGATATTCTTCAATGACACTCCCCGACAGTCGGACTTCACTTTGTCTCGGACTTGCCCGATTGAAACGTGTTGAGGAGCCCATCGACCTGCAGGATCAGCTTCTTCTTCTCCACACGTGGTGCAAAGATCGAGCCGTCCAGCATGTAGATCCTCCGGGATGAATCATCATAAAACGTGTAGTTCACGAACGGCCCACCACCGCTCTTGTCGCTGAATCTCCAATTCCCTCTCGTTTCATACGCAAATCGGTTCTGAAAGCTCGTCTTATCAATGCGCAGGTTGTAGGGAGCAATCTGGACGAACGCATCATCCTCGACTGTTCGCATGAACCTCTTCGTGATTGTATCTCTCACGGCAAGGACATACGATTCATCGAGCTTTCGAACGTCGGCAGAATCGATCCAGTGCACGAAGATCCAGCGTTCCAGATCGGCCGGATTCGCACGCCGCATCCAGAAGAATTTGGCTGAAGCCGAATCGATCGCGACAAAGTAATCGTGTGCAACGATGATCGACCATCCGTACTTCCGTTGCAGGTCATCCTGGATTTCCGTTTTGACATATCGGCGCCGCGATTCAATTTCCAGGAGTTCCCAACGAAGCATCATCTTCTTGAAGAAGTAGAGGATATCCTGAGACCTGAGTCGGACGGAGGCCTCGAGAGTCTTCAGATCGGCTCCGATCAAGAACATCAAGAGCTGGTTGCGGGCTCTGGAATCATACTTGTTGATGACGGCTTCTTCTCCGGCTTCCACTTTCGCGCGGACATTGGCATCGAGCGACGCAATGACATACTCCGAGACGGGTCCCGTGCCGTCGAGGGTTCCTACCACAACCCTGTTCTTGTATTTCTCAAATGCTGCATACTGATCAAACGGTTCTCGCCGAAGGACAAACCATCGCTCCGGCTGCGGTGTAAACACCGTATCCTCCAGAACTTCACGCAGCAATTGCCTCATCGATCCCCACGTCGTATCATCGGCAAAGACGATGATCTCATCATCTTCTCCAATTGCCACCGGCTTTGGAACCTGACAGCTCATCCCTCCGAGCTGCGTTGCCGCGATCAGAAGGAGTATCCAGAATGTCACATTTGGTTTCATGTCCATCTCCTCAGATTATCCCGTGAAGATCGAGAGAGGGGAGAAGGAGCGTGTATAACAACCACATCGTTGCGCCGATACTCACAGGAATGGCGATATTGTCGTCAACCTTGTTGAATCCGGTTTCGACGAGCGCTCCGACGAATGCCGCCGCGGCGCCAATCACATACTCAAGAGAGAGACCCTCAAGCTTCGGGGCAACAAGAACGACAAGAAGAGCTGAAACAAAGAAGGCCAGTGCACCTTCGAGGCTCTTCTTGAAGAGCCGGCGTTTTCCAAATCGCCGTCCCACGAGTGCGGCGGTGCTGTCAGAAATAATCAAGATCGCGAAGGCGTTGACTGTTATGATTTTGGGAAAGACAAGAACGCAAAGCACCGCGGAGAGGAGGATATTGGTCGCACCATTAAGCTTCTTGTTGTTGCCATCCTGCTCATGACGCCGCAGCAGCCACCCAAACCATGTATAGAACCAGCGGGAGACGGCAGGGATATAGTACCGGGCGACATCCGCGATAAGGAATGCCAGCGTCACAGGTACGAGAATCTGAAGGGCAAGTTCGCGCGAGATATAGTAGTAGATTGTCGGTATGGAGAGCGAGCAGAAGTGGATTCCCTTCCGAATGACCTCAGCTTTGAAGTCAATCGTTGCCGCATGGTGGAGGGGATCCGCCCGTTCTGAGAGAACCTCGGAACCGGCGTCCCGACGGGGGAACTCAGAGGTCATGAAGATTTTTTCTGTCTGGTCGTGGGGGTAGCCGGACTCGCCTCCTCCCGAGTCACTTCAGCGGTGTTTCCGGGATCGGTCTGGACTTTTTCGGCCGTTGATCCGTGACTGTTTGAGTCTCTGACGCCGGGGGGAAGGCGTTCACCCTTCATGATCTTACCGATTTCCTCCGCGTCAAGGATTTCCCGCTCCAGCAACGCGTTCGAGAGCTTGTGAAGCGTGCTCATGTTCTCCTTGAGGATCTTCTCCGCTCTCTTCATGCAGCGGGTGACGATTCGCTTCACCTCTGCATCAATTGCAATTGCTGTCTGTTCGCTGAAGTTTCGGGATCGCGTGATCTCGCGTCCAAGGAAGATCTCTTCCTCTTTGGCTCCGTAGGCAAGAGGCCCGAGTTTGTCACTCATTCCCCATTCACACACCATTTTGCGTGCGATCTCCGTTGCGCGCTCGATGTCGTTGCCGGCCCCGGTTGTGATTTGATTGAAGACCAGCGACTCGGCCGCTCTGCCCCCGAGCGCATAGGTGATCATTGTTTCGAGGTAGTCACGGGAATAGGTATGCTTCTCGTCGATCGGGAGATACGTGGTGACGCCGAGTGCGCGGCCGCGAGGAATGATCGTGACTTTGTGCACCGGATCGGCTTCGGGGAGAAATTTTGCGACAAGGACGTGTCCGGCTTCGTGATACGCCGTCACTTTCTTTTCCCGATCGGAAATGATAAGGGATTTTCGCTCCATCCCCATCATCACCTTGTCTTTTGCCTCCTCAAAATGCCGCATGCTGACAACGGAGCAGTTCTGGCGTGCGGCGAGCAGAGCGGCTTCGTTGACGAGATTCGCGATGTCCGCGCCGGCCAGTCCGGGCGTGCCCTTCGCGAGGACTTCCAGTTTGACATCCGTATCGAGGGGGATATGCTTGGTGTGGACCTGGAAGATCCCTTCGCGCCCCTTGACGTCTGGACGATCGACGACAACCTGCCGATCAAACCTGCCCGGTCGCAGCAGCGCAGGATCGAGCACATCCGGTCGGTTCGTCGCGGCGATAATGATGACACCGCTGTTCTGTTCAAATCCGTCCATCTCAACCAGGAGCTGGTTGAGGGTTTGCTCGCGCTCATCGTGTCCGCCGCCCAATCCCGCACCTCGATGTCGGCCCACGGCATCGATTTCGTCTATGAAGATGATGCACGGCGCATTCTTCTTTCCTTGATCAAACAGATCCCGAACACGGCTCGCACCGACACCGACAAACATCTCGACGAAGTCTGCACCGCTGATCGAAAAGAACGGGACGCCTGCTTCCCCGGCGATTGCCCGTGCCAGCAGGGTCTTTCCCGTTCCCGGCGGACCGAGAAGGAGGACGCCCCGGGGGATCTTCCCTCCCAGCCTCTGAAACTTTGCTGCGTCCTTGAGAAACTCGATAATCTCCTGCAATTCGACCTTTGCTTCGTCTGCACCCGCGACATCTTTGAAGGTAACCTTAATCCCCCCCTCGGTCAGGAGCTTTGCGCGACTCTTGCCGAAACTGAAGAGACCTTTGGTTCCCCCCGATCCCGCTTGCATCCGCCTGAAGAGAAACACCCACACGGCGATCAGCAGAATCCACGGGAGAAAGCTGATCAGTGCATTGAACCACGTATTGTCTTCTTTGCTGATCGTGAATTTGAGGCCCTTCGCATTCCATTCGTCGATGAGTCTGTTATCGATGTTCGAATAGGGGAGCGTGAGGACGATGCGCGTGGCATTCCGAACCTGTTTGCCCGATACCGTCACGACATCAGTCGCCGAGGTGAGCTTGCCATGGAGGTCGTAGTCGTTGAAACTTGACTTCTTGATGGTTGCCTCAGAGATTTTGCCGTCGGCGAGGAGCCCTTGGAAGGCATTGAAGGAGATCTCGTGCTCAGTTTCTTCGGTACTGCGAAAGGCATACATGATCACGAAGACCGCGAGGAGGATGCCAAGCCAGCTCGCGATCACCCGTCCCACGCGGTTCCAGTTGAATTCATCTTCCCGCGGAGGTTTTTGATTCTTCTTCTGAGGCGAGCGTTGCGGGGGAATTCGTCGTTTTGAGCCGTCGGGCGAATTCTCACCGCCTGAATTTTGATTCTGCCAATTTCTTTGCATCGTACAATACTCCTGTCTATCGCGCCGATGATGCCGGTGCCACCGCGCCTGCCTTCGAAAGCCGATAAATGCTACGTAAGTTACGAACTTTTTGCGCGTAGTCCAATCCGTATCCGATCACGAATTCGGGTGGTATCTCGAATCCCACATAATCGATTGGAAAATCGATCTTTGCCACATCGCGCTTCATCAACAATGTAACAACACGAAAGGAGGATGGGTTCGCCCTCACGATGAGCTTCTTGATGAAGTCGATAGAAAGACCCGAGTCCACAATGTCTTCGACGATCACGATGTCCCGGTGTTCCACCTGACAGTTGAGGTCTTTGAGAAGCCGCACCTCTCCCGACGAAATCTTGGCGTCGCCATAGCTTGAGAGCTTGAGGAAGTCGACTTCGCAATCTACGGTAATCTCGCGAACGAGATCGGAGAAGAAGATGAACGAGCCGTTGAGGATGCCGATGAAGATCGGGACCTTGCCTGCATAGTCGGCATTGATCTGTGCGGCCAGCTCGTTCACTCGACCAAGAATCTGTTCTTCGGTCAGATAGAGATCGAATCGGTCTCCGTTGATCACGATATGGTCTGTCATGGTCGATCCTGTTTCAGTGGGGAGTAGTCCAGTTGTACAACTCTCGCCGTCGTTGGCGTCACCTTGAACCGATCGTCGAGCCGCATACCACAGACCCAGACGATTTCTCCGGTCGACGATTCAAGAACGGGGGTGCTGTGCTTCTTGAACAACGGTACCTTCTCGTCGACAAAGAAATCGCTGAGCTTCTTCTTTGAGGTCATCCCGAACGGCGTGAACCAATCTCCGGCAAGCCAATTCCGCAGGGTGATGTGAGAACCGAGGAGATCTCCGTCAACATACTCCCGTTGCGGATTTGAGCCGAATGCGCCGGGAGGCTCCTTCAGGACTGTGCTGGAAAAACTGAATTCATCTGTGGTAACAGTTTGCCCGACTTCGAGATCGATACGGTACGTCGAGCGTCCGGAGACGGGACGAAACCACAACGAATCCCGGTCTTTGAGGACATGATGGCTCCTGGAGAGTGAAATCGATCGGCCGGTCGATTGGAGGCACAATCTTCGGATCGCTTCCACCTGGTCAATCGATGGCTCGAGCGTGAGATTCTCCAGAATACGTCGGAGCACCTCCTCTTGAAGATAGGAGGGGTACTCGAGGAAAGACAAGATATTCAGTTCGGTGTTTCCCTCGGAATCGACTGCGACAACTTGATTGTAGACGGAGTCGGTTTCTTCCTGAACTCTTCGTCGGACCGAGCCGGTGAACTCCGCGATCTTGTTCAACGTGTCAGCGACGTCCAATTCACTCTCACGCTGGAGCATGGGAATGATGGATTGCCGCACGACGTTGCGCATATAGCGAGAAGACGCGTTCGATGAATCAATCCGATACGGGATCTTCCGATCGTGCGCGTACGCCTCGATTTCCGAACGCCGGGCGAAGAGAAGCGGTCTGATGATCGTTCCGTCATCGCGACTCACGGGAATCCCCGAGAGGCCGCGCAATCCGGATCCCCTCAGAATGTTCATCAGCACCGTTTCCGCATTGTCGTCATAGTGATGGGCCGTGGCGATCCGATGGGCCCCGATCCGGGATCGAATTTCCTCATATGCGCGGTATCGGAGCAGGCGCGCACCTTCCTGTATCGAGTATCCCATTTCGGACGAGAACATCGCGGTTTCGACAGATTGGACATGTATCGGGAGACTTAACCGCTTCGCGTATTCCCTGACAAATTGTTCATCCCCATCAGACTCGTCTCCGCGAAGTCGATGATTGATGTGCACCAGCTGTAGGTCAATATCCATCCGCTCACCAAGCGTCAAGAGCAGGTGGAGGAGTACCATCGAATCGATCCCCCCGCTCACGCCAAGGAGAATGCGGTCACCCCGGAGGATGAGCTCATGTCGGGTAACGAATTCGACAAACGCACTCTCGAAGGTATGAGTCACGGCGTTCATAGGTCCACCTCCATACAAAAATTCTTGATCCCAATCGCGTTGAGATCAAGAATTCCGGCAGTAGCGGGGGAGGGATTCGAACCCACGACCTACGGATTATGATTCCGGCGCTCTAACCAGCTGAGCTACCCCGCCTTCCGACGTCAGAGACAAAAAATGACCAACGGCTGGTCATCTTCTCTCCACAGGCAAGGCCAAAATAACCGAAAAACGAGAGAAAAGCAACAGCGACGCGATTCACCTGACGAGGAGAAGAACGGTATGGAGTAGGATTCCCGGATTCTCAAGCGATAGTCTTCGAGCGAGGACGCGAGCGCTTCATGTGCGAGAGCGTGAGAGATCATTCAACTCTTCGACAGACACTGCAATCTCACGATCGGTGAATCCCTTTTCGCGTGCGGCACTTTCCAGCGTCCCCCCAAATGGGATCGCCGCAGACGATGCAGCGAATTCCCTTCTGCATCAAGTGGCGAACAGCTGCCGATGTTGTTCGACAAGATCCTCGATGAAGACGTCGGCCGAAATGATTGCCATGGGTGATGCTCATCCTGAACATGAATGTGCGTGTTGCAACGGCTGACGCCTTGCGACTCACGAAGGAACAAGTGCGCATTCGCGACGACAGCCGTTCAGATGATTGGATACATGCCATGACCTCGAGGATTCGCGAAGGCGAGGAACCGCAGATCCTCACTGCTGTCGCTTCTGATCGTATTCTTCCTGGAAACGGCGGGGAAAAACGGACCGATGGATCGGATGCGTGATGGAGAGAACCGGCGCGGAGACGCGGCGGATAACCTCTTCCGTCGTGTTGCCGATCTGGACGCGACGGAGGCCCCGGGCTCCGTGCGTGCCCATGACGATCAGGTCGATGCCACGTTCCATGACAACGCGTTCAATCGTGTTCTCCGGTTCCACGTCTCTGCCCACGAGCCGTTCGATCGGAATCTCGTTTGCAGATTCATGGTAGAGACTGGGATCGGGAAATCGATCGATCAGTTTGTCCGGATTGGTGACCGTGAGGTCGGTCGCGTGGAGGAGAATGAGGGTGCCTGCATACCGGTGAGCAAGGGAAATAGCATACGGCAGGGCGTAATTGCCGTACTCCGAAAAATCGGTGGGACACAGGATAGTCTTGATCTCGCCGAAGGACTTTTTCTTTTGGGCCCGGATGGTGATGACAGGGGTACGACAAAGGCGGACAATTCGTTCCGCGGTTCTTCCAATGAGATGGGGAGATGAGTAGCCGATTCCCTGCGTTGCCAACGCGATCGTGGAGTAGGGTCCCGATTCGGCCTCCTCGATAATCTCCTTGTATGTTGTTCCGAACCGCACAACCGTGCGCGTTCGCTCAGGGCACAGATTCACCCCCTTGATGATCTCGGAAAACTTCGATTCGGCAAATTCCTCGGTCTGAATCCGACGGGTGCGAATCTTCTGCTCATCGCGTTCAAAAAACCCCTGCGGCGTCTTCTCAAAGGTGTCGACGAATAGGAGGGTGAGGGTGCCATCGAAAACCCGACTGGCATGTTGCGCAAATCGGATCGCTTCGATCGACGAATCGGAAAAGTCTGTCGGGCACAGCACATGTTCGAATTGATACATGGTCTATTTCAATCGTGGTCGGTGTCTGGGGGGTTGTGGGTGAGGTATTCGCTCATCACCATTCCGAGGGCAATCGACAGAAGTTTTGCGTCGCTCTTATCGGACCGCGATGGGATGAGAATGGGAATCTTTGCCCCCATGACGACGTGGGCGAGGCGAAGTCCGGCAAAGAATGTTGTGCTCTTCGCAAGCATGTTGGCGCTTTCGATGTTCGGCGCCACAAGGATATCTGCCTGTCCTGCGACGGGCGAACTGATGTTCTTGGTGTCGGCTGCGTCCGCCGAGAGGGCATTGTCGAGCGCGAATGGTCCGTCGACGATGCATCCCTTGATCTGGCCCCGTCGGTTCATTTTCGCGAGGAGGGCGGCATCGACGGTGGAAGGAATGTCGGGCAGGACGAACTCGGTTGCCGAGAGAACAGCCACCTTGGGATTTGAATTTCCCAGCGCGTGTGCGACTTGCACAGCATTTTCGATGATCTCTTTCTTGGCAGGGAGATCAGGCAGAACGTTCAGCCCGCCGTCGGTGATCATGAGGAATTTGTTCGCCGATGTGCGCGCGTACTGAAACAGAACAATATCGCTGAGCAATCTTCCGATGCGCAGGCCGCTGTCACGGGCGAGCACCGCCTTCATCAGTGTTGTGGTGTCGATTTTCCCCTTCAGGAGTATCTGGGCTGACCCTCCGCGAAGCGCTTCGAGCGCAGGAGCAATGAGCCGGTCCGGCTGCTTGGCATCCACAATCTCAATTCCATCGGCGGCGAGTCCATGGGCGGCCAGTCCCTCCTCAATCGTCTTGCGTGATCCGGTGAGCAAGAAATCACTCTTCAGCGCGGTCTTCGCTGCCGCGACCGCCTCAAGTGTTGCAGAATGATCTGCGGCCACGACGGCGACGCACCGTTTGGTCAGAGAACCGGCAACCCGAAGAAGCTCCTCAAAATCCGAAATCAACGTCTGTTTCATTTCAATACTCCAATGCTTGTTCATCGCCGCGAAGGACCCGAAGTACTCCCAATGCCATAGCGCGCATTTCATTCTCGCCCGGATAGACGAGAACCGGGGCAATCCAGCGCACACGCTCAGAGATCCAGGACACGAGGAGTTGTGAGGAGGCCAATCCTCCGGTGAGCACGACGGCGCGGAGTGAGCCGCGAAGCACCGTTGCCATTGATCCGATTTCCTTGGCGATCTGGTATGCCATTGCTTGATAGATCGCGCGCGCGTTAGCATCGCCGTCAGCGATTCGTCGTTCAACCTCCACGGCGGAGTTCGATCCGAGGTAGGCCATGAGACCCCCCTTTCCCATCACCATCGTCCGGAGCTCCGCTTCGGAATGTTCGCCGGAACAGCAAAGTCCGATGAACTGCTGGAGGGGGAGGCCGCCAGTCCGCTCGGGGGAAAACGGGCCGTCACTCGACGCATCGTTCACGTCGACGATTCTTCCGTTGAGAAGCGGGGCGATAGATATTCCGCCTCCCAGATGAGCGACAACAAAAGCCGATTCCCTGTACGGCACGCCGAGTTCAACCGCAGCCTGACGGGCCGTCGCATGGATGTTGAGGGCATGCGAAAGCGTCTTGCGTTCGATACGAGGATGGCCAGAATAGCGGGCAACATCCTCAAACTCATCTACCGAGACGGGATCAACCACGTAGGCCGTCACATCGTAGTGACGAGCAAGATCGTGTGCCATTGCACATCCCAGATTCGAGGCATGTTCCCCCTGAAAATTTGCCCGCGCATCGGCAATCATTGCTTCGCTGACGCGGTACGTACCGCTCGTCAGGGGCTTCAACAATCCACCCATGCCGACGACCGCGTGTGGATTACGGGCAAATCTTAATGACCATTCGAGGACTGCTTTTTGACGAAATTCGAATTGATCCCAAATACGCGGGAATTGGGCGCGGAGACTGGCATCGTGGTGGAGGGTCTCCCGGCAAACCTCGACGTCGTCTTCAAAGAACGCCATCTTCGTGGAAGTCGAACCGGGATTAACGGCGAGGATGATGTGTTTCTCCATCGCAGTGCGGGCTACCTCGTTCAATGGAGTCTGTGATGTCGCGAGGTCTCTGTTTTGACCTCATTCAATCTAACTGAACTTGTCCACAAACACCACCGAAAAGGCATCAATCCGCGAGCGGGGGAAAGCGAAGTGAATCGTGGGCGCTACTCTCTGAGCCGCTGTCTCAATCCTGAGACGAACTCCATCCAGACATCGGCCATGGGGAGGACGTCGTTCGGCACATGGCGATCCATCGCATCCAGCGCACGCCGGGCCTCGGCGTTTCTCCCGTTCGTCATGTGCGTTTGGATCAGCTGCAGGAAGACGTCGCGATAGCCGTTCAGAAGAATCGATGCCTGTGCGAAATTGCGATCTCGGAGGGTCGGGAGATAGGCGAAATTCAGCGCATCGAGGAGGACGTGTTCGGTTGGCCCGACGTTCACCGCAAATCCTTGTCCGCTGCCCGCGACGGGAACGAAACGCAACGTGAGACCGAAGATTTCGAGCGATCGGGTCAAATCGTTGTAGCTCCACACGGGCGCCGCCAGGCTGAAATGAATGGATCGGCGCCATCGGTTCGTGCGTATGATGTCAATGATCGCGGACTTGGCGAGAGAAAGATACGTGCGTGACTCCATCGTAATGTCTGAAGTCACAGGGTAGGTGAGGATTTGACCCGCCATTCCGGGGACCGTGATGTTTCGTGTCTTCCATCGGTATGGTCGTCCCGCGAGAATCTGTTGCTCACCCCAGCTCATCGGAGCCGGGACGAGATAGTCTCGAATCCCTCTCTTCAGCTGCAAGAGGAAGTCAGGATGATTGAGGAGTGGGATCGGAATGACGGTCACGTCCGTCCGGACGCGATCGATCGCTTGGGCATAGAAGATCGCGTTTGCCTCGGCGTCGCCACTTGTGAATAGTATGGAACTCTGCTCACAGGAGCGGAGGACGTTTTTTCCGTACTCAATCAGCCAATCGGGGAGCCCGTTCTTGGCCCGGGCGATTCGGAGCTGTTCCAGCGCACCGGTGGGATTGCCGCTGAAGAGTTCCTCCCGTGCACGCACACCGTGCTCAAGGCCGAGATAGAAGTACGAATCGGTAAGTCCAGGATTCCGTGCGATCGCTTCTTCCATATGGCGGATGATCTCGTCAGACCTCGCGCGCCCGCAATCCGGATTGGGAACGGCGTCGACGCATTCCTGGTGGAGGAAGTGACCGAGATAGTAGTAGTTCTCCGCGTTGTTGGGATTGCTGGTGATGGCGAGGCGGATCAGCTCTATCGCTCGGGCATAGTCCTCTTCGACGAAGGCCGTCATCGCCTGGCTTTTCAAATCACGCGGCTGGGAGAGAAGGGTGGTGGAGGCAAAGAGGAGGAAGAGGACAAGTGAGGTCGCCCGTGTGGGAGGAAGAAACATGGGGTCACTCCTTTCTTCGAGAATGGGATCTTCGGGATCCTGTGCTCAGGGAAGTTCGAAAACTTTTTGGACAGTCGCAAATTTTGGCTTTCTGTCGCGGCTCGAGAGAGGATACCGACCATGACTGGGATCACGAGGAATCATGCGGCATCAACGGATCACGCCTGCCAGAGATATCAAACGGCGTTCATGACGCCGGAGGAAAGGAGCAGGGAGGGCGCCCATTCAGATTTTGCCGATTTGGACCCGGCGTCAGAAGAAGAGATCGGCTCGAACGTAAAGAGTCTTGGGATAGTACCAATATTCGGTGAGGTCGTTTCCGTAGAACAGTTGTCCCCCCATGCCGACGGTACACTCGTTCGTCCATGCGTAGGTAACCGATCCGCCCAGCATGCCGGATCGATCTCCGATGTTTGACAGCGATACGACCGATAGACTCACCAGCGGATGAACAAGGATGATCGATTGGAGGAGGAGGTATTGTCGTCCCACGTTCAGAACCTCTCCCGCCAGCAATCTGCTCATCTCGTACTGTTGCGTCTCGGATTTTCCTTCGCCGTTGAAGTGAAATTCAAACAGCGCGTACACATCCGGGGTAAATTGATGATCCAGACCGAACACGTATTTCAAAAACTCCGGTCTGTCCCGGTTTCTTGACGATGCCACAAGAATTTCACCACGGATTCCCGCGTCGAAGAAATTACCTGCGAAATCACCGCCAACAATCATGCGATCATCAAACCTTCCGCCCACCACCGACAGATCGAATTCCGAAATATTCGACCGGATCCTCGCGCCGACGTTTCCGTTCTTCAGGTTGTCTTCCGGATTGTAGACGACCGAGAGATCGGAGAAGCTCCCCAGGAAGAGTTTTACCAACAAGCCGTCGATTCCATCTTTTTCAATCTTGCTGAAGACCGTTGGATTCAGAGGATTGAACAGGTCGGTGGGATTCCAGAATCTCCCTGATCCCCACGAGATACGCTGACGACCCAGGGTGATCTCGATTGCGCCCAGGCTCTGTCGAACAAAAAGCCGGTCGACGAAATGAACCAGCGAGTGATTGGGTGTGCTGATCGGATTCCAGGTCAGATCAACGATTTGTCGGCGGCTCTTGTCGCCCGAGGTGAAGATGTTGACGGGCGATTCGATGTAAGCGGAGATGATTTCGTATTCGAGGGAGAAGAACGCGCCGCTCCAAAGCGTGGCGCGAGGGCGCAATCGAATCCGGCCCACATTGGCGAACTGGTCCTGCTTGGACCGCGAAAGTCGCGCGAGCGTCTCGTTAAGCCGTTGATAGATTGGAAATTCGCTTCCATAGCCGGAGAATTCGAGCCAATCCTGAGAGTACCCGAATCCGGGGATCATCACCATCAGGAGGATGAGGAGGAACAAGCGTTGGTTCATAAATAAGCAGTGAGGGAGAGTTCTTGTTGGGCCCGACTACCGGCTGACTTCTTGCTCGATTCTCCCGTCCCGGAGGACAAAGAGTCTTCGACCGCGTTCGATGACCTGGGGATCGTGGGATGAAAAGATGAACGTAATGTTTCGCTCCTTGTTCATTTTCTCCATAAGATCGAGAAGCGATGAACCCGTTGCCGTGTCGAGATTGGCCGTCGGCTCGTCTGCGAGCACGATGGATGGATTCGTCACGATTGCCCGCGCGACGGCGACGCGTTGCTGTTGACCGCCGCTCATTTCATTCGGACGTTTGTCGGCGAGTTCGGCGATTCTGAGATCCTCCATGATGTTCAGCGATCTCTCGTTGCGTTCCTCCTCGGAGATACCGAGGAGCATCATGGTAAACTCGATATTCTCGATCGCAGTGAGGACGGGGATGAGGTTGTATGCCTGAAAAATGAAGCCGAGTTTGTGAAGACGAAAAGCAGAAAGCTCGCGGCGCGACATCGAACTGAGCTCTTCCCCTTCGAAGGAGATACTTCCGGCCGTCGGGAGATCAAGTGCTCCGATGAGGTTCAATAACGTTGTCTTCCCCGATCCTGATGGACCGGCGATGACGAGAAAGTCGCCGGCATGAACCGTCATCGAGATGCCGCGGACGGCATGCACCGGTACGCCGTTGTCGTGGTACGTTTTCTCGAGGTTGATCGTCTTGATGATTTCCATGTCGTCTCTCGTGTCAGATGATGCGATGCGCGGTCCGCACGATTTCATCACACGAACCGGATGGCGTTGATCGGTTGCAGACGTATGGCCCGATACGCCGGATAGAGCGCTCCCAGCACCGTCATGAAGGGAATGAGAAAGAGCGCATTGAGGACACCCGTCGCCGTGAAAACCGGATAGATGACGGTGCCGGTGCCGAACGATTTCAATCCTTCGGAGAACGCGCTCAAATCGATTCCGTACGATGCCAACGGGAGGTAGATCAGAACACCAGCGACGAATCCCGCCCCCGTCCCGAGAATGCCGAGCGAGAGGGCCTCGATGAGGATCATCGAAAATATCTTGGCGTTGCTCAGTCCAATGGCCATCAGAACGCCGATTTCCTGGATCCGCTCGAAGACTGACATCAGCATCGTGTTCACAATTCCCAGGATCAACGCGATGCCGATGATTGCGTAGAACACAATCATCGATTGCTGGTACATATCAATCTGAACAAGAATCAATGGGATCAGGTCGACATAAGACAACACTTCATATTCATCCCCGAGACGATCCTGGAGCGCCTCCTTACTCATACCAACGGTGTTCCGATCGGTGGTGAGGATGGCAATTTCAGAGATCCGATTTCCGAGTCCAACGAGTTTCTGTGCCCCCTCGAGAGGAACATAGGCGTATACCTTGTCGAACTCGGAGCTGAAGGTCTCGAACACCCCAACAATGCGGAAGACATCCGAACCAACATGTCCATCGAGAGTCGCAGAGAGGGCCACCACCTTGTCGCCCAGCTCCACCCCGAGCTTCTCGGCGAGATTCCGTCCGATCACGATCTCGTTGGGGGATCCGGTGAGATAGGAGCCCGAGACGATCGATGACTTGATCTTCGTGAGCTTTGCTTCTTGCGTCGGTTCGATTCCGATGATCGAGATGCCTGCGGAGGTGTTTGCGCTGCTGAGCAGCCCGAAGAGGACGACGCGCCGGCTGTATACCGCGATCGACGGTTCTTCCTTGATGGCCCGCTCCACGATCTCGGCGTCCGGGATGAAGTTCTGGACGACCATGTTGTCTCGAAAGCCGTTGCGATGAATCTGCATATGTGCGATGTGCGATCCGATCTGGTTGTCGAACATCTGAAAGATCATCCCCATGGAGAGCGTATCGGTCAGAATCGTGGCGGTGATTCCCACGGCCACCGAAACAATCACGATCACCGAGCGACGTTTGTTCCTCCAAATATTCCGCTGGGCGAGCTTCAGGAGCATCATGTGTAGCGTATTCCTTTCAGCGGTTCGAGTTTGAAGACCTTCACAAGGGGATAGATGATGGCGAGGAGCGACACGCCGAGAATCGAGAGTGTGGAATTGACAAAGACGCTCGGGCGCATCGTCGATTCGATGCGCGGAAGAAATCCGTACTCCGCATAGATCGCCTCGAAATCGCCCCCGAAGACGATTGGATTCTGAACGATATAGTAGTTCACGCCCGCGGCAAACATGTTCCCGATCAGCGTCCCGATGAGCATGATCATCAGCGATTCCAGAAGCACCAATGACAAGAGCGTGCTCTGGGGCATTCCAATCGACAGTGTGATGCCGAACTCGCGAAAGCGTTCGGTGACCGACATGAGCACGGTGTTGGTGATACCGAAGGCGACGACGATCACCAGAATGCCGAGGAACAGAATGCCGCTGATGTTGTCGAGGTCGATGGCCTGCTGCAGATCGGGCATAACTTCGTTCCATCTGAGGAGAGCGTGGTTGCTGGACTCGATCGGCTCCTTGAGTCGATCGTAGGCATCCGGGAGATCCCGGAGTCCGTCCACCATGATGGCCACGACGCTTGCGCGACCATAGAATGCCAGAAGATCCTGTGCGCTCTTCAGACCCATAAAGACCGCAATTCCGTCGAATTCCGGTGAACCCGTTTTCACCGTGCCGGAAATCCTGAACTTCATATTGCCCAGCGACCCATCGTATCCCTGAGCGAGGACGACAATTTCGTCACCGATCGCTGCCTTGAGATTCTGGAGGAGCTTGTATCCGACCACGACAGAGAGCGACGTATCGGATTCGAAGAGCGATCCCTCATTGATTCGGCTCATCATCTGTGAGGTACGCGCTTCGCGTTGAGGATCAATCCCGATCATTGCGGCCCCGAGGGAATTTTCTCCGAAGCTCACGAGGCCATCGGCGGCGATGCGCGGCGTATAGCTGGTCACCAGAGGTTCGGCGTCGAGGATTTCTCTGATCGCGGCATCGTACCGTACGTTCTTTTGGAGCGACGGATTGCTCTGGTACCCCGGATGCTGAATCTGCATGTAGCCCGAGAAGACCTCCACGACGTGGCGGATATTCACTTCATAGGTCCCGAGCTGGACACCGCGCATCGTCACGGAAAGCATCACGGCAAAGGTGATCGTCGTGATCGTGATGATGGAGCGGCGCCTGTTGCGCCAGATGTTTCGCCACGCGAGTTTCAAGAGAAGCTTCATCAGTAGCTCCCGCGTTCCAGTTCGCGAAATGAGAAGATCCGATCACTGATTCTGACATCGAACTTCACATCGAGAATCTCAAAGTCCGTCCGATTCCCCTTCTTGTTCTGATTGATCATACTCCATTTGGTCGGGAGTTTCCTTCCACCGAGCACGCGATGGTTGGAGTAGAGCATGGTGCGGATGAGCTCCCCCTTTTCGTCATGGAAATCGACGCGGGCGGGAAGGAAGTCGGATTTCCGAACCCAATACGCCAGCTTCCCCCAGACGACCGGGGCCTGGGGATGGGGGATGAGCTCGATCTTCCAGCAACCTTCGCCTTCGATCTGCTCTTCGGCAACGATCTTCTTTGCATAATCCTTGGTGATGTTCGATTCGCGAACGAGATCGTCGTTCGTGAAATCGGAACCGTTCCAGGACTGAAGCATCATGGAGGGAGGAATCTTGATCGTTGTCTCGGTGTTGCGAAGATACATCCAGAGCTCGTTGTTGACTTTAAGTGTCTTGTTCCCGGCGTCGCGCTTCGGCGACTTGATGACGATCAGTGCCTTTTCATTCCCAACCCACCAGCTGTCCATTTCCATCGTCCGGGTGAAGTCCTCGGTCACGACCGTCATCCTGAACGTCCCATAACTGGATTCTCCCTTGATGGCATCCTCGGAACGGCGAATAATCTCGTCAGCCGTCTGCGGGAGTAAGTTCTGCAGAGAACACAGTGTGAGACTGAGTATCAAGAGAGTGTCGGCGCGCATAGTAACGAATATGGATTGTTGTGAGAGATGATTCATGCAGGTCGATGATGCTGCGGATATTTTCCGACGAGCTTCGCGACGAAGCCGTGAATGCGGTGGAAGAACGCCGCCCGTTCGAGGAACATATACGGGCAGTATCCCGGAATGACACCTATCCCATGATCCCTACAGAACTGCAGCGCCGCTGGATCGACGTCTTGTTCTCCATTGATTCCGTAGAGCCATACGAGATCAGCGCCTCGATCGGCACATTCCCGCAGCACCGCTGTCGATACCTTCCGGGAAGTCATGAGAAGTACTGTCTTGATTGGGGGGCGGATATCGGAGATGTGGGGATAGCATGGATGTCCGTCGATCTCCTGGGCGGAGGGATTGATCGGGATCACTTCATAGCGACGCCGCAGCAACTCACGGTAAAGGTTTCTGCTAAAGTCTTTCGGATTGCGTGAAACACCGATCATGGCAATCCGCTTCTGACGGAGAAACTCGTCAATCAATTCTCGCGTATGCATGTGGATTTCCGTCTGCGTGAGGAATGAATGATTCAAATCGCAGTGGCAATGAAAAATATTTAGACATTTCTGCGATGAATGTCAAACCCAACACGACATGTTCTGGAAAGGCAGTTGTCAATCATGAGAAGTCGGAACGAAAGGACCCACGGAGGATCAACAAGGAGGCGTACTCTCTCACTATCGAGAACGGAAGGCGAGGAGAAAATAGATTGCTGCCGTCCCAACAATGATGCCGAGAAAGAGCGGGAGGAAGAATGATCCCAGTCCGGCGGAGAGTCCAGCTGCTACATCAATCGACCTCGCGTGGATATAGGTGAATGACCAGACGAGTTCCAGCTTCACCCAGGCGAGCGTCAACAGAGCGAGTCGGACTTGCCGCTGAACATTCCGCTCACTCAACGGCACCGGGTAGTTGAACTTGTGCGGCATCCGACGGAGTATCGTTAAGAGAAGATAGAAGATCGTACCAAGGATCGGGAGAAGGAACATGGCTGTGCTCGATCCCCATGCATCCGGTTCTCCGGTAATTCCGAAGTGCACCGGATACGAATTCTCCGACCCTTCCGGCGGAACGATGGCCAAAACGTATGAATAGAGCAGTCCGGCGAGAGATGCGATCTCAAGCCCGATTTCCATGACTGTTCGCTTGCGGAAGGAATCCGGTTCAACCTGCAATGTTGGATTCATCGTTGCCGAGGGGTTCTGTCCCGCTCATTGGTTTGTGGATTGATTACGAGCGTGTAGAGTTCACTGAGCCGTCGCTGGATTTCGTCGCGCACGCGTCGAAACTCCGAGATCACGTGCTCTTCCGATCCGGTCGCAAAGGAAGGATCGTCGAATCCGCAGTGGATTCGAGTTCCCACGTCGCCATGGAACGTGGGACAGCTTTCCCTTGCGTCGTCACAGACGGTGATGAGGAAATCGATCGGCTGGTCGACGAACTGATGGACGGACTTCGGTTTCTGGTCACCAATGTCGATGCCGATTTCTCCAAGAACCTGAATCGCGCGCGACTGTACCGTCGATGCGGGAAACGTCCCGGCGGAGTAGACTTCCAAGTCGGGATCGATCGAGCGGAGGATTCCCTCAGCCATTTGGCTTCTGCAGGAATTGCCGGTGCAGAGAATCAAGACGCGTTTGCGCATGGAATCGTCCGCAGTTGTTGCTAATTGTCAGGGGGAAGCAATGTCGACGCACAATATAGGAGGCACAACGTCGACTAGCAAGTGAAGATGTCGGTGCGAGGCGGCAAGAGATTCCGTCGGCATACGGTATGAGGTGGTGGAGAGGTTGCGGGTTGACATAATGGTGTGACGGTGAGTCGGTGAGGGAAGCGACTCATCGTGGACCACAAGGACTTCAACGATCACGAGATTGAGTTCAACTCTTCTTGCTCGTTACCACCGAGACGGCGGAAAAGACCTGCTTGACTTCCGAGCTCTTGCATTTCGGACATGGTGGAGTAGGGTTCTTTTCGTGCTCGTCAATCGTGAGCGTCTCGGTGAATCTGTGGTCACATTGGTGACAGCGATATTCGTACGTCGGCATTGTCTGATCTCGCGTCGTAGGGAACAAAGGTGTTCATCGGATGAGTACGATACGTTGCTACTTGATGCCCAGTTTGGCACGCAGGGCGTCATGGTATCCGGAAGCCGTTGTCATCTCCTGGCGCAGTGCGGTCGCGAGCTTCTTGACCGTCAACCGATCCGGATTGGATTTGTTCAGTTCTTTTTCCAGACTCTCCGAGTTCTTCTTAAGGGTCTCGCACGACTTTGCGAGCAGTTCATGATGCTGCTTGACCAGTTTGAGCTGATCCGGCTTCAGGAGTTTTTGCGCCTGTTCGAGATGCCACTCCATGTCCTTGAGACTCTTGGCGATTTGTTCGGCATGGGCCAGGGCCACGTCCCGATTGAGCTCCGGCTCACTGGCTTCAGCGACGACGCGCCCAGCGTGGCCCTTGATCAGTTTGCAGTCCTTCACGAGGAGAGCGTGTTCCTGGGCGAGGGCATTGCTTTGGGAATACGAGACCGCCGCGACCAGAACGAGAAGGGCAAAGACGATGAGGGAACGCATAGGTTCCTCCTTTCCGTCTAGATTTCTTTGTGCTTCATCACCTCTGCATCTGTGATGAAGAAGACTTCCTCGGCGATGTTGGTGGCAAGATCAGCGATCCGTTCGAGGTCCGTGCTCACGTCGAGGAGATGGAGGGCCCGATCGAACGTGTGAGGCTCGTCCTTCACGATGGCAGAGAGCGTGCTCCTCACAAGTTTGTGCAGTTCATCGATTTCATCATCCCGCCGCCGGACCGCGAGCGCAAGAGAGGTATCCCGATAGACAAAGCTGTCGATCGCTTCTTTCAGCATCTGGACAACGATGTCCGTCATCTTCGGGATATTGACGAGCGGCTTGACATGAGGGGCGTCGGCCAGCGCTATCGCGGATTCGGCAATATTTACCGCGTGGTCGGCCACCCGCTCAAGATCGTTGGTGATCTTCTGAGCCGAGAGGAAGAATCGGAGGTCGACGGCAACAGGATGTTGATCGGAAAGCGATCGCAGAATGTGCGCGGTGATGGTGTTCTCGAGGCTATCAACATCATCGTCCCGGAGAATTACCACTCGCGCAGCTTTGACATTTTGGTTCCTCAACGCCTCGAGAGAGCGCCTGACCATTTCTTCCGACATCGTGGCCATCTGCAATAGCAACCGATTTAGCTCTTCAATGTGTGCAATGAATGTCGATGCCATGCCAGCAACTCCTCAGTGTCAGGTACCTGTCAACAAGCGACGGGGTGATCCACGTGTCCCAGGGGCGATGATCTGTTCTTCTGCGGATTGATCGTGTCATGATGTATGATACTTGTGTGCGTTCGGTGTCTCACCGGCAACGACCGGCTGCGGAGTGCGGATCAACCGAATCGGTCCATGCCGGCAACTCATCATGGACTGCTCGGGAAATCCGCGTCTCTACTGTGCCGCGTGGCGATCGTTCCTCGGCTTTTCATGTTTCTTGAGCGGAGGAAGCGTGGGGAGTGTCAGACACGCAGAGCATAGTGACCGCGTGGGTTGCCGATGGAGATCTCGGAAAGGGATGTCTCGATGACACGTCATACAGATTCCGTATCTACCCGCTCCGAGTCGGGCCAACGCTCCGCGCACTTGCGAAAGACTCTCCGTGGGGGAAAGGTCCAGAAGATGGGAACTGCTGAGCGCACGGATGATCGAATCATCACTCAGGTCACAGCTGGAGATTGTGCCGCGGACGTAGAGCTCGTTCATCACCTCCGCCAGAGTCTGACGATATGATCGTGTGAGCACCCGGTCGATTTCGCCAAGCAGGATCCTTCTCAGTTTTCTCGCCCGTCGCGCCACCATGAGAGGCCTCCATCGGGAGAGATGGAACACGCAAATACTGCCGGTGTGGCTTGCGCGGCGCCGGTGCAATCCTCGCTGACTTCCGGCCCATTCACAGTACTGCCGCGCATTTGCAGACTCCTACGTTGTCAAGCTAAGAAAGTAACCTACCTCAGTCAAGCGAAATCGATTTGGATAAGAACCTCTCAAATCCGTAGACTCGCGGGCCGAACGGATGAGCGCCAAGCCTCCACCTCGCCTCGTTGCGTTGGGGTTCGTGGTGGGATGTTCGGGGTGAGTCTTGCCGTCGCTCCACGTTCCGGCCATTGCGTCAAAGAAGAAGGCCGACTGGCAATCCAATCGGCCTTCCGTACGACTTCCGTGAAATCGGAGTCGGTCTTCCCTATTTCACCCAGGGATACTTTTTGATTTCGCTCGTGCTGAATTTGTTGGCTGGCATGTTGTCGTACATCATCGCGTTTGCCCCGTAGAGAAGTGACTTCGCGTCATATCCCATTGCCCGAAGGATCGCGGAGAGATATGAACTCGTTTGACCCGTGTAGCAGTAGATCACCACCGGTTTGTCGGTGGGGAGCGTCTTGAGGAACGTTGAGCTCTTCAGGTCCGAACGCGGGGTGTACTGAACAGCCCCTTGGACGTGCCCGGCATTGTATTCGCTCGCAGGCCAGTAGTTGATGATATAGTAGGAACTTAGACTGGTGTACAACGTGGCGTTGGATATAGACGCAGGGGTGTATCCCTCTTTGAGAAGCGCCTCAACACGGGCTTCGAGTATTTCCTTACCGTTGGTCTTTCCGGTGGAGATCTTCGGAAGCGATCCGGCCGAATTCTTCGGCGTCGCCGTCTGTGTAAACTGCGCCCATCGATCATTCTTCATGTTGGAGAGCCATCGGCCGACGGCAAACGTACTATCCCACGAGCACATCCCCCATTTCATCGACCAGACGTTGTTGTACCCCAGAAGGCGGAGGAGAGATGCTCCAAACGCGGCGGATTGTCCTGAGTAGCACACAATCACGACGCGATCGTAGCTTTGTGTGCTGATACCTTTCACATGCGTCAGGAGATTCGCGAGATCGACCTGCACTGCACCCTGAATGCGACCGGCGTCATAGTCCGCTTTTGCCCGAATATCAATCAGATACTGTTTGGTAGGATTCGTTGTCAACGTCGTGTAGACGTCTGCGGCAGAGACGACCGACGGACAAGCGGTGGAGTTCAAATAATCTCCGCCGGTTCCCTCGAGATAGCTCACGAGAACATCTGCTTCGTTGATTTCAAGAGGTGGCTCCGTGGTGGAATCCTTGCAACCTGTGAGACCAATCAGGATTGGGAGAAGGAGTAATAGACTGAGATATCGAAGGTGCTTCATGATGAATCCTCCAGTGTGTATGAGTGTGATGACGAGTGCTTACTGAACACCCCATGTGGCCGGGAGCTTTCCGTCAACGACGACGTTTTTCGTCGCAATGCGCTCCCACGGCTGAAGATCTGAATTGAACAGGTAGAGTTGTCTGTTTCGGAGTGTGTTTCCTTCCTTGATGATATGACAGTTGTCGGAGCATGTCTTGCCGGCTGCGACCTTCGTCCGTGTGGTCCAGCGGATAATGTTGTGCGGCGTCGTGTACTTGAACGTCGGCTTCGCATCGAAGTTCGTCAGGGTCGCGATACCGTACTTCTGCCAGCTGTCCGGAGCCATCAGACTCCGCCTGACGGTCGCGTATCTGAAGGGACGTGTTTCGGGAATTGGATTGATGCCAATCTTGAAATCTTGATAGGAGGGGATCCTCGCTCCATCGCCTCCAACGTGGCAACTACCGCAGTTATTGTAGTTCTGGGAGTGGCACGTCTGGCAATTGAACGTGCCGAGGTGGACCGCATGATACGGGTTGGAACTGGCGAGATTGCCGTGGCAGTTATCGCAGCGCGGCAACATCGGCACCTTGTACCTCTGATCGTACACTTGACCATTTCCGTGCAATTCGGTCTTCGAGTGACAAGAGAGACAATGCCCGTTGCCCAGCTTCGTCAAATGGATATCCGGTACCGTGCCGGCGGCGATGCCGAGATACGCGTGACCGCCACGACTGGTGTGGCATGCGATGCAGTTGTCCACCATGTCGGGCGTACGCCGGAAATCGTGGCCCTTGTACAATCCGCCGCCTCCGGCCTTCGGTCGATTCACATGGCAATCGCCGCACGAGGCGTGACACTTCTGACAATTCTGTTTATATCCCCCCTTCAGGCCGTCGGGGAGTTGCTCGAAGGAGACGAAACCTGATCGCGTCACAACCATATTCTTTTGTCCCCAACCGCCCATGTGGATGCTGTTGTAGAAATTGTGAGCGATATTGGCATGACATGGCGAGCACTTGACGGTGGCATACTCCGACGGATGAGCGATGAAATCGCCGCCGTGTGCCTTCGACTTGTCAGGCGTATCATCCTGACCATTGTGACACGAAACGCAGCCCTGTTTGAAGTGGGTTGACGATCGGAACCTGTCCGCGCCCGGTCCACCGATGTACACTCGATCGTAAGGCTCAATGTGGGGAGTGTCGCCGCCGCATCCGCCGCCAACGGCGGCCGTATCGGGTGATGCGACTCGTTTCAGGACAGCATAGTTCGTGTGACAACCGAGACAGGAACCGGCCGATTGCGGAATCTCATCGGGGTCCGTGGCAATTTGTTCCGAGCATGCCGCGAAGATGAAGACGAGAGTTATGGAAAGGAGGAAGGCCGAATTCATTACAAGTTTGGACTGCAATCGAGGAGTAGCGACTTGAATTTCTTGCATATGAATATATTTGTCCTCTCTCATAGTTGATAATTGCCAAAATTGCTATTAGCAACTATATGGTCAAAAAAAATCAGGACTGCCTGAGCCATTTCTCAAGGGAGCTGAGCATCTTGGAGAGACTCACCAAAACTGTCTCGTGCATTTCTCCAGGGATTCCCTCCAATATCTCCTTGTGGATATCCACGTACCTTTGCTCAAGCTCTCCCGTCAGTCGCCGACCTTTGTCTGAGAGGGTGATGATGATGCTTCGCCGGTCGTCCAGATCGATTGAGCGGATCACGAATCCGTTGCTTTCCAGACTGTCGAGTATTCGGGTTAGTCGGCTCCCGCTCAAGCCCACTCGGCGGATAAGCTCCTTGATTTGGAGATGATCGTCTCCGCGGAACATTCGAAGCGTGCGGAACTCAGGAACCGAGATCCGGAATTGCCTCGCGAGGCGTTCCTCCTTCTCCTGGCAATTCGCAAGGAGTTTGAATGTAACCTCGGCAACCTCCGCCGCGACCTTTTCAAGCTGAGCTGTATTCATAGCTTGCCTTTCCGAATAGTTGCTTTCCGCAAACATTGTGCCACGTGGAATCATTGCTTTCCGCTAAAAAAGGGGGTGTCATGGAATGGTTGTGTTGAATATCGCGAAAGAGTTTCCAGAGATTCGGAAAGCTGCCACCAACATTGGGAATTGGAGTACCGAACCTCCCCTTGTCTCAGTCGGATGGGCGCCCAGTAGATCGAAAAGAGGGGGGTGCGATGCTGATTTGTGCGGGTGGTTAGTTTCTCAGCAGGTCGCGCTCGGCGTACGGCTTCGTCAGCGAGAAATCGAGAGCGGCTTCCTCTCGCTTGCGTGAAGACTCGGTCACAGGAACTCCGCTGGACGAAATCCGGGAAATGCGCGATCCTGCGACACAGCTCGAATACGTAGAACGCGCTACCGTGGTTCATCACCGGTCCAACACGCTAGACTCCATCGATCGAGCGTTGGAGCGGATCGACGAACAACGTTACGGATGGTGTACGTCCTGTGGGGAATTGATTGAAACAGGCCGGCTTGAGGCTCTTCCATTCACGCAGTTCTGCATCTCGTGTAAGTCGGGTACAACACGTGGTGAGGGGCATCAACACCGAGGGCGGGCGGCGTGACGTTTATTCCGGACCGAGGGTCATTCGTACCGCAGCGACTCTACGTAGCGTCATATGGTTTCCATCTAACAAGAAAGTCTTCTTAGCTCACAACGTATCAAGCGGGCTCTTGACACCTCGACCGCCCCGATCCAGTACGTGCATCTAACGCTCAGCATCACCGGCCCGCCGGAGGCGGGACCTCTCCAACCGGCTGTTGGGCCGCCTGTCATTCAGAGAACGAGCCCGGCGTCGGCCGGCCAACCGACGGCCGGTCGGCATGGTCCTCATCCACAACAATTCCGCCACAGCTGTCACACTTGCCAGTTGCCGCGGCGACGCGCTCGGAAAGGCCTATCAGCTTGGCGCCGCACTGCGGGCAGATCGGAGCAAGCGAGCGCTTCCTGCGCTCCATCCGCCACAGCAGGACGCCAACGACGGTGATGTAGATAACGAATGCCGGTAGTGCGATCGAGAGTTTCAACCCGCGCTCGAGATGGGCGTCGGCCCAGCGCAGGAAGATCAGTTGGAAGACTCCCAGCGCAACACTGACAACGGCCAGGATGCGACTGTCTCGACGCGAAGCCAGGGTCGCGGCTGCACGCGCTTGGTTGAACGCCCCCCGTGTCAGCGGTTCCGTCATTCTTGCCTTCGCTCTTTCGCGACGCTGAGTCTCCGTCGCAGTCCGACCTCATCGTCCTCGTCGGCCCAACTATCGATTGAGTGGTTTCCACATAAGACGCCTACGCCGTTGTCTCTCGGCATAACACGCCTCTTCAAATCTATATCAATTCCTTGATATCCACAAATCTTTCTGGCTTTGGGCGTTTCGCATCGCGCAGAAAAGAACGCAGTCCCCGCAGATTTCAGCCCCCTAGCGTCTGTTCCTTGCGACAGGGTCAGATGATTCGCCGCGTGTGCAGACTCTACCAAAAAAGGGTTGGGGCCAGGAACCTCTATTCCCGGTCGGGAAATGGATGTCGAGAGAGGCGGATCAAGCCGGCTGATTTCTACTGGAATTGCGGTTCCAGACGGGTGATGCCGGAGTATTCCGGATATGTTCGGAGCTTTTGAATCGGAGTAAGTCCTTTCAGCGTTGGAAGCGGTCGGCTGTTGTTGTGGAATGAAAGGTATTCCACGAATTCGGTCAAGACCTCGTCGGCCTCAAGTTCGTCGAGTTTCTTCCGCATCATCCCGCCTATTCCGTAAAGGAGTGTCAGAGAGATGATCGGATCGGAGTCGTTTTTTGAAAAGAGAGAATGAACGATCCCCAGTGAGGTTGCAACTTGAGTAAAAATGTGAGGAGATGCGGACAAAGAGGGCGAAGTAAAAAGATCCGTCTCCGGTGTCTTTACTTCCCGAACGCGGAACGGGAAACTCGCACGCACGAGTCGGAGGAAGTCGACTGCAGAGGCCGTATTCCGGAGGAGATAGATGTTTCCCACTTGTAGATGGGTATTGACGTCAAATGCCGTGAAGATTGTGGGATAGAAATCTTGCCAGGGTTCGAGAAGCTGTTGTGTATCAATGTACACCAGAGCCCCCGGGGTAGGGGCATAACTTCCGAGAAGATCTCCCATCAGATTCAAGGAACGAAACCGTTCCCGATTCAACACGCGGCTCAAATCGGTCTGCACGCCCATATAGACTCCAACATGATGAGTACGATACGCCTGGAGAACATCCTTCATACTTCATGCCATGCGACGGAATTGCCTGCGATGCCGATCACTTGTGGGGAGATTCGTCCGCAATCATGCAATGATCGCTCGAAGGGATTGCCGGGAGAACGCAATCGGAGTAATGCCGTTGTTGTATATTCTACATGTTCAGAGTGGATTCGTAATGTTTGGTGAATAGAATCGGGGTTTGATTTTCGCTTCGTGTGTCGATATATTGATCGAGTTGTGGAATCCCGGTCGATTTCTCCATTCCTCTTCGCGATATGATCCAATCGAGCAAAGCCCGACAAATCATTCTTGATGCGTGTCCTCAGCTCGGCACAGAAAGCTCAGATCTCGCGTCCGCTCTCGGACGCATCGTCGCTAAGGATGTGGTTGCACACGAAGACATCCCTGCAGGCGACAACTCCGGTATGGATGGATATGCCGTCCGGAGCGACGATACCTCCTCGCCGAACGGGCAGGTCGTGCTCAATCTGGTGGGGGAGGTGCGCGCAGGAGCTGTGTATCGAGATGAAGTTCGTGCCGGCGAATCGGTGAAGATCATGACCGGTGCGCCGATCCCGCGGGGGACAGATGCCGTGGTCGAAAGGGAACAGGTCGAGGAATCAGACGGGCGCGTGACCCTGAAGATACCTGTTCTAAGGGGGCGGCACATACGAAAGCGCGGGGAGGATATACAAGCTGGAAAGCTTGTTTTGGAGAAAGGGAGGCGGCTTCGGCCATACGAGATGGGAGTGCTTGCCTCTTTGGGGATCGAAAAAATCTCAGTGCATCGACGTCCCGAGGTCGCCCTTCTCACAACAGGGGACGAGTTGACACCCGTCGGTAACGATCCAGCTCCCGGTCAGGTTCGAGATTCCAATGCGGTGACGCTGGCGGCGCAAATCTTCGAATGCGGAGGGAAAGTCATATCGCTCGATCCGTGTGGGGACGACGAAGTTCGCCTCGAAGAGGCATTGCGCAGAGGACTCTCTTCGGATGCATTGATCTCCACAGGGGGAGTCTCCGTGGGAGATTACGATCTTGTGTTGCGCGTCCTTGAACGGATCGGTGTGAGAATTCAGTTCTGGGGACTCAATATCAAGCCGGGAAAGCCGTTCGCGTTTGGACTCCATCTCCAGGCCGATCGGGTTGTCCCGGTATTTGCCCTTCCGGGCAATCCCGTATCTGCGGCGGTTATGTTTCTGCAATTTGTCCGGCCTGGTTTGATGAAGATGCAGGGGGCGACGCCGAGGGAGACCCTTTCGCTCTACGCCCGTCTTGAGGGGAAAATTCACAAGGCCGACGGGAAGCGACATTTCCTGCGAGGTATCGTCGGGAATGAAAGCGGCCAACTTGTTGTTCGACTAACGGACACTCAGAGCTCCGGTGCCCTGACCTCGCTCTTGCAAGCGAACTGCTTCATCATTGTTCCGGAAGAGACTCGAGAAATCAAACACGGGGATCTGGCCGAAATAGAACTGCTGTGAGGCATCTCTGTTGGAAGGATGGAAGGTGAAGATTCAAGTCTGTTTTTTTTCCGTTGTTCGCGATATTGTCGGGACTGACGCGCGCCAATTGTCACTCCCGGATGGGTCCACGGCCGCAGTCGTCTTGGAAACACTGGGGGCGGATCATCCCCGGCTCCTCGAGTGGAAGCACAGCATCCGCTTTGCCGTCAATCAGACGTATGCTCCTGCGGAGACGGTTCTCAACGAGGGGGATGAAGTAGCACTGATCCCGCCGACAAGCGGAGGATAGGTGATGGTTGAACTCGTCCGGACAGAGATCGATATCCTGAGCGCTGTCAGCAAAGTGGGAGATCCTTCTGCCGGCGCGATTGATGTCTTCATCGGCACGACGCGCAACACGCACAAAGGCAGAGGTGTTGAGTTGCTCGAGTATGAGTCCTATGAGTCCATGGCTCTGAAGGTGATGGAGAAGATCGTCGACGAAGCGCGGCGAACCTGGAATCTCAAAGGCGTGGCGGTTGTTCACAGGCTGGGGAAAGTCCGTGTTGGCGAGGCCAGCGTGGTGATCGCAGTCTCTGCAATGCACCGCGCGGAGGCCTTCGAAGGGTGCCGATTTCTTATCGATCAGCTGAAGAAGGAAGTTCCAATTTGGAAGAAAGAGTACTTCACGGATGGTCATGTCGAGTGGTCAGGATCCGATGTCGCCATCGGGTGAAGGCTTCCGGTGGTTGTCATCAATCGTGGTACCGGTTGTTCCAAGCGTCCAATCGAAACTCTGAATAATTCTCCTCCCTCACATGCATCAGAACCTCATCAAAGAATGATCGCGAGATTTCCATGAAAGGATTGATGGTTGGTTGCGCACTGCTCTTGATGAGCTGTGGGAGCGGAGAGATCTCTCCGGAGGACCTTGCTCAACAGGAGCTTGAGATCAAGGCTGTCGTCTACGGTCTCCATGCGTCGCTTGATCATGCATACTCGACGCAAACGGTGGACACGGATAGTCTGATTGAGCACTATTATGCGCCCGACACGTACTACGTCACCCCCTGGGGGAATACCGAGCCCTTGGATTCCACGAAGTGGCGAATCCGCACAACGAAGAGTCGGATCAAAGAGTATCAGTACTCGATTGAGAACCTGCGAGTGCGCACGTTCAATTCGGGGGGATACGCGTTCTTTATCCTTCGCCAGGCGTACGCGATCGACGGATACATGCTTGATGAGTATCTGCCGACCACCTTCATCCTGGAGAGACGGGAGGAGGGATGGCGGATCATACACATCCAGCGCACGACCGACTATCAGACCATTCAACAGTACGTCGAGATCCAACGACGGCGGGAGGAGGACCGATAGCGACCGTCTGTCCTGACGGGAGTTCCCCGCTGCGATCGCAAGACCTCCAATCGTCGTCTTTCGAGATTGTTGTTACTTGCATTCAAAAGGAAGATTGCTTTACTTCGGTATAGTGCATGCCACGCCGGCAGTGCTTTCCGTTGATTTGGTCAACGAGACATCATGAGGCAGTCCATATGTATGCGATCGGCTTTCGATTCCTGGTCGCCGCTCTCCTGCTCGTCGCTGCCGGTTGCTCGGCAAATAAACTCACGACTGAGATGCGACAGAAGCTCGATCCACCACTGATCCGACTTCTCGAAGGCCATGCGGTCGACGATGCAGACTATGAACAGTCTGCGCGTCCTGACGGAGCAAAAGAATACGCCGTCATCATACGAGGAACGAACCCGGAGGAAGTCCGGGCTGCCGGAATCCATCTGAACTCGATCTTTGGGGAAGTGATGACCGCACGCCTCACGACGGTGGAGCTCCTGAAAGTACTTCGACTTCCGTCGATCAAGTCTGTTCGGGCAGGCGACAAACCCCGCTCCCTCCAATAAGATGATATTCTTGTCTAACAGGTTGTTGAAAAAGTATTTTTCTGTCATTCTGAAGGAGCCCTGCCTGCCGCAGTGTACTACTACACGCAGGCAGGGAAGCGACTGAAGAATCTCGCTTTATGAGTCAGATTCTTCATCCCGCTAATAAACAGCGGGATTCAGAATGACATTGGACCTCGTTTTTCAACACCCTGCTAATTCAATCTTCAACCGTTAACCATTAAGGATAGGCGAAGACCATGAATCGTCGATCGATTGTCGCCAGGGCTCTCGTCGTTCTGCTGTTCGTGGTGCAAGTTGTCGCGGCACAGGTGCTTCGGGATTCCGATCGTGCCAAGCTTCACCCCCGGTTCATTGAACTCGTCGAGAGCGTCCGCCCTCAAAAGGGTGTTGACGCCGCTCAGATGACTGATCTCATCCAGAGCTCCGACGAGCAGGGGAACCAGTTCTTTGATGCTATCATTCACACCCTTGACGCGCGTGCGATTCGAGCCGCTGGAGTCCACACCAACTCCGATTTTGGTCGCTTTGTTACCGCGCGTGTGGCGCCGGATCAGCTGGTATCCCTCGTTGGACTCCGCGAGGTGACCTACATCGACCCGGGGAGTATCAACACGATCCAGGCGGATGTGAGCGTACCGGAAACCGGAGCGCCGCTTCTTCACTCTGGTTTTCTGAAAAACACGAAGTACACCGGCAAGGGAGTGATCGTGTTGATTTATGATACCGGAATCGACTTCTTCCACGGCGATTTTCGCGACCCCAACGATCTAAACAAGAGTCGGATCCTTGCGATCTGGGATCAGACCCTCACACCAATCTCGGGAGAGCGAAATCCCACAGGCCTCAACTACGGTGTAGAGTACACGAAGGCGGAGATCGATGATGAGATCGATGGGACCCCAACGGGAGTGGTTCGCCAGCGAGACATAAGTGGTCACGGAACGCATGTTGCCGGAACCGCGGCAGGGAACGGAAAGGCGGTCAGCGGGAAGTACGTCGGCATGGCCCCGGAGGCAGACATTATCGTTGTGAAGGGGGGAGACGGCTCCTTCAGTGAATCGAGGATGATTGATGGACTAACCTATGCACAGCAGAAGGCGGTGCAGTTCGGAAAACCGCTAGTGCTGAACTGGAGTATTGGAGGTCAACATGGTCCTCACGATGGCACAAGAGACTATGAGTTCGCGGTGGATCAGTTTGTCAATACGCCGGGGAGAATCGTTTGCATCTCGGCTGGAAACGATGGGGCCAGCAACATTCACATCGACGGGACCGTGTCGACGGGTAGTTCCACAACGATTACTTTCACCGTTCCAACCTATACGGCCACAAGCGGGACAAATAATGATCGGTTCACGCTGGATCTCTGGTTCAATACTCCCGTCAATGCAGTGATAGCCACACTCACGTCGCCGGGCGGGATCGTTGCGACACGGACAGCGGGTCAGACTGGTTCCGAGGCGGATAACACTGACGGGACGATTACGGTCGATAACTATCTCAACAACTCCGGTCTCCGGGGTGTCTGGGTGGATGTTCGGGATGCTGACGCAACCAGACCTCCGAAGACGGGCACATGGACGCTTGTTCTTTCCGGTATTTCCGCTACAACGACATATGACGGCTGGATGAGTCGAACGACGGTTGGAACAACTAGCGTCACGGTCTCCGGCGGGAATACGAACAAGACGGTCAGCAGTCCCGGCACCTCAAATAACGCGATCACCGTAGGATCATATGTAACGAAGTGGACTTGGTATAACAATCTGGGATCGGGATACACGTATTCCAACACAGTCGACAGGTCGAGCAACATATCGGACTTCAGTGCGAAGGGACCAACTCGGGATGGTCGCTTGAAGCCGGAGATTTCAGCCCCAGGCCAAGGCATCACCGCAGCGCTCTCGAAAGACATGAACCCGCCGGTGTCCTCGACCCGGATTCATCTGGGAGACAAACACTATCTGACCCAGGGAACGAGCATGGCTTCTCCCCATGTGGCGGGAGGGGTCGCGCTGCTGCTTCAGGCAAGTCCAACGCTGCAAGCTCAAGCGATCAAGGACTTGCTCACTTCGCGGGCCCGGAAGGATGCCTTCACGGGGACTTCGAGCAACAACACCTGGGGCCACGGAAAAATGGATATCCTGAACTCCATGGCGGCGAATCTTCAGTCCAATCTCACCGTCTCTCGCGATCTGCTGGCGTACGATGTGACGAGCACCAGCGCGATCATCACGATGAGCGGCGCAATGAAACTGGCTGTCCGTTTCACGCCGACGATATCGGGTCAAGTCACGGGGGCACTCGTGATGCCGACCACTCCCGTCAACAATCCGATCCAGGGATTGGGACCCTTGGTCTGTGAAGTGTACACAAACGTTTCAGGGAGCATCGGCGGTATCCCGGGAACCAGAATCGGTGCGGCCGTGCAACACCCGTTCAGTCAGATGTCGTCGGCGCTGTACAACTACGTCGACATGACTCCGGCGGGCGTCAACGTCAACGCGGGGACAGAATATCACCTCGTGATGTCACCTACGAACCCCACCGACACGTTGAAAATGCGCGCGGACGACGGGAGCGTTCCTACTGATCGCTCGTCGCGATTCGATGGAACCTGGTTGAATTTCAGCGATCCGGCGTCCGGGATCACCGCGGGGCGGAACCTCCGCTTGAGGGTTGTGGTATCGTCATTGTCGACGCCGCTGAATGTTACGGCGGTCGACGGAATGCCGGCGACGTTCGAGCTGTTTGACAATTACCCCAATCCGTTCAATCCATCGACCACGATCAGGTATTCGATTCCCTCGCAGTCATTGGTGAAATTGAAGGTGTTTGATTTGCTGGGGAAGGAAATCGTCACACTTGTGAACGAGCCGCAAAACGCCGGAACGTATCAGGTGGAATGGAACGGGCGGGATATGATGGGATCGGCTGTTTCGAGTGGAGTGTACTTCTACCGGCTGGAAGGAAGCGGCTTTGCTGCCTCGAAGAAGCTTGTGTTGCTCAAGTAGGACGCCTCGTCAGTCGGTTGGCGGAAAAAGAAAACCCCCACTCATCGTGAGCCGGGGGTTTTTTCTGTACCCTGAAGTGACAGGACGCGTTATGCCTCTTCGATGACTGCTCGTTGAGCGCGGCGAATCGCTTTCATCTTCTTTATTCGCTTCTTCACCGACGGCTTTGTGAAGAACGTTCGCTTCTTGAATTCCTTCAGGATGCCGGAGCGCTCGTACTTCTTCTTGAACCGTCTGATAGCTCTGTCAATGGGTTCTCTCTCGCCGATTATGATGCCAACCAAGAAATCACCTCCTTCAATTTGGCATTTGTGATGAGTTGCGTGCGTTGCTGTGCCTGCTATTCCATCGAGGTATTCTCGATGAGTCGTCTCTCACCGAGCTTTTCGAAATCGACCGTGATTGCCTGCACACCACTGGAGATCTTCAGCTTTGAAGTGACCAGACCCATGTCGTCCCACTCCGTGTGGTAGATCGTTTGGCCGATCACGTAGCTCTTCTCCGCGCGATATTCGATGCAGTTTTCGCGGTCAAGCAATGCTGAACCGCTCCGCTTACCGGAGGGTTCCGCTCGAACCAACAGCGCGCTGTGTTTGCAGCGAAGGCACCGATACCATGTCCGTGATCCGTCCGATTGGCCTTCGCCGGTTTCCATCCGCCCCTCGATCTCCATCTTTGTTTCCTGATGACAGTAGCTGCAGTACTGCATCACGTATTTTGACTTCGCCATAGACCAAACCTCCTAAGCGTGACGCAAGCTGAAGACGCTACTTGATGCTGCGATTCATCCTCAGAGCTGAAAAATGGCAAAGCCAAAGCCTTGCCCGAGAGACGTTCGTGTCTGACCAGAAATGAACAAGCTCTGCCATTGCGGAAGGTGGTAAAGGTGTGCCCGCCGAGGCGGGAAGGCAGCAAACTGACAAACACTGACCAAAATTTACGAAAATAGGGGAACTGAGTCAAGGTTCAATTTGTCGAAGGCGATGAACGCGATTTGTCTCCACCTTGACATTCGTAGGCATTTTGGATACCTTTGAACGATGAAAGCTGGGCCCTTAGCTCAGTTGGTTAGAGCAGCAGACTCATAATCTGCGGGTCGCAGGTTCGAGCCCTGCAGGGCCCACGTCAAGGTGACGTGTGGAATCGGAGTGGTCGGAACAACCTCCGCGGGCGGGGCGGTAATTTTGACTGGGAAGGAAATAAATTCCCCTCAACGGTTGCGTTGACAGGACAATGTAAGGCCTTATGCCTCAATGCGCTAGCTTCTATGTTCCACGGTCTGGGTGACTTGGCACACACATTGCGTGAAGAAGACGAAGACAAAAGAAACTCACGACTGTCAAGAATTCCATCCACATTAACTAAGGAGCAATACCATGGGTCAACAGCAACTTCTTCTGATCATCCTCGGCGTGATCATCGTCGGTATCGCGATTGCCGTTGGATTGAGCATGTTCACCGCGCAGAGTGTCGGTGCGCAACGAGATGCCATCATCTCTGATATCACCAACCTTGCCGCAAACGCCTATCAGCATCGTATCCGCCCGGCATCGATGGGTGGAGGTGGTGGTGTGTACGACAACTCAGCCGGTGGTACAACCTACGTGATTCCGAGCCGCCTCGTGACAAACGAGAATGGTATTTACACGCTCGAAGGAGCAGTCGCAGCCAACCAGGTTGCCTTCCGTGGGTCTGCACCCGACAACGCGGCGGACTACGTTGTTGGCACGTATGATGGCAATGGCCGATTGGTTGGCAGCTTCGGCCTCAACGGCAAATTCCAGTAAGATCTGTCAAGATACGTTCGCCAGACATCCCGTCCCGATACCGTCGGGGCGGGATGTTTTTTTTGCCCCTCTAGCTTCCCACTACAGAAGCAAATCGTGACAATCTTCCGATATGGTGACCCTCCTATCTGCCTTCTTGACTTCGCGCACATTCGCTAGACCCTGGAATCTTTCGAAGAATGCAGTCCTTGACATGGAGAGTGAAAAATTGTATTATAATTTCGCATACCTGAAAAACCGCATTCTGACGATAGGGTGAGTGTTTTCTAATGCTTGAGTACAGAATCGAAGGAGTAACCCCTTCCGGAAAGGGAGTTGCGGGCGTCATCAACGCGGAAAACCTGAAATCCGCGAAGCAGCGTGCTCAGGAGATGGCGCTCGAGAAGCGATTCAAGGTGACCGGGGTCCTCGAACGAGTTGTGTTCATCTACAGAGTCCAGAAGGGGACGGACAAGCCGATCGATGGAGAGCAGAAGGCTTTCACCAAAGACGAGGTGCGGCAGGCGCTCGAAAAGATGGGCTTCCGAGTGGTCTATGTCAGGAAGAAACTCTTTGGAACCAAGCCGCGAAAGGTCCCGTCGATCGACATCGTGACATTTGTCCGCGTGAGCGCCGACCTCATGAGGCAGAAACTCCCCTTCAACGAGATTCTCCAGCTCCTGGTTGACGATACGCCCAATCCCACCCTCAGAGATACGCTGAAGGACATCAATCTGGAACTAAAGCAGGGGAAGGATAGCGAAAAGGTCTTTCTGAAGCACAGCATCGTCTTCGGGAAGTTCACGGCCAATATGCTGGGGCTGGCCTCGAAGAGCGGAAACATGGCCGAGATCTACGACAGCACGGCGAAGTTCTTGGAACGGAACTCGGAATTCAAGCGAAATCTCAAGAGCGCGCTGATCATGCCGATGGTTACCCTCCTGGTCCTGTTCCTCGCTGTTCTGTTCTACATCGGCTACATCTTCCCTGCGACCGCCGAGGCGTTCGAAAAAATGAAGATCGATCTTCCTCCGATGACCAAAGCCTCTCTCGAGCTGAGTCGCTGGATCACAGGCAACATTTGGTTGATCATCATCGGCACGATTATCCCTGTTGTTGCGGTCGGCAGGTTTTTCTCGACGGAGCGCGGAAAGTTCCTGCTCGACAAGCATATCATCAGCATCCCGGTGCTCGGCAACCTCCTTCACAAAACGGCGATCGAGATCTTCTGTCGCGTCTTCTACGCTCTCTACAGTGGTTCGGGGGAAAATATCGACGTGATCAAGATGGCCGCCGAAGCCTGCGGGAACAAGTACATGGAGCATCAGATCAAGACCATCGCGATTCCGATGATGATCCAGAAGGGAAAGGGATTGACCGAGTCATTCGAGGCGAGCGGCGTGTTTACCAAGACAGCCCTTTCGAGATTCGCATCCGGAGCCGAAACCGGTACCGTGAAGCATACGGCTCTCCAGCTTGCCGACTACTATGAAAAAGAAACAACATACCGATTGAAGAATGCGATCGAGGTCATTCAGATCATGATCTCGATGATCATCATGGTCGTGCTGACGGCGCTCACGATCGTTTCATCGGAGACGGCAATGGTACGGCCAAAGACGCCGGGTTCGTTCTTGCAGTATATCATGAGCGTGTTCTAGTGCCGTTTCAAAAAAATAATCTTGTACTTTTTACAAAGAGTACCTATTATCGGGAAGTCACAGACGAAAGGACTTCTCGATGGCCGTGTATGTTCGTTCTTTGAAAATCGCCGAAGGCAAGAG